>NZ_JADIKL010000020.1:0-15011 GCF_044904705.1 Dyella agri
AGTGAGGTCGGCAGGGCCGATGCCCACCACCACCACTTCTTCGGCCAGGCCTTTCTCGCGGAGGCGCAGGGCTTCTTCCAGCGCGATGTCGTCGAACGGATTGGCGGAGAGCTTCACGCCATCGGTCACCACGCCACTGCTGTCGGGCTTGACCTGGATGCGCACGTTGTAGTCCACAACGCGCTTGTAGCCGACCAGAATCTTCATCAGCGGTTCCTTCGAGTTGCTTGGCGCCGGTAGAGCGCAAAGGCGTCGATTCTAATCTGAAGCCGCCTGCCATGCGGTCGGGTATGGTTTGGGTGGCGCGTCTGCAGGCTCCAAACTCGAGGCGGGTTATGTCAGGCGGGGGCGTGGCGCCGAGCGACTGGAGAGTGTCGCGGCGTCTTTCACATGGAAGCCCGCATAGCATGATGCAGGGGCGAATAAATGCTCGATGGCGTGTGCCAGCGTTCCGCCGGTCTGGCCGGTATCGGCTTCGAATTCCCGCCCGGTCAGCTGGGCGTCGAGTATCGGGCGCAGGGCGCTCAATCGCCCCCAGAACATGCCGCCAGCGATGGGCTCCGCGTTTTCACCGGCGTGATGGGCATCAAGGCCCAGTCGTGCGATGAGGTAGTCCAGTGTTTCCCGATTGGCGCCCATACAGTGGGCGAGCGATTGGATGTGGTCATCCGCGACGATCAGTCCCAACGAAGGGTCTTCGTCGAAGGTGGTGACGAAGTGCGGTGCACGCTCCGGTGCGAGCAGGCGTTCCACCAATTGGCGGCGCCAGATATCGCCGTTTTCCAGATGGGCGGGGCATTCGGTATGCAATTTCAATACGAGCTGCACGCCTTCATCGAGCAAGCGGTCGCCGACACGCAGGAACGGAAGGATATCTCGGCCGCGATTCTCCATGGTTTCCAACTCGTAGCGCTGTCCGTGTCTGTCCAGTACCGTGCGTGTGGCCGCCTCGCATTCTGCCGAGGTGGTCACCACAAGCCGCCAGTCCAGAGTGCTGGCGCGCAGAGCGTCAAGCAGATCGCCGAGTACTTCGGGCTGCTGGACGTGGATGACTGCACAGGGGCGTGTGTCGGTTTGCACCGGTCTGCACAGGGCGGAACGCGTCGCTTGCAGCCAAGCGTGGCCAAGCCGGGCATCGGGTTCCAGTACCGCACCTTCGGCCCATTCGTTCCAGGCGTTGATGAAGACCAGCGGTGCCTCAGTCTCTGGTTCGCGCTGCCGCGCGGAGGCAATGGCGTGACGCAGCCAATCTTGGTAACCCCGCGGCGAGGCATGGGTGTAAGTGCGGCCGGCACCACTGCGGCGGGGTTCGTTGTCCCATCCAGGATTGACGCCAGGGTGCAGAGGGTATCCCGGCTCACGTCGTGCCATTACCTCGCGAGCGAGTTCGCGCCAATCCAGTACATCGCCGCTGAATTCTGGGTTGAGCAGCCGTTGTTGTGCCGTGATGGGGTGTTGGCTGGTGTTGTTTGGAGGGAACGCCACCGCGCTGTCGAAGCCGATGTCCCGGGGATCCACGTTGTCGAAACTCTGCACGTAAGCGAGATGAATCTCGCCAATGCCGTGTGCTGCACACCATTCGCGCCAGCGTATGGTGGTGGCAGAGGGGGTGGGCAGCAGTCCAGGGCGATATACCAGCAGCAAAGGGCGGCCATTGACGCGCAGGTAACGCGGATCGCGCAGGTAGGGTGCAACGTGGGCAATGAAGGCGAGATCGTCTTCCGGTGAATGCCGCTGGGCGATCAGCACCTGATCGGCGCGGCCGTCCCAGCGACGCGACCAGTTTTCGTTCGCCCAGCACAGGCATAGCGGAAGGTCCAGCGAAGGGTCTTCCAGCCACTGGCGCAGCGGCTGCTCCAACAGGGTCTGTCCGGCGAACCAGTAGAAGTAACTGCAGAAGGCGCCTATACCGTATTCGCGTGCCAGTAGCATCTGCCGGCGCATCACCTCCGGCAAACGCAGATCGTAGAAGCCGAGCGCACCTGGCAGGCGTGGTTGCATGTGGCCTTCGAACTGCGGCAGTGCGCGCGCCACGTTACGCCATTCGGTGAAACCCTCGCCCCACCAGGCATCGTTCTCCGGGATTGGATGAAACTGCGGCAGGTAAAAGGCGACCAGGGTGGCCGGCAGCGGATCAGGCAAGGGCGCTTTGCATGCTTCGCGATAGCCGATTGCGCGCTCGCCTTCGTACAGCGTCGGTCGTCGCGGCCGGGCTCCTGCGGGAGCTCGGCCACGTGGCCCAGTTGGCACCAGTCCGGCATGTCGTTCCAAGAAGCGCTGGCGCAGGCGGTCGCGGGCGGCGGTGCTCAGGGGCAGCACTCGGAAACCAGTGCGCAAAGCCAGAAACAGACAGCGGCGGACGGGCTCGGGTAGCGGCATGAAAATGGGGATCGAAGTCGGTACCGGTAATTATGGTCAGTCAGACAAGGCCATGAACAACGTGTGTGCAGCGACTTTCGGGGAAAAGTGGCGACGTACGTTGTCCAAGCCGCCAGCGGAGAGACGCTCCCACAGCGGGGCATCCAGTGCCAGCGCCTGTACCGAGGCGGCAAAGCCATCCGCGTCGTCAGCTACCAATACGTTGCGGCTATTTTCCAATTGCATGCCTTCCACGGCGATGGACGTGGCGATAACTGGAAGGCCGTAGCTCATCGCCATGTTGATCTTGCCCTTCACGCCGGCCCCGAAGCGCAGTGGTGCCAGTGAGGCGAGACAGCCGTCCAGCCAGGGGGCCAGATCAGCCACGCGACCGTGGAATTCGAGACCGGGCGCGGTGAGTTCACACCGCGCCGCCACAGGCACGTCGCCCAGCACATGCAAGCGCAGATCGGGCAGGGACTGGCGTATGCGCGGCAGAATCTCCGCTGCAATCCAGCGCACTGCATCGCTGTTGGGCGGATGGCCGAAGCCGCCAATGAAAACCAGATCGCGGCGCTCGGCGTACGGGCGACGGCAGCCGTGCACGTCGTGGATATTGGAGAGCAGTTCTACCCGGGCGCTCGGTAGCACCTCTTTCAACAAAGCCTGCTCGTGCGGACTCACCACGAAGCTGATGTCGACCTGTTCGATCAACGCCAACTCGCTGCGGCGCGAGCTTTCTGCCTGCCGCTTCATTGCGAGCTTGTCGCTCAGTTCGGCAGCGCGCTGCTCTCTCAGGAAGTGCAGGTCCACCGTATCGAACAGCAGCCTTGCCTGCGGCGCATGGCGCCGCACCAGTGCTGCGTACTGGCCAGCTACCGTGTGGCGGCACAGCATTACTGCGTGGAGTTCGCTGCCATGGCCGCGAAGCCAATCGGGCAGGTCGACGGTTTCCGGCTGACATAGTACTTCGCAGCCCAGTGCACCCAGCGCAACGATTTCGTTCGGGGTGGCACGGCCGTCGTCGGGACAGAAGGCTACGCTCCAGCCCTGTTCGTCGAGAATGCGCAGGATCGCGGTGAGGCGCAACGAACCGGAGTCGCGGTTGGGGTCGGGTGTCGTGGCGTCGACCACCAGCACCCGGCCGCGCCGATGCCAGCGGACGGCGCGTTCCAGCGGCGTGCCGAATGGCGGCTGGGTGGCCAACTCGACCTTCCACTTGTCGACGAATTTCGCCTGATTGGGGCGCTGGTAGCGCTTCATGCCAGCGTCGAGATCGGTGCCGGCGCTGATGCCTTCGCAGTGGATCACAGTGCTGGCGGGCTCGTAGTACACACGCATGCCTAGCTTGCGCACCGCAAAGGCGAGATCGGCGTCCTCGTAGTAGGCCGGCGCGTAGCGCGTGTCGAAGCCTCCGATGCGCTGAAAGACGTCGCGCCGGATCATCAGCGACGCGCCAGAGACGTAATCGGTTTCGCGACGGTAGCGATAGGCGGCCGTTTCACGTGGCTCGAAGCGGCCCGTGTTCCAGCAACTGCCGTCGGCAAACACCAGTCCACCCGCTTCCTGCAGGCGGCCGTCGGGATAGACCAGCCGGCTGCCGGCGATGCCACAGTCGGCGCGTTCGCCGAAGCAGCGCAGCAGCGCATCCAGCCAGCCGGGTGTCACCTGGGTGTCGTTGTTGAGGAAGAGCAGGAACTCGCCATGCGTAGCCGCCGCACCGGCGTTGCAGCTGCCCACGAAGCCGAGATTCTCCGCGTTGCGCAGCAGGCGCAGACCATCGATTTGCGCTAGGGTGTCGGGACTGCCGTCAGGGGAAGCGTCGTCTACCACGATGATTTCGAACGGAGCCTGCGCGCCGTGCTTCGCCAGCGAACGCAGGCAGGCCAGGGTATGGGCCAGTTTGCCGTGCACCGGTATCACGATGGATACGCGAGGCGTGTCCGATGCCGGCAGCGCGAACGGCGCGAACGACTCATCCAGCGGCAGAAGTTCAAGGGTGTCGTCGTGCTCGGGACGCGACTGGAATTCCTGTCGCATGCGTGCCAGCGTGCCACGCCAGCCGCGCAGCGCCAGGCTGGCGCGGGTACGCTGCGCGAGATAGCTCAAGCGCTTCAAACGCCATGACAGCTTGCCACTCAGCGGAGCACCCTCACAGGTTCTGGTAATTCGGCCCCGAACCGCCTTCCGGCGTGACCCAGTTGATGATCTGGTACGGGTCCTTGATGTCGCAGGTCTTGCAGTGCACGCAGTTGGCGGCGTTGATCTGCAGGCGCCTGCCCGCTTCGTCCTGCACGATCTCGTAGACGTTGGCCGGGCAGAAGCGAGTGCAGGGGTTGCCGTATTCCTCGGCGCACTTGCTCACGCAGACGTTCGTGTCGGCTACCTGCAGGTGGATCGGCTGGTCCTCGTCGTGCTCGGTGGCGGCGAAGTAGACGCTGGCGAGGCGGTCGCGTGGGGCCAGATCGCGTTGCACGTAGTCGCGCTTTGGCTCCTCTTGCTGTCCCAGCTTGTGCAGGCTGGACCAGTCGGCCTTGTTCTTCAGCGTCCACGGCGAGCGGCCGCCGGTGATGGTTTCCCAGGCGGCGTTGAGCATGCCGAACCACAAGCCCTTCTTGAAGGCGGGCTTGATGTTGCGCACCTTCTTCAGCTCGGCCATCGCTTCGGAGCCGCGCAACTTCGCATCGAAGCCGGTGGGCTGGAGCTCGCCGGCGGCGAGATGTTCGGCGGCGAGCATGCCGCTGCGGATCGCCTGGTGGGTGCCCTTGATTTTGGGCACATTGAGCAGGCCAGCAGTGTCGCCAATCAACAACGCACCAGGCATCTCGCACTTCGGCAGCGACTGCCAGCCGCCGGTGACGATGGCGCGCGCGCCGGCGGAGAGGATGCTGCCGCCTTCCAGCAGCCCCTTCACATGCGGATGGTTCTTCCATTGCTGGAAGGCTTCCCACGGCTGGTAGTCCGGATCGCTGTAGTCCAGCCCGCTGACATAACCCAGCGCGATGCGGTCCTTGTCCAGGTGATAGAGGAAGCTGCCGCCGTAGGTGTGGTTGTCGGCAGGCCAGCCGAAGCTGTGTACGATCTTGCCGGGCACGACGCGGCCGGCGGGCACCTGCCACAGCTCTTTGATGCCGATGGAGTAAGACTGCGGGTCGCTGCCCTGGTCCAGCTTGAAGCGCTTGATCAGCTGCTTGGTGAGGCTGCCGCGCGCGCCTTCGGCCAGCACGGTGACCTTGGCCTTGATGTCGATGCCCTGGGTGTAGCCGGGTTTGTGCGAGCCGTCCTTCGCCACGCCCATGTCGCCGATGCGCACGCCGGCGACCGAGCCGTCGTCGTTGAATACGGTGTCGGCGGCGGCGAAGCCGGGGAACACGTCCACGCCCAGCGCCTCGGCCTGCGGTGCCAGCCAGGCGCACAGCGCGCCCAGCGAGACGATGAAGTTGCCGCGGTTGTGCATGCCCGGCGGCACTGGCAGCTTGCGGCCACCGGTCTTCGTGAGCAGCCAGAACTCGTCCTCGGTCGCCGGCACGCAGATCGGTGGCGGGGCGTCGCGCCACCCAGGTAGCAGGGCATCCAGCGGGCCGGGTTCGATCACCGCGCCGGAGAGGATCTGTGCGCCGATGATCGAGGCCTTCTCGATCACGCACACCGTGGTGTCGGGCTGCAGTTGCTTCAGCCGTATCGCGAACGACAGCCCGGCCGGGCCGGCGCCGACCACGACGACGTCGTATTCCATGGTTTCGCGTTCGCTCATGGCGGACTCCGGCAGGCCGATGCAGACGGTCGCGGCGCTGGCCGGCGCGACCCGTCGAATGCGCTATTGTCCGATTTCGCGTGCTGCGCGGCAAACCCGACGCTCCGGGCCTGCGCGGGCTTCACGGGTGATGGCGATAATCCGCCCACGCCCATTGAAGAGTGCGGCCAGGAATGGCCGCTTCTTGATCTTCGCGTTCATGGATGAGCGCACATCTAAGGAATGCCATGAGTTCGCTGCCGCCGATCACCGACCTGGACCTGCGCCGTGCGACCGTGTGCCAGCTGCTGCACTGGATGGCGATCGGCCGCACCCATCCGCAGGCGCTGGCCGAGGCGACCCAGGAGGCGATCGAGCGCATTAATCCGCAACTCAACGCCTACGTAGGCCTGAGTCCCGGCCTGTTGCGGGAGCAGGCGCGTACCGCCGAGCACCGCCGCCGCGATGGCGTGATCGGCCGGCTCGACGGCATCCCGGTGGCGGTCAAGGACAACTTCGACATCGCCGGCTGGCCCACCCGTGCCGGCCTGCCCGGTCGCGAAAGGCCCGCATCGGTTCCTGCCGCGCCGGCCTGCCGAAGCCGAAGGGCATGCGCCATGATGCGACGGCTATGTCGCGGGCGATCCGGGGTTTCGGCATGATGACGCCGTCCAGGCACTTCTCAGACGACATGTCGCAGCGGTTGGATCGCCGTATCATCTGTGCGGCCATGCTGTTGGCTGTTGCCGCTTCTCTGGCGAGATTCCTGCTGGAAGCGCATCTCGGCTTCAATCTGTGGGACGAGGGTTACCTCTGGTACGGCGTGCAGCGCGTGCTGCATGGCGAAGTGCCGATCCGCGATTTCGTGTCCTACGATCCCGGCCGCTACTACTGGGCCGCCGGCGCGCTGTGGTTGTTCCATGGACACGGCACCGTCGCCGTGCGTGCGGCGACGGAGTTGTTCTCCACACTGGGTGTCGTTGCAGCCGTCTGGCTCGTATTGCGCGGATCGACTGGTAATGGACTGATGCGCCTGGGCCTGTGCGCCGTGGCGGTGGTGTTGTGTCTGCTGTGGATGGTGCCGTGGTGGAAGGGTTACGACGCGGCCATCTCGATCATCCTGGTCGCCAGTCTGGCGCGGGTGCTGGCTCGTCCATCGCCTGTGCGCTTCCTGGTGCATGGTGTGGTGATTGGTCTGGCAGCGGTGTTCGGGCGCAATCATGGATTCTATGGCGTGGTTGCATGCTTGCTCGCCACGCCTGCGTTGATGCTGAGCGCGGATTCTCCTGCATGGCGTCGTTGCGTTCCGGCGTGGCTGGCCGGGGTAGCCATTGGCTTTTCCCCGATCCTGCTGGGGCTGGTGCTGGACCACCAGTTTGCGGCCATGTTCTGGGAGAGCATCCATTTCCTCCTGTTCGAGTACCGGGGCACCAACCTCCCCTTGCCGGTGCCTTGGCCGTGGACGGTGCCTGGCGATGGCGCGCTGACGCAGGCGTTGCTTGCGCGTTGGGTGACGGGCGGCATGTTTCTGCTGCTCCCGCTTTTTTGCGTGGTTGGTGCAGCGGTCATCGCGCATCGCCTGCGCCGCTATCGCAGGATCGTCCACCCGGAGTTTGCGGCCTGTGTTGCCACCGCGATTCCCTACCTCAACGTGGCGTTCTCGCGGGCGGACGTTTCTCATCTCGCCCAGGCGATATTTCCGCTCCTGATCGGCGTGCTGATTCTTCCCACGCGCGGCCTGGGCCGAGTGTTGCTTCGCTGGCTGGGGCTTCCACTGTTGGCGGTGGCTTCGCTGTTGATCGCGCTGCCGCTGCATCCCTGGTACCAGGCGCGGACGCAATCCGACTGGCGCGTCGTCGACGTACAGGGTGACGCATTGCGCATGAGTGACACTGCGGCGGTCCCGCTCGAAGTCGTCGAGGGCTTGTCGCATCGTTACGTCCCGAGCGGTGGCACGCTGCTTGCGGCACCGGTCTGGCCGGGAGCGTACGTGTTGCTGGGGATCAGGTCACCGGTACAGGAAATCTACCCGCTGTTTCCACGCAGCGACCATTTCCAGATGCAGGAAATCGGCCGGCTGCAACAGGCTCGTCCCGCGCTTGTACTCATCTATGACATCGGGGTCGACGGGCGCGAAGATCTGCGTTACGCAGATACCCACCCGCTCATATGGAGCTATCTGCAGACGCACTACAGGCAGGTCGAATCACCCCGTGAGCTGCCCGAGCTGAAGGTCTACATCCCGAAGCCGTCGATAGACTAGGGCACGTCGTTCCTGCGCCTACTTTTGTCCGCTGCGTGGATGCTGCAGCAGAAGGAGCAGGCAGGCGGCCCCGGCCAGTGCGGTCAAGGGCGTGAGCAGGCGCAGCCCAATGGCGACGGCCTCTGCATCGGCGACGGAAGCTCCAAGCCAGAGCATGATGCCGCGGCTGCCGAGTTCCGACACGCCAAGGCCGCCGGGTGTCATGCTGGCGACCACGGCCAGCATGACGCCACCCAGCAGCAGGCAGACCTCGCTGAAATCCACGTGCACGTTGATGGCCAGCACCGCGAACCACCAGAGACCGGCATAGAGCAACCAGATGATCACCGTCAGCAGGCTGGCACGAACGATCCGTTCGCGGTACCGCAACACTTCCGCATAGGGCTGAAGCCGGAGTGGCAGACGGTGCAGATGGAGGGCCAGGACGCTTAGCAGCAACCCCGCCGGCAGCGGAAGAAGCAGCGCCAACGGGGCCAGCCACGCCAGCCCGAAGTGCCAGGCGACGCCGCACAGGCCCAGGCCCAACACCCCACCGAGATCGAGTACCCGTTCGACGAAGAAGGCGGAAACGCCCAGTCGCCAAGCGCTGGCATGATGGTCGGGAATCAAGCGGATCTTGATGACCTCACCCAGCTGGAACGGGGTGAGCGAGGCCAGCCCCGAAGCAGCGCCGTTGGCGCACAGTGACTGCCAGAAACGACGGCGGTCGGGTTCGATCCCCAGCACGAGCAGCCAACGCAGGCCGCGTACCGCGAAGGCCGCGAGCAGCAGGGGCAGTGCGCCTGCCAGCAGCAGGCCCGGGCGCAGACGCGCCAACGCATGCGCCACCATCTGCCAATCGAACAGCCGGATGGTTGCCGCCACGCAGATGGCAGCGATCAGCAGCACCAGCAGGTGACGCCAGCGGCGGCGGATCAGCACATGCATGGGAGGTCATTGCGGCGGTCGGCGGAACGCAACGATGTCCATCGTTGATCGGCGACGGCAGCTGCCGGAGTGAGGGGCAGGGCGTACATGCGTCTCAGGCTTGTTCCAGCACGCGCTGCGCGGTTTGCATGACGTGTTCCTGCAGGCTTTCCAGTCCGATCCACAGCGGCAGGCGCACCAGACCGTCACTGGTGGCGTCGGTGTGCGCCAGCGTTCCGGACGTGCGCCCATAGCGCTGGCCGGCGGGCGAACTGTGCAGCGGAATGTAGTGGAAAACCGTGCCGATGCCGGCAGCCTTCATCGCCTCGATGAAATGCGTGCGTGCTTCCAGTCCGTGCAGCAGCAGGAAATACATGTGCGCGTTGTGCGTGCATTCTGCGGGGATGACCGGACGGCGCAGCAGGCCGGCCGCTTCCAGCGGAGCCGCCCACGCATGGTAACGATCCCAGATTGCCAGTCGGCGGCTGGTGATGTGGTCGGCTTCCTCCAGCTGGGCAGCCAGAAAGGCCGCGATCAGTTCGCTGGGCAGGTAGGACGAGCCGAGGTCGACCCAGGTGTACTTGTCGACCTGGCCGCGGAAGAAGCGGCTGCGATTGGTGCCTTTTTCGCGGATGACCTCCGCGCGCTCGACCAGGGCCGGGTCGTTGATCAGCAGCGCGCCTCCCTCGCCCGAGATCACGTTTTTGGTTTCGTGGAAACTCAACGCCGCAAGGTCGCCGACGCTGCCGAGCTGACGTCCCTTGTACTGCGACAGTAATGCTTGTGCGGCGTCCTCGACCACGCGCAAGCCGTGGCGCGCCGCGATCGCCATGATGGTGTCCATTTCGCAGGCGACGCCGGCGTAATGCACCACGCAGATGGCGCGTGTGCGGGGGGTGATCGCCTGTTCGATCAGTGCCTCGTCGATATTCAACGTATCGGGCCGGATGTCCACGAATACCGGCACGGCGCCCCGTAGCACGAAGGCATTGGCCGTCGAGACGAAGGTGAAAGAAGGCATGATCACTTCGTCGCCCGGCTGCAAGTCGAGCAGGATGGCCGCCATCTCCAGCGCCGCGGTGCAGGAATGGGTGAGCAGTGCCTTGTATGTCCCGGTGCGCCGCTCCAGCCAGGCGTGACAGGCGCGCGTGAACGAGCCGTCGCCGGAGAGCTGGCCCATGGCGTGCGCTTGGGTGATGTTGTCGAGTTCGCGGCCGACCAGATAAGGGCGGTTGAATGGAATGGTCATGCGGGCGCTCGGCGGATGGACGCGTGGTGGGACGGCCAGGGGGTCACGGATACGATGGTGTTTGTGCCGGAGGGGAGCGGTCGTTGTTCGTGGTGCCGCATCGGTGACCCCAGATGTATTCAGGCGCTTGCGGACCGGTGTTGAAAATCAGGTCGAGCACGCTCACGGTATGTTCGAACGGCGGGTAAAGCTGCGGGTATTCGGGGTAATCCGAATAGTCCTTGAGTCGCAGGTCGATGCCCAATGCCGCGAATTTCGACGGTTCCAGGTAGTCGGCGGCCAGCGGACCCGACAGATAGCTGGTGGCGCCGCTGAGCCGTAGCAGGTCGATGATACGTTCGAGTTTCGCGCCTTGCGCCGCGTAACTGCGCGAGTCGGTGAAAACGGTGCGGATACCAAGCAGTTCACGGGCAATGCGCTGCGTCATCGACTGATTCATCTCCGAGAGATTCACCCATGTCTGCCCGAGATACAGCTCTTCGAAGAAGGGGGTGTATTGCCGGAAGAACGGTGCGCGGGAATAGTTGTGGCAAAGGGTTTTCCAGTGCTTCTCTTGCCAGGCGGGATCGTCCAGCGCTACCTCGCAGATGAGGCGGTTGCGGTTTGCGCCTGCGGGAACGGTCAGCCAATGGGCACCGCCCGCAGCCTTGATGCGGTTCCTGCTGCGCCAATCGCGCGAGGTGAACTGCACATCATCGAAAAAGATGAACTCGTCCACGTCGTGGATGATGTCGAAATACCCCTTCCACGGGATATACGACGACTGGATGATCGCGACCTTGTGTCCGTTCATGGGCTCAGGCAGGCATGGCGGACCGAAAGCAGGCTGTCGAGGACGTCGATGCGGCGGCTGATCGCGTCGGGGACGGTCGCCGCAAGGGCCTCGTTGGAACTCAGGAACGTGCCGTTCCTGCGGATGATCAGGGCATGCATGTAGCCCGCGCGAATCGCGCCAACGCCATCGCGGAAGTAGTTGTCGCCGACCATCACCAGCTGCGCCGGGTCTATGCCCAGTGCGTGCGCTGCCTGCAGGAACGCGGCGGGAGCGGGCTTCTCACCGCCATGCTCGCGGCTGTAGACCACGGCGTCGATGCTGCCGAGTGCCTGGGCCTGGCGTATCTTGACGCGCTGTGTCTCTGGGGGATTGTCGGTGAGGATGGCCAGAGGCAGGCCGGCGGCCTTCAGGGTCTTGAGCGTCGCCTCGACGTCGCTGAACAGGGGCGTCGAAGCAACGACTGCCGCCCGGTACGCATCCACCGCCGCTGTACGCAGGCTTTCCGGCAGCGCCAGCATCGCAAGTAGCCGATCGATCAGGAACGCGCGCTCGCCCTCATCGATCAATTGCGCCGCGCACAGCAGGAAGTCGGACCGGTCAACACGCGAGGAAAAGACCTCCGGATAGATGAGTTGCAGCTTTTCGAGCATCCACTCCTTGTGCTTGACCAGGGTGTCATCCAGGTCGAAGACGATGCCCCGGGGGGTGGGATGCAGTTGCGGTACGACGATGTCATCGAGCACGCGGATGGTCTTGACCGCCCTGCGTGTGGGCAGGTCTGGAACCGGCGTGGTTGCGCCGGTTCCCAGGAAGAATCCCGGCAGGTTGATGCCCTCGGCGAGTGCATGCGTGGCGGACGTTCCGGTGCGCGGGTTGACGTCGGAAACGATGGCGCTGCCATCCGGTGGCGCAATTATCTGGGTGTTGTAGATACCGCAGCCGCCTGCTGCGGCGATGGCTGCTGCTGTCCGTTGAGCGAGCGTGACGATGAGCGGGTCGCGCACCGATATGGAGATGACGGCGAAGCCACCCGATGTCCGCAACCGCTGGCGCAGCACGATCGGCGAGATGTGGCCATGCGGATCGATCGCGAAGTCGGCCGAGTACTCCTCGAAGGCAGGTAACCACGTCGACCACACATGGGTGGCGAAGTCGGCCTGATGCACAAGCGCCGCCTCGCGGTTGCGCAGGAGCACGGTGCCACGGCCGCCCCAGCCTTCGCGCGGCCTGCCGAACAGGGGTTGCGCATAGTCGTGGGCTAGCGGGTCCAGCAGCTCTGGTACCGGCAAGTCGGCGGCGTCGAGAAATTGCTGGGTAAGCAATTTGTCCAGCAGCGTCGTGGTCAGTTCCTCGCCGGCCACGGCCACGGTGGCGCCCAGGTCGGCCAACGGGTTCCTGAGGCGCGCCAGCGTGGGTAGCTCATATGCGGTCGCCGGAAAAATGGCGTCCACGTGCTCATGTCGCGCCAGGCCGAGCAGGAACGTCTCGAATGCGCGCTCATCCGCCAGCGGCGGGGCCACGAAACATTCCCCGCAGACATAGCGCACGAGGTGTTCGGCGTGGACGTCGCAGACCAGCACCCTGGTGCGATCCAGTTGTTGCAGGGCCCGAACGATGCCCAGTCCCTGGAAGCCGCCCGCGCTGACGACGAGCGCGGTTTTCATGCAGGCCGCGCGGTCAGCAAGACGCCATTGCAGATGTCAGGCAGCTCATAGCCGACGTTGATGAGCGCGTCCTCGATGCCGGGAGCGAGCGACAGCTGCTGCAGTTGCGACGTGGTCAGCGGCTTGAGCACCAACCCCACCTTGTCCAGGATGGCGTAGCCGGATTCTTCCACCAGGCGGCTGATCGAGGCGTTGTCGAAATATCGCTTGTGGCCCAGCTCCCGGTCGTACTGGCTCAAGGCATACAGATCGGTCAGGAGGCCGGCGGAGTGGCCCAGCAGGCGGTGCAGCGAACGGGCGTTGGGTACGGCCGCGAACAGGACGCCGGTGGGTTTCAGGAAGGCCCGAAAGCGGCGCAGGATCAGTCCCGGATCGTCGACATGTTCCAGCATGAATCCCATCTCGATGGCATCGAATGGCTGATCGAAATGCGCCTGCTCGAAATAGGTGTGATGGATCGAGACATGTGCCGGTGGCGATGTCTCGGCCCGGTAGCGGGCAATGATGTCCGCGGACCCTTCGAGAATGTGGTAGTCCGTCACGTCGAGCCGATCGCGGATCGCTTGGCTGACGCGCTGTCCGCCGATGCCGAGACTGAGCACCCGCAAGCCTCGCTGACCTTGCAGCCGTTCGATGATCTTGCGCGCGTAGGCGGCCAGCAAGGCCTCCTCATCCCGATGGTAGGGAAATTGCTCGGTATAAGCGCCCTGGTAGGCGTTGAGATCTTCTTGCATCCGGCGCCTCAATCGTGAAATTCGCGAACGATGAACAAGGGGCGGTTCTGCGTCTGGGTGTAGATACGCGAGATATACAAACCGATTACGCCTAGCACGGTGATGATAATGCCCGACATGCCGATGATGACCAGCATCAGCGAAGTGAAGCCGGTCAGTACCGCCTCGGGGTGGAGCAGTTTCCGGATGACCAGGGCGATGCCGGCGACACCGGCGCACAGCGTGATGCCGAGGCCGCCGGCGAGAACCATCTTCAGCGGTACGGTGGAGAAGGATGTCACCGCTTCCATCAGCAATGCGAATCGCTTGCGCAAGGAGTAGGTCGAGGCATTCTCCCGTTGCGTCTTCTCGACGACGACCGCTACCTGGCGGAAACCCGACCAGTACATCATGCCACCGAGGAAGACATTGCGATCGCCCAGTGACAGCAGCGCATCGACATAGCGGCGCGTCATCAGCCGCTCGCTGAGCACGTTGGCAGGAACCTTGGTGTCGCTCAGTCGATTGAACAGGCGCCAGAACACCGCGCCGCCGACACGTTCCACCCATGCGCCCTTGCGCCTGGCCTGGATGCCATAGACGACATCTGCGCCGGTTCCGCGGAGCGTCTCCAGGAAATGCGGTAGCACGCCCGGACGCACCTCCAGGTCGCAATCGATGATGAACAGCAGGTGGCCCCTGGCATGGGCCAGGCCCGCCATCACCGCCTTGTGATGGCCGAAGTTGCGCGACAGGTCCACAATCTTTATCGAGGCGTTCGCACCGCGCGCGTGGATGAGGTGTTGCAGCGATTCATCGGGAGAGCCATCGTTGACGAAGACCAGCTCGTAACGCTCGATGCCCGCTTCGCCGATGGCGGCGACCATCTCGTCGATGAAGCGGGGAATGAACTGCTCGGAGCGGTAGACGGACGTGACGATGCTCAGCTGCGGGGCTGGCGCCGTCGATTCCCGAAGTGGTGTGGTGCCAGGCGTCAGCATGGTGCCGGATTCCTGCGGGGTGAGGGCGCCGTAAGGATGATGTGCGGTAGTCCGCTTGGAGCGTGCCCGGAAGCAGTGGCGCAGCCATCAGGCCGAAGCTGGTTGTTGCCAGGCCGGGCAGGGTGTACCGATGATACGGAACAGTCAGGCTCACGGCATGACTGGTTCAACCCAGTGCCTGCTCCAGTTCCGGGATCAGCTTGAACAAGTCACCCACCAGGCCGATGTCGGCCACCTCGAAGATCGGCGCCTCGCCATCCTTGTTGATCGCCACGATGGTACCTGCGTCCTTGATCCCGGTGAGGTGCTGGATGGCGCCGGAGATGCCGATGGCCATGTACAGTTCGGG
>NZ_JADIKL010000021.1:0-5387 GCF_044904705.1 Dyella agri
CAAACGCCCTCACCGATAACGGTGAGGGCGTTTAAGGATAAAGCCCCTGGCGGTGACCTACTCTTGCATGCGAGATGCACACTACCATCGGCGCGGCTGCGTTTCACTTCCGAGTTCGGGATGGGATCGGGTGGGACCACAGCGCTATGGCCGCCAGGGAAGGGGTTGAAGCAGCGCAAGATGCGCCCGCTTCAATAAGTTGGCAAACGAGTGACAAGCGTCCGGGTTCTACAGGAACCGGCATGTGGTGAAGGCCACTTGGGGTTATATGGTCAAGCCGCACGGCTCATTAGTACGCGTAAGCTCAATGCATTGCTGCACTTCCACACCGCGCCTATCAACCACTTAGTCTAAATGGTGCCTACAGGAGAGTTGAACTCTCGGGAGATCTCATCTTGGGGCGCGCTTCCCGCTTAGATGCTTTCAGCGGTTATCGCTTCCGTTCATAGCTACCGGGCAATGCCATTGGCATGACAACCCGAACACCAGCGGAACGTCCACTCCGGTCCTCTCGTACTAGGAGCAGCCCCCCTCAAATCTCCAACGCCCACGACAGATAGGGACCGAACTGTCTCACGACGTTCTGAACCCAGCTCGCGTACCACTTTAAATGGCGAACAGCCATACCCTTGGGACCGGCTACAGCCCCAGGATGTGATGAGCCGACATCGAGGTGCCAAACACCGCCGTCGATATGAACTCTTGGGCGGTATCAGCCTGTTATCCCCGGAGTACCTTTTATCCGTTGAGCGATGGCCCTTCCATACAGAACCACCGGATCACTAAGACCTACTTTCGTACCTGCTTGATCCGTCGATCTTGCAGTCAAGCACGCTTATGCCTTTGCACACAGTGCGCGATGTCCGACCGCGCTGAGCGTACCTTCGTGCTCCTCCGTTACTCTTTGGGAGGAGACCGCCCCAGTCAAACTACCCACCATACACGGTCCCTGACCCGGATTACGGGCCGAGGTTAGAACGTCAAGCACTTCAGGGTGGTATTTCAAGGATGGCTCCACCGAAACTGGCGTCTCGGTTTCGTAGCCTCCCACCTATCCTACACAGAAGAACTCAACGTTCAGTGTAAAGCTATAGTAAAGGTTCACGGGGTCTTTCCGTCTTGCCGCGGGAACGCTGCATCTTCACAGCGATTTCAATTTCACTGAGTCTCGGGTGGAGACAGCGCCGCTGTCGTTACGCCATTCGTGCAGGTCGGAACTTACCCGACAAGGAATTTCGCTACCTTAGGACCGTTATAGTTACGGCCGCCGTTTACTGGGGCTTCGATCAAGAGCTTCGCCTTGCGGCTGACCCCATCAATTAACCTTCCAGCACCGGGCAGGCGTCACACCCTATACGTCCACTTTCGTGTTTGCAGAGTGCTGTGTTTTTGATAAACAGTCGCAGCGGCCAGGTTACTGCGACCCTTCTCAGCTCAGTCACGCACGTGACCACCAAAAAGGGCGCACCTTCTCCCGAAGTTACGGTGCCATTTTGCCTAGTTCCTTCACCCGAGTTCTCTCAAGCGCCTTGGGATTCTCACCCTGCCTACCAGTGTCGGTTTACGGTACGGTTTGCTGTAGCTGAAGCTTAGTGGCTTTTCCTGGAAGCGTGGTATCAGTCACTTCGCCCAAAAGGGCTCGTCTCGGTGCTCGGCATAAAGTGGACCGGATTTGCCTAATCCACATGCCTACTGCCTTTCCCCGGGACAACCAACGCCCGGTAGACCTAACCTTCTCCGTCCCCACATCGCACTACAGTCAAGTGCTGGAATATTAACCAGCTTCCCATCGACTACGCATTTCTGCCTCGCCTTAGGGGCCGACTCACCCTGCGCCGATGAACGTTGCGCGAGGAAACCTTGGGCTTTCGGCGTGCGGGCTTTTCACCCGCATTATCGTTACTCATGTCAGCATTCGCACTTCCGATACCTCCAGCAGACTTTACAATCCACCTTCACAGGCTTACGGAACGCTCCTCTACCGCGCACACTTGCGTGTGCACCCCGAGCTTCGGTGTCTAGCTTAGCCCCGTTAAATCTTCCGCGCAGACCGACTCGACCAGTGAGCTATTACGCTTTCTTTAAAGGATGGCTGCTTCTAAGCCAACCTCCTGGCTGTCTATGCCTTTCCACATCGTTTTCCACTTAGCTAGAACTTGGGGACCTTAGCTGCGGGTCTGGGTTGTTTCCCTTTTCACGACGGACGTTAGCACCCGCCGTGTGTCTCCCGGATAGTCTGTCCTGGTATTCGGAGTTTGCCATGGTTTGCTAAGTCGCGATGACCCGCTAGCCATAACAGTGCTCTACCCCCAGGAAGATTCGTCCGAGGCGCTACCTAAATAGCTTTCGAGGAGAACCAGCTATCTCCGAGTTTGTTTAGCCTTTCACTCCTATCCACAGCTCATCCCCATCTATTGCAACAGATGTGGGTTCGGTCCTCCAGTGCGTGTTACCGCACCTTCAACCTGGCCATGGATAGATCACTCGGTTTCGGGTCTACTGCCAGAGACTATGCGCCCTATTCAGACTCGGTTTCCCTTCGCCTCCCCTATACGGTTAAGCTTGCCACTGACAGTAAGTCGCTGACCCATTATACAAAAGGTACGCAGTCACCCTTGCGGGCTTCCACTGCTTGTACGTATACGGTTTCAGGGTCTATTTCACTCCCCTCTCCGGGGTTCTTTTCGCCTTTCCCTCACGGTACTTGTTCGCTATCGGTCAGTCAGGAGTATTTAGCCTTGGAGGATGGTCCCCCCATGTTCAGACAGGGTTTCTCGTGCCCCGCCCTACTCAATTTCACACCTAATGCCCTTTCGTCTACGGGGCTATCACCCGCTATGGCCGGCTTTTCCAAACCGTTCGACTAAAACACTAGATGCTTTTGGGCTTGTCCGCGTTCGCTCGTCGCTACTGACGGAATCTCGGTTGATTTCTTTTCCTCCGGGTACTTAGATATTTCAGTTCCCCGGGTTCGCCTCCGCAACCTATGAATTCAGTTACGGATACCGCTTGCGCGGTGGGTTTCCCCATTCGGACATTGCCGGATCAAAGCTTGTTGCCAGCTCCCCGACACTTTTCGCAGGCTGCCACGTCCTTCATCGCCTCTGACTGCCAAGGCATCCACCGTATACGCTTGGTCGCTTGACCATATAACCCCAAGTCGCCTCGGGATTACACGTTTCAAACCACCTGTTCGTGCCTTAACACATGTCTCGGTTCGGTTCGAACCAAGACGCTTGTCACTCGTTTGCCAGTTTTCAAAGAACACAAGAACGGCCTCAACGCCGCCTCGCTTCAAAATCTTTTAGTGTGCTTGGATTTCACGCGTCACCATGGTGGAGCCAGTCGGGATCGAACCGACGACCCCCTGCTTGCAAAGCAGGTGCTCTCCCAGCTGAGCTATGGCCCCGTGGTTGGTGGGTCTGGGAGGACTCGAACCACCGGCCTCACCCTTATCAGGGGTGCGCTCTAACCACCTGAGCTACAGACCCGGAAAGCTTCTTGCTAGGGACGCTACGTGAAATACAGGTGTCTTGTGTGGACGTCTTGCGCTTTTGAATCGCGCTGTCGTTCTCTAAAGGAGGTGATCCAGCCGCACCTTCCGATACGGCTACCTTGTTACGACTTCACCCCAGTCATGAACCACTCCGTGGTCGTCGTCCCCCTTGCGGTTAGACTAACGGCTTCTGGAGCAACTCACTCCCATGGTGTGACGGGCGGTGTGTACAAGGCCCGGGAACGTATTCACCGCAGCATAGCTGATCTGCGATTACTAGCGATTCCGACTTCATGGAGTCGAGTTGCAGACTCCAATCCGGACTGGGATCGGCTTTCTGGGATTGGCTCCACCTCGCGGTATTGCAACCCTCTGTACCGACCATTGTAGTACGTGTGTAGCCCTGGCCGTAAGGGCCATGAGGACTTGACGTCATCCCCACCTTCCTCCGGTTTGTCACCGGCAGTCTCCTTAGAGTTCCCACCATTACGTGCTGGCAACTAAGGACAAGGGTTGCGCTCGTTGCGGGACTTAACCCAACATCTCACGACACGAGCTGACGACAGCCATGCAGCACCTGTGTTCCGATTCCCGAAGGCACTCCCGCATCTCTGCAGGATTCCGGACATGTCAAGGCCAGGTAAGGTTCTTCGCGTTGCATCGAATTAAACCACATACTCCACCGCTTGTGCGGGCCCCCGTCAATTCCTTTGAGTTTCAGTCTTGCGACCGTACTCCCCAGGCGGCGAACTTAACGCGTTTGCTTCGACACTGATCTCCGAGTTGAGACCAACATCCAGTTCGCATCGTTTAGGGCGTGGACTACCAGGGTATCTAATCCTGTTTGCTCCCCACGCTTTCGTGCTTCAGCGTCAGTGTTGTCCCAGATGGCCGCCTTCGCCACTGATGTTCCTCCCGATCTCTACGCATTTCACCGCTACACCGGGAATTCCACCATCCTCTGACACACTCTAGCTATCCAGTATCCACCGCCATTCCCAGGTTGAGCCCGGGGATTTCACGGCAGACTTAAATAACCGCCTACGCACCCTTTACGCCCAGTAATTCCGATTAACGCTTGCACCCTTCGTATTACCGCGGCTGCTGGCACGAAGTTAGCCGGTGCTTATTCCTCAGGTACCGTCAGCCCCACCGGATATTAGCCGGTAGTATTTCGCTCCTGATAAAAGTGCTTTACAACCCGAAGGCCTTCTTCACACACGCGGCATTGCTGGATCAGGCTTGCGCCCATTGTCCAATATTCCCCACTGCTGCCTCCCGTAGGAGTCTGGGCCGTGTCTCAGTCCCAGTGTGGCTGATCATCCTCTCAGACCAGCTAGCGATCGTCGCCTTGGTAGGCCATTACCCTACCAACTAGCTAATCGCACATCGGTTCGTCCAACCGCGCGAGGTCTTGCGAGCCCCCGCTTTCTCCCTTAGGACGTATGCGGTATTAGCGTAAGTTTCCCTACGTTATCCCCCACGTTTGGGTAGATCCCGATGCATTACTCACCCGTCCGCCACTCGCCACCCGGTATTGCTACCTGTGCTGCCGTTCGACTTGCATGTGTTAGGCATGCCGCCAGCGTTCAATCTGAGCCAGGATCAAACTCTTCACTTAAGTTTTCGATCAACCGAAGTCGATCTATCTTTCTGAAGCGTGACCCCAACCATTGAAACTCATTACTGACTTTCTTTGGGTGGGACGCTTTGCATTGCTTGGACAAGTCATCGACTCGCCAGCGCAAGGCGTCCACACAATTCACCTGTGCACACTGTCAAAGATCTCTTCACCGCGGTCGTTTCCGCTAGAGGACATTTCGTCCCGGTGAGCCGCTCACTATACATCGTCTTTCCGGTCCGTCAACACCTGCAGCGAAGAATTTCTTGC
>NZ_JADIKL010000022.1:0-1602 GCF_044904705.1 Dyella agri
GCAGTGGCGTGGTGACCGATGGCGTGAAGCTCTCCGCCAATCCGTTCGACGACATCGCGCTGGAAGAAGCCCTGCGCCTCCGCGAGAAAGGCCTGGCCGAAGAAGTGGTGGTGGTGGGCATCGGCCCTGCCGACCTCACTGCCCATCTGCGCAATGGCTTGGCGATGGGTGCCAATCGTGCGATCCATGTCGCCACCAGCGACACCGTACAGCCGCTTACTGCCGCGCGCGTCTTCCTGAAGTTGATCGAAAAGGAACAGCCGAACCTGGTGATCCTCGGCAAGCAGGCGATCGACGACGACGCCAACCAGACAGGCCAGATGCTGGCGGCGCTGTGGGACCGCCCGCAGGCCACCTTCGCCAGCAAGGTGGAGATCGCCGACGGCAAGGCCACGGTGACCCGCGAAGTCGACGCCGGCTTGGAGGTGATCGAAGCGGAACTGCCCGCGGTGATCACCACCGACCTGCGCCTCAACGAGCCCCGCTTCATCAAGCTGCCGGACATCATGAAGGCCAAGTCCAAGCCGATCGACACGATCGAGCTCGCTTCGCTGGGCATCGAGGCCAACGACCATCTCAAGACCACGCACTACGCCGCGCCGGTCAAGCGCAGCAAGGGCGTGATGGTGAAGGATGCGGCCGAGTTGGTCGCGGCGTTGAAGCAGAAGGGTTTGCTCTGAGCAGCCTAAGGAGACATGACATGAGCAAGATCCTCGTCATCGCCGAACATCTGGGCGGCAAGCTGAACCCTTCCACCGCGCGCGCCGTGAGCGCCGCCGCCGCGATCAAGCCCGAAGCCATCGACGTGCTGGTGCTGGCGGACAACGTCGACGCCATCGCTGCTGAAGCCGCCAAGATCGAAAGCGTGAGCCGTGTGCTCACCATCGCCCGCGCCGAGAACGCGCATCCGCTGGCGGCCGTGCTGGCCCCACAGGTGGCCAAGGCCGCCGCCGGCTACAGCCACGTGTTCGCCCCGTCCACCACGTTCGGCAAGGACGTGCTGCCGCGCGTAGCCGCCCTGCTCGGCGTCGCCCAGGTCAGCGACGTGATGAGCGTGGAAGGAACACACAGCTTCAAGCGCCCGATCTACGCTGGCAACGCCATCATCACCGTCGAAGCCGATCCGAACACTACCGTGGTCGCCACCATCCGCACGGCCTCCTGGGCCGCCGCGGCGACGGGCGCCAACAACGCTCCAGTCGAGGCCCTGGCAGTGGACGTGGCCCTGCCCTCGCACACCCGCTTTGTGGAACTGCAGTCGGGCAAGAGCGACCGTCCGGACCTGCAGAGCGCCCGCAAGGTCGTCTCTGGCGGTCGCGGCGTCGGCTCGAAGGAGAACTTCGACATCATCTTCAAGTTCGCCGACAAGATCGGCGCCGCCGTGGGTGCCTCGCGTGCCGCCGTCGACGCCGGCTACGTGCCAAGCGACCTGCAGGTAGGCCAGACCGGCAAGATCATCGCGCCCGAACTGTACATGGCCATCGGCATCTCCGGCGCCATCCAGCACCTCACCGGGATCAAGGACGCAGGTACCATCGTGGCGATCAACAAGGATGGCGAGGCGCCGATCTTCGAGGTGGCCGACATCGGCCTGGTGGGTGA
>NZ_JADIKL010000023.1:0-1191 GCF_044904705.1 Dyella agri
TTACTTGATGACCTTGGCCACCACGCCGGCGCCGACGGTACGGCCGCCTTCGCGAATGGCGAAGCGCAGACCCTGGTCCATCGCGATCGGGTGGATCAGGCTCACCACCATTTTGATGTTGTCGCCCGGCATCACCATCTCCACGCCCGCCGGCAGCTCGATCGCGCCGGTCACGTCGGTGGTGCGGAAGTAGAACTGCGGACGGTAGCCCTTGAAGAACGGGGTGTGACGACCGCCCTCATCCTTCGACAGCACGTACACCTCGGCCTCGAAGTCGGTGTGCGGGGTGATCGTGCCCGGCTTCGCCAGCACCTGACCACGCTCCACGTCGTCGCGCTTCAGACCGCGCAGCAGCAGACCGGCATTGTCGCCCGCCTGACCCTGGTCCAGCAGCTTGCGGAACATTTCCACGCCGGTCACGGTGGTCTTCTGCGTCGGACGGATGCCGACCACTTCGATTTCGTCACCGACCTTGATGATGCCGCGCTCGATACGACCGGTCACCACGGTGCCGCGACCCGAGATCGAGAACACGTCTTCCACCGGCATCAGGAACGGCTGGTCGATCGCGCGCTGCGGCTCCGGAATGTAGGTGTCCAGCGCTTCCACCAGCGAGATGATCGCCGGCACGCCGATTTCCGACTGATCGCCTTCCAGCGCCAGCTTGGCCGAACCCTTGATGATCGGGGTGTCGTCGCCAGGGAAGTCGTACTTCGACAGCAGCTCGCGCACTTCCATCTCGACCAGCTCGAGCAGCTCGGCGTCGTCCACCATGTCGGCCTTGTTCAGGAACACGACGATGTACGGCACGCCCACCTGGCGCGACAGCAGGATGTGTTCGCGCGTCTGCGGCATCGGGCCGTCAGCGGCCGAGCACACCAGGATCGCGCCGTCCATCTGCGCCGCACCCGTGATCATGTTCTTCACGTAGTCGGCGTGGCCCGGGCAGTCCACGTGTGCGTAGTGACGGTTCGGCGACTCGTATTCCACGTGCGCCGTCGAGATCGTGATACCGCGCGCCTTCTCTTCCGGCGCCGCGTCGATCGCGTCGTAGGCCTTGAATTCGCCGCCGAAACGCTCCGCACCGACCTTCGTCAGCGCCGCCGTCAGCGTCGTCTTGCCGTGGTCCACGTGACCGATCGTACCCACGTTCACGTGGGGCTTGGTGCGCTCGAACTTGCCCTTTGCCAT
>NZ_JADIKL010000024.1:0-1195 GCF_044904705.1 Dyella agri
GGTAATCCCCCCGCTTTTAGCGCTCGCCAAAAGTGGAGCTAAGCGGGCAAGGCCAATTTCTGCATGGGTGTGATGCCGCCGAGAGCCATGTTCGGACGCTCGTGGTTGTATGTCCATAGCCAGTGGGTCGCCGATGCTTGCACCTCGTCAATCGAGTCGAACAAGGTTTGCGCCAACCAGTCATAGCGTACCGTTCGGTTGTAACGTTCGACGTAGGCGTTCTGCTGCGGCTTGCCGGGCTGGATGTGCTCGATGCGGATGCCGCGTTGTTCGGCCCAGGTCAGAAACGCACCACTGATGTATTCAGGACCGTTGTCACAGCGAATCACCTCGGGCTGACCACGCCACTGGATGATCTGCTCCAACGAACGGATGACGCGCATGGCGGGAAGCGATAGATCCACCTCTATACCGAGGCCTTCGCGATTGTAGTCATCCAGCACGTTGAACAAGCGAAAGTTGCGACCATCAGCGAGTTGATCGTGCATGAAATCCATCGACCACACTTGGTTGATGGCGGTGGGCACGGCCAAAGGTTGCGGCTTCTCGCGGACCAACCGCTTCTTGGGCTTGATGCGCAGGTTCAACTCCAGCTCGCGGTAGACGCGATACACACGCTTGTGGTTCCAGCCATAGCCTTTCACGTTGCGCAGGTGCAGAAAGCATAGGCCGAAACCCCAGTTCTTTTGGTTGAACGTCAGGCGTACCAGCCAGTCGGCGATCACCTCATCCTCGCTCGCTTGCTTTGGCTGATAGCGATACGCCGTCTCGCTGAGCGAAAAGTCGGTGCAGGCTTGTCGAATCGTTGCGCCTTTGGTTTGGATTGCCCATCGGGCCATCTCGCGGCGCTGAGATGGCCTCACCATTTTTTTGCCATCGCCTCCCGAAGGATGTCAGCGCTCATCTGCGACTCGGCATACATCTTCTTGAGCCGCCGGTTCTCCTCCTCCAGCTCCTTCATGCGCCCCATCAGTGAGGCATCCATGCCGCCGTACTTGGCGCGCCACTTGTAGAACGTGGCGGAGCTGATGCCGTGCTCTCGGCAGAGCTCCGGGACGGGCGTACCGTCCTCGGCTTGCTTGAGCACGGCGATGATCTGGCTATCGCTGAATCGGGACTTCTTCATGGAACCTCCTCGGGAAAGATTACGAGAAAATTCCACTTTCAGCGTCTGCTAATTTACGGGGGGATTACC
>NZ_JADIKL010000025.1:0-710 GCF_044904705.1 Dyella agri
TGCCGGGCTTTTTCGTGACACTGCGACAAGTCCGATTACTGCTGGACCTGCAGCTCCACGCGACGGTTCTGCGCACGACCCGCGTCGGTGGCGTTGTCGCCGATCGGGTTGTCCGCACCGTGGCCGATCGGGCCTTCCAGGCGGCTCGCGTCCACACCGTGGCTGGTCAGGTAGTCATACACGATCTGTGCACGACGCTCCGACAGCGCCTGGTTGTAGGCCGGCTTGCCCTTCGCGTCGGTGTAACCCGCCACCGTCACGTGCACGTCCGGATAACGCTTCAGCGTATCCACGGCCTGGTCCAGGATCGCCACCGAGTCCGAGGTCGGCACGGCCAGCGCCTTGTCGATTTCCGACGCGTGCACGTGGCCCTTCTTCGGGTAGTCGAACTTGAAGTTCACGCCACGCAGGTCGATCACGACCTTCTGCGGCGCCGGCGCTTCCACCGGAGCCGGCGGCGGCGGCGGCGCAGCGGCCGGAGCCGGGGCGGCCGGCACGGCGCCGAAGCGCGACACGATGCTCAGGCCCAGGAACCAGTCGCCGTAACCGCTCTTGGTGGTCTGGCTCTTGTCGTCCCAGTCGTAGCGGTAACCGCCTTCCACGCGGAAGTCGGAGCTGTCGGTGATCGCCTTGGACAGACCCAGGCCCAGTTCGGCCGCCGGTGCCCAGTCGCTGTCCACCGGGTTCTTGTGGTGGCTGCCCATCACGGC
>NZ_JADIKL010000026.1:0-986 GCF_044904705.1 Dyella agri
TCGTCCCAGTCGTAGCGGTAACCGCCTTCCACGCGGAAGTCGGAGCTGTCGGTGATCGCCTTGGACAGACCCAGGCCCAGTTCGGCCGCCGGTGCCCAGTCGCTGTCCACCGGGTTCTTGTGGTGGCTGCCCATCACGGCACCCAGCAGGTACGGGCGCCACGACCAGTTGGTGAAGTACCAGCGCGCGGCAACGCCGACGTTGTTGCTGGACCAGTTACCGGCGTGGTTGTCGATCCGGCGCTTGGTGCGGTCCGCGAACACGTCCAGCGAGAGGTCCGGCGTAAAGAACTTGCCCACGGCCAGGCCGTAGTAGATCTGGCGGCTGTTGGTGTTGCGATTCGAGTCGTTGAAGTACCCGCCGATGGTCGGCGCGATGTACCAGCGGTCATCAAAGCCGTTCGGCCATGCCGGAGCGGCAGTGCTCTCGCTGCTGCCGGTGGTCGCCGCCGTGTTGTCCTGCGCGTGAACAGCGCCCACGCCGCCCAAGGCCAGGGCAACCATGAAATAAAGGCCCTTGTGTTTCATCAGGTCTCTCCTCGTCAATTTGGTCTTCGCATCCGTTACACGCCAAACGGCCATTGCAATGGCATCGCTTTTAACATCTTCGACAGCTTGTAACGCCTGTTGCTTGGCGTACGTACTCTGCAAGCGGTGGCGAGTGTAGCAAATTCGTTAAACTCCGCGCAGCAGAATCAAAACGGCTTTTGCACTACTCAGTACACTATCGTTCAGGGTCGACAGCCCGTATCTCCCCTACTCCTGCCTGCGTGTATTTTTCGTATTGAAAGACGCGCTCCCGGGCAAATCGGCCCGATTTGACCCATTCACGAAAAAGCCCGGCATATGCCGGGCTTTTTCGTGACACTGCGACAAGTCCGATTACTGCTGGACCTGCAGCTCCACGCGACGGTTCTGCGCACGACCCGCGTCGGTGGCGTTGTCGCCGATCGGGTTGTCCGCACCGTGGCCGATCGGGCCTTCCAG
>NZ_JADIKL010000002.1:0-793406 GCF_044904705.1 Dyella agri
AAGCATCGGCGACCCACTGGCTATGGACATACAACCACGAGCGTCCGAACATGGCTCTCGGCGGCATCACACCCATGCAGAAATTGGCCTTGCCCGCTTAGCTCCACTTTTGGCGAGCGCTAAAAGCGGGGGGATTACCGATAGCTGTTTAGTTCGAATCCTAGTCTCCCAGCCAAAACAAAAAGCCCCGCCAATGGCGGGGCTTTTTGTTTTGGCTGGGATCAGGAGCCGCCCTGCTTTTCCCATCAAGTGTCGGCCCAGAGTCGCAGCAGGTTATGGTACGAAGCCAGCACCAGCTTCAGTTCCTGGCTGTTCGGGTCGTGTTCGCGCAGCTTGTTGGCGGCGGCGTCGAGATCGGCCAGGATGCGGCGCTGGCCCGGATCGCGGATCTGGCTCTGGATCCACAGCACACAAGCCAGCCGTCTGCCCTTCGTCACCGGGGCGACGCGATGCAGGCTGGTTGCCGGGTAGGCAAACGCGCTGCCCGCAGCAAGCTTGATGCGGTGGTTGCCGAGTCCGATGTCTTCGATCTGCAGCTCGCCACCTTCGTAGCTCTCCGGTGGGGAAAGGAAGATCGTCATCGCGATATCGCTGCGAATCGGTCCCTGCCGTGTCTGCAGTACGCCGCTGTCCACATGCAGGCCGTATTCCATGCCTTGCGTGTAGGCCGAGAACATCGGCCGCGAAACGCGCTGGGGAAGTGTCGCGCCGACGAAATCGTGCACATTGCGAAGATGCTTGAGGACCGCTTCGCCGAGCTCATCCGCGAGCGCCGATCCGGGGGCGAGCTGGGTATTGTTCTTTACGATGCGCGCATTGCCGCTGGCGGTGATGCGCCCATCCACGAACTCCGCGGTGGCCAGACGGGTCTGCAGTTCCTTGAGCAAGTCTTCGGGGAGCAGACGATCGATTCGTAGCAGCATGGAATGCTTCCTGTTGGTTCATGTCGACGACAGCAAATCAGCGGCGCAATCGCGGGCGACGCCAGGTAGTTTCCTGCGCCCGGCCAGATACCAGCAAAACGGCTCAACCCCTCAAACTCCCCACCTTCACACCAGGCTGGTGGCCACCCCGAAACCCACTGCCATCACCGCCGCCACCGCCAGACACGCACTCCCCGGCCGCACGCGATGCGCATCCACCCGCGGCGTCAGCCGCCACACCAGCGCCACGCCCACCACCATGTCCAGCACCAGCGCCCACCGCAGCAGCCCGGAAGAGAGCAGCGCGCGGAACGGCGGGTGCAGATGGCCCTCGTACGCGGCCACGCCCACCACCAGCAGCATCCCGAGCAGCGTCCACAGCAAACAGGCGAGATAGACCCGGTTGAACACCACGTTGCAGCGTTCGGTCCAGCGCAGTATCGACCAGGCGATCAGCGCGCAGAACAGCGCGCCGATGCTGCCGTAGAGCACCCACCAGACCAGGCTGCTGACGAGCGTGAGCAGAGCGTTCATACGGCGTGCTTGAAGCCGAGCCGACGCAGCAGCTTGGCCATCAGCCAGGCCGGGCCGATCAGCAGATAGGCGAGGTCGGTGAGGAAGCTGGGTTTGCGCCCTTCGAACTTGTGGCCGATGAACTGGCCGATCCACGCCACCACGAACACGCCGACGGCGAGCCAGCAGAGATGGGCCGCGCCGAGCTTCCAGTACAGGAAGTTGGTGAGCAGGCCGAGCACGGCGAAGGCAATCAGCAGTGCCAGCGCCAGCCCGCGCGAGCGCTTCCAGTACCAGTAGAACGCCAGCACCATCACCGCCACCGCCCAGGCGCCGGGGCGCAGGTAGGCCTGCGGCACCGGGGCGGCCCACAGCAGTGCAATCACCGACCACACGATGGGTGGCACGCAGCACCAGTGGAAGACCTGGTTCACCGGATTGCGGTGGTCGTTGCTGTAGCTGTCCAGCCAGTCCTGCATGCTGCGCCGGCTTGCGTCGTGGGTGGCCATCAATGCGCTCCGCTCTTGGACCAGAGGTTCAATACCAGCACACCGGCGACGATCAGTGCGATGCCGAGCACGCCGGCCGCGTCGATCTTCTGACGGAATGCCAGCACGCCGATCAGCGTGATCAGCACCGTGCCGATGCCCGACCATACCGCGTAGGCGATGCCGACGGGAATCTGCCGCAGCGCGAGGCTGAGGAAGTAGAACGCGGTGCCGTAGCCGGCCACCACCACGAGGCTGGGCCACAAGCGGCTGAAGCCCGCACTGGCCTTGAGCGCCGAGGTACCGATCACCTCGGCGAGGATGGCCAGCGCCAGCGGCAGCCAGGCGCGCATCGGATCAGTCCAGCCGGATGCCGGCGAGGCGCTCCAGCGCCTCGGCGTACTTGGCGGCGGTGCGCGCGATCACTTCGTCCGGGATCGCCGGGCCGGGCGGGGTCTTGTCCCAGCCTTGCGCCTCCAGCCAGTCGCGCACGAACTGCTTGTCGTAGCTGGGCGGGCTGATGCCGACCTGGTAGCTGTCGGCGGGCCAGTAGCGCGTGGAGTCCGGCGTGAGCATCTCGTCCATCACGTACAGCTTGCCGTCGGCGTCGGTGCCGAACTCGAACTTGGTGTCGGCGAGGATGATGCCGCGCTCGGTGGCATACGCTGCGGCCCAGCGGTAGATCGCCAAGGTGGCGTCGCGCACCTTTTCCGCCAGCTCGCGGCCGACCAGGTTCACCACGGCGTCGAAGCTGACGTTCTCGTCGTGGTCGCCTACCGCGGCCTTGGTCGACGGCGTGAAAATCGGCTCGGGCAGCTGCTGCGCCTGCTTGAGGCCTGCAGGCAGCGCGATGCCGCACACGGCGCCGGTCTTCTGATAGTCCTTCCAGCCCGAGCCGATCAGGTAGCCGCGCGCGATCGCTTCCACCGGGACCGGCTTCAGCCGGCGCGTCACCACGGCGCGCTTCGCGTAGAGCGCGAGGTCGGTGCCGGGCGGCAGCACGTCGGCCAGCGGCACGTCGAGCAGGTGGTTGGGGATCAGGTGCGCGGTCTTGCCGAACCAGAAGTTGGAGATCTGGGTGAGCATCTCGCCCTTGCCGGGAATCGGGTTCGGCAGCACCACGTCGAAGGCGGAGAGACGGTCGGTGGCCACCATCAGCAGGCGATGCTCGTCCAGCGCATAGACATCGCGCACCTTGCCGCGATGGATCAGTTCCAGGCCGGGCAGGTTCGATTGCAGCAAGGTGGTGGGCACGACGGCGGTTCCGTGGCGGGGAGGGAAGCGCTCATTGTAGCGGTTGGCATCGGCGGTGTTCCGTCGCATGGCGGGCAGCGTCGCCCGCCGCTGCTAGAATCGGCGGCTTTCGCCCCCAGCTCCCGTCGATGCGCATTTTGCTGACCGCGGCACTCAGCCTCACCGTAGCCTTGCCGAGCCTGGCGCAAACGGCTTCGCCCGCCGTGGCGAAGCCGTCGCGGCTGGGCCTGTGCGCGTCCTGCCATGGCGAAACCGGTATGGCCGTGATGCCCGGCGCGCCGAATCTTGCCGGGCAGCGGCTGGATTACCTGCGCCAGGCACTCAAGGACTACCGTGACGGACGCCGCGACGCACCGGTGATGCGCGCCGCGATCGGTCCCATCGGTGCGGCCGAGCTGGATGCGCTGGCGCGTTGGTACAGCGCGCAGGCCCCGGCCGCGGCATCCGCGCCATGAGCTTCACCTACACGCTCTGGTTCGCCTTCTTCGGCCTGTTGATCGGCCATCTGCCCGGTGCGATCACCGGCGGCATCCTCGGCTTTGTGTTCGACAACCTGCGCCACAGCCAGCGCAAGCAGGCCACGCCGGAGGCGGGCGGTTTCGTCGGTCCGCTGTTCGCGCTGCTGGGCGCGGTGGCCAAGTCCGACGGCCGCGTCTCCGAGGCAGAGATCGCCGTGGCCGAGCGCATGATGGCGCGCATGGGCCTGGACGCCGCGCAGCGCCAGCAGGCGATCGCCAGTTTCAACGCCGGCAAGCAGCCGGAGTTCGACGTGACGCCGACCATCGACGAGCTGCGCCGCTGGGCCGGCTTGCGCCGCGACCATGCCTTCCCGGTGCTGGACGTGGTGATCGATACCGTGCTCGCCGAGGGCAATCCGCCGCCGGAGAAGATGGCGATCCTGCGCCAGCTCGCGTTCGCCTTGCGCGTCAGCGACATGGAGCTGATGGCGCTGATGGCGATGAAGGGCTATGCCTGGAACACGGGTGGCACGCGCGGACGCCAGGGCTACGGCGGTGGTGGCTACGTGCCGCCGCGACGCAATACACAGGGGCCGGATCCCTACGTCGTGCTCGGCATCGAGCGCGGCGCCGACGACCGCACGGTGAAGCGCGCCTACCGCAAGCTGATTTCCGAGCACCACCCCGACCGCCTCGGCGACCTGCCCGAGGCGATGCGCAGGCAGGCCGAGGCCCGCGCCAGCGAGATCAACGCCGCCTACGAGCGGATCAAGGCGGAAAGAGGCTTCAAGTAGACGCGTCCCCGTGCGCGAATGCGTTGGCTTCGTTGAACATTTAGAGTGGTCGCGCACAGGGTGCGCTCCTACAGGAATCAGCCCATGAGCAAGCAGAACCCGATCATCGCCCCTTCCATCCTCGCCGCCGATTTCGCGCGGCTGGGCGAGGACACCGCCGCGGCGCTGGCCGCGGGTGCCGACTGGGTGCATTTCGACGTGATGGACAACCACTACGTGCCGAATCTCACGATGGGCCCGATGGTGCTGCAGGCGCTGCGCAAATACGGCATCAGCGCGCCGATCGACGTGCATTTGATGGTGAAGCCGGTGGACCGCATCGTGCCGGACTTTGCCAAGGCCGGCGCCACGCTGATCAGCTTCCACCCCGAGGCCAGCGAGCACGTGGACCGCACCATCGGCCTGATCAAGGATTCGGGCTGTCAGGCCGGCCTGGTGTTCAACCCCGCCACCTCGCTGGATTGCCTGGACTACGTGCTGGACAAGCTCGACCTGGTGCTGATCATGTCGGTGAACCCCGGCTTCGGCGGCCAGAAATTCATCCCGATGGCGCTGGAGAAGCTGCGCCGCGTACGCCGCATGATCGACGATCGCGGCCTGGCGGTGCGGCTGGAAGTGGACGGCGGCGTCACCGCCGAGAACATCGGCATGATCGCGGCCGCCGGCGCCGACACTTTCGTGGCCGGCTCGGCGATCTTCAACGCCAAGGACTACCGCGCCGAGATCGCGGCGATGCGCGCGGCGATCGGCTGAAGCCACGGTTGCTCGAAGGGCGCCTGCCGCAGGCGGTGGCCGCAAAAAGCCCCGGCGTGGCGGGGCCGTGCCGGGGCAAACGTCATTGCGTGACGTGCGAGGAGACACCATCGACCGGCACCGTGGCGCGGATAGAACGGCCACGGAGGGGAGGTCTGTGGCCGTATCGGCGCCATCCACGGCAATGGATGTGGCACCGGTCATCAAGTCTGACCCGGTCCGGAAAGGATTGGTTCCCCAAAAAAATCCCCTCGCGCGGAGGGGATGAAGGAACCACCATGTTGGAGGATCGGGTGGATGGGATCGGGGCGCCGGGGGCGGCCTGTTCAGCATCGGGATTCGGGGTCGTCGTGCCCCCGCGGCCGGAGCGCTTCCCTGCGCCACGGCCGCCATCGCTTTCCACGGCTAATGGGGGTGTCGACGGGCTTTCAGTGCAGACCCGCCAGCAGGCCGAGCAGCAGCGCGCCCAGCGCCAGCGTCACCCGCAACGGCTCAAAGCTGCGCAATTCGGCGTTGGGGTCCACTTGAGCGGGTGTGGGCTTGTTCATGGGCATGCGGCGCGGGTTGGGAGGGGGTTGAGCCCATGAAAGCACCGGACGCGTGCTTTCGCGGGGTGGAAGCGGACAAATCGATGGTGAAATCTGGCGAAATGCGGGCAAAACGTTTCGAGATGCGCGGCTGGGTTTAGCGGGGGTGCCTGCCGGCGATCAACCGCTGAAGCTCTGGCATGCGACCTTCTTCACGCTCTGGTGCTTTCCGGCGGCGGACGAGAGGTACAGGCAGGTGTCCGCACTGCGACCGTCCTCGTGATCCGTACTGATGATCAGATCGAGTCGGCCGTCGTGGTCGAGATCGCCGGCCCACATGAGCTGCGCCGAGTCCGTGTCGGTGTCGAGCAGGGTGCGTGTGCGGCCGTCATCGAGGACGAGGTTGCTTCCGGCATCCGAGCCCTGCGCGGACAGGATCAGTCGGTAGCGTTGCGCGCCAAACCGCATTGCGAGCTGGTTCTTGCCCTTCCCGTCGGCGGCGGTTTCCGGCAGATCCACGCCATCGGGCAACTGCATTGCCAGCGTGCGCACCCTGCCGGCGGAAAGCCGGCGCGCGTGCAGGAAAACCAGCGCCTCGGGCTGGCTGGAGGAATGGATTTCGGGGTCCAGGTCGATTTTCGTGCGAACCAGTTCCCAATGGCCGCCGCGCTTGACCAGCGCAAGCCAGCCGTCGCGAGGAAGGGGCGAGACGTCGAGGTCCGCGGTTTCGTAGCCGCCCGGCTGGAGGATCGAGACAGCGGGCGGGTGCTCGTTCGCGGCGATGGCCGGCGCGATGGCCAGCATGGCCGAGAGCAGCGCGGCGCGGTACGGAAAGGGAAGCGGCGAGGGCATGCAGGCGGCCTCAGTGGTTCTTGAAGTGGCGGCGAAGCACCCGGGCGCGGGTTCGATCCCGTGATCCGGGTGGCGGGCGGTCCTGACGGAATCCCCATGCCGAGTGCATCTATCCGAGCATGCCGCGATGGAGGCGCGCGGCACGGCGGGGGCGCGCCCGGGGCGGCTTGGGGCAATTCGCGGGCAAGCGCACTTTCAAGCTTGCATGGAAGCGGCGCGCATAGCACGCTGCGCGCCATTGCCACCGGGAGCCGCCCATGGGCCGCAGCATTGCCATTGTCGAGGACGAACCGCTGATCCGCGCCAACTACGTCGAGGCGCTCAATCGCTTCGGCTACGACACCCGCGGCTACGGCTCGCGGCGGGAGGCGTCGAACGCGTTCGCGATCAAGTTGCCGGAGCTGGTGATCATCGACATCGGCCTCGGCGACGAGCCGGAGGGCGGCTTCGACCTGTGCCGCGAGCTGCGCGCCAAGTCGGCCACCTTGCCGATCATCTTCCTCACCGCACGCGATTCCGATTTCGACGTGATCTCTGGCCTGCGCCTGGGCGCCGACGATTACCTGAGCAAGGACACCAGCCTGCACCAGCTCGCCGCGCGCATCGCCGCGCTGTTCCGCCGCATCGAGTCGCTGAAGGCACCGGCGGCCAGCGAGACGGTGATCGAGCACGGTCCGCTGAAGATGGAATCCGAGCGCATGCGCATCACCTGGAATGGCATCGAGGTGCCGCTCACCGTCACTGAATTCTGGATGGTGCATACCTTGATCCGCTTCCCCGGCCACGTGAAGAACCGCGACCAGCTGATGCGCGAGGCGGAGCTGGTGGTGGACGACGCCACCATCACCTCGCACATCAAGCGCATCCGCAAGAAGTTCATCGCGGTAGCGCCGGAGTTCGATGCGATCGAAACAGTGCACGGCGTGGGTTACCGGTGGCGGCCGTGACCCAGAGTGCGATGCGGCGATGCCTGCTGGCGCTGGTCCTGCTCGTGCCATGCGTGTTCGCCGTGCAGGCCGCCGACAAGAGCGGCGACGTGCTGGCCCACGGCGTGCGCGACGGCAACGCGCCGGCCTGGGCGATCGCGGTGGCGAGTCCGACCGGCTGGACACGCGACTGCTGCATGTACGCCAAGGCCATCGGCGTCGATGCCGTGCTCTACCAGGGCGAATGGACGGGCAAGCCCGAGCGCGTGATGGTGCTCAATGTGTGGCCGCGCAAGCTGGCCACGTTGGCCGACGAATTGGCTGCCGACCGCAAGCAGTACCTGCAGCGCGACGCGGCGAGCAAGTCCACCGCCATCACCATCCACAACCCGCACATGCCTTGCCAGGGCGTGCTGCACCAGGGCAGCGACCACATCGACGACATGGTGGTGTTCTGCGACCCGGGCGAGACCAGCGGGATCCGGCTGAGCTGGTCGATGAGTTTCGCCGACGCCGACGCCACGCGGCGCCCGCTGCTCGATGCCTTCATGCGGGTGGCGACGGACGCGCGGTACCAGCGCGATATTGTGCCGCCTGTGCCAAAGAAGTCCTGACGCACAATGACCTTGCGCCGCAAGCTGTTGCTGGTCGCGCTGTGCAAATCGCCGTTGTTGGCGGTCCGCACTTGGGCGAGCCGGATCGATGCGAGTGTGAGGAAGTAAGCCGCGGTGCGAGGCAGAGGATGAATGCGCCAAGCCGAAAGCTGCCGAGCCGGGCTGATGCCATGTCGTTCTGGCTGCGCTCACGCGCCTTGATCGGCTTGCGCGTGCTGCGCAACGTGTTCGAACCCGGATCTCGGTGCTGGTCTGCAGGGGAGGCGTTGGCACATGCGCCGGTGCGTGCGTGGTTGCGTACGCCATTGTGGGCGGACGGGCGCGACGAGGAATTTGTGCTGGTGGCTGGGAAGGTGCATAACCTGCGCATCGCAGCGCTGGCATTCAACGGTGTGGTGGTGCCGGCCGGCGCGACGCTGAGTTTCTGGCGCCAGCTTGGCCGACCCAATCGGCGGCGCGGCTTCGTGATCGGTCGCGAAGTGCGCGCCGGCTGCGTGATCCCAGCCTTGGCTGGAGGCATCTGCCAGCTTTCCAACGCCTTGGCTACCTGTGCGCAGCAGGCTGGCTTCGCGTTGGTCGAGCGACATGCGCACGGCGCACGCACCGAACAAGCCATCGCGCCAAAGGACGGCCTTGATGCGACGGTATTCTGGAACTACGTCGATCTGCGCATTCGTGCGCCTGTGCGGTGGCGACTCGACGTAAGCCTGGACGGGCACGAATTGCGGGTGGATATCCGGAGCGAGGAGACGCTGCTGGTGCCACCCTCTGTACAGTCCGACACAGGAAGTGTGCCGGTAGCGGCGTCGCCAGCCGCACGCAGCTGTTCGACCTGTGACGAGACGAGTTGTTTTCGCCATCGGTCAGGGAAGCAGGCGCTATCTCATCGAAGTGTTTGGCTGCTAGACGCGTGTACGCCGGAGCTCCGGCAATGGCTACTCGATCGGGATGAGGCCGCCGAGCTTTTCCTACCCGTGCCGTCGCGTCAGCTGTTGCGATGGCTGTTGCGATTGCGCCCGCCGGACGGCAACTGGACATTATGGGCTATTGAAGCGGATCGACGCTTGCGGCTATTCGGTTGGCCCAGCCTGCGCCGGGCCGTATGGCTCCGGGTGAATGCGCAGCGACCCGGCCGACGCCAAGCCAACATCGTCAACGGTCAGGGTTGGCTGGCGCAGGCGTATTCACGTGCGCTGCGACCGGAGCACACCGATCTAGTCGTCGATCAGGGACTGCTGCCGCAGCTTTGGTTACAGGGAGCATTGGGTGGGCGTAGCTACGACGTGCTCGCCACTGCGCTGCCGATGCAGGAGATCGAGCGCCGACTCGATCGAGCCGATGCCCTGCACGCGGGCAACACCGCCGCGCGCACGCTGGTCGACTTCCGCGTCCGGCCGGTGCTGGCGCAGGCAGAATTGTCGGCGCTGCGCGGTGCGCGTCGTATCGTGACCGCGCACGCCGACGTTGCCGACTATTGGCGTCAACGCGGGCTGACGGTACTCGAGTTGCCGTGGCAAATGCCGTTGTCACCCCGGCGACCAGCATTCGACTGCAAGACGAAACCATTGCTGGTGTTCCCGGCGAGCGCCTTGGCACGCAAGGGCGCGTACGAACTCGCGGCTGCGTTGCGTGGGTTGTCTGTACAGCTGCTGGTGCTTGGTACACCGTCGGACGATGTTGCTTTGTGGAAGGGGCTGGATGTGATCCATGGATGCTATGCCGAGGACTGGGTTAGCCGGGCTGACTTGGTGGTGCTGCCTGCACACGTCGAACATGCGCCGCGCGCCTTGCTGCGTGCCATTTCTGCCGGCTTGCCGGTGATCGCCACATCGGCCTGTGGCGTGCGTGGCGAAGGCGTAGTGCGGGCAGTGGCAGGCGACGTCGAAAACCTGCGCGCGACCATCATCGCGACGCTGGGGCTTGAGACCAGCGTATTGGCAACGCACGCCACTGCGGTGGTGCCCACATGACCCTGCGCCGCAAGCTGTTGCTGGTCGCGTTGTGCACGCTGGCGTTGCCGGTGGCTGGCTGGCTGTACGTGCGGCAGATGGAGGCGCTGCTGCGCGAAGGGCAGGCGCAGGCGCTGATCGCCTCGGCGCGCGCGGTGGCGCGCAGCCTGGTGGTGACGCATGCCGAGCTACCGCAGGGTGACGCCGCCTGGTACGTGGAGCAGGCGGTCAATCCGATCACTGTGGACGGCTATGGCGACGACTGGGCGCCGCTGACGCCGTGGAGCCAGCCATTCGGCACGCGCGGCAAGCTGTTGCTGGCGGGGGATGCCGGCGGGCTGTATCTCTACGCCGAGGTGCGCGATACCCGGCGCACCCGCGGCGACGCGATGGACGGCGCGAACGCGCTGGCCGCCGATCATCTCAACCTGGTGCTCGGCAACGCGGCTGGCCAACAGCGCTACCTGCTGGAGAGCGACGCGCCCGGCGCGATCACGGTCAGGGCGCAGGGGCCGTCGGTGGCTGGCCTGCCCGCGGAGTTTCCCGCGCAATGGCAGGAGGACGGCAGCGGTTTCCGCATCGAGCTGAGCCTGCCACGCAGCCTGCAACTGCAGACGCTGGGCATCGGCGCCTATGTCGCGGAGGCCGGCGGCGACCGCATGGCGGTGGAGCTGCGGCCGTTGCTGGACTATTCGTCTGCGCTTTCCACCGAACTGGCCAGCCTCGCGCCCGAGCGCACGCAGGCGCGTGTGCTGTCGCCGCAGGGTTGGTTGTTGGCGCGCAGCGGCAAGCTGGACACCGCGCCCGGCGCGCACGGCCAGCCGGGCTGGTTCGCCGCGCTGGTCTACCGTTCCCTGCTGGCCACGCGACTGGAGGATGCCAACCTGTGGGCGCAGGACGTGCCGCGACTGGACACGCCCGAGGTGCTGCGCGCCCGTGCCGGCCAGTCGGTGAGCGTGTGGCGCAGCGGCGAGGAGCGCGGCAGCGTGGTGCTCTCCGCTGCGGTACCGATCGAACAGGACGGCAAGCTCGTCGGCGTGCTGTTGCTGGAGCAGGCCAGTCGCGCGGTGCCGCTGCTGGCCAACCGCGCGCTGCTCGGCCTGTTGCTCACCAGCTTCGGCGTATTGCTGGTGGCCGGCGCGATCCTGCTGCTGTTCGCCACCCGGCTCAGTCTGCGGCTGGGGCGCTTGCGCAACGCGGCCGAGCGCGCGCAACTATCGGATGGACGTCTGGACGGCCTGTTCGAACGCGGCCGCTTTCCGATGACCGATGCGCCCGACGAGATCGGCGATCTTGCGCGCAGCTTCGAGCGCTTGTTCGAGGCAGTAGGCGGCTACACCGACTATCTGCGCACGCTGGCGTCCAAGCTGTCGCACGAACTCAATACGCCGCTGGCGATCGTGAAGTCCTCGCTGGACAACCTCGAACACGCCCTGCAAGAGCGGGCCGAGCTTCCGCCCGATGCACAGCCCTATCTCGCCCGCGCTCGCGACGGCGTGGCGCGGCTGGGCGCGCTGGTGCGCGCGATGAGCGAGGCCAGCCGCATGGAGCGTGCGATCGCCGCCGCCGAGCCGGAAGACGTGGATTTGCGCGAGGTAGTACGCGGCTGCGCCGACGCCTACCGGCCGCTGGCCGGCGCGCGACGGCTGGACTGCATGCTGCCCGATACACCGTTGCACTTGCATTGCGCGCCGGAACCGATCGCGCAGGCGCTGGACAAGCTGTTCGACAACGCGCTGTCGTTCACCCCGCCCGACGGCTGGTTGCGGCTCAGCCTGCGCGCCGTCGACGGCGGCGCCGAGATCGAGCTGGCCAACCAAGGCCCCCCGTTGCCCGCGGCGATGCAGGGCCGCCTGTTCGATTCGCTGGTCAGCCTGCGCGACAAGGCCACGCCCGGCGACGCGCCGCACCTCGGCCTGGGCCTGTACGTGGTGCGCCTGGTGGCGGAGCGCCATGGCGGCGTGGCCAGCGCACGCAATCTCGACGATGGCGACGGCGTGGCTTTCAGCGTGAGTCTGCGCGGCATGCCGCGGCAGCGGCTCTGAATTTTCTTCGTTTCCGGCCGTGCAATAACTGGAGCGAGATGCGCCATGCGGATGAAGGCCGACAAAAAGGGGGCGACATGACGTCGCCCCCTCGGTTCCCACACTGTCCCTGCCGTCAGAACTTGTAGTTCAGACGAGCGAAGAGCGTGCGGCCGTACCAGTCGTACTGCGAGGCGTACAGCGGCGTGTTGCCGATGGTGGTGCCTGCGCTGGCCGAAATCAGATCCGGCTGCTTGTCGAACAGGTTGCGGATGCCAACCATCACACCCCAGTTACCCTTCTCGTAGGTGGCGGACACGTTGTGCAGGAACTGCCAGCCGGCCTTGATGTCGCGCACGGCATCGGGATAATCCGAATAGGTGAAGGTGCGATCCAGATCCCTGTTTTCAGTGGTACTGACGTAGCGCCCCTGCCAGGCGAAGGTCCAGTCGCCCCGCTTCAGGCTCAGATCGGCGATGCCTACCGTCTTGGGGCGTCCGATGTAGCCGACCTGGTTGTCGCGGGTGAAGCCGCTCGCTTCCGCGCTGTCGAACAGCAGGGTGGTGTCCTCGATGGTATAGGTCACCTGCGCATCGGCCGACAGTTTGCCGAACGAGAAGTCCTTGTCGTAGTTGATCTGCAGGTCGTAGCCGCGGGTGCGCTCACTGTTGATGTTGATATACGAGCCGTAGATATCCGTGATCAAGAAGGGGTTGGCAGGGTCGTTGGCAGGCTTGCGCTTGATCTGGTCGCAGAACGCGTTCGGGTAGGTTGCCGAGCCATAACAGCCGGAGATGACATCGCTCGCGCTGAGATCGGTGATCTCGCCGTGCACGTCGTAATCGAAGTAGTCCAGCGCCACGTTCAGGTTGGCAAAATCCGGAGTCCAGACGAAACCCAGTGATTTGGCTCTGGAGGTCTCGGGCTTCAGGTGGCCCTTGCCGCCGCCGGAATGGATCACGGCAGATGAGCCGCTGCCGGCATAGTCGGCCGGGATGCCTGCAGCCGCGCAATGTGTACGGATGCGGTCGTTGGTGCTGTCGCCCCATAGGATGCAGGGATCGATCACCGTCTGCGCCTCGAAGCCGGTCTGGTCGCCGAGGTACAGCTCGTACAGGCCTGGGGCGCGATAAGAGGTACCCAACGTGCCGCGGATACGGAACGTGGGTGTCAAGCGCCAGTTGAGGCCCGCCTTCCAGACCTGGTCATGTCCGCCTACCGTGCCGTACGTGAACATGCGGCCGGACAGATCGACTGTCAGCGACTCGATGGCCGGAATGCCCTTGAGCAAGGGCACGCTGACTTCGCCGAAGATCTCCTTGACGTTGTCTGTGCCATAGGTCCTGTCAGCCGAGGTGTAGCCCCACTGGCTTTTGTCCAGGGCAAGCTGGCTGGGTTGGTCGTCGATCTTGTAATGGCGGTATTCGGCGCCGAACGCGGAGGCGACATCACCCGCTGGCAAGGTGAACAGGTTGCCGGTGAGCAAGGCGTTGACGGTGGCCTGGGTGTACACCGTGTTGCCGGTGTCCCAGACGCCGATGGCATTGACCAGATCACGCATCCGGGAGCCGCTCAGGAAGCCAGGGTCGAAGTAGTTGACCAGGGGATCGCCGGAGTTGTCGTAACTCAAATCGCCAGTCTTCGAGGTGTCGATATCCAGATGGCGATAGCTGCCGTCAGAGCGGCTGAAGCCGGCATTGACTTCCCACGCCCAACTGTCCGTGGACGTGAACAGGCCTTCCAGTTTGGTGGTGCCGTATAGGTAGTCCACCGATTCCGTGCCGTTGTCCGGGAACGGCATGATGGGTTCGTAGACATTGGACAGGTCATCCTTGAGCGGGCCGTCGGAGACCAGCGGGAAGAACTGCCGGTACGAGTGCGTCCGGGTGGTGCGATGGTTGAGCAGCCACTGGGTTTTCCAGTTCACACTGCCGAAGCTGAAGTCGGTGGCGAGATATGCGCTGGCACGTTGGCGCGCGCTGATCGCGTCGCTGTCGCCGAAGAACGGGTAGTTCAACACGTCCTCGTAAGAGGCCTGGCCACCGTTCGCATAGCTCGGCGTGGGATATGGGCGCGGATGGTAGCCGGGGAACGGCCCAACGGTACTGCCGTCTTTCGATGGTACGTAGCGGACCCTGGAATCGATGTACTTGACGATCGTGTTCGCATACAGGTTGTTGCAGCCTGCCAGCTTGCTGCCTTGCAGGATGGAATGGTCTGCACGATCGATGCGCTGCCCGTTCTTGCCCCAGACCATGTCCTGATTGCAATCGAGGAAGTCGCGATCGCCCACCTGCAGCGCCTTGAGCTTGTCGAACTGCACGGCGGCCACAATGCTGCCGCGCTCGAAACTCCAGCCGTTGCCGAAGGAGAAAGTGTATTGCTCGCCGCCACCGTGCTCCGGCAAGCTGGTCGCCAGGGTCATCTCCGGGCGGTCCATGCTCTTTTTCGTGATGAGATTCACCGCGCCTGCCAGCGCGTCGGAGCCATAGATCGAGGACGAGCCGTCCTTCACGATCTCGATGCGCGAAAGGATGGCCTGCGGGATGACGTTGAGGTCGAACGCGCCTACCTGGCCGCGCGTGCCCGCCGGGCCTGGCCGTTGGCCATCAAGCAACACCAAGGTGCGATTGGCGCCCAGGCCGCGCAGGTTGACGGACTGCACGCCGGTGCCGCCTTCGATGACGTAGCCGCCGAACTGGCCGTTGATCTGCGTGGAGCCGGCTGCGGCGGCTGTGGTCATCAGGATGTCGGCGGTGTCGAACTGGCCGGCGGCAACGCTGGTCTTGATGTCGATCACTTGTACAGGCGAGGTCGTTTCGTATTCCGGACGCTTCAGCAGCGAGCCAGTCACGTTGACTGCTTCAAGCTGCTTGGCCTTGCTCGTCTCGGCTTGTTTCGACGTATGGGTGTCGTTGGTTGTCTGGCCGGTAGGCGCAGCGGTGGACGTCTGATCCTGTGCGAACACAGGGGCGATCTGCAGTGCGGCAAGCACCGCGATGGTCAGTGGCAGACGCTGGATTCCCCGATGGGCAAACTTGGGCATGCTGGATTCCCTCCCCGTTTAATGAATGCAAATGCCGCAACCGCATTTTGTTGCGGTTCACGAATCTAACTGTTCGTAATTTGTTACGCAACACGCGCAAATGCCTGGATTCGCGCCCAGGCAGAGCGGTTCGGAAAAAGCGAGACGCCATACGGGGCGCACAACCTTGCTGTACAAGGCTGTGCGGCGCCGATTGATGGTGGCGAGTCCGGGCTTATGTGGAGGGCGTTTGCTCGGGAACTGCTGAAAAGGTGGTTGAGGAATTTCCCTCAGGAGCGAACGGACCCGCAGTTTTTCTCGAGATAATTCACGATCAGGTCGAGGGTTTCCCGCTGCTGGCGCGGATACCACGGCATGCTGTGCGGCATGTCAGGAATCACGTGGTATTGGGCTGGAACCTTGTCCTTGACGGCTTCGTAGAAGTCGTTCGGGTGATAGGGCGGGACGCGCACATCGCGGTCGCCGCCGAACAGCATGATCGGCAGGTGGGCCTTGTCCGTGTTCCGCATCGGATCCATGCCTTTCACCGTGCGGCCCTGCAGGATGCGTTGCAGACGGTTGTCGCTCCAGGAAGTGCCGAGCCGTCCCAGATTGGCCACCGGCGCACCGGCAATGGCGCACTGGAATGGCGAAGGCGAACGCACGTCGGCAGCGATTGCCGCGAAGCCGCCATAGGAATAACCGAAGATGGCGATGCGGTTCTTCGCGGCGATGCCTTGCGACACCAGCCACGCGGCGCCGTCGTCGACGTCGTCGGACATTTTCAGTCCCCACTGCGCGTCGCCGGCCAGCCACAGGCCGCGACCCAGGCCCTCGGAGCCGCGGTACTGCGGGCGCAACACGGCATAGCCGCGTGAGGTGAGCAGCGGCACCCAGCCCGAGACGTCCCAGCCGAGATAGTCACGTGCCCAGGGGCCACCATGCGGCAAGACGATGGCATGCGTGGCGGCATCGCCCTGTTTCCAACCGGCGGGCAGGTCGAGGATGGCTGGAATTTCGCGGCCATCGCGCGCCTTGTAGTGCACCCAACGCTCGACGCCGGTCTGGTCGGCGGCGATGCCACTGCGCGAGCTGCCCAGGTTCACCACCTGCTTCTTGTCCTGCAGCAGATGGTAGGCAGGCGGCACGTTGGCGCTTTCGGTAACGAACAGCACCTTCGAGAAGTCGTCGCTGTAGTCGACCAGGCTCACCTGCTGATCCGGAAAAGCCTGCTTGATGCCGGCCTGGATGGATTTGAGCGCGGGGTCGACGTAGACCGTTTCGCGCTGGGGGCCGTCGACGACGAAGCCGGTCACCTGGTTAAAGTTCGCCGGGCGCGTGCTGAACAGCAGGCGGGCGATGGAGTAGTGGGCGTCGGCGGCCACGGGTTCGGGGTCGTACTGGTGCTTGGTCGCGTCGTACAGGCGCGCTTGCACCATGTCGGAGAACTGGTCGGTAAGCACGTAGTACTTGCCGGTGGCGTCGTCGATGCCTACCGGGTTCACGGTGTAGCGGTCGGACAGCTTGGTGGTCAGCGCCGGCTGAAGTTCGAATTGCCCGGTTCCCGGGTTGAGGAACAGCACCCTGCGCTCGTAGTCGCCGTCTTTGGGCTCGGTCTCGACGCGGGCCAGCACCTTGCCGGTGCGCGAATCGAACAGCGATGGCGAGGCGCGCAGGTTGTCACGGAACAACAGTTCGGAATCGCCGGTCTTCAGGTTGTAGAGGTAATAGTTCGATCCCAGGCTGACGCCGCTGAGTTGCCGGATGATGACCTTGTCCGGATCCAGCGGCAGCATGTCTATCAGGGACGTGGTGCCGGCCAGCTCCAGACACTCCTGCGTCTGTTTGCTGACGCCGGTCATGCGGGTGTCCTGCGCGAAGGCTTCCTTGAAGCTCTTCTGGTCGTCGCCGGTCAGGTAGGCCTTGGTGATGAAGGTCCTGGTGGCACCGGTGACTTTGCCTTCGCCGCAGCCACCGAGCTGGCCGGTCCACTCCTGGCGCGCGATAGCGAGAATCTTGCCCGCCTTGAGCGCCGAGGCGGCGATGAATTTCATGTGCTCGCCGGAAGGTGTGACCACGGTCGGGCCCTTGTCCAACGCGCCTGTGTCCCATGTCGCCAGGGCGGTTTCGTCCGGGTTCTTGGGCGAGGGAACGAGCGCGACCAGGTGCTTGCCGTCCGGGCTCATGGACATCGACTGCAATGCGGGCAGGCGCGCGAGCGTATCGATCGGGATGGCTTGGGTTGCCAGGGCGGGACTCGCGATGGTTGCGCCGAGCGTGGCGGTGAACAGGGCCCGGTAGAGCATGCTGTTGCGCATAGTCGGTTACCTCTTCCTTGTGTCCATGATTCCGGCGTGGCGTGCGATTCGGCCGGTCCTTTGTAATAACTTGCGAAATTAGCAGAAAATTGCGAATGACGAGCAAGCATCGGGTGATGCGCGCCGTGGGCGGCCGCGCCTGTGAGGACATGCGGCAAGCCTGCGGCGAAGCATGGGCACCACTTTCACTGCGGATCCGGCAAGAAGGTCGCAGGCTTCTGGACGTCCATACGGAATCCGGCGCCATCCTGCTATCGTGCGCAGTTCGTCCCCGCCTGGATCGTTTCCCGTGATCACCCGTAGCGACTTCGACGCGCTGGCCGCGCAGGGCCACACCCGTATCCCGCTGGTGCGCGAGGTGTTCTCCGACCTCGACACGCCGCTGTCGGTGTACCTGAAGCTGGCCGACGGCCCGTACACCTTCCTGTTCGAGTCGGTCGAGGGCGGCGCAACCTGGGGGCGCTATTCGATCATCGGCCTGCCGGCGAAGCGCGTGTACCGCCTGCGCGGGCATGAGCTGGAGGTGGAGGATTCCGGTGAAGTCACCGAACGCCGTCACCTCGACGATCCGCTGGGTGAGATCGAGAAGCTGCGCGCGCAGTACGACGTGCCGCGTCTGCCGCAGCTGCCGGCGTTCAGTGGCGGCCTGGTCGGCTACTTCGGTTTCGAAACCATCGGCTATATCGAGCCGCGGCTGGCGCAGTGGGATCGCGCCGACGAACTCGGCACGGCCGACGTACTGCTGATGCTGGCCGAGGAAGTCGCCGTGTTCGACAACCTCAAGGGCCGGCTGTACCTGATCGTGCATGCCGATCCGTCGCAGCCGCAGGCTTACGCCGCCGCGCAGCGCCGGCTCGACGCGCTGGTGCACCGCTTGCGCCAGGGCGGCGCGGCGTATCCGCAGCTTACGCAGTCCGTCGCGCTGGACGAGGGTGACTTCAAATCGTCGTTCACCAAGGCCGAGTTCGAGGCGATGGTGGAGAAGGCGAAGGAATACATCCGCGCCGGCGACATCTTCCAGGTGGTGCCCTCGCAGCGGCTCAGCGTAGGCTTCAATGCACGTCCGGTGGACGTGTACCGCGCGCTGCGCGCGCTGAATCCCTCGCCTTACATGTACTTCGTCGATCTCGGCAACACGCAGATCGTCGGCTCCTCGCCCGAGATCCTGGCGCGGCTCAAAGACGGCAAGGTACTGGTGCGCCCGCTGGCCGGCACACGCAAGCGCGGCGCTACCGAGGAAGAGGACAAGGCGCTGGAAGCCGAGTTGCTGGCCGATCCCAAGGAGCGCGCCGAGCACGTGATGCTGATCGACCTGGGCCGCAACGACATCGGCCGCATCAGCGAGACCGGCACGGTGGAAGTGAGCGAATCCTTCGTGATCGAACACTACTCGCACGTGATGCACATCGTCTCGCAGGTGCAGGGCACGGCGAAGCCGGGGCTCAGCTATATGGATGTGCTCAAGGCCACCTTCCCGGCCGGCACGCTCAGCGGCGCGCCGAAGATCCGCGCGCTCGAAATCATCCAGGAGCTGGAGCCGTACAAGCGCAACATCTATGCCGGCGCGATCGGCTGGATCGGCTGGTGGGGTGACGCTGACACCGCCATCGCGATCCGCACTGCGGTGATCCAGGACGGCCGCCTGCACGTGCAGGCCGGTGCCGGCATCGTCTACGACTCCGATCCCGCCGCCGAATGGGAGGAGACGATGAACAAGGGCCGCGCACTGTTTCGCGCGGTGGCGCAGGCGGCGAAAGGGCTGTGAGAGCCTCTTCGCGGAATTTCGCGGCATGCGTTGCGATGGCGCTGGCAATTGCGCCAGCCGTATCCGCGCGCGACGGCTGGCCGGACACGCCGCTGGCCCGCACGCAGGCGCTGGCCGAATTGCAGACGCTTAATGCCGAATTGCTGAGCCATCCCAGCGCCACGCTGACTTTGGAACACTGGTGCGGCGTGCACCGCCTGGCGCTGCAGGCGAAGATCGTGGCGCATCGCGTGCGGGGCGAGGACAAACCGTTGCCGCCGGGTGGGCGCGGCTTGCTCGGCATCGGCCCGGACGAACCGGTGCGTTACCGCCGCGTGCAACTGGCCTGCGGCGACACGGTGCTTTCCGATGCGGATAACTGGTACGTGCCATCGCGACTGACGGCGGCGATGAACCAGCAGCTCGACACCACCGACGTGCCGTTCGGCAAAGTGGTGCAGTCGCTGCATTTCCGCCGCCAGACGCTCTCCGCCGAGCTGCTGTGGTCGCCGTTGCCGCAGGGCTGGGACAGTGGCGCGGCACTGCCGCCGGCGAGCAGCCGGCCGTTGGCGATTCCGCCCCACGTGCTGCAACACCGCGCCCTGCTTTACACCCAGGGCAACCAGCCTTTCAGCCTGGTGGTGGAGAGCTACACCGCGCGCGTGCTGGCCCGTCCCTAGCCGGCCGGGGCCTGCGGCGACGGCGCGGCGCAGGTGTTCGCGCCCGGCTCGATCTGCTGTACGAGGTTGTAGAGGATGCGCAGGTCCTGTGTGTCCAGCGTGTCGCCTTGCATGCCGCGGAAATGATGGTGGAAGGAGCGCGCGGCGGCGGCGCGGTCGTCCAGCGCGTAACCAACCACTGCCATGGCCATCCACGGGTCGAAGCCCGGTGGCGGATCGCACAGCGGGCCGTGTGGCCAGCGGCCGTAGCCGGCGTCGGCGAGCTGCTGCCACGGGAACAGCGGGCCGGGGTCGTCCTTGCGGTCGGGCGCGAGATCCTCGTGGCCGATGATCTGCGTGGGCGGGATGTGCAGCCGCGTGGTGAGGTCGGCGAGCAGGCGCAGCAAGCTGTCGATTTGCGGCTGGGCGAACGGTGTCTGACCGTCGCTGTCCAGCTCGATGCCGATGGAGGCCGAGTTGAGGTCGGTGATGGTGCCCCAGCGGCCCGGCCCGGCCTGCCACGCGCGCAGCGAGTCGGGCACCAGCTGGTAGATGTGGCCGTCGCGGCCGATCAGATAGTGGGCGCTGACCGGGCCGCCGCTGTTGCGCGTGCGCAAGGTATCCAGGCTCTGCGCGGCGGACTGCTGCTGGGTGAAGTGCAGCACGATCAGCACCGGCCGGCGGATGTCGTAGTTCGGCGACGGCACCCAGGTCGCCAGCGGATTGCGCGGCGCATGGGCACAGGCGGCGAGCAGCAGGAATGCGGCCAGCAGCGCCGCAAAGCGAACGAAGGCGAAGCGGCTGCGCGACGTGTCGGGCGAAGCGTGCATGAATGCGGTGTTCCAGCGGGCGGTCAGTGTTGCAGGAACGGCTCGGCGATCGCCAGCACGGTGCGATAGGGCTCGGGCTCGTTGCGGTTGCTGAGCAGGATCACCGTGAGGTGCTGCTTCGGCCAGCGCACGATCACGTTGCGGAAGCCGATGCTCTCGCCTGAATGCCACAGCGTGTCGCCGGTGATGCGCCAGCCGTAGCCGTAGCTGGCTTCATATGGCTCGCCGGTGACCTTCACGTGCGGGCCGAAGGCGAGCTTGCGCGAGGCGTCGCTGAGCAGGCGATCGTCGTAGAGCGCCGCATCCCACTTCGCGAGATCGTCGATGCTGGAATAGATGCCGCCGTCGCCGCGGGTAGCACTGGTCAGGTCCTGGTCGGTGCGCTGCCAACGGCCAGTGGTTTCGGTGTAGCCGTAGGCGCGGTTGGGCACGGTCTTGGCGTCGTGCACGTAGAGCAAGGTGTGGTCCATGTGCAGCGGCTGGAAGATGCGCCGTGCAAGGAAGTCCTGCAGCGACAGGCCGGAGGCCTTCTCCACCGCCAGGCCGAGCAGCACGAAGCCGGTGTTGCTGTAGCGATAGGCGGTGCCCGGCGGGAAATAGCCATGCGTGGTGGCGCCGATCATGCGCAGCACGTCCTGGTCGTCGAGCTGCTTCGTGCGGCCGGGCGGGATCAGGTCTTCGTAGTCGAGCAGGCCGCCGGTGTGGCAGAGCAGCTCGCCCAGCGTCACCTTGTCGGTGAACGCCGGAAGCGTGGGCAACCAGTGGCGGATCGAATCGTCGAGCTTCAGCTTGCCGTCCTGTGCCAGCAGCAGGATCGCGGCGGCGGTGAACTGCTTGGTGACGGAGGCAAGGCGATAGTCGGTGGCCGGAGAGGCGGCGACATGGTGTTCCAGGTCGGCCATGCCGTAGCCGCGATCGAGCAGAGGCTTGCCGTCCTTGATGACCAGCAGCGAGGCGCCGGGGATGTTGCCGGTGTACTTCTGCATCAGCTGGTCGGCATGGCGGACGGCGTCGGCAGTGGTGGCTGCGCTTGCGGTGCCGGCGACGAGCAGTGACAAGACGAAGAGGAATGCGAGACGCATGTCGGACCTCCGGAAGCCGAGGCTTGAGCCCCTCTCCCGTCGGGAGAGGGGTTGGGGAGTGGGTTCGGTACCGCCGTGACGCCCGGCTTCGCCCGTACCCTCTCGCGCCTGCCGGCACCCTCTCCCGGAGGGAGAGGGGATGTACTGGGCAGAGTGGGGCGCGGGAGGGTGCTCATTGCACCGGCACGTCGTAGAGCGTGTGCGGCGTGGGCTCTGGGGTGAGTGTGTAGTGCCACCACTCCAGCGTGTAGTTCTGGAATCCTTCGCGCTGCATGGCCGCGCGCAGGCGATGGCGATGGGCTAGCCGCGCGGCGTTGATACCGGGCGCGTCGGTGTGGGCGCGCACGCCGAACCAGTCGAAACCGGTGCCCATATCCAGCGGCGCGCAATGCGTGCCGTCGGCAGCGCAGCGTTCCATGGTGAGGTCCACGGTGGCGCCGCGGCTGTGGCCGGAGACGGGGGCGATGTAGTCGCCGAGCAGTTGCGATTTGTCGAGGTCCGGATAGTGCTGCGGCTTGGTGCGCTGGTCGGACAAGTCATGCGCCCAGTGTACGAAGTCCGCCACGGCGCGCGCGGGTCGGTAGCAGTCCCACAGTTTCAGCCGGTAGTGCTGTGCGCGCAGCTCGTGTTCGACCCGCGCCAGCGCTTCGGCAGCGGGGCGCAGCAGCAGGCACTTGGGCGCGAGGTAGCCGTGCACCGGCCGGCCGACGAAGTTGTCGCTGCCGGCGTACTTGATGTCCTCGGCGATATCAGGGGCCAGGCTGCGGATGTCGACCAGGCCAGCCTGCGCCGCGGTTTTCGCGGGCGAGAGGTGCGGCGGCGGCTCGTCGGCCCGTGCCGCAAGCGGCAACAAGAGCAGGGCAAAGAGCAGCAGCTGCGGTTTCATGGGCAATCTCCGGTACGCACGAAGTGCAGGTCCTCGTAGTCGGAGCTGAAGTCGCCCAGCGGATCGACCTTGGCCATGGTCAGCGTGGCTGGCTGACCGGCCTGCGCGGGATGGAAGTCCAGCCACGCGTCGGGCTCCATGCCGTGCTTGCTCCAGTGCACCAGCTCGCGCTTGCCAAGGCGCATCACGTCGCCGTTGAGCCGCGGCGACTTGGCGACGGCGAAATGCACACGGTCGCCGTCCGGGCACAGTGCAAGGTCGCCCAGCCACGGGTCGCGGTAGCGGCCCGTCCATGCCGCCAGCGCGGCAGGCGCGACGGGCGTGGCGGCGGAGGTGTCAGGCGCGGCGGCGCGTTTGCTGGCCTGCGCATCGGCGTGTTGCAGGGCATCCGCGTACCAGGTGACGTCGTGTGTATCGTCCGGCTTGGTGAAGTGTTTGAGCAGCGCTTCGCCGAGCACGGTGCGCGCGGATTCCGCTTCGCCGTTGATGAGGAATACGAAGCCGTCCTTGCGGTCGGGCAGCAGCATCAGTTCGGAGTACATGCCGTTCAGCGTGCCGGTGTGCCACACCGTCCAGCTACCGTCCACGTCGGTCATGCGCCAACCGTAGCCGTAGGCCATGATGTGGCTGTCGTCCCAGTCGCGGCGCTGATCGGAAACGGGGATCAGCATGTGCGGCGATTGCAACACGCGGCGCTGCTCCGCCGACAGCCACTTCAGCTGTGCCGGCGTGGGTGCCAGCCAGTTGCGCGCCCAGGCCAGCATGTCGTCGAGGTCGCAGCGGATGCCGCCGGCGGGGGCGGAGGCGATCGCGGGGATCGCCGGGCCGTCCTCGTCCGTCAGCAGGTTGCGCTCGCCCTTGCGGGCGTGCGGCTCAGCCACATCGCCTACCGCATCACGGCTCCACTGGCCGACCTGGCAGCGGTTGAGGCCCAGCGGCTGGAACACTTCGCGGCGCATCAGCGTTTCGTACGGCGCGCCACTCGCAGCGGCGGCGACTTCGCCGGCCACCACATAGAGCAGGTTGTCGTACTGGTACTTCGAGCGGAAGCTGTAGCCGGGCTTGATGTAGCGCAGGCCGTGGATGATGTCGGCGCGGGTGAATGCGTTCGGCTCCGGCCACAGCATCAGATCGCCGCCGCCCTCGGGCAGGCCGCTGGAGTGGGTGAGCAGGTCGGCCACGCGCATGTTCTGGGTGACCCACAGGTTGTACATGCGGAAGTCCGGCAGGTACTTCGTCACCGGGTCGTCCCAGCGCAGTTTGCCCTGGTCCACCAGGCGGCCAAGCAGGGCCGTGGTCATCGCCTTGCTGTTGGAGGCGATCTTGAACAAGGTGCGCGGGGTGATCTTGCGGCCCGAACCGGCGATGGTTTCGCCGCGCGTAGCGACGTAGACCACCTGGCCGTGTTCGATCACGCCGACGGCGATGCCGGGCAGGCGATAGCGGGCGACCACGGCATCGACGATGCGGTCGTAGTCTTTCGCCGGCCGGGTGGCGGCGTGCGCGGGGCCGAAGCTTGCCGCCGCAAGCAGCAGGGCGAGGCCGCCGAGGCAGCGGCGGGTGCGCCTAGTGCTGCGCATCGCGCTCGACCTCGCGCCACACTCGCAGCAGGTTGCCGCCCCAGATCTTGGCGATATCGGCGTCGCTGAAGCCGGCGCGGCGCAGCGCGGCGGCGACGTTGCGCGTTTCCGTGGCGTCCTTCCAGCCGGTGATGCCGCCGCCGCCGTCGAAGTCGGAGGCGATGCCGACGTGATCGATGCCGGCCACCTGCACCATGTGCCGGATCTGTTTCACGTAGTCGTCCAGCGTGGGCAGCGGGTACTTCGTCTGGATCTCGGCCATGCCGGCGGCCATCGCCGGCAGGTAGTCGTCCTTGTCGCTGTCGTATACCTTGTCGCCGTTGGCTTTCGCTACCGCGTCCTGCAATTTCTTCTCGGCGGCTTCGCGGCCAGGGTCGTTCTTCAGGAATTCCTTGTAAGCCACCGCCTGGATCACCCCGCCCTTGGCGGCGATCGCGCGCAGCAGGTCATCGGGCAGGTTGCGCGGGTGGTCGAGCACGGCACGGGCGCCGGAGTGCGAGGCGATGATCGGCGCGGTGGATACCTTCAGCGCATCGCGCACGCAATGGTCGGAAGCGTGCGAGATGTCGACCATCATGCCGAGTTGGTTGGCGCGTTTCACCGCCGCACGGCCGAAGTCGGTCATGCCGGTGTCGCCCTTGCTGTTCATCGCCGGCTCGTGCCTGTCCTTGTCGGGCAGCGAGCTGGTGCACAAGTCGTCGTTGCCGACGTGGACCAGGCCGAGGTAACGCGCGCCGCGGTCGAAGGCAGCGTCGAGGCGGTGGATGTCGTGACCCAGCGAGTAGGCGTTCTCGATGCCGATCATCGCCGACAGCAGGCCGGCCTTGCGGTTGGCCAGCGCCTGTTCGGGCGTGGTGGCGAGCCGGATGCGGTCGGGATACTGCATCAGCATGCGATCGATGCCGTCGTATTTCTCCTCGGCCTGCGCCACGGCCTTGGCGTAGCCCGCAGGCGTGAGCGGCCCCTGCGGCACCCAGATCACGAAGAACGCCGCGTTCAGGCCGCCGCGCTCCATCTTGCCCAGGTCGACCAGCAGTGGCGTGTCCTTGCCCACGTCGAAGCGTGCCTCGCGCATGTAGCTAAAGGGGATGTCGACGTGGGTGTCGATGGTGATCGGCGGATCCTGCGTGGCGTGCGCCGGAAGTGTGCCGGCCAGGCCGAGCGCGGCGAAGGTGGCGAAGCGGGCGATGGGGTTCATGCGATCGGCCTGTTCAAGGGGTTTGCCAATGGCGTGCCGGTTGTTCGCCGGCGATCATCTCGTCGAAATGCTGGCGGCGGCGCACCACCGCATAGCGGCCGCGGTCGAGCAGTACCTCGGCCGCCAGCGGTCGCGAGTTGTAGGTGGAGGCCATCGACGCACCGTACGCACCGGTGGCCTTGATCAGCAAGAGGTCGCCGGCGACGCATTCGGGCAGCACGCGCCCGCGCGCGAAAGTGTCGCCGGTTTCGCACACCGGCCCGACGATGTCGTAGGTAGTCGGCGACCCCGAGGCGTCGGCACGGACCGGCACGATGTCGTGCCAGGCGTCGTACAGGCTGGGCCGCTGCAAGTCGTTCATCGCCGCGTCGAGCACCAGGAAGCAGCGTTCGACGCCCGGTTTGACACGGATCACCCGGGTCAGCAGCACCCCGGCCTCGGCGACCAGCCAGCGGCCGGGCTCCAGCAGTATCCGGCCCTTGAAGCCGGACAGCGCTTCGTGGATCGCGGCGGCATAGTCGGTCACGGCCAGCGGCTGGTCCACGCCGGCGCGGTAGCACACGCCGAGGCCGCCGCCGACGTCGATACTGGCGATAGGGTGCCCGGCCTGTTCCAGCTCGCGCCAAAACACCGCGACCCGTTGCAGCGCCAGCCGGAACGGCTCCGCGTCGAGAATCTGCGAACCGATGTGCACATGCAGGCCGTCCAGCCGCACGTTGGGGAACATCGACCGCGCGGCGAACCAGCAGCGCGCCTCGTCGATGCTCACCCCGAACTTGTTCTCCGACTTGCCGGTGGAGATCTTCGCGTGGGTGTGCGCATCCACGTCGGGATTGATGCGCACCGCGGCCGCCGCGACCACCTGCTGCGCCTGGGCCAGCCGCTGCAGCAGGTGCAGCTCGTCCAGCGATTCGACGTTGAAACGGGCGATGCCCACGCTCAGCGCGCCGGTGATTTCGTCCGCACTCTTGCCCACGCCGGAGAACACGATCCGTCCAGGTGGCACGCCGGCGTGCAGGCTGCGCTGCAACTCGCCGGCGGACACGATGTCCGCGCCGACGCCGGCCTCGGCCATCAGCTGCAGGATGGCCAGGTTCGGGTTGGCTTTGACGGCGAAGCAGATCCCGGCATCGAGGCCGGCCAGTGCCTGCCGCAGCGTGTCGATGCGTTGCCGGATCGCGCTGGCCGAGTAGGCGTGCAAGGGCGTGGCGATGCGATGTGCCAGCTGTTCCAGGTCGACGCCATCGAGCGTGGCGTCGTCGTCGAGGGCGTGGGTCGATGCATCCGGGTCCGCGGGTCCGGCAGTGGCAGCTTGCATCATGGGCGGCATCGTCATCGTCGTCATGGCGGGTCGAAGGTGGTGGCCGCTTGCAGGGCAAGCGGCAGGTGGATCATGGATCGGTCAGCAGCGTCGACTGCAGCAGGCGCGCTGGTGCGGCCTCCCCCGAAGCGTCCGCTCCGTCAGCCGTCGTTGTGTCCTTGCGCCGCCGGCAGGATCTGCCACTTGAAGTCGTAGTCCCACTGGTCGAAATACAGGTTGCCGCCGTTCCATTCGACTTCGCCGCGCTGCGAGTCGACATTGTCGGAACGGAAATGCTGCTTGGGCGGTGCGAAGGTCTGCCCGTAGTCGTCGTTGAACGCGATGCGGTAGGCGTCGAGACCGCCGAGGTAGAACCATTGTAACGCCGGGTCGTCGCCCGGGCCGGGCCGCAGCTGGCCGGTGGTGACGTCCATCGGCACCCAGCCGTAGGGCGCCAGATACAGGTAGCCCCAGTCGTGGATATCGCTGTACTTGCCGTCGTCGGCGAACACCATGCCCGACTGCCAGCGCGTGGGAATGCCGTTGAGCCGCAGCAAGGTCATCAGCAGCATGGTCTGCTGACCGCAGTCGCCATGGCCGGCGTGCAGTGTGTAGTCGCTGATGTTGCTGATCGTCGAGTACTCGCGCGCGCCGGCCCAGGGAATGCGGTCGACCGCGGCGAACAGTTTCTGCGCGATGCGCCAGGGATTCTTCTCGTTGCCCACCACCTTGCGCGAGAACGCCCGCATCGCCGGGGTGAACACGATGTGCGGCGGGCGCTCGGCCACGAACGGGGCCAGTTCGGGCGTGATCGCCGGCAACCGCGTGCGGTCGGGATCGACGGCGTGGTACTGCGCGTACACGGTCAGTTCGTAGGTCACCGAGAACACGGTGGGCTGGCCGGCGTGGGCCGGCTGTTCCAGGTGTACGGTGCGTTGCAAGGCCGTGGTCGGTGCGATCTCGTGCTGCGCCGGTTCGCTGGCGACGTAGCGGATGTTCTCTTGCTGCCCCGCAATCGCGCGCGGGTAGGGGATCCAGGCGCGAACGATCTGTCCGGCGGGCACTGCGTCGGCCTTGACGGTAAGGATCTGGGTCATCCGCACGCGACGCGGCAGCACGCTGCTGCGGTGCTCGGCCAATGCGGTGTGGTAGACCGCGCGCTGATGGTCGTTCAACGATTCCATCGGACCGGCGCTGAGCGGCGTCTGCACCGCGCGCCGCGCCAGCGCCTCGGGGCTGAGCCGGAACAGGTTGCTGGGCGAGCGTTTGAAGTACAGCGTGCGGCCGTCGATCACCTGGTGCTCGAACAAGCCCTCGGCATTCCATCTGGCGAACTCGGCGTCGCTGAGGTCGGGGATTTCCTTGCGCACACGCGCCTTGACGTCGTCGGCGCTGAGGGTGAAATCGAGCAGGATGCGGTGCATGCGTTCGCGCTGGAACAGCAAGGCGTTGCGTGTCTGCGTCGCCAGCTGCGGTTGCGTCAGGGCTTGTTCGATCGACGCCTCGGCCGCTTTGAAATGGCCGGCGTCGATCTGGCTGATGATGGGGGCGAGCGGCGTGTCGGCCGTTGCGGCGAATGCCATCGGCATGGCGAGCAGCAGGGCCAGCAAGGCGAGCATCGCGCGCCGCACGCAGAGGTGCCGGCGTGGCGCGATCGGATGCGGCGTGCCCATCGTCTGACCCCCGATGTGAAACCCCCGGAAGCATGCTGTGTAGCACGCTTGCAAATCGCGGTCAATAATTTATGCTTCGAATGGATGGCAATGGAATCATCTATTCCTGATTGCCCGGACCCGTTCCGCCTCGCGGCGGACCACCCAACAAGGGGAACGCGCGTGATCCACACGGTCTGGCCTTATCTGGCGGTGATGTTGCTGGCCGCCGGCCTGTTCCCCGCCATGGAGCGGCGCTTCGGCTGGCGCGTCTTCAACGTGCTGCCGCCGATCGTGTTCACCTACCTGCTTGTCACCGCACTGTCGGTAGCCGGCCTGTGGCAGCTCAACGACGGCATCCGCGCCGCGCAGGGCATGCTCACCGACCGGCTGGTGCCGGCGCTGCTGTTCCTGCTGATGATCAACTGCGACCTGCGTGCGATCTGGCGGCTCGGGCCGCGCGTGCTGGCCGTGTTCACCTGCGCCGGCATCGCACTGTTCATCGCCTTCATCGGCACCTACCTGCTGTACCGGCACTGGCTGCCGGGCGACGACTGGCAGCCGTTGGCCGCGCTGTCGGGCAGCTGGATGGGCGGGACCGCGAACATGATCGCCGTGAAGCAGGCGATCGGCATGTCCGACCAGCACCTGGCGATGTCGCTGCTCACCGATGCGCTGTGCTACTCGATGTGGGTGGTGGTGCTGTTCTCGGTGGCGCGCCTGGCGCCGGCGTTCAACCGCTGGACCGGGGCACGCTCCAGCGGCGACATGGAGGTGGCCGAGACACCGACCAGCGGGCCGATCACCTACGACTGCGTGTTGCTGTGGCTGGGCATGGCGCTGGCGGTGGCGGCGTTGTCGAGCTGGGCGTCGGACTGGCTGCCGGTATCCAGCATGATCAGCGGCACCACCTGGGCGATCCTGCTCGCCACCGCCGCGGGGCTGGTGGTGGCGCACACGCCGCTGTCGCGGTTTCCCGGCGCAAGCAAGATCTCCAGCGCGATGCTGATCAGCGTGGTCGCGGTGCTGGCCTCGCAGAGCAACTTCCAGGGCATCGCGGCCGCGCCGATGTACCTGCTGTGCGGCGTCACCATCATCACGATCCATGCGGCGCTGCTGGTGGGTTTCGCCAAGCTGTTCCATTTCGATCTCTACCTTTGCGGCATCTCGTCGCTGGCGCAGATCGGCGGCGTCGCCGCCACGCCGGTGCTGGCCGCGAGCTATTCGCGGGCGCTGGTGCCGGTGGGCGTGTTGCTGGCACTACTGGGCTACATCCTCGGCACCGCCTTCGGCCTGCTGGTGGCGAGCGTGATGTCGATGCTGGCCGGGTCATGAGCCGGCGTCGTTACGGGAGCATGGTCATGCGATCTTTCCGGTTTGTGGCGACGTTGTTCGTTTTTGCCCTGACGGCCACGCCGCTGGCTGCGCGCGATGGGAGTCCGTCCGGCGCGACGTCCGCCTCCGGCATGCCCGGGATGGGTGCGGCGCAGCTCACGCCGGACTACTGGATCGGGCTGTTGCAACAACCCGACCGGGTGATCCTCGACCGGACACAGATCGCGGCAGAGAACGCGCAGCTGCTGAAGACCGATCCGTCGATGCACGACCTGAGCGCCTTGCCGCACACGCTGGACCGTGCACGGGTCGCAGGCTGGATCCAGGCGATTTCGGAGCGTCCCACGCGGCCGGTGTTTGACGCCGACGGCCAGCCGGTGCCTGCGGCCACACTGGACGCACTGGTCGACGCGCTGGCGCTGGCGGACATCCCCGCGCAACAGCCCACGCGCTACGGATTGGTGGTGCGCCGCGCCGCGCTGCGTGCGTTCCCCACCGCGCTGCGCGTGTTCAGCGAGAAGGGCGATACCGACATCGACCGCTTCCAGGAGACCGCCGAGTTTCCCGGTACGCCGGTGGTGATCGCCCATGCCAGCCGCGACGGCCAGTGGCTGTTCGTGGTGAGTCCGCGCTATGCCGCGTGGACGAAGAAGGACAACGTGGCCGAGGGCAGCGCCGCCGAGGTGTTCGGTTATGCGGAGCAGGCGCCGTACCGGGTGATCACCGGTGCCACCGAACACACCGTGTTCACCCCCGAGCGGCCCGAGCTGTCGCAGCTGCAGCTGGACATGGGCACGCGTGTACCGCTGCAGGCCGGATTGCCGCCGGACGAGCCGGTGAACGGGCAGACGGCGCAGGCCGCATGGACGTTGCGGCTGCCGTACCGCGATGCCGGCGGCAAGCTCGCGTTCTCGCCGGCACTGCTGCAGAAGAGCACCGACAGCGCGCCCGACTACCTGCCGCTGACCCGGGCCAACATCATCCGCCAGGCCTTCAAGTTCCTCGGCGAACGTTATGGCTGGGGCCACGCCTACGACGGCCGCGACTGCTCGGGCTTCGTCTCCGACGTCTACCGCAGCATGGGCGTGCAGATGCCGCGCGACACCAGCAAGCAGTCGGTGAGCCCGGCGTTGTCGCACCGGCTGTTCACCGCCAAGGACAGCCGCGAGGCGCGGCTGGCGGCGGTGCGCGCGCTGCAGGTGGGCGACCTGGTCTACATCCCCGGCCACGTGATGATGGTGATCGGCCAACGCGACGGCCAGCCGTACGTGATCCACGACGTGGGCGGCATGAGCTGGCGCAGGAGCGACGGCAGCATCGGCCACATCAAGCTCAACGCGGTGTCGGTGACGCCGCTGCTGCCGAACCTGTTCAACGACCACCAGACCTATGTCGACCGCATGACCAGCATCGTGCGCATCCGTCACTGAATCGTCGCAGGCGATACCAAGCACCAGGACATGGACTCCATGAAGGCTGCCTCATGAAAATCACCGACATCACCTTCGGCATGCTGCGGGTACCGCTGAAGACGCCGTTCAAGACCGCCTTGCGCACCGTCGCCACGATCGAGGACATCGTGGTGATGGTGCACACCGACACCGGCCATGTCGGCTACGGCGAGGCGCCGGCCACCGCGGTGATCACCGGCGACACGCATGGCTCGATCATCGACGCGATCCGCCACTACATTTCGCCGCGGCTGATCGGCATGGAGGTGGCCGATCTCAATCGCGTCACCCAGCTAATCCAGGGCGCGATGGAAAAGAACACCAGCGCCAAGGCGGCGGTGGAGATCGCTGTCTACGACTTGTGGGGCCAGCTGTACAAAGCACCGCTGTACAAGCTGCTCGGCGGCGGCGACCCGGCGATCACCACCGACATCACCATCAGCGTGGACTACATCGACAAGATGGTGGCCGATTCGGTGGACGCGGTGGAGCGCGGTTTCGAATCGCTGAAGATCAAGGTAGGCAAGGACATCGGCGTGGACATCGAGCGCGTGCGCGCGATCTACGCCGCCGTGGAGAACCGCGCGCTGCTGCGGCTGGACGCCAACCAGGGCTGGACCGCCAAGCAGGCGGTGTACGCGTTACAGACGCTGGAGGACGCCGGCATCAAGCTGGAACTGGTCGAGCAGCCGGTGAAGGCGCGCGACCTGGCCGGCATGCGCTACGTCACCGAGCGCGTGCACACGCCGGTGATGGCCGACGAAAGCGTGTTCGGCCCGATGGAGGTGATCGAGCTGATCCGCATGCGCGCGGCCGACATCATCAACATCAAGCTGATGAAGACCGGCGGCATCTCCAACGCCATCCGCATCGCCGACATCGCTGCCATGCATGGCGTCGAATGCATGATCGGCTGCATGCTGGAAACCTCGATCAGCGTGGCCGCCGCGGTGCACGTGGCGGTGGCCAAGGCCGACGTGATCACCAAGGTCGACCTGGACGGCCCCTCGCTGGCGCGCTTCAACCCGATCGACGGCGGGGTGATCTTCAACGAGTCGGAGATCTCGGTGACGGACGCGCCCGGCCTGGGCATCCGCGAGATCCGCGGCCTGGAAAGGATCGAAACCTGATGTCGCCCCTGGTCAAAATCCGTTCGGAGCGCGACCAGATGTCGGCGGTGGAGCGGCGCATCGCCGACTTCATCCTGGAGAACGCGCAGCTGCTGCGCGACTATTCCTCGCAACAGCTGGCCGACGCGCTGGGTATCAGCCAGTCCAGCGTGGTCAAGTTCACCCAGAAGCTCGGCTTCAAGGGGTATCCGGATCTCAAGTACTCGGTCGGCGAGGCGATCGCCCGCGCCGACAACGGCGACGCGCCGCAACCGGCGGCAGCGAGCGCCCGCGAACAGGCCGCTTCGCTGGCGGAGCAGCTGTGGCGGCGCAAATCGGAAGCGGAGGAAGCGACCCGGCTGATCAATACGCCCGAGGCGATCCGCGCCGTGGCCGAGGCGATCGGCCAGGCCGGCCGCAGCGGCAAGGTGTTCATCATCGGCCTGGGCGAGGACGACATCTACGCGCGCGGCTTCGCGCTGAAGCTGTCGCTGCTGGGCATCCTCGCCGTGCACAACTTCGATACCGCGCGGATGACCGCCAACATCTCCGCCGCCGCTCCCGGCGATGTGCTGCTGGTGTTCTCCGAGCACGGCAACCACCCGGCGCTGGGCAAGATCGCGCGCTACTTCCGCGAGCACCGCGGCAAGGTGATCTCGGTGACGCGGCATACCGCCAACCCGCTGCGCACGCTGGCCGACATGTCCTTGCTGGTGTCGGCCCACGACGAGCAGCCGTACATCCAGCCGCTGCTTTACCAGTCCGCGCTGCAACACCTGCTCGACAACGTTTTCGTGCTGCTGTGCGAGGGGCACGACGATCGCCGCGCGCAGCTGCTGGCGAACCTGGAACGCATCCAGCTGATGCTCGAACCGTAAGTCTTCCGTCCTCCCACCAGGCAGGTCCGCATGGCTTTCCAACGTTCCTTCCGTTTGCGCTTGGTGCCGGCCTTGGCGTTGCTGGCGTTGTCTGCCGCCGCCGCCGCCGGCGAGCCGAAAACCGCCGAGGCGGACCACTGGCGCAGCGCGCGCCAGCTGGTGCTGGTGATCGTGCCCGACTGGAACGCCGGCCACGGCAAGCTGCGCACGTTCACGCGCGGGCCGCATGGCTGGGCCGCGGCAGGCATCGATGCGCCGGTGGTGATCGGCAAGAACGGCGCGGCCTGGGGGCTGGGCCTGAACGAGCTGCGCAGCGACGGACCGGTCAAGCACGAAGGCGACGACCGCAGCCCCGCGGGGGTGTTCCGTGTCGGCACGGTATTCGGTTACGCGACCCGCGCTGACACCGCCATGCCTTATCGCGCGCTGAGCGCCAGCGACTATTGCGTCGATGTCAGCGGTACCGCGCAATACAACCGCATCGTCGACGCCACGGTGGTCGGCGAGGACGCGGTGAAAGGCTCCACCGAGCCGATGCGGCGCGACATCCACGTGCACGGCGACCAGGCCTACCGGCTGGGTTTCAACATCGAGCAGAACCCGCAGGCGAAGCCGCTGGGCGGCAGCTGCATCTTCGGCCATCTGTGGAAGTCGCCGAGCACGCCCACCGCCGGCTGCACCGCGATGACGCCGGCGGTGATGCAGTCGCTGGTGGCCTGGCTGAAGCCGCAGCAGCAGCCGGTATTCGTGTTGCTGCCGCAAAGCGCCTACCTGAAGCTGCGCGAGCACTGGCAGCTTCCGCGCGTCGACGCGGAGCCGGCGCGATGAAGATGAGCGCGACCAGTCGCGTCCTGGCCGGCCTGGTGGCCGGTGTCGTCACCGGTCTGCTGCTGGCCGCATGGCGGCCGCGGGTGGCACTGCAGGTTGCCGGCGTGGCGCAGCCGATCGGCAAGCTGTGGTTGAACGCGTTGCAGATGACCGTGGTGCCGCTGGTGCTGGCGCTGGTGGTGGTCGGCGTGAACACGGCTACCGATGCGGCGGCGTCCGGGCGCATCGCGCGACGCGCGCTCGTCGCCATCATCGTGCTGCTCGTGCTGGGCGCGGCGGTTGCCGCACTGCTCGCGCCGCCGTTGCTGGCCATGTTTCCGCACAATCCGGCACTGAGCGAGGTGCTGCGCGGCAGCGCCGCGCACGCGCCAGACATCGCGCCGCCGGGCTGGGCCGACTGGTTCGCCGGCATCGTGCCCAGCAACGCGCTGATGGCGGCGGCACAGAGCGCGATGCTGCCGCTGGTGGTGTTTGCGCTGTTCCTCGGCTTCGCGCTCACGCAGTTGCAGCCATCGCGGCGTGCGCTGCTGGTGGAGTTCTTCCAGGCTGTTGCCGACGCGATGATCGTGATTGTGCGCTGGGTGCTGTGGCTGGCGCCGCTGGGCGTGTTCGCGCTGATCCTCGCGGTGTGCGCGCGTGCCGGCCTGGGCATGGTGCGTGCACTCGGCGTTTACGTGCTGGTGGAGATCACCCTGTACCTCGTGGTCGCTGCGCTGATGCTGCCGGTGGCGGTGTTGTGGGGCGGCGAGCGCCTGCGACGCTTCGTGGCCGCGCTGGCGCCGGCGCAGGCCGTGGCGGCCAGCACGCAGTCTTCGCTGGCGTCGTTGCCGGCGATGCTGGAAAGCGCAGAGCGGCGGCTGGGCTATCCCTCGCAGGTCACCGCCCTGGTGCTGCCGATGGCGGTGTCGCTGTGCCGGCTCACCAGTCCGGTGCAGTACATCGCCTCCGCCTGTTTCATCGCATGGGCCAGCGGCATCGATCTCGGCGCCGCGCAGCTGATGGCCGGTGCGGCGTTGGCGGTGGTGATCAGCCTGGGTTCGGTGGGCCTGCCCGGCCAGGTCACCTTCATGGCGACCAACCTGCCGGTGGCGCAGGCAATGGGTGTGCCGGTGGCGCCGCTGGGCCTGATGCTGGCGGTGGATACCTTGCCCGACGTGTTCGCCACGCTCGGCAACGTCACCGCCGATCTCACCGTGGCCAGCGTGGTCGCGCGGCAATCGCGCAAGGACATCTCCGGTGCCGTCCGCGCGTGCGGGGACGGCGACACGGGAGCACGGGGTTGAGCATGCAGGCGAACGATTACGACGCCATCGTCATCGGTGCCGGCATGGCCGGCGCCTCGGTTGCCTGGTTCATGGCGCCGCATGCACGCGTGCTGGTGCTGGAGCGCGAGGCCTGGCCCGGCATGCACTCCACCGGCCGCTCCGCGGCGCTGTTCAGCGAGACCTACGGCTCGGCGCAGGTGCGTGCGCTGTCGCGCGCCACGCGGCCGTTCCTCGAGCATCCGCCGGAAGGCTTTGCCGGGCATCCCATCCTGAGCCGTCGTCCCACGCTGGTGATCGGCAGCGCCGCACAGGCAGACGAGGTGCGCGCGATGTACGCGGAAAACCGCGGCCACATTCCCGGCCTGCGCCTGCTCGATGCCGCCGAAGTGCAGGCGATGGTGCCGGTGCTGAAGCCGGAAGCCGCGCAGATCGGCATGCTCGAGCCCGACGCCGCCGACATCGACGTCAACGAATTGCATCAGGGTTTCCTGCGTGGCCTGCGCCAGCGCGGCGGCGTGCTGCGCGTCGAGGTGGCGATCCGTGCGATCGAGCGCTCGCGGGGGCAGTGGCAAGTCGATTGCGGCGAGGCGGTGTATCGCGCGCCGCGGCTGCTCGACGCCGCGGGTGCATGGGCGGACGAAGTAGCGTGCCTCGCCGGCGTGGCGCCGCTGGGACTGCAACCGAAGCGGCGCACCGCCTTCCTGTTCGAGCCGCCGAAGGGTTTCGACACCGCGCATTGGCCCTTCGTGATCGATGCGGCGGAGAGCTTCTACTTCAAGCCCGACGCCGGCCTGCTGCTGGGTTCGCCTGCCAACGCCGACCCAGTGCCGCCGCACGACGTGCAGCCGGAGGATCTCGACGTCGCGCTGGGCATCGATCGCATCGAGCAGGCCACCACGATGACGATCAGCCGCCCGATCCGCAGCTGGGCCGGCCTGCGCAGTTTTGTCGGCACGGAAGGCGACCTGGTAGGCGGCTTCGCGCCGGATGCGGAAGGCTTCTTCTGGGTCGCCGCGCAAGGCGGCTACGGCATCCAGACCAGCGCCGCGATGGGCGAGGCCTGCGCCTGCCTGGCGCTGGGCCGGCCGCTGCCGTCGGCGCTGGTCGATGCCGGCGTGTCCGCCGGAATGCTTGCACCACCGGCGGCCCGTCCGGACGGGAGGGCGATGCCGTGAAGCCCATTCGAACCGGAATCCGCGCGTGCGCCGCCGGAGTCGGCTTCGCCCGGGACGGGGCGTCGACACACAGCTTGCTGACGCGATCCACGGCCGGATCGCGTTTGACCCGGCGGCGCAGAACGCCGGGCCATCGGAAACGGGTCCGGATATCGGGCGGATTCGTCGAGTTGAAGAGGGCAGGGCCGCCCTCTCCAGCGAACTTGCAGAGGGCATCCATCCACTGGCAGTGGCCATCGATCCAATGGGGAGCACGTCAATGAAGGGCAACTATTCTCGTGCGTCGCGACACAACGCCGTCCTCCGGCGCAAGGCGCTGGCGCTGGCTATCGGTTCCGTCACCATGGGTTTCGCAAGTGCCGCCTGGTCGCAGGCGACCAACGGCACCATCTACGGCACGGTGCCGGTGGCGCCCGGCGAAACCGTCCAGATCACCAGCGCCGGCGGCTTCAACCGCAGCATTCCGGTGAACGAGTCCGGCAGGTACTCGATCACCTTGCCGGTCGGCACGTATACGGTGTCGCTGTTGCAAGGCGGCAAGGTCGTGCAGAGCCGCACCGACGTCACGCCGGTGGCGGCAGGCGCGGTGGCGGTCGATTTCTCGTCCGCGGCCGGCGGCTCCGGGAACGCGGTGAACCTCAATGCGATCCAGGTCACGGCCAACGCCCTCCCGGCGATCGACGTGACCACGACCAACCAAGTCACCACGATCACCTCCAAGCAGCTGCAGCAGCTGCCACTGGCGCGCACCGCCGAAAACATCGCCATGCTGGCGCCGGGCGTCAACATGGGTTCGCCCGAACTTGGCAGCGGCCCGCTAGGCACACCGATGAATGTGTTCGGCGGCGCCTCCACGGCCGAGAACGCGTATTACGTCGACGGCATGAACGTCACCGAGGCGCTCAACAACTCGGGCGGCATCACTCTGCCTTACGGCGCGATCGACCAGCAGCAGACCTACATCAGCGGCTACGACGCGCGGTATGGCCGCTCCATCGGCGGCGTGATCAACCAGATCGGCAAGAGCGGCACCAACGACTGGCACTTCGGCGTGCGCGCGCTGTGGCAGCCGGCCAGCCTGCGCGCGAGTCCGGACAACATCTACTACGCCAATCCGCTGCTGGCCAGCGACCCGGTCTATTCGCCGGGCGACCTTGCCGTATATCGCAACGGCAACCGATCCTGGGAAACGATCTACGACGCCTACGTCAGCGGCCCGCTCGTCAAGGACAAGCTGTTCTTCTTCCTGAGCGCGGAGAAGGACGACAGCCGGTACCGCAGCACACCGGAATTCGGCAACGGCGTCACCGACACCTTCAGCGAGCATGATCCGAAGTTCTTCGGCAAGCTGAACTGGAACATCAACGACAGCAACGTGCTGACGCTGAGCTACCTGCAGAACGCGCACCAGACGCAAGGCGCGTATTACAACTTCGACTACGGCACGCTGCAGAGCGGCGCCTTCGCCTATCTCGGCCAGTACAACAAGACGGTGTTCAAGATGGGGGTGCTGAACTACACCTCCTACCTCACCGACGACCTCACGCTGAACGCCACTTACGGCAAGATGCACGGTCAGTACTACTCGGCCCAGCCTGCTTACCCTGGCTTCGACCCCGAGCTGCCGCACATCGCCAGTGCGTCCCTGCAGGATCCGCGGTTCGCCCCGCCGGGCGGCATCGTCAATGCGCAGTCCAGCTCCACGCTCGCCGACCCCGACCATCGCGAGTCGATCACCAACTACCGCCTCAGCCTCGACTGGAAGCTGGGCAACCACGACTTCCAGGTCGGCATCGACAACATCAACTCGTACGACATCAACGATGGTTCGCAGGACACCGGCCCGGGCTATCAGTGGATGTACGGCGCCACCGGCCCCGGCGTGCCGGTGTTCGGCACCGACCCCAACATCCCGCCCTACGTCGCGCCGTCCACCCAGTGTTACCAGGGGACCTGCTACTACGTGCAGAAGCATGTCGACCTCAGCGTCGCCACTGTGCGCGTGACGCAGCGCGCGCAGTACGTCATGGACAACTGGCAGGTCACCCCGAACCTGCTGCTGAACCTCGGCCTGCGCAACGACCAGTTCGTGAACTACGACGCCTCCGGCGTGCCCTACATCCGCGAGACCAAGCCGCAGTGGGCGCCGCGCCTAGGCTTCAGCTGGGATGTGCACAGCGACTCGTCGCTCAAGGTGTTTGGCAATGCCGGTCGCTACTATCTGGCCTTGCCGACCAACGTGGCCTTGTCCATCGCTGCGCCGGTGACGAATGCCGGCGTGTACGGCACCTACACCGGCATCGACCCGGTGACCGGCGTGCCGACCGGGTTCACGCCGCTGCCGCAAAGCCCCTCGACCGGTGTGTCGATCGACAACGAGTACGGCCAGGCGAAGGACCCGCGCGTCTCCGCCGCGCGGAACGCCAGGGCCGAGTTCTCCGACAACTACGTGCTGGGCTTGCAGCAGCAGTTCCACATGCTTGGCACGAACTGGGTGTTCAGTGCCACCGGCACCTACCAGCGCATGAACCGCATCATCGACGACTTCGACGACGAACAGATCGAATGCGCAGCCGGTCGTGCGCAGGGCTATGCCTGGATGACGCCGCAGGATTGCTCCAGCTATGCGCAGAGCCTGGTGCTGATCAATCCTGGCGAGACCAACTACCTGTGGATGAAGGCGCCGAACGGCGGCCTCGTGCCGGTGACGCTGAGCGGCACCGACCAGCGCTTCCCGAAGGGTCCGGAGCGTCGCTACTACTCGCTGGACCTGTCGCTGGAACACGCGTGGGACGGCAAGTGGTTCGCCAAGTTCGACTACGTGTTCTCGCGCACCTGGGGCAATACCGAAGGTCCGGTGAGCACGTACTCGCAGCAGGGCGGTTCCTACGAATCCCTCACCACTGCCTGGGATTTCCCGGAGCGCATGGAATGGTCCGGCGGCGTGCTGCCGAACAGCCGCAAGCACCAGTTCAAGCTTTTCGGTTCCTACGCGCTCACGCCGGAGTGGACAGTCGGCGCCAACCTGTACATCACCTCGGGCACCCCGGTGATGTGCCGCGGCGGTTATGGCCCGAACCAGGTGGCCTTGCACGGTTCGCACACCTACTACTGGTGCGGCGGCGTGCCCGTGCCGCCCGGCTCGCTAGGCAACACGCCGTGGGTGCACGACGTCGACCTAAGCCTGGACTACAAGCCGGCGTGGGCACAGCACAAGCTCGACTTCAACCTGTCGGTGTTCAACGTGCTCAACGATCAGACCACGATTTTCTACAACGACTTCTACGGCACCACCAGCAGTCCCAATCCGGACTACGGCCGGATACAGGACACCTACCCGCCGCGCAGCGTGCGCTTCTCCATCGCCTACGACTTCTGAACGATGCAAACCTTCCCTCCTGCGCCGGGCTTCGCCCGGCGTTTTTTTGCGGGTTTCGTCCCCGCGATCGCTTTACGGTCCGCTGCTGGCGTGGGGGCAGGCATCGTTCGCTGCGGTGCTTTGCAGGCTTCGGACGACTTGTGTAGCGTGGCGGCATGAGCATCGAGACCGTGCATCCGACGCCACTGCCGCCCGCGGCCGCTCAGTTGCTGGCACGGGCGCGCGCGGAATGGCAGCAGCGGCAATTCGATGCCGCCGAGCGTTCGGTCCGGCAGGTACTGACGCTCGCGCCCGACAACGCGGATGCACTGCGCATGCTCGGCATCATGGCCCAGCATCGCGGCGACCAGGCCACGGCTGCCGATTGTTTCCGGCGCGTGCTGCCGGTCTGGCCCGGGGACTCGGAGCTGCGCGTGGGGCTGGGCATCGCCTTGCACGAATGCGGCGAGATCAAGGAAGCCCTGGCGCATCTGCGTCGCGCCTGCGAACTGGCGCCTTCCTCCGCATCGGCCTGGTTCAACCTCGGCGAGGCGTTGTGGCGGCAAGTGCGCACCGACGAAGCCGTTGCCGCCTTGCAGCGCACGCTGGCACTCGCTCCTGCGCATCTTCCGGCCCGCTTGTCGCTGGCCAAGGCCCAGGCCAGTCAGGGTCAGGTCGATGCCGCGGTGACCGGCTTCCGCGAGGTGCTGCGCCTGGACCCGGGGCACGCCGAGGGTTGGTTCGGCCTGTCCAACCTCAACACCGTGCGTTTCGACGCCGCCGATGCGGCAGGCCTGCGCCAGGCGCTGGCGCGCGGTGGGCAGTCGCCGCGCCATCGCGAGTTGCTCGGTTTCTCGATGGCCAAGGCGCTGGAAGACCAGGGCGATTACGCGCAGGCCTTCGAGATCTTCCGGGAAGCGAATGCGTCGCGGCGCCAGCGGGTGCGCTGGGACGCTGCGGGGGAGCATCGGCGGGTGGAGGCGATCCAGCGCATCTTCACCGAAGCGATGCCGGCGCCGCTGGACCCCAGGTCCGGCCACGAGGCCATCTTGATCGTCAGTATCCCGCGCTCCGGTTCCACCCTGGTCGAGCAGATCCTGGCCTCGCATCCCGAAGTCGAGGGCGCCAACGAGATCAAGGACCTGTCGCAGGTGATCGACGCGGAAACGCGCCGCCGCCACTCGGCATTCCCGTTGTGGGCGCCGGATGCCAGCGCCGGGGACTGGCAGCGCCTGGGCCGCGAATACCTCGCGCGCACCGCGCCCTGGCGCAAGGCCAAACCACGCTTCACCGACAAGAGCCTGGTGAGCTGGTACCTGGTGGGCGCGGCGCTGGCGATGTTGCCGGCGGCACGCGTGGTCATCGTGCGGCGCGACCCGGTGGAAACCTGCCTGGCCTGCTTCCGCCAGTGCTTCACGGAACAGACCGGCTTCACCTGCGATCTGGACGAGATGGCCGACTACTGCATCGATTTCCTGCGCCTGACCCGTTTCTGGCTGGACAGGTACCCCGACCGCGTATTCGATCTCCCGTACGAATCCCTGGTGGCCGAACCGGAACCGATGATCCGCCGTCTGCTGGATTTCTGTGGCCTGCCGTTCGACCCCGCCTGCCTGGAATTCCACAAGACCGAGCGCACCGTGCTGAGCACGCCCAGCGCCGCGCAGGTACGGCAACCCATGCGCCGCGACACCGCCCGCAGCGCACGCTATGGCGACAAGCTGGACCCGCTGCGGCAGCGCCTGCGCGACGCGGGCGTGCTGGTGGATTAGGCGGCGGGCCCGGCCAGGCGGCCCGGCGGGAGCCAGTGCCGCGTGGCCCTCATGCCTATTCGTTGCTTGAGCGGGCTTCGCCGTCCGGCCACAATGATTGCCCCAGTTTCCGGGGCATTGCCCCGATTCATCTCCCGCGGGCCCCGTCATGCTCTTGATGATCGATAATTAGCATCGCCATCCGATTCAGTCCGACGCTGTCTGCCGTCGTCGCATAAACCCCTTAAAATAAGCGCTTTATGTCTACCCTTGTCCAGGGTGGGTCATGGTAAGCCAACAAAATTGCGGGTATCGTTGCGGGTATCAAAGGCCTGATACCCGCACATGCCGCTGACTGACGCCAAGGTACGAACCGCAAAGCCAACTCCCAAATCCACCAAGATGGCGGATGGGAGGGGGCTATATCTGGAAGTGCGCCCTACGGGCGCCAAACTTTGGCGATATCGCTACCGTATCGCTGGCAAGGAAAACATATTCGCCATTGGCGAATACCCGTCGATCTCGCTGGCGGAGGCTAGGAATGAGCACCTCCGGGCCCGCGCACTCGTTGCGAGTGGCGTGCACCCATCGCACAACCGAAAAGTTGAGCGATTGTCGAACATGGTGGCTAACGCCAATACGTTTGAAGCCGTGGCCAACGAATGGGTTGCGAAGAAGTCTGTGAATTGGACTGCGTACTATAAGCGCCAAGTAGAGGGCGTACTTGGCGCTGACGTCTTCCCTCATGTGGGGAGGCTTCCGATTCGCAGTGTCACTGCAGGGCACTTGTTGGAGATCGTTCGCCGAGTTGATGCGCGGGGAGCCACGACGATTGCGTTGCTGATACGTCAGTGGTCGTCAGCTATTTTTCGCTACGCAGTTGCTACGCTCCGTGCCGACAATGATCCGGCCGCTGCGCTACGTGGAGCAATCGAACGCTCCAGAGTTGTTCATCATCGCCCCCTTTCCCGTGCTCAGATAGTGCAATTCATGGTTGCGCTAGATAGGTATGGCGGGTACCGCACGACAGTGATTGCTCTGCGATTGATGTTGCTGACCTTTGTTCGGACGGTGGAGCTTCGCAAAGCCCTGTGGAATGAGTTCGACTTGGATCTTGCGCAGTGGCGGATTCCAGCGGAGCGCATGAAGATGCGGGAGCCGCACATCGTGCCGTTGTCAAAGCAGGCAGTGGTGCTACTTCAGGAGCTGAGGGCCTATACAGGCGGGCAGGGTCTCCTGTTCCCGAACTACCGCCGACCGCGCGAAAGCATGACCGCTACCACGTTGAACCGGGCCCTGGAGCGTATGGGTTTCAACGGCAAGGACAGCATCGGGTTCTCGGCTCACGGATTTCGAGCTACTGCATCGACCATCCTCAACGAGCTTGGCTATCGCTCTGACGTGATAGAGCGACAGCTTGCACATGCCGAAAGAAACAAGGTTCGTGCGAGCTACAACCAGGCCGAATACTTGGAGGATCGTAAGGTGATGATGCAGGATTGGGCGAACCTCATCGATGACTTGATCGAGAAGGCCGAGAATGGAAGCGGTTCACCTAGGTCGCTGCCCAAGGTAGCTTGAGGTGACTTCAAGGTAGCTTGAGGTGACTTGAAGAGAGTCAATTACTGAGCCGTTACCCATTGCCGGTTCTTCGCTGAGCCGAGTGGTTGCTCGGGATGGTACGGTCCAAACAGTGTGCAGTGCCTAATACAGGGGAGAGGGTGTTGGATGCGAAAGCGTTGAAAGATTTGCATCGGAGCGAGCGGAATGAGCAATCGCTGCTATCGCACGATCAGCTGGCTGACGAGCGCAGAACGGAAGATGGAAGATTCCGTTGGCCAATGACGCTTTCGAATCCGCAAAGCTGGGCCAGCTTCTGACCATGCACTGGGGCTTGCTTGGACCCGAGCAGCTTGCTGGGGCGCGCAGAGCGCGAACGCTAGGCTTGGGCTCCACCGTGCGGAAGTTCAACCAGCTTGCCGTGCCAGGACTGGGCGGGGTGTGGTTTGCCAAGCAGATCTTCCTTGCAACGCTTGGCGTCCGCGTTGCGGACCGGTTGCGCTCCACAAACTCCAACGTCAAGGCAATCGAGATTGCCAACGCGGTCGAGGCGCTGGCTTGCTGGTGTGCATTCCAGAACAACGGTTGGACGAGAGACCCCCGACTGCGTGGCAGTCAGAAACTGGCCGGCAAGGACAATCTCACCTTCACGCGACTGCGCCAGCCGCGGTTCTACGTCACCCAGCCCATGCGCATGGCGACGGTGGAAGCCCTCGTCGATCTTGGCTTCGTCGAATCCGGTAGCCAGCGGTTCAACAGCTTCCGTTGCACGCAGGCTGGTATGGACTTGATCGAAGCCGCTACTGCCGCCTACAGGCCGTTTAACGGTACGGTGGAGGACTATCTCTTCAACCGTGCCAAAGACGATGCCTCCGTCTCCAATACGCCCGCACTGCGGGAAGCATTATCGCCTTTGGTCGTCCTGCCGGTTGATGCTCGGGCGCTGATTCGCGACAAGCTCTGCGAGGGAGCTGGTCTGAACCCGTCGGCGGCCCGTAGGAAGAATGCTCTTGCCTGGGTGCGTTCCGTTGAGCCGAGTAACTCTGCAGGGTGGGACGCCAAGCCATCGGCGCTTGAAGCGAGTCACTGGGACGATCTCCGATTAGGCGCGCGGTTCTTCGCGGCGAGAGATGCCGCGATAGATGTATTGAACGCCATTGAGGTCCAGATGGTGCCGCTGGCGGTGCCGAAACTTACAGTGGACGACGCGCGGACGTTTTCCCTTGTCCAGCGGGCGATTATAGATTTACGCAAGGCGGCACAGCGGTTTCTTGGCGAAGACGCAGATCCGACGGAAGGACGCACGGCGATGGCTTTCTGCCGTGAATGCGTAGAGGCGGATCCCGCGGCCATTATTCGCAGCCTCGTAAAACGTGACGATCGGGTTTTGCGGCTGGTAGGCAACGACGTGCTGCCCGGCGCAGCCTTCTCCTCACAGCTTCAGGCGGAAGCTTCAGAAGACGAGAGTGAGGGACCAGGCGCCGACAATGTGGGACGGGTGCCGGTTCCGGGAGGCATCTCCGGTCGTATCCGCAATCTCTATCTCCTCGAGCTGGATTTGCAGGGACGACTTGGAGAGTTCCTGAGCCAGTCCGCGACTGAGGAGACGGTATGAGTTTCAAGCCCGCCTCACTCGCTCAGCTCTTCGAGCCGCCCACCGGGTATCGAGGATTCTTTGGCTGGCTTTGCGGCTACGCGGCCGACGCCGGCTTCCTGGAGGATGCTCTTGAGCGCTTCTCTGGCCTGACACGGGCCCAGCGTGCTCACCAGGGCCGGATCCTGCTGGCCGCGATGCTCGATCCCGGAAACCCACAGATCGGGCCTGTGGAAATGCCAGGCGCACTGCATCTGCCGGTGAGGGTTGCAAAGCTGCCCTTTGCTCTCCTGCATGCCAAGGTCGCTGTCCTTGGCTTCCAGGGTGCCGATCGCTTCGTCCTACGCGTCATCGTGTCAACCGGCAATTGGACAAGCCAAACGCTTCGAGAAAGCCTAGATCTTGCCTGGCACGTCGATGTCTTCAGCAAGGATGAGGATGCAGACGCTGAGGTCGTCCGTCAGAACCGCACCGATCTGGCCGCTGTTTGGGATTTCCTATGGTCGCTCCAGGAATCCTTCGATCTTCGCCTGCTCGAACTTGCTGCGGGGATAGATAACGAGTCCGCCGATGCGGCTGCCAGACTCACCGAATGGATCGCCGAGATCGGCAAACGCCATCGGGGATATCGGCCACGCTTCTTTGACAGTCGAAGGCACTCTCTCATTGCGCAGCTTCCCGATCTTGTGCGTCATCACGCGGCCGAAGTCAGGCGCAACTATCTTGCGCTTGGGTCAGGCTTCTTCGAAGGCGAAGGATCGAGCGACACCTTCGTTCCTGAGCAGATTCTTGAGGCACTGCAGAAGTCTGAACTTGTAACGGCCTCCTGCGAAAAAGACATCTTCGTCAACCCGCTCGCCTGCCAGGCAGTTGCCACCCGCCAGTCCTGGATTGAACAGGAAAGGGGCTGGACGATACGCGTTGCGCGCGCGCCGGCGTACTTTGGCGCCGCCCCGCGCGCGCTCCACGCCAAGTTCATCTTCAGCGCCAATTGGCAAAAGGGATCCAATAACTGCAGTCGCCCATGGGTCTATCTCGGCTCGGGCAATCTGACTAGCCCAGGCTTCATGAATAGGGCCGGCTCGGCCGGAAATCTCGAGGCCGGGGTGGTTTTCGCCCCTGAAACCTTGCGATGGGAGGTGGAGGGGAAGAGGGATGACGGCGCCAATGTCATCACCAATCTTCTTCCCATCCATTGGGACGACGCGGACCAGACACCATTGCCAGTGCTACAGGTAGGGCAAGACATGCCGGAGCGCGATACGGCGTTCATTGCCGCGCCCGTCGCTCTGTTTCTCTGGGACGAGCGCAGCGAGCTTGCGTCCCTTACGCCGCAAGGAGATGTGCGGGGGCCGTTTGCGCTGCACGATCCCGACGGGCGTTCATGCGAGTGCCTCGCGGATGGCAGCTTCGTCTGGCCAGGTAAGCGTCCCCGCCAAGTGACAGTGGTGTGGTCAGTCGAGGAGGGCGTCCGAAAGGCCAGTGTGCCGGTCATTGATCGTTACGGCCGCTATGGAGCAGGCGACTTGCCTGCGCTCGATTTGGAAGAGGCGTGGATCCAGCTTGCCAATTTCCCGATGCCCCCGGAGGATGAGGAGCTGGTGGGTGGTGACTCTGCGGACACCGTGGACGGGGTCGTCTCCAGTGGAGTCGCCTCGTCAACGACATCTTCTTCCTACCCAGTCCGCCGGATGATGATCCTAGTTGAGGAAATTGCAGCCAAGCAGGTCGCCATCGGAGAGTCGGACTGGTCGATGTGGTGCAACCGTCTCGAGCAGATCTTGACGCAAGCAAAGGACAGTGCGGTTGTAAGGGCATTCCAATCGATAGCACTTAACCCGCTCCACCCCTTGTTTGCGCCAGCTTTCCGGCCAGCCTTTGCCGCGACTGCTCAGACGCAACAGGGCGCTCGCTACGAGGCGGCGCTCAATGCGGCTATCACGGCCTGGCAGCTTGAGGGCTATTCGAAGCTGGGGGAGCGGCGTTGAAACAGAAGTTTCTGGGATGGAGGGACGTCGCGCGACATCTCCGAGACATGGCAAGTCCGTCGTCGGAGTTCGCGCCTCTGCTCAATCACGGGCAACGTGCAAGCCTAGAGGCAATCGCCGACCGAATCGGCAGCAATGGCGTGATTGTTGCCGATGAGGTTGGCATGGGCAAAACGCGCATTGCGGCTTTCGTGGCTAAGGCGGTCGCGCAATGCGGCGGGCGATCCGCCGTCGTCATCCCGCCCGGGCTGAGCTTCCAGTGGAGAAAGGAATTTCGCGAATGCGGAACCGTGGTCCATGACGCCGTGCGGAGCCTGTATGGATACTTTGAAAGATGGGATCCGGAAGCAATGGCTGGCAGCCGTACGGAAGCGCGGCCTTGGTTCGAGAACGATATCGTGCTGGTTTCGCATCGTTTCGCCGACTGGCGCATCTGGCCGAATAGCTCGCAGATCTGGCGCTGGGCACTTCTTCCAGAGATTTATGCGGAGGCCCGCCGTTCAATCGAGGGGAAGCGGCCACGCGGGTATCAGGACTACGCGAGCCAACGTCCCAACAGCCGACAATCCACTCAGGTTTTGGCTGCCGCGCAATCGATCGTGCAAGCGGTGCCAGACGATGACCATCATCCCGTCCGTCGTTTGCTCATCGATCTCCTTTCAGAGGTGCGCTGGCCGGAACCGCTGAACGCCATTGCTTATGGTCGTAACGCTGCACTTCGGGACCGGCTTGAAAAGTTCATCGGGCTAGGTCTTGGAGTCTTCGATCTCATCATTGTGGACGAGGCGCATAAGAACCGGTCACAGGACGGTGGGCTATCCACTGTTCTCGAAAAGGTTCTCTTCAAGGGTGGTGAAAGCCGCCGCCTAGCGCTGACGGCGACACCCATCGAGCTCGATGTCTGTCAGTGGGAGTCGACGCTCATGCGCCTGGATACGACCGAGGCGCAGCGCGACCCGATTGTTAGGGCGACGGAGCACTATGCAAACGCGATCCGCCGCCTCCGATCGGGCTGGCGAACGAATGGAGAGGTGCTGGACGAATACCGCGGCGCCGCCAAGCAGTTCCATTCGGCGCTCTCGCCATATCTGCTGCGACGCGACAAGCGAGAAGATGAAGATGTTCGTGCATTCGCAAGAGCCAGTGGGCAATCCGAGTACGGCTATCGGGAGCTGCGGGAGGTTGCGATCAATTTCCAGGATTTGAGTCCTGCGTGGCGTCAGGTGGTGTGTGCGGCTGAGGCGCTATCAGTCGTCCGAGAGCCCGTGATAGATAGTCGGGCGAAACGCTTGCGCCTCACCGTCGGCAATGGTCACGGCCTTGCCAGTGTCATCGACGAAGCATTTCGCGACGAGAAAAAGGACCGGAAGCAGATCGAGGAAGAGCGCGCGCAGAACGAGGGGGACGGGGGAGCGTCTGGCCTTAATCAGGAAGATGAGCCGAAGGCAGCTACTCGATCCTCATGGTGGCTATCCACCCTACGAGACGCGCTCGCGCATGACCCAAGCATTCTATTTGATCATCCGGCGATCTTGGCCGCTGTCAGGGTCATTGAAGAAGAAGTTGATCGGGGTGAAAAGGTGCTGGTATTTGGCCGCTTCACCCGACCGATGCGCGCTCTGGTGAGCTTGCTCAACGCGCGCCAGATGCTTCGGGCCGTCGAGCAAGAGCGGGCTTGGCCGCAAAGCAAGGTGCATGAGGATCGGCACGATCCCGAATTCGGCGAGTGGACAGCCGTCCAGGCTGCTCACCGGCAGCTATCGTCGAACGTGGATCTGGCCAAGCTCAACGACATGCTCGCCCAGCGTTATCGCCGGGATAGTGAGCAACGTGCGCGGCAGCGCGAAGGGCTTCTTCCCCGCCTGCGTGCCGGGCTCTATGGCCTTGGAGACGGTGGCAAGTGTCTCGCTATTATCGATGCCATCGAGCGCCAGGCAGTACCCGTGGTCGGTGATGTTGACGAGAACGAGCGTCACGTGACCCTGTTGGCCCGTGCTATTGCCGCGAATACTGATCGTTCGGATCCATCTGATGTCGATCTGGCTAAGGCATTCCAAGCATTGGTCCAGGCGGCCGGTGACCATGACAGCAGCGACGACGAGGAATTCGACGAAGAGCAAGCGGAAGAAGCATGGAACACTCTCGAGGAGCATTTGCGAGAGGGCTATACAAGCCAGCAAGGAGGTTTCGCCCGTCTGATGTATGGCGAAACTAGACCGCAGACGCGACGTATGATCCAGCTGGCCTTCAATCGCCCGAACAGCTTCCCGCGGGTGCTGGTCGCGCAGTCGCTCGTGGGGCGCGAGGGCCTCAATCTTCACGAGAGCTGCCGAATCGTCGTCCTGCTTCATCCGGAATGGAATCCGGGCGTGGTGGAACAGCAGGTCGGCCGTGTCGATCGCGTGAGCTCTCGATGGGCGAAGGTGCTACGGCAGGCGATTGACGATGGAGAAAGGGGAGAGGATCTCCCGCGCATCGAGATACGCCCGATTGTCTTCAAAGGGACCTACGACGAACACAATTGGAATGTCTTGCAGGAGCGATGGGACGATTTGCGCGCCCAGCTCCACGGAGAAGCGGTTCCGGTGCGCTTGCGAGCCAGCGAGGACCCCGAAGCGCTTGCGATTCTCGACCAAATCGACGCAGCCAGGCCGAATTTCTCGCCATTAGAAGTGTAATCGAGCGAGAACCCTTGTTGCTCTTTCGCGTCAGGGTGCGGATTACGGTCGACCTGAACACCCATTCCGGCTGGGTCTGAACACGGCGTCGGTGCTGATCTGAAGAAAGCGAGTCCCCATCCATTGCAAATCGGTGGTTGCCGTTGGCTTTTTGACTAGACTACTTTGAATACATTGCCGGACATGCGGTGGGTTTTTGCCTGTACAGCACTTGGAGTGCAAACACGATATGGCACTGAAACGCGGGGATGGACTCGATGAATTTCGCGAGCTTGTCGCAAACGCGGAAACGGTCGCAACGACGTGGCAGGTCGGTTCTGAGTATATTTGGCTCGATCACGCGCTGGAGCGTCTCTGGAGCAACTTTGCTCGACTGCGGGACGAAATTCAGATGGCCGCAGATAAGAAGTCCGAAGCAGTGCCCGGTGACTACCAGCGTTGGCTTGGGCGACTCCGTGAGTACAATCCAGAGGGCACGGCACAGGAAATCGATGCTGAAGCGCGCAAACTCTCCGAATACGACAGGAAGCCATTGGACCGCGCCGGCTCCTTTTTAGGGCAGCTGATGCCCATCTACGCTGAAGTAGCGATTCTTTCCGCCGCCTTATGCGAAGCTCACATTAACCTCGCACTGGCTTGGGGGCTGACTATGCTCGGTAGGGACCCGGCTTTTCGGCTAATTGAGCAATCGGGTACTGTAGAGAAGTGGCTGCGCGGGCCGACACTTCTGTTTGACGGCTATGAATTGCCGTCGAATTCGGCCGAAGTCGAAACTTTAAGAAGGGTATTTGAGGAGAGAAACATCCTCATGCACCCCAAATCGTCCATTTCCAGAAATGGAGCGGCCCGCGTTTCTGCAAAGCGCCTTCACGCCAAGAGTGTGACGGACGTGCTCAATTGGCTACCCCGGTTCTTTAGCCTTCCGTTTGATCTTGCGGAGTTTATGGCTAAGCAGCCGGCAATTGATGGCTTCGACTTTCCTCAGCTCAGCAAAAGGCAATCGATACCACGCGCACCTCAGCACATGTTGCGCAGAACGCGAGCGTAGCCAGTACGTTCTTTGTGGATGCTGTCGATGCATGCGTAAGCGCTTTCGAACAGACAGGCGGTGCGGGACTAGCAGTCTGTCGAATGAAATTGGTAAGGGCTGTCAAAGAAATCGGATGCGAGGCGGGAGTGCCCATCCGCGACTGACCATCACCGGTTACGGACGAATCAAAAGAATCTCAGGTACATATCACCACGTTGAGCAGAGTCCAATCTGTTCCTCGCGCCTGGTCCTCACGCGCGAGACATTCCATCCAAAGGAGTCGTGGTGATGTTTGATAGGTCGTGGATCGGCTATCCCGGTCCCTCGTTGTTCGAGCATCTTTTGGTCTATGCCATCCTGTTTCTTGCAGGCAGCGCCTGGGCGATGTGTTTCAACTGGTACATTGGCTTTCTTCTGGGCCGGAAGGAGAAGGCCCATGAATGAGCTGGCGCTGGGACACGAGTGGGGTGGGGACATTGTGGACGTGACGCCGCGCTGTCCGAAATGCCGTTCTGCTCAGATCGAGTCGCGTGATATTGGGCGTCGATTCGGCGGTGCTATCGGCGCCATCGCGGGTACGACCAGCGGTGTGGCGATGGCAATCACCGGAGCGGAGATCGGTCTTCTCGCGGGTCCGGTTGGGGCCGTACTGGGAGCAGCTGCAGGCGTGGTGATCGATGGCATTGTCGGCGGAGCTACCGGCTGTGCCGCTGGTTCCCGTCTTGGTGCGGCTATCGACCGGAACATCCTCCGAAATCATTGTTGCCGGACCTGCGGTCATACATTCGCGAATGCGCAGGTATAGAACCGAAGCGTACCGTCCCTTAGCCTCTTTCTTCTACAGCCTCAGCATATGCGCACAGAGCCCGGCGAAAGCCGGGCTCTGTGCGTTTCTGTCTCTGCAAAAGGAGTTCGTAATGTCATCCATCCCGTCCTGCGGTACTTCGGCCAACGCCTCCGACACGGAGCAGGCCCTTCTAGCCCTTGCCGAGGGCATTTTGAGGGGGCGATTAGAGCGGCAAGGAAGCATCGGCAATCCCGCCGATGCAATCGATTACCTACGTTTGAGGCTCGGTGTCCTGGAGCATGAAGAATTTCATGTTCTGTGGCTGGACAACCGGCATCAGATTCTTGAGTGCCAACGCCTGTTCACGGGCACGATCGATGGTGCCGCCGTTTATCCAAGAGAAGTGGTCCGGGCGGCTTTGGCGGTGAATGCCAGTGCTGCAATTCTTGCCCACAATCATCCCAGCGGTATCGCTGAGCCCAGTGCCGCCGACAGGGCGATTACCAAAGAGCTTCGGGAGGCACTGCGCCTTATCGGCGTGCGAGTGCTTGATCACATCATTGTGGGATCGGACTGCGTCAGCATGGCCAGTAGTGGACTTTTCTGATTGAGCTACTTGGAGCCAATTGGACTCCCTTCCTCGGCGTGGCCATCAATGCCTCTCTTGGCCGGGGGCGTATTCCCTTAGTCCTTCCGTCGGCGTCGAGGCGGCCTCTTCGTGCTTTCCCTGCTTTTGAGCCTTGCTTCGAAGAGCTCGGCGAACTTCGGAAAGCCCAGGCCATAGAGATTGCATAGCTCTCGAACTTGCAGCAGGTCGATACCGCGTTGCCCGACTTCAACGGCTGAAACGTAAGTTTGGGGGCGCCCAAGCGCCTCCGCGACTTCGACTTGAGAAAGGCCCGCTTTGAGGCGCAAGTCCTTGAGTAGAAGGACTAGCTCCGCGTGTTCTGGGGTGTGGATCGATGCGTGCTTCATGGCCGTCCCTTGTGGGCGGCCCAGACGTTATTACCTGGTTATCGTTTACTGTAAATACAGGATATAACCTGTTAAACAGGTATGATTCGATCGTTCAAACAAGGGGGAACCACGTATGAACTCTGTATAGGCGCACCCATTTGCCAATATCGGGCGCGCAATTCTTGGCTAGGTCGGCGCCCATGGTTGGCTGTCGTAGGCGTTCTCTTCGACAAGGCCAACTTATGCCCGTGTGATGTTGATCTAGGTCGCTTCCGTAGATCGGGTGCGGCTTGTACTTCTCTAGGATAAGGATTTGTCGCAATGACTAGTTTGAAACGACCCTTCCAGCTCACGTCGTCCCAGCGCTGGAAGAACATTGGCTATGGCGTGGCCGTAGACCTGGGACTGTTCGTGCTGGCGATGGTGTTCGGCAACGATCTAAGCGAGGAGGTCGCGGGAATCGTCACCCTATTCGTCTTCGGCCTGCTTGTAGGTACGACCGTGCGACTAAGTATTCGACGTGGTTGGACCTATTACGCCGAGCGGTACCAGCCTGGCGCCAACTTCATCTTTACGAAGTCGCTCAAGATCGGGGCGCTTTGGCGAAGCCTAGCGATCTGGTTTGGTGGGCGCTTCATCACGATTCTGCTTCTGAACCAGGCGGAGAGCGATGTAGGCCTGGCGATCCTACTTCTGCTCAGCCTTTGTCTCGTCACTGCAGCTGCACTATTGGCGGGGCTCCAGTTTGGCTGGCGTTCGGCGGATAGCATGCTAAGCAGCGACGTGCCCACCCCGGCCTCTGTTTGAGGACTCCACCTTACCCGTCACAGGCCATATCAAGAGCGCGCGCCCGAAAGGACGCGCGCTCTTTGTTATGCAATACAGAAGAGAAAAACATGAGAATTCCATACCGCATTCTTTCGACTACCTGTGTGGTGATGGCCCTACTGGCTCTTACCGGATGCAGCCATCCCGTACTTGATTACCGGAACGCTGAGGTGTCCGATGGGCTCATCTACGCAGGAGGTGCCAACGAGCCGTTCTCCGGTACGGTGACTCATGTCCCGGACAGCTTCATGATGAACGGGGAGGGGCATGCCAAGTTCATGAACGAGATGGGTGGTGCCAAGTACGCCACTGCCAGGTTCGTGCAGGCGATTCTAGGAAGGGACTCGTCAACGTCCCTGTGCACCATCTCTGTTCGTAAGGGCTATGTTGATGGATTGGCAGCCTGCTACCGCCCTCAATCCGATACCCAGATTATTGAGGCCCACTTTGTCGTGGGGCAATTGTCCGGGAAATTCGTGTATTACAACCCAGACAAGCCTGGCGAGAAGTTGGCGGAAGGGAGCTTCGAAGAAGGACAGCCGGACGGTACGCAGAAGATTTACAGCGCGTCGACAGGCGAACTGAGGGAAAAAATGCACTGGTCGCATGGACTGTACGATGGCGACTATGTGACCTACAACGAGACCAACGGCAAGGTCGTTCTCAAGGGAGCCTTCGTCCAGGGCAAGCGCGAAGGCACCTGGATGGAGTACGCGACGACGGGTGAGCCGCTGATTGCCAAGGAGGGTTACCGGCATGGTCTGCTCCAGGGCGTGCAGGAAGTCTTCGATGCGGATACCGGAAAGCGAACTCGGCTCGTCGATCAATGGGTCGACGGGAAGATCAGTGGAAGCCGGAAAACCTGGGACAAGAACGGCGTACTTATAGACGACGAAACCTATGCGGATGGAACCTTGGTGCAACACAAGGATGTCAGTACCAAGGCTAGTAACGAGGTGGACTCGCGCGCGGGGGATCAAGCGGGCGCGCCAGCAGGATCTGCTTCCCCTGCCTCGCCAAAGCAGGGCGCAGCCGAGACGGCTCCCGTAGGCGATCAGCATGAAGCATCGACGACGCTAGATGCCTGCGTGGGTGTATGGGCGCGGGTACACCGAAAGGCCGTCGGTGACGACGCGATGATTTCGGCGGATCAGTTAGATGAATGGCGACAGTGGTGCGCTCAGGGAAAGCATGCACCGAATTGATGGGACGTTCCGGTTGGGGCGACCCATCGATCCGTATCTGGCGCGAAGATGCGTCGTACGGGATCGATCATAACGTTATAGGTGATAGGGCAGGGGAGCACTCGCTCCCCTGCCGATCTGGGCGGACTCTCATTTTTTTTGATCTGAGGGTCTAGCCTTGCAGCGAGTGTGGGCAGTAGATGTTGCCCTTCATCGATGCCTGTCCTATCGCGTGTTCGAGAAGCTCCGGCATTCTGTAGAGCCCGTGGATCACATTCGCCAGATGATTTCCGTCGAGCAGCAGAATCTTGAGGTCCTTGCCATTCGGCAGAGAATTGATCGCGCCGTCGGTGAAGCCGCTCATCGATAGGAAGATGCCGCGTGCACCGAGCTTTCCCTCGACCTTGTAGTAAAAGTGCGCGATCTCCTTTGGATCGGTCCTCGCATTCGTCCACTTGAGTTCAATCAAGTAGTAGTGGCCGTCATACTTAATGGCACCGTCGAGCTGTTCACCTTCGATGCGGAAGGGGGCTTCGACGGGTATGCCACTGATGCGCATTAGCTCGGAGAACAGTTCTTCAAGCGCATAGCCTCTCTCCTGTGGGGGAAGGTCAATCGCATTCGCGAACTTGTTCCTGAGTTCACCGAGCCTTGATTCGTAGGTCTCACGCGACGCTTTTGCTGCACGTGTTCGTATGGTGTCACGGTACTCGCGGTCCTTCTCCTGCTGGCGGACAAGCTCGCGAAGTTTCAGGGCGCAGCGCTCGGCGACCTCGATTCGATGTTTCGGATCCTGGGGCGCGAAGGTTTTGTGCTCAGTCAGAATGCGCACAAAGTTCCGCGATACCTCGAGTCGCCGTTCGTATTGCCCGGTGCGGAGTCGCTCGTACAGCGCATCCATCTGAAGGCGCTTCGTAAGGTCTTTTCCCGCGGCATCGCGCAGTCGAAGAATCTCATCACGGAGCGCCGCGGTGATGCCAGAGCGAAGCCATGCCTTATGTAGGTCGCCCTTGTACCAGTAAAGGTTGGCGACGCCGTCTTTGATCAAGACCTCTACTTCTTCAGTGAATACATCGAACATGGGCTGACGATGCCTCTGAAATGGGGTAAGGGGCACCGGTTGTCTCGACCGGATGCCCAATCTTGCAAACAAGCACTACAGTAGATCGCGATCCGTGCGACGGTGCTTCGTTGTTACAGTTGCCCATAAACAAGTCGGTGGAGTTTCCTTCCCACGGGCCGCGGTAAGGCCTTGATTAAATGGAAAGCGATTGTTCCGTGGCTTCGGTCGCGCCCATCAGGACAGCGCTTCGATTCGGTTAGCTACCATGCTTAACCACCAGATCTTCGAAGAACGACGATGATGCCAACATGATGATGAATTCTCATGTCGTCATATTCGTCTTGAGTCACTGAGTCATCCAGTAACTCTTGAGAGGCAGTGAACGGTATGACGTCCCATTCGATCCGACGATCAAGGCAACTCAATTTGACATACCGTTCGTAGGCTGACTTGGCGCGATTGAGGTCACGCGGTATCTGCCACTTGTAGCGCGTGAGCTTGTTGTGGCGATACGCGCACAGGGCAGTGAACTCTACCTGGGTCGCGCCTGTACGACCTTCAAGAAGCAGGTATTCCGCATTTCGTCGGAGGTCATCCAAAATGTCATCTTTCGGCGGTGCAAAGCGTTTGGCCTCGATGGCGCAGATTGGGGTATGGTCCTCGCGGACTTGTCCTTGGGTTGCGTGAAGTCTTTGTTTTATAAACTATTTCATGCGCGCGCCTTTGATGGTGAGGTTTGCTTCTCTTGGGCCACGCGTGCTGGCCCGTGGCCCCTTGAAGAACGATTTCAAAGAATCGAGTCATCCACCGCGATACCTTTCTTAAGTCCTTGATTGGAGAAAGGATGCGCTGTGGTGCAACGATCGGCATAGCGACTAGCCATTAGGTAAGCTCACTATAAGAAGGGAGCGGGCGGATGACCGGTCTGGCGTAGCCTGCGTGCTTCCGCACGGCGGGATTCGGTCCGCGGATTACTAGGGAGGGTATGTGCGATGTTGTTTTTTACACCACCTCGCGAACATTTCTTTCGTCCGCTTACGCACGACGATCGTGAGTTGTGCGCCGCTGTATTACGAACCTTGTACGAAAGGGTGCATGGTGCCAATGCGGACTACGCGGAGGTGCTGACACGCGACCTAGTGCTGGAGGTGATCCAGCACACCCTGGCCAACCCAGCGCTGCGATCGATGGCCTTCGAGGTCGGGCAGGCGGTTCGCCCAGAAGCGGAGCGCGCTTACGCCGCCGAACTACTTCGCAAGCTAAAGGACTATGGCTGGTTGGAGGACTATCGGGACCCTATCGACTTGCGGCCGACGCTCAAGCTCAGTCGCGCGGGCAAAGCGTTTAGCGAGACCTTTGCCAACATGGACGATTCGCGAGCCAAGACACGGCAGCGCAACATGCGCTCCGCGCGCAAGGCGCTGGTCGCCTTCATCGCCACCCGAGACGCGGACGAATTGCTGGACGCGCATGAGTTCGCCAGTCGCGTGGTGCAGGATCTGCAAGATGACATCGAGTATTTCCGTCATCTGATTCAGAGCCTGACGCGTGAGGCCTTGGCACAAAAGGTGGCGTGGGACGAATTCAATGACTTCATTGAGAAGCGCTTCGCCCGGGAATACGCCGTGCGACTGGTTGCCGATTCCGCCGAGCGCCACCGGGGCCAGATCTACGAGTCTCTGGAGAACGTGCGCGCATTAGATGGCGAGCAGCGCCTTCAAATCGATGCGCATCTACTACAGCGCGCGTCTTGGCTCGAGCCGATGGTGCAGGGGCGCAGTCCGATGCTCTGGCTGGCCGACCGCATTGAAAGCATGGTGGAAGCCGCCTGTAGTTTGAAACTGCCGATGCTTCGCTCGGAGATGAACAACTATGTGCGTCGCTTTACCAGCCTGCTTCGGCAAGCCCTTTCACTGGACTATGGCGCCGAGTCACCTCTGGGCCAAACCATGGCATGGCTGAAGGAAAACGTGGATCCCGCCCATGGACTGCTATTGGACGTCCTGGCTCGGCGCTTGGCCACGAGTGAAATCCGCCTGTCAGGCGGTGTCCTTCGCTGGACGGTACGCGATCGCGAGGTGGTCGGACCCGAACAGGCGCCCTTGGTTGTCGATGAAACCAGTCGCCTGAACGCACTGCTTCGCCAAGCAGAAGCGGAGGCATTCGCCTTCAGCGACCAGCAGGTGCTGCAGGGCCTGCTTCCCTATCTATCGAATGGTCCGATCACGCTGGCAGCTCTGCCCATCGATACCGCTGAAGACGCGGTACGCGTTTTACACGCCGTGGGAGCGGCGCGATCGACTGAAGGGCGGCGAATCATGCGAGCCAGCAAGACGCTGGGGCAGGTGAGTACACCATTCTTCCGCGCGGATGACTACGAGTTGCGTACTGAATGGGCAGACGCAGAATCCCATAAGAGGTCCTGAGCACCATGCTGCAATCCCTAGCGCAGTACATCGAGCAGCGATTGAGTGACGAGGGTGCTGGGATGGTGAAGCCCGCACGTTTTGCCGAGCTGGCGAGCCGACTTCTGGCCAGCGGCGTCGTGTGGCGTGAGCATTCGCGTCCGGAGGCCGGCCTATACGACGATGCTATCCAGTGCGAGCAATTGCTGCGTGAATGGTTTGCCAGTATCGGTTTCGTTCTGGTGCACGACAGTGATGCTCGTCTATTGCGGCTCTACCCACCGGGCGACGCCGGTGGCGAGGATGAAGAGGACGGTGTGCGGCGACTTCGCGCGCGACTGTCTCGGGATTTTGTGGCTGCCGTTATCGCCCTGCGCTTTCTCTATACCGAGGCGCTGACCGGGCGGCGACCACTGGTAGACGAGCGGCTGGCGATCAGCCTGGAAGAGTTGTCACAGGCGGTGGTTTCGCTGTTGGCGCACAAGCTACCCAATACCACTAGCGATCGCGCGGCGCTGCTGCGCGAATTGCGCAAGCATCGCGTGCTTCATTTCATCGAGGGTGACGACATGGGCGATATGCAGATGGGCTTGGCGGTCTTGCGTCCGGTGATGAGTTTCGTCAGCGACGAGGCTCTCGAGGAGGCGTTGCAGTTGGCGGGGCGCATGCGCGTGGCGGCGCCTTCTAGCGGGGTGATGGAATGAAGATCGCAAAGCTGCTTACCTGGCACTGGGGCTCGCTGGAGAACCGCGAGTGGGTATTTGCCGATACCGTCCTTCTGACGGGAGAGTCCGGGTCGGGTAAATCCACGCTACTCGATGCTATCCAGACCGTGTTGACTGCGGCACATCAGCACGTGGTGCACTTCAATATCGGCCAGGACGAATCCACGCAAAGTCGACGTGGCGGCAAAGAGCCACGCACATTGGCTGCCTACGCGCTGGGCCAGCAGGCCGACGGCGTATTCCTTCGTCCCCGATCAACCAGCTACGCGGCGATCGTCTTCGAAGCGTCCGAGCATGCGGGGGAGTTGGTCGAACCCTTTACAGCGCTGGTCGGTGTGGAGGCTTTCGAGGATGGACGGCGTGCGGTCCTGCAAGGGACGCCTCAGTTCTTCATTGTGCGTCGCGCGCTGTCATTGGAACATCTGAATCTTCGCGCAGGAGAGTCGCTAACGGCCACGCCTATTCCGCTGAAGGAACTGTATGTGCAGCTCCAGCATCGGTTGCAGGTGGGTAGCGATAAGTCAGGCACGCTGATACAGCGCTTTCCAGACAAGGGCGGGTATCTGCAGCACCTGTATGGGGCGCTCATGGGAAAGACCGCGGTGGGTGAGAACGACGCCACCCGCGCGGCCAAGTCGATTGTCAAGGCCATGGCCTACAAGGAGCTCGGTAACGTCAACGATCTGGTCCGCGACGAGATTCTCGAGCCTCACGATTTCACCAAGGATCTGGACAAGATGCGCGAGCTGATGCGCTCGATCGCCAGTCTAAAACTGGAGGCGGAGCGCCTAGCGCAGAACTTAGAGCGATTGGATGTGGCCGCGGCGAGTGCCGATCAGGTCATGGACGAGGGGCGCCGGTTCGTTACCACAACCATTGCACACGCTCTGCGCGCGCGCAGCGAGGCAAGGGATGAGCTGGCTTCCGTGGAGCGCCAGATTGCCGTGCAGGATAAGAAGCGGGCGCGGCTAGTTGAAAAGTTGAACTCGCTTGGGGCACAGGAAAATGAGCTGCGAGATCAGCTTCACCTTGTCGATAGGCGCCTGGACGATAGCGATGTGGCCCGGGAGAAGCAGGCGCTGGAGACTCAAATGCGGCAGCAGGCGGACCAATTTCGCCTGCATTGGCGGCGGGTGCAGGACGCGGCTCGTGGTATCGGCGGAATGGCTAACCAACTCGAGCAACTGCTGGCGATCGATCTCTCGGCCGTACCCGCGCTGGCGGCGGCAGTGAACGCGTTACGTCCCGTTGCGCAGCAAGTCCTCAACCCCTGGCCAATGATGGGGCATGCATATTCACGTGAAGCCCAGCTGGATGTGGAACTACCGGCCGTTGAGGTCGAGGCGTTTGACGCGCAACTGGAGGCCTTGCGTCATGGTATCCATGATGGTGAAACCTCAGTACAAGGTGCGGTGTTGCGCGCGTTGACCGACGTGGGTGTGCGACTTAATCAGGTCAAAGACGATACGGTGCAGTACGACGCTGAACTGCGTGGCCTGCAGGCTGGCCGTGCACCGGGTCCGAGTGACTCGCGTGATGCGGTGGCGCTGATTGAGCGGGAGCTTCCTTCGGCCCGCCCCCACCTTTTGGCCCAGCTCGTAGAACCCCATCCGGGAACGACCTGGCAGCAGGCTATTGAGGGCTACATGGGGGGCGATCGCTTCGCCATCATCGTCGAAGCAGGCATGGAAGCGCGCTGCGCCCGATTAGTGAAGCGCCATTATCCCGTGCGCTCACCCAAAGTCGTGCAGGGACGCAAGGCAATGGATGACACTGAAGGGCGGCGGCTGGAAGAGCGCGCCGTCTTGCACGAGTTGGTGTGCAAACACCCGGTGGCCAACGCCTTCCTGTTGGCGCAATACGGTCGCGTTCGCAAAGTAGATAGCGAAGACGAGTTGGCCCGCACCCCGCAGGGGTTGATGGAGCAGGGGCTGGGAAGCCGGGGATACGGCATGTTCGCGTGTCGCGAGCCCGATGCGAAGCTCGCCTTCGGTGAAGCCGCGCGGCAACGCAGGCGCCAGTGGTGTGAGGACGAGCTGAAGCGGCTAGCGATGGAAGCACGTGAGTTGGAGGCGCTAAACAAGTCGCTCGGGGCAATCACTCGCATGTTCAACGGGTCCGTATTCACGCCGTTGACCCCGCTACTACTGGCCGTCTTGGAGAGCCAGGTTCACTACGTTAGTGCCGAGCAGGCGCTCAAGGCGCTCGACCTATCCGCGATCGATGCGCTGCTGGTGGAAAAGGACAAATTGAACGGACGCATCGCTGAAGTGAAGGCACGACGCGATGCCGAGTTGATACAGATCGGCGGCACCGACGGGGAGCTAACGGATCTGCATCGCCGTGAGAAGGCATTGGGGGAGCGCATACCCAATCTCGATGTTGACTGCACGAACGCGGCGGTGTGGGCCTCACGCTTCGCGAATGCCGTTTCCGCCTTTGTCACTGAGCGGCAGCTGTTGGAGGAGGCCCAGACGCTGGCAGACGACATGGGCACCAGTCTGGATGCGTTGCGTCAGCGTGTCCAAAGCCTTCGTGAGGGCGTGCCGCGCACCTTGAGGGAGCTTGCTCAGGCGGTGGGCATATATCTGTCCGGTGCGCGCGATGATAGCGAACGCTTCGCCTGGACGGATCCGCCGCGAAGCGTCGATCGACTGGAAGAGCTTCTGCCAACTGTTCTGCATACCCGTATGGCCATTGCCGAGCAGGCGAAGCGACAACGAGCGATCGGTCTTGCCGACAACGCGCGTTCCTTGCGTGAAGCCGAAGCACAGTTCAATCATGTCTTCACTAGTAGCTTCTGCTTCAGGGTACGCGATGACGTCAAAGAAGGTGCGAGGACCCTGCAGCGTCTCAACCATCACCTTGGCGACATTCGGTTCGGAAGCGATAGCTTCAAGCTTGACTGGGACTGGGTGCCGCGCATGCAGCAGGTGCAGGAGTTTTTCGAGGCCGTCGAGAGCGCGGTCGAAGGTCTAGAACACGATCACGGGTCGATCTTTTCCTCTCCCCGACTCACCGATGCCCAGCGCGCAACCGCGGAGGAGATTCGCCGTCTGCTGCTTGCCAACGACCAAGGTGCGAGTGAGCGCGCATTGCGTGAGTTAGCCGATTACCGCAACTACCGGCGCTATGACATCGTTCGTACCAGTCCGGTGGGCACAACGAGGCTATCGACCTGGGGCACGGGTTCCGGTGGCGAGCTGGAAACACCCTTCTACGTGGTGCGCTCGGCGGTTCTGGCGCATGCGCTTGGGCACTTCGGTCGCGACCGGCGCGAGGCGCCAGCCCTTCGCTTGATGCTCAACGATGAGGCTTTTTCCAAGATGGACGAGACGCGGTCGCGGAACGTGCTGCAATTTCTTTCCCAGACGCTGGGCTTGCAGCTCGTCGTGGCGATGCCAACCTCAAAGTCGGGGGCGGTGAAGCCCGAATTCGACAAGGAGTTCACCTTCTCCAAGGTGATGGCGCGGCGCGCGAACGGCGGAGGCTTCCAGGAGCTGTTCATCAGCGAAGCACAGGAAAAGGTCCTCAATAGACCGGCCCTAGCCAGGCTGTGGGAAGCACACGCAGCGCAGGCGCGAGATGCCGCACGCGCCAAATGGCAAAAGGCAGGGCCGGGAACTCCTTCCGACGGGTCCTCGACGGGGTCCGGAGGCTCGGTGGGTGGCGCGCCGCTTGGCTCCTCCGAGGCCTGATGATGGACGACGCACCGACACCTTCATTCCCTGCCGCGCTTTCGCGTGATCCCTTTCTGTTGGGACTGGCCCGGCGACTGCTGACCAAGGCGGAGCGCAGTACTGCGTCGGCTCCGATTCGCCTGGCGCTGGACCGCAAAGCCGCCTCCGAGCTGTACGACGCCGTCGATGATGAGAAGGTTCAGTTGTTGCGGATGCAACTTCATGATCTGTGTGCGACAGGGTGGGTGGTGTTGCATCTGGATCCTCCGCGCACGTTTGCCAGCTTCACAGACCGTAAACCTCGGCTTGAGCTATGCAATTTTGATGCTCTGGCCACATGGGCTGATTACGTACCGTTGGCCCAACGCTGGCAGTGGCAATGGCGACTGCATCTGGCTGCGCAGTGGGCGAACCATCCTGAGGCTGCCCCGGCCGATTCGATCGCCACGCTCGACTATTTGGCCCGCAATCCGCTGGCGCAGATGGAAGGGTTGTCGTTGGAGGAGGCCACCGACAGTCTTTCTACGTTAATCGGGCTGTGTCGCGCGGGCCGTGTGCTCGCTTTGCGCGAAGCTTCTGCACAGGCATTCCAGGGACGTTCCAAGTTGCTGGATCATCGAGAGGAACTCCTGCGTTTGCTCGGTGCAGCGCCAGGCCAGTTCACGGAGCCGCCCATCCAACTGCTTTTGGCGCCACCGGTTCCGGCTAGTGTCGGTGGGAGCGCCTTCAAAGACGTGCTGTTCGTCGAGAACCTGACCACATTCGAGCACATGGCCGATGTGCGTGCTCCGGCGTGGATGGATAGCCTGCTGATCTACGCAGCGGGTTTTCGCGGTAGCGCACGGCGGTTGAGAACGCGTCCCGGTTGCCGCCTGTATCTCCGCGCATTTGCGCCAGCCACTTCACTACTCGCCATCGAAGACTGGTTGTTCGATGAGCAACCGGAAAGCGGCGACACTGGGCAGCAGGCTCCCGTGCATTTCTTTGGCGATCTGGACTACGCCGGCATGCAGATTCTCGCTAGCCTGCGCGAGGTTTTCCCTCAGGCTGGTGCCTGGCGTCCCGGTTACGACTATTTGGCAAGTGGGCTTGCAGCGGGCGGTGGACATCGACCGGAGCAGGCCGCCAAGACGCAACAAGTCGACCCTGAGCGCACAGGTTGCGACTATGCGGATAGAGAACTTCTCCCACTATTGCGAGAGCGCGGGCGCTTTATGGATCAGGAGGCCTTCGTCCCAGGCTGAATGGTTGAGCAGCGGGCCAGATCAGAGCCTGGCTGCTGCCATTGAGGCACGTTTCCAAAAGAGGCTTCGTGGGTGCCCGCTTGCTCTAGTAGACATTGCCCGAAGCGCCTTACGCGCCAGCACAGAGTCGAGCGCGTTCAAAAAGCCATGTAATTGCACATGGATTTCCGCCATTGCCAGCGGCGGGCCAGGAGTCTCGACGTGGTTGTACTGAGCTTTGACTGAGGCGTGACATAGCGCGGATCTGGTCAGATGTCAGAACAAGGAGAGGGAGGGCTGGGCTCGCCGCATGCCCCAGGAGCTCTATATACGGCTTCATAAGGAAACGTGGACGCTCGGTCGTCTTACCGACGCTATTCCCGCTACGAATAGCACGAATAGCACCGGTTTGCGGGGCGGCGCTGGGAAAGGACGAGACAATCCGACGCGGAGCGGGATGCGTTGCTTGACCTACCCGGGCATCTCGAACGGCAAAATATCACTTGAATGTTGATCCTTCGTCTTTGCGCCGCTGCCTCTGGCGAGCATCGAGGTACTGTTGTTTGTCATGCGAAGACATGCGGCGAACCCTGGCGGGACCCAGGTAGGACTCTGGCTGTCGAGATTCTCCGCGTTGGCGCAGCGTTCGATGGTCAACGCGATCATGATGGCCGTGGCGTTCCAACGCTTCATTGATGTGCTCAGCCACGAGTTTGCGCTGTTCAATGACCCAGTCCCGATGCTCCGCTCGGTTCTTTCCGCCACTGTCCTTCCGGCATCCTCCCTTTTCGGGGTGGCTCGCGTTGTATCGACGAAAGGTGAGCTCAGCCGATCGTTCGATGTCATCCGGCATCCTATCCGACATCATCAGGTGTCCATGAGGGTGAAACTCGCCAGCTAACGCCGAAACAGGTGCATGTACGGCAAGTAGGAATGGTTTTCCAGCGGTTAGCGCGTGAGAGATGTCGATCGCGAGTCGCTTGTTCTGCTCGATCGTCAAGTCCTTAGGAAGATTGAAGGTCATGGATCGAAACGCTGGCGCATTCTTACGTTCGTACTTCTCCGAGGCCCTGAAGAAGGCCTTGGGGTCATTTCCCGCCCACGTAGGAAGGTTTCCGAACGCCGTAGTGACAAGGTCTTCGTGTTCGCCGTGGGCACCGGTTCGTGTGACGTAGTTGATGTGCTCCAAGGAAGATCCGCGCTTTCCGCTCTTGATCTCGAAGTGATATGGAATCATGCAATGCTTTCCCTTCTTTCGGGCATGGAAAAAGCCCGCAAGCATTCACCAGCGGGCGGTCTATGTGGCGATAGTTGTGCGATCAGATCCGGCTCAGGATGAGAAACGGAAAGTGCACGTCGTGCATCCACCGCTTATGCTGTTATCGAATGCATCTTCATGATTGTGCTTTTGGCAGCTACCAAGACGTTGTTGTCATCGGTCGAGCAGTCTGTGCAACGGCATGTCAGTACATACAGTTACCGTTGAAGATGTAGAAAATTACGTTGCCGAATTGAATTGGTTGGTTCAGTGAAGATCCGCGGACGGTCTTGTCACCTAGTGCGGTCTATCCGCGGCGTGCAAGGTCGATACGTACAGGCCTCGTTGTGGCACGTACGAATTCGCGAGAGATCTTCACCGTAGCCCTTGGTGTGGCGATCAACGCCATTGCGCGGAGTTGCTGGGCAACCGGACTCGCTAAGCACATCGTGCTGCACAACGGAGCCGGGCATCGGTAACGTGATGCGAAGTGCTGGAGGACTCTCTAGCTGCGGACGTCTCTCCGCCTTTTAGGTGATTGCCTCATGAATTCGATCGGCTTTTCGCCTTTCAAGCTGCGTGATGCCGAAGGCAGGCTCCGCTGTAGCGTTGTACGAGTGACGGCCTGGTGCTTAGTGCCTTGACGTTTGATGAGGTACCGATGGGAGGTTGTCAGCGAAGGAACGACGCGGCGCGGGTGCGTCTGGCGTGATGGGTAGGCAGTCCGGGGTGCATGTGGTGAATCGATGACCTGCTGAATCAGGTTGCGACGTCGACGCAAAAAAAGAGGCCCCCGTAAGGGGGCCGTTGGCATGAGGGCGATCTGGGTTAGATCGGGTTTTCGTAGAAGAACTGCGGATTGAATACAATGATCTGCGTATTGTTCTGGCTGCGCTGAATCTCGATGGCCCGCATCATGATCAATTCGTCAAGAGCACGGTAGTAGCGTTCGCCACGTACACCGCAGCGCTGGCGAACATAGTTCTTTGATACCGAATTCATGTTGCGGCGGTAATAGCGGCTATAGAGGTAGCCGTACACGGCCTCTGCATCGATGCTCTCCTCGGAACGTTGCATCTCCGTGGAGAAAATGGCCTTGTACTCGTTCAGATGCCAGCAGGCGATCGCCTCCGCGCGGAGCAGCGTGTCTACCGAGATCTTGCCAGGCACGTCATCGAAGACATGCATCGTGGTGGCGATACGGCCGACGATGTCCATGTATTTTGACGCGAAGTCGCCGATGTCGCTCAGAAAGCTGCCCGGTTTGAGATCGGCTTCGACCTTGTATGCAATCTGAAACCACTCGATCTTCGCCTGCTCATCGAACTCCAGGAGCGCGTGCTGCATCGGCGCGACCTCACCGGCATCCAGTTGGAGAAGCGCGGTAATGCGGTGGTGAAACGGTACAAGATCGATCAGGCCTGTATTGATGGCGTTGGTGTGCCGGTAACCCTGGATGGACGGAGAGCGGGCGAACAGGTAGCGCGCGAAGTGGCCGGAACCGTGGGTGATGGCACCATGGCGCTGGAGGAACTTATTGAATACCGTGGGCTGCACCATGATGCTGATGCATGCGCGGGGATTACGGACGATGATCGTGTCGTGCTTGGCGCGATCGTACGTCAGGATGGCGGCACCGTCCCAAATCTTATTCAGTACGCCAAGATGGCGCATGATGTCACCTTCGAGAAGGATCTGTCCCTCGTCGACCATGAAGGCTGCCGTCGCCCCATCGCCCTCCAGGGCTTCGTAGATGGCACGCTTGGTGATGTCCTGCCGAATGAGGCGACGCAGGCGCGGCTCGTTCGGTTCCAGTGCAGCATGTGCCTCGGCTTCAGCTTCAGCGTCGGTGGTGTCCTTGCCCTCGCGAGTCAGCTTCTTGATACGGTTCTTCAGGCCGGCATGGATCGACGACCAGGTGGTGTGAGCGGACTTGAACGCCTTGATGCTCTCGGCATGCTTGAGGATGTTTTGAGTCTCCTCCTCGTAAATGGGGCTGCATGCCAAGTTGTCCGCCGTCGTCTTGCGATCACCGGAAACGGCGAAGATCATGGAGTACAGTGTCGACGGATGGAATTTGCCGGTAGCCGGGTGTTTCCAGCTCGCTTTACCGCAGATGGCAACGTTGGCCGCATTGAGGATGGAGGTGCCTGCGATGATATCGGTGCAGGCGACGATATCGGCGAGCTCCAACGCCGCTTTGGAAAGGTTGGGCGTCAAGCTGGCGATCGGGTAAGCGTTGGGGTTGTTCTGGAACATGGGGTTACTCCCGTCCGTGGGTGGTCAAGGTGAGAGACTCGACGGCAGCGTGGCTGCGGCCGTGATCCTCCTGGCGGTGACGGCGCTCGGCATTCAGCAAGTTCGTGAAGGTGCGGGCGCAAACGCAGGTCTTAGCGATCTCGTTGAAGAGCTCCCGGGCTTCCGTCAGCGTTTTGCCATTGGCGAGACACTGCTCGATTTCATGAAACAACTCATGAAAGATCTTGCGCGTCTGTGCGCGCTTGCTGGGCTTGCTCTTCTCCGCAAGGCGAGCAAATTTGGCTTGGAGGGAGAGCCTGTTCTTGGCGGGGATGCGATGGGTCACGAGGGCATCTCCAGTTAGTGAACGCGAGACGAGGCGTGACGTTCGAGCCAGATTTCCAGCTCGTCGACGTACCACACGGTCGGACTGTTGGCGGAGCGCCCCAACTTAAAGCTCTTGGGAAAGGTCGGATCCCACGAAGGCGACTTGACGTTCTGGCGTGCATAGAAGTCGGAGCGCTTCAGGCCAAGGATCTGCTGCGCTTCCTTGGCACGAACGGCACGGCGACGGCCATCGGTGGTGGCTGCACCGTTCGGATAGAGCGCGGCAAGAATGCGGTGAAGGGCCTGGATCACCCACTGCACGTGGGGTTGGTCGGCGGGCGCGACCGGAATGGTGTCGGTAAGCATGGCTTGCTCCTAATAAGGTTGACCGCCAGGGAAATCCCCTGGCGGTCAACATGATTAGGTGCGGGGATGGGACCCAGGTCCGGACTTTTCTGGACGACGTCGGACGGCCCCAAGGGGTGGAGCGCTGCTTAACGAAGCGCGGCTAGGTTCGGTCGGACGTCCGACAGATGAGCTTCAAGTGTCTGAAACGCGGCTTCAATGATCTCGATGTCATTGAAAGTCATACAAAACATGGCCTTCTCGAAAATCGTGGCGCGAAGCGCAAACCTCTGTGCCGCCAAGTCCGGGGCACCGTCGAGGGCCGCCAGAACCCATTCTCGACGGTGGTGCCAGAGCTGCACATATCCCTCGGGGAGCACTTTGTCCGGATGGAGATCGGTAATGTCCAGGGGCTGTTCAAGCGGCGTAATGATCGATCGCGTTTGCTTGGTGCTCCGAAATATCGAAGGGCGATAGATTGTCCTGTGCCGTAGAGCTTGAGCGACAGTACAGAGGCTGCTGGTGATGTCGCGAAAGCTCACCCGGACTTCGTCCCGTGGCACGGGTACGTCGCTACCAAAAAACTTGACGCGGAAAAGTAGTTCACCCGCGAGCGCTATGGACCGCTCGTATTCACTTTCGCTTGGCACCCATCCCAATGAGCGGTGAATCAGGTCAACAAAGACCTCTTTGCATGTGCTCGTGATGTGGTCGAACGCCTCGAGCCAAAAATTGTCACGGCAGACGTCCCTGGGGGTTCTCCGGCCGTCCGTTATCTGATTCAGCGCGAGAACCATGTGGTCCCGGATAGGGGTGATCGGGGATGGTGGGGCGGCGAGCTGGTAAATTTCGCAGAGCGATCCAGCGAAGTGCATGAATTCGAGCTTCTGTAGGTGCACATACAGATCCTGATCGAGCCGCGTGCGTTGCGGATCCTTGAATTGAGAGAGATCGATGCTATCGACCTGATCAATGAACTGTCTGAAGTTGCGAGCGATATCGTTGGGATTTTCCGCGTGGAAAGCTAAGGCGTCGAGTCGACCTCTCGCCTCGTTCACTCTTTCAATGAGGGTGTAAAAGAGGCTATCGATACGGACTAACGTGTCGCGTTCGATATCGATGCCTAAGTAGCATCGCAAGTCATTTAGGAGAAAGCTGTTGGTTTCGCCGTCGGCCGTCGGGTAAGCGACTCTCGTCTCAAACGAAAACTTGTCTCTTGGTGTCTTGATGAAGGTGAGAAACCGCTCTGCGCGTCCATCCTTGGCATACCTCGGGTGGGTCATCAGCTTATCGATCAAGTAGACGACACGAATGGCGTTCTGCTTGTCGCGGTAGTCGCCGATCCGCCTTCCTGTAATCTTCTTGATCGCGGCGGTGATGCTTTGAAATTCTTTCTTTCGAGTTGCGACATCGTCGAGCTGATTCTTTTCCTTTCTAACCTTCTTGGCCAGGTACGTGAGGGACAGCTTGTCTTGCGATATGGCTTTGAGGCTCCCCAGGTCAAAAGCGCTAGTAAAGAGTTTGGAACGCTTTTCCTCGTCTAGGCCAAACCTAAGCATCGTGCTCAGCAAGGTCAGCGGTCCCGTAGGATGCTTAAAGACCTGCTGATTTCTGATACGCGCAAGGCGATGATCATTGCCGAAGATGAAGTCTTTAGTATACGGCTCTAGCTTGTGAAGGGTTCGTACGGTTTCGAGTTCGAGGCTAAGAATTGGATCAATTAGTTCGTTCATTGCGAGGTGAGGGCGCTTCAGATCAGCCGAGATCGATCTCGATCTCCTTGGCGTGAACAAGGCTGGCAACTTCGGTGTGAAGGTCGATCGCCAAGCCTTGGGCGGAAATGGAAATGACGAGCGAGTAGCGTGCCTTATCTATCATGCGTCGTTGACCGATGTGTGACTTCCACCAGCCTCCTACGGGGTAGACCGCAATCGCGTCGTGACCTGATAAATCGATGGCATGGCCGCGCCAAAGGTCGCAATGAAGTGATCCTGCCTGTATGGCCTTGGACCCGAGCAACCAGAAATCAGCTTCGCTTTCGTTCGTGGATTCATCACGCTCTTGGGCCGCATTGACGCGGGCCCGAAAGGAGGTGGCCGTTTCGCTGCGTTTCTTCATCGCGAATCGCAGGCCAAAAGAACGATAGGTGTCTGGGCGTGTTGCCGCCTTCCCAGTCAAGTTTGGCTCGACGAAGTAAGAGAGCGTCACCTTCATGGTGACGACCTGGTTCTCAAGTTGTTCTAAGGCACTCCTTGGCCACGGCAAGTCGTAGAAGTGCATCTCGTTGAACACGGCAGCGCGACCGTCTGCACCGATGGCGAACGGTTGAATCTCAGCTTGAGCGATCATGCTCATGTCATTGCGAGCCGACAAAATGGCTCGCTCGATATCGGGCACGCCGTATCCGACTTCACGTAAGACTTTCTGCTTCTGGCTCTTCGTTCCAGTTTTCCAATGGGCTCCCGTACCTATCAACTGTTTTCGAATAGGCATCGGCCATGTGGCTGCGTCAACGGTCAATGCCCGAAGTGTTTCTGGCCATAGATCGGGATGAGCTGCGTGTAGTTGGCCGATGAAGTTGCCCGCTACACCTGCGGCCGCGCTTGTAGCCCAGAACGGAACGAGAGGCTCGTTAGCAACATCTGAGCCTGGTGCAAGGAGCGATACGGCAGGGTTCCAGCCACAGAATCCGGAGTTGTCTGAGACCATATTGCCGGCCTCGAATAGGACTTCCGGTTTAATCGGAGTCAAGTCGTCAGGCAATGATTGAGAGCCGCGACTGAAGGGGCTTCGGTGGTTTGCCAGCACGACGGGCTTGTATGCAGGTGGCGGAGTGGGAATCTGCTCCTTGCGTGTGAAGCCGCCAATGGTTAAAGCATTCCAGCTTTGTGATGGATCTTCGATTGGCTGTGACGGCGTGACGTCGTCTAACATTCCGCCAGCGACATTTCCCGTCGAAACCAAGACGAGTCTCTTCGGTGATTGGCTAGCCGGAACGTCGTCGGCCGCATCGCCAGGCATGGACCCGGCTGCAATCTGATCTAGCGCGCCACTCCAGCTTGAGGGCCGGGCAGGGGAGAAGTCTGTTGTTGACGTTGCCAGACAGAAGGATCGTTTGGCACCCGGTTGTTCCGTCTCTACGAGTGCAACGGCACCCTGAGTCACTATCCCGTAGCTCGGCGGCATCGTGGGCGGGAACCCATGAGGGGGAAGCAACTTCATGGATTCCACCCCGTGGCTGAGGACAACGGGGCCCGTGCTGTTCATGTGGGGCTCGAGATCACCATAGAGTGTCAACCCGGCAATGGCAGTCCCGTGGCCCCCATCGGGCGCATGATCGTCGGTTCCCCACGCCGCGTCGTAGGCCCATGCTCCTCTGAGGCCCGGCAGTACGAGGGGATGACCTCCAGCGACGCCGGTGTCCAGTGCGCAAACAACAGGTGCATCGAGAGGCGGCGATACGACGCGCTGAGCGAGCTCTGCAACCCAGTCACTCGGCTCTGCGCCATCTACCGAATTATCAAGGAAGGGCTCAATGCTACCCGTTGAGCGACGGATCTCCGTCACAGCGCCAGGCAGCCGCTCTGCAAATGCGGCTATTCGCTGCGCAGAGGCATGAATGAAGAGGACGGTAGTCTCGGGAAAGGTGAGTCGGTCGGGGTGAGCATCCAGCTCGGCTTCCCGGGCGAGTGTTGCAATGTGCGTAGCGCGTTCGGAGCCACCCGGAAGCCAGAGCTCCCACCACGCAATTGCAGCATCGTCGAGATCGACGTCGCCGATAAATAGAGAGGCGACTGGTGCAGCAGCGATCGTTTCAATAATCTCAAATCGCTCTATGTCGGCCCTACGATTTTCTCCGGGATCTTCGCCGTAGGCAGCGATGCGATGCCGGAGAAATTCGCGCGCATCGTCGGGGACAAACAGGACCGCGCTTTCCGTACGGTCGTCCCGACGGGCGGTGCGAAGCACGGAGATCTGCTGGGTCGTAAAGTCCAGGTTCGCAGGGATTTTTGTCGCCTTTGAGCGTGAACCTTGAGCTGGCGGTAGTGTTGCAAGCTCGACAATCGTGCCGGGTTTCAGTCCGTCAATGCGTAGACGAAGATCGTTCGCATGTGGTGGGACTGCTCCAAGCGCTCTGGTGAGCTGATCAAGCAAGGCGTCGGCGTGTGCTGCATAGTCGTTGCGGAGCGGTCTCCGCTGCTGTGCGCGCAGGGGGGAAGCATATTGAGCTCCCTCTCGAAAAGAGTTGATGGAGATGTGCCGGCGATCTCGCGCCCCATAATCCTCGGGTTCCGTCATGCCAGCCTAGTTCCGAACGACCATGTTCTCTTCACCCCGAAGTCTCTTAGGTGCTTATGTGACGACGGAACCTATTCTTCAGTATTTGGCGATTTTCAAGCGCGTGTTTGAGCGCTGTGGCCGAGATCTTGGGCAATCCTTCGAGGATGGCGTCCTTAACCACCGCGTCAGCTGCGCGAACAAGCTCTCCTTGGCTCAGTCCGCCAAGTGCCGGTGCAATAGAGGACAAGGAGCGTTCACTCAGCCTTAGCTTGCCCAATCGCCGTTCAATGATCGCAAGTGCAGCGGCTTTGCCTGGAAGTTCGTACGCGATCACCTCATCAAAGCGGCGCGCGAGTGCCTCATCCAGGATCTCCGAGTGATTCGTGGCAGCGAGAACGAGGCTGTCCGTGCTGTTTGGCTCCTCCATGAATGCGAGCACGGAGTTAAGGACGCGTCGGATCTCGCCGACATCATTCGGGTCACCGCGGCGCGCGCCAATCGCGTCAAACTCGTCGAAAAGATAGACGCCGCGCGTCTGCCCTATCTGGTCAAAGATCAACCGAAGCTTTCCGGCGGTTTCACCCAAGAATCGGCTAAATAAAGATTCGAGTCGAACCGTGAACAACGGTAGGTGCAACTCGCCAGCAAGTGCAGAGGCAGTCATCGTCTTGCCAGTGCCCGGCGGGCCGACCAGAAGCATATGGGTAGTAGGCGTCTGTCCGTGGTCCCGGAGCATTGCACGCTGCTGCTGCTGCTTCACGACGCGGGCGAGTCGGCCCAGTACGTCATCAGAAAGCACCATGTTCGCGAGCGTGACTTTGGGGTACGCGCTCTCGATGAGTCCCTGCAATTCACCCCGCGGGCGAGCCAGCGGGATCGGGGTTTGGCCACCGGCCGGCCTTCCGGTGCGCTGTTGGTCTCGCGCCCTTTGCACTAAGCGCTTTAGCTTTTCTGCCTCGTCTAGTCGACCCTGGCGTGCTTCTTGGGCGGCAGCTTGGAGGACGATAGAAAGGAACTGCTCTTCGTCGCCCTCAATGTGCGAATTAAGGAGCGCAAGCAGATGCTTATTTGACATTGGCGCCTCCTTCATTACTGCTGCTTTGCAACAGGACTTGTCGCCATACTGAGAGTGGGCGCTGCCCCCAAAAACACTAGCTGAACGGTCCACGTCCCGCTAAGCGATTTTAGCCAGAAAGTGGCAGGCGAGTAGTGTCGGGACTAAGCCGCTCAATTCCCAAGACAAATTGGGGACCAGGTTGGTGTAGGTGGGGGGGCTCCGGCCGGGCACAAAGGCCCTGTCATGCGGGTTTTGGGTCGAGCTGCCCTGCGACAGGCATGACCACAACTGGCATTGGCGGATTCGTGCCCTCAACTTGGCTGGCGCGTCCGAGATTGAGTGGGCGCACCCGAGGGTACCCTTTGAGGAGCACCAAGCCGATTCAGGCGAAAGACGTCGCTCCAGTACCGGCTATTCCATCGTGATCTGCGTGCCATCGGGGCAGGCCGACCGGTTCCTGGCCCTGTCCTGGGGACAGGCGTCCATCGCGGCGCGTCCCGTTGCTGGGACGCGCCGCGATGGATCATTAGCGAGGCCAGCCGTCGTATCGCACGTTGTCGAAGAAGTCGGGGCCGACTTCAATACGTAGCGAATCGTGATGCCGGAGGATCTTCTTCGCTACCTTGGGCGACGCATACTCTGTGAAGTCGAGGATGTAGCTGTAGATCATTTCTCCGCTATGCCCATCCTGTGGTTCCGCCTCAACGTCGACGAGGTCTCCAACCTCGTCCACGTCCAGGCCAAGGAGATTCGCGTAGGCCTGGGACTTGCTGATGTCCGGTGGCTCACCATCGTGATCATCATCCCCCCAACCCATATCCAGTGCTGCCTTTGTGACTTGGCAATCTACGGAGCCAAAGCACCGGCGGCCCATGCGTTCCACGCTCAGGGCGCCCTCCACATTTACGATGTGGCCGGAATAGGGGTGCTCGGTGTCGATGCGAAGACGAACGTGTCCGTCTAGATCTACGTCCAGCGAACTGCCCACGGGGACCTGTTCCAGCTCGACCTCGAAGTCGAAATAGATCTCGTCGACACCATCGTAGTTGGCGTTGGCCATCTCGCTGTTCACGGTGTTGTCTTCAAAGACCACCCTGTCCACCTGTTCCCGCAGGTAGTTCTCAAAGACATCGAAAGAGCTATGGGTGCGTGCGTGTGAAGCTCGTTCCTGGAAGGCCCGGCCAATCAGTTCAAGCAGCTGGTTCGGCGCTGGGTTGGTGCCGAGTTCACTTGCACGCTGATTGAGCATGTCGTGGTCGAGTACGGCGTGATGGACGTCGCTCAAATGTTCAGGCTCCTGGCCCGCCACCTGCGCAGCTTGGTAGGCAGCAAGGGATTTATAGCCAAGTGCAGCAACAATGAGCTGTTGGGCGTGGCCAAGTTGCACTGGGGCAGCCATGGACGCGCTGTTCTTGCGAACAGAATGGGCAAGGTCGGAAATGCCGATTGTCATACGAGTCTCCTGATTTCAGCGCGGACCATCGAGCGATTACTTGGCCCACGCCCAGGCGATGTCGCATGGCGTTGGCAAGAAGATCGAGAAAACGCGAGAAACGGAAAACAGTCTTGATTGAGCCGCTCGAAGCTCAGGCGGACAAGGCCTTGGCTGCCATTGTCCGCAAAAAATCGGCTGGTGGCAAACCCTATAGGGATCGAGCGGCTGGGCAGTGATGGCTAAGTAACGTGGCGGATCAAGCCGTCGCGCAGCGCATTTTGAATCAGCCGCGTGTCGGACCGATCGACGTGGGTCGGCTCACGTCGATATGGATGGCCGCCCTTCTATACTTAGTTACGCGTTCCCTTGCATGACGGGAAACGAGAGCATCCCCAGAACTGGTTGCCCGCATGGGCGCCCTTATGCGCCCTGCGCCGAATCATTGTTGAACCGCATCGTGGGCACGAAGGTGTCCCCGATGATTTTGGTGGCGCCTGAGCTGGACGGTAGGACGGGCGAGGGGGAGCAGGCGGTTGCGGCGCTGGCGCCGCGGGCGGCGGCACATTCACGTTGATCGAACCATGCGGTGGGACCGCAATGCCCAAAGTCTGGCAATCGCGTTCGACTCTGGCGCGCTCCAATAGTGCGTGCAAAAGTGCTTGATCGGGTGACGCCTTCTTGGCTGCAAAATTAGCTGGCGCGGCCTGCAATGCGGCGAGGCCGGCCTGCAGCTTCTTTTGCAGTCCGAGCTTGCGATTGGCGGACGATGAGCGCGCGTCGTTCTCGGCGAGGGTGTCGTCCGGTGAGGGGTTCGGGTTGTAGCGGAATTTGGCTTCCTGTTCTCGACGCCATTGGAGGAGGCTGCCTGTCAGTGCCTCGCCGAAACCCGGCACTGCGCGCACTGCCGCATAATTGATGTCGGCGGCGCTCTCGATGCCGAACGAGGCCAAAGTCGCCGTCTTCGCCGGACCAATGCCATGGATTTTGACGCGGCGAATCAAGAATCCGTCCAAGAAGGCGGTGCGCTGTCTTTCCTCTCGCGTGGCGCGCAGGCGATCCAGCGTCTTAGTCAGTTCTCCCTCCACGCGTTGATACTCAACAACGCACGATTCCAACTCACTGCGAAGGGCGAATATTTCTGTGTAGCCAATGCGCCGCAGGAAGGCCAGTGAGGCCGATTGCACGCGACTGTCTGCCTCCTTAAAGGCTTTCAGCAATGGCGCTGGATTCGTTTTGGCGGAGAAGAGGCGATAGACGCCAAAAATGGCGAGGCCGATCCAGAGAGGGAAGCCTCCCTTCGCGCCGATAAACCCGAGCAAGGCGATCGCAAGTGCGATGGCGCCAAATGTTCGTTGGCCTGCCTGTCCCTGCTTGGCTTCTGCCAGGGCAGGGCTGGGGGCGCTGATGTCGCCACTCCATGTTGGAAGGACGTCGAGAGGGCGCGGCAGCGGCGTCGCGCGGATAGCTGCACTGATCTTGGCGAGATCAAACGGTGCACCGGATGGAACCGGGCCAGACGTATGTGCCTGAGGAAACATCTCGACGCCGGACTGATCTGTCAGCCGACACCAAATGCAGCCCTTCGCGGCGTGGGGGAAGTAATGGGTTCGAACTTTCGAACACTGACGAAGGTTCGTTTCCAGTTCACCCAGCAAGGTCACCCACGTGGCGGGGCTGGGGCGTGCCTGCGGGTTGAGGCCGAACGCCGCCTCAAACGCTGCGGCCAGCTGCGGTGGGAAATCTTCAAGCTTGATGGCCCCCGGCGGAGGCGTCGTGCGAGTGGTGTCCTTGCGAAGGACAGAGTAGGCGAAGAGATGCCGTGCAATGGCCTCGCCCAAACTTAAGTCGCCCGCGCCACTGTAGCGGCCTGCATAGGGATGCTTTCCCATGCAGAGCAGCTGAAAGATCGCGACGGCCAGGCCGAAGTTGTCATGAGCGACCGTGCGCTCAATCTGGCTTAGGTTGATGCCATGAAGCTCTGGCGGGGTGAAGTCCTCCGTACCCACGACGCAGGGATAGGCTTGGCCGCCCAATTTGAACTGGAAGCTGTCCGCGTCAATGAGGGCGACCGTGGCGTCTTTCGAAACCAGCACACCGGAGTGGTTGAAATCTCCGATAACGCAGCCGGCTTGGTGCACGGTGGCGACGGCTCGCGCGATGTTCTGGGCTGCCCGGACCAGAAAACGATAGTCAGCTGTCGGGAAGTGCAGCTTGCGGGACTTGGGACTGTAGAGCTCGTGGATGGCGCGGTATCCAGCGACCAGCCGCATCGTGAAGCCGGTGAAGGCGCCCGCCGAATCGGTAGCCACGTTGACCGGGAAAGCGACAAGGTTGGTCTTCTCGGCTAGCCGACTCTCGACCATTGCACGGACTTTCCCCTCACGCGATCGACGTAAGTTGTCCTTGTAGACCTTGATGGCCTGGTCACCTCCAGTCGCAAAGGCATAGACATCACCTTCGCCGCCGCGACCAATTCGTTTCCCGAGAAGCGTGGTCTTCCCACCAATTTGTACAGATTGCATGGTCACTGGCGCGAAATGAGGATCAACGTCTTGTCGTCGTCCGTGCGTTCGCACAAACCAGGGCTTTCCAAGTAACGACTAAGGGCCGTCGACAACTCACGAAGCCGGCCGTGCCCCATAGCCAGGTCCACGGGCTTGATCATGGGGTCAAGGAACCGGGGGTAGGGTTGTTGGCTGAGGTGCTCGAGGGCCACGGAGTCCAGTCCGTCCGAGAACAGCGCGAATGCGTCGTATTCGAGTGGGAGTCGATAAGTGCGCAAGCGCACTGTCGGGTCATCGGTCACGAAGTAGGTGGTGGAGGCAAACTCGCCATTTTCGGGCCAACAAATAGCCTCCCATGCGCCGTGCTTTCGGGCGACCAGGGCACTGTCACCCACTTGTAAGGCGAGCAGTTCTCCTTGGTGAGCGATCAACATCACCAGCGTTGCCGCAAACTGACGCCGAGTGACGTCGCGTTTGGCAGCGATGTCGCTGAGGCGGTCCCGGAGATCGTCAACCCAGCAAAGAACTTGTTCGTCATCGGGCAGGCGGTCGTGCGTCAACAGCCATTGCTTGGCGTTCGCGGTCAGCCAACGGCATACCAAAGAGGCCCCTTGTCCCCCATGGCTAGCGCTGCCGGCGCCATCTGAAACGACGGCGCACAGCGAGTCCTTACCCTGCCGCGAGACCCGGAAGGCGTCCTGTTTTCTTGTGCCCAGGCGTAGGTGCGATGTGCCGATCTTCGAGGCGGCGGCCCAGCGCCACCGGGCGTTACCCGGCAATGGCCCAGCCATCGGGTGCCGTGGGGTTGGTCAGGGGAACAGCATCACCCGGGTTCGACTGGGAGACTGCACTGAGAGAGCTGGACAACCAGGCAAATAGTTCCCGGAACGCTAGGCCCTTGAGTTTCAGCGGCTGCCGGGTGGCAATTTGGCTCAACGTAGTCATGTCGGCGCCTTCGACACCGACCGCGTAGAACATGAACTCCTTGCGATCTTCGCCAGCGTGAACGCGCCGGCGGGCTTCCTGCCACTGATCGGTTGGAGAGCCATCGGTGATCAGAAAGATCCAGGGGCGGTAATACTTGATGCCGTTCGCCTTGTAGCGATCTTTGCGATCGCGCAGCATGTCTAGGCCGCGCTCAATCGCTTCACCCATGGGGGTTGCGCCGGTTGCTTCAAGCATCTCGGGATAGAAGCCATCCACGGTGGTGAAGTCGGCTCGTACATTGACCGGTCCAAACGTGACTACCGCCAATTCGACGCGTTTTGCCGCCAGCGCGTCAGCGTGCAGATCTTCCTTGAAGAACTGGAGGGCGTCGTTGAGCTGGTTGATCGCATGCCCTTGCATGGAGCCAGACGTGTCCAGCAGGAGTACGCAGGGGCACCGCTGCTCAGGATTCTCTGCGAACTCCGCATCTGCAAAGGGTTGTTGTTCGAAATTGTCCATGGTTCCCCTCGAATGTCGTCCAATGAAGAGGCAGCCCTTCCTTTCCGGAACTTAGGGGTACGGAAGGCATAGGGGCCTCGTGCGTGCCGGAAGCCGTAAGCGGTGCGCTGCTAGATATTTGATCCTTTATCGACAGCTATCCGCAAGCCTTAAGGGTATCTGTGGTGCGCCATGCGGGTTCCGGTCGGGTTGATCCCCCATTCTCGATGGCGCCATACACGCCTGAGTTCATCGGGCCGGACAATCGCACTGCTCCAATACCTGCGTGACCCAGAGCTCGATGCGAGCCTCAGACACCGTCGTGCCATCAAGACTGGGGCTGCCACGAGGCACTTTGAGCGACCAGAGCGCCATTGGGCTGAGATGCGGAACCTCGATATGAATCTTGCTGGCCAGTCGATCGGCCACCAAGCGCTCCACGTGCTGGGCCTTCTTGCCACACCAGACGATCAGGTTGCAGTCCTTCAATTCACGGACTACGCGGTCCCTATTACTGCGACCTTCTATCTCGCCTACGGTGGCTTCTGATCGTCCGTTGTTTTGCTTTGGCCAGATCGGCTTGTCGTAGGCATTCGTGATGCGGTAGTCGTACCTCTTGCTCGACCCAAAGAGGTCAGGCCGTCTGCGGTGCAAGATGGTGAGGGCGTCGTCCAGGTTCCTTCCTGTGGCGCCAGCAACGGGTTGAGAGCACGTCTTTTCATGGCGGCCAGGCACACTGAAGACAAAAGCGGTGCGCAGTTTTCCCGGCCAGAAGTGCGGGGCGGCTTTCAGGCTCATGGGTTCTCCCGATCTATGGCAAGTAGCCACATTTTCACGTGCTGCTGGGGCGATGCCAGGAAACTCGCCACAAGGTAGTCTCCAAAATCCGCAGGCTTAAAGACCGCCTTCATTGCATTGTCGAAGCCGCGCATAGAGCCGGGTCGAACCGGTGCGCAAATCGTGAGACAGAAGGCCGCGGTGGGCCCCATGGCGACCAGAGCGCGACGCGTCTTACGGCGGAGACCTTTCGAGGCTCGGGGTAGAGTCGGAGCTTGGTGCGCAAAGAGCCGGGCAGTTCCGCCCGGTTCAAGCATGACTCTCACATCTGCTTCGTCAACCCCAATCGGGCCCTGATAGCTCGTGGACAGAACCGTGCACATGAGGAGCTGAAGCAATGCTTCCCGGCGGCTCCCTAGAAAGATGACTCGAACCGTCGGGACATCCTTGATCTTCCGCGGAACGCCTTCGAGCTCCCGAGATAGCAATATTGGCGGGTACTTTGGTAGTGCCAGCAAGGGCGCTAGCGACGGGTTCCAAAGGACCACAACATGCCACGCGTCGTCGGGGAGTCTGTGATCGTGCGGCCAGGCCCGGCAGTCGATAGCCGGGTCTAAGTTGTCGAGGTCGCCAAGGGCCGCTATGTCCTCACTCCGCCCAAGCACGTAAACCCGCGTCCGCGGCTTTTCGTACGGACTCAACAGCAGCGGGATGGATTCGCCCATGGACCCCTACCTTAGAGACGTAGTGCTTGCATTGTCGCGCTCGCCTGCCTCATGGGCTGAGATCGAGGGAGGGCTGTGCCCATCACCCAGCACCAGCTGTAGAGGTGGGCAGCATCGATCGTTTCTTCCCTCAACCGGCTTCCAAGCCCGCGGCAAGGCTATCGAGGGCGTCCAAATCCAGTTGTGCGCGCTCGATCATGGCCAGGATCCTTCTTGTGTGTGGCATTTCAGCTATTCCCTCAAGCCCATCGACAGATGCCGCGCACCTGTTCGGCGCCGGCGATACCTCTATTAGCAGGTCGCCCGCACATATCTGCTGCGGCGCGGCAAGGGAGCCCGGTACAATGGGCAGTGCGTTGGTCTGGTCATTCATCGGCCGCACCACGGCTCCCCCACTGCAGGCACCTACTCTGCAACGTCCGGACCACCCCTTTGTTCGTAGAAGCGGACATAAATCGGGGTCGCTTGGCGACTTGGTGACTCCGCAAATTGAGGGTACCGTTGCGGGTATTGATGAAGGTCGGCGGTGAAAATATATTATTAATTCAATGAGATAAGCTAATTATGCTGCTCATGATCGACAACTACGACAGCTTCACCTTCAACCTCGTGCAGTACCTGGGCGAGCTGGGACAGGAGGTGAAGGTGGTGCGCAACGACGCGCTGGACGTGGCGGGCATCCGTGCGCTGAAGCCTTCGCACATCATGATCTCGCCCGGGCCCGGGACGCCCGATGACGCGGGCGTGTCGCTGGACGTGTTGCGCGAACTGTCGGATGAGGTCCCGGTGTTTGGTGTGTGCCTGGGCCACCAGGCCATCGGCCAGGCGTTCGGCGGCAAGGTGATCCGCGCCAAGCAGATCATGCATGGCAAGACTTCGCCGGTGCGCCATCGAGGCCAGGGCGTATTCGCCGGGCTGCCCGACCCGTTCGAGGCCACGCGCTACCACTCGCTGGTGGTGGAGCAGGGCTCGCTGCCGGATTGCCTGGAAGTGACCGCGTGGACGGAGAACCCGGACGGCTCGATCGACGAGATCATGGGGCTGCGCCACAAGACCCTGCCGGTCGAGGGCGTGCAGTTCCACCCCGAGTCCATCCTCACCCAGCACGGCCACGACATGCTGGCGAATTTCCTGGGCTTGCCGCGGCGGAAGCTGGCGGCATGAGCGGGCGCGAGATCAGCATCACGCCGCAGGAGGCCTTGCAGCGTACGATCGAGCACCGCGAAATCTTCCACGACGAGATGATCGCGCTGATGCGCCAGATCATGCGCGGCGAAGTCAGCCCGCTGATGACCGCGGCGATCATCACCGGCCTGCGCGTGAAGAAGGAGACGGTGGGCGAGATCACCGGCGCGGCGCGGGTGATGCGCGAGCTGGCGGAGAAGGTGCCGGTGGCGGGCGACGACGCGCATCTGCTCGACATCGTCGGCACCGGCGGCGACGGCGCGTCCAGCTTCAACATCTCCACCGCCTCGATGTTCGTGGCGGCGGCGGCGGGCGCGCGTATCGCCAAACACGGCGGGCGCAGCGTGTCGTCGAAGTCCGGCAGCGCCGACGTGCTGGAGGCGCTGGGCGCGCGCATCGACCTCAAGCCCGCGCAGGTGGCCGAATGCCTCGCCGAGACCGGGATCGGCTTCATGTTCGCGCCGAACCATCATCCGGCGATGAAGGTGGTGGCGCCGGTGCGCAAGGAAATGGGTGTGCGCACCTTGTTCAACATTCTCGGGCCGCTGACCAACCCGGCCGGCGCGCCGAACATCTTGATGGGCGTGTTCCATCCCGACCTGGTCGGCATCCAGGTGCGCGTGCTGCAGCAGCTCGGCGCACGGCGCGCGCTGGTGGTGTGGGGCCGCGACGGCATGGATGAGATATCGCTGGGCGCGGCCACCCTGGTGGGCGAGCTGAAGGACGGCGTGGTGCGCGAGTACGAGGTCGAGCCGGAGGATTTCGGCCTCGCGATGGCCTCCAGCCGCAACCTGCGCGTGGCGGATGTGGCCGAGTCGAAGGCGATGCTGGAGCAGGCGCTGGCCGGCGAGCGCGGCGTGCCGCACGACATCGTCTGCCTCAACGCAGGCGCCGCGCTGTACGCGGCCAACGTGGCCCCCTCGATCGCCGAGGGCATCGCGCTGGCGCAGGCCACGATTGCCAGCGGCGCGGCCCGTGCGAAAATGCAGGCATTCGTGGCAGCGACCCAGCGGCTTCAGGCATGATCGGCTTGACGGCGCGACGACATTCGCGCCGCCACGATGCCCCGGCCCCGACTTCCCCAAGCCCATGACCGACATCCTCAATCGCATTCTCGCCCGCAAAGCCGAAGAAGTAGCCGAACGCCAAGCGCGGCTGCCCTTGGCCGAACTGGCTGCCCGCATCCCCGACCTGCCGGAGACGCGCGGTTTTGCCGCGGCGATCGAGGCGAAGATCAACGCCGGCCAGCCGGCGGTGATCGCCGAGGTCAAGAAGGCCAGCCCCAGCAAGGGCGTGATCCGGCCCGACTTCGACCCGGCGGCCATCGCGAAAAGTTACGCGAAGGGCGGCGCAGCCTGCTTGTCGGTGCTTACCGATAGCGATTTCTTCCAGGGTAGCGAGGCCTTCCTGCAGCAGGCGCGCGCTGCCTGTGCGCTGCCGGTGCTGCGCAAGGACTTCATCATCGACCCCTACCAGGTGCACGAGGCGCGCGCGATCGGCGCCGACTGCGTGCTGCTGATCGTGGCCGCGCTGGACGACGACGTGCTGCTGCAGCTCTCGCTGCAGGCGGCCGAGCTGGATCTCGACGTGCTGTGCGAAGTGCACGACGAGGAAGAGCTGGAGCGCGCGCTGGCGCTGCCGGTGCCGCTGATCGGCGTCAACAATCGCAACCTGCGCAACTTCGAGACCTCGCTGGATACCTCGCTGGCGCTGCAGGAACTGATGGAGTACGACCGCATCCTGGTCGCCGAATCCGGCATCCGCACGCCCGAGGACGTGGCGCGGCTGCGCGAGGGCGGCATCCATGCCTTCCTGGTCGGCGAGGCGTTCATGCGCGCCGAGGATCCCGGCAGCGAACTGAAGCGACTGTTCGGCACGAAGTAATGCAGATGGATACAGGGGACATGGCGCCACCCGCGGTGGCGAGCGACGACGTGCAAGCGTCGCGCGTGGTGCTGTTCGATTTCGACGGCGTGCTGCTGCACGGCGATGCGTTCTACCTCTTCGTGCGCAGCCGCTACGCACGCTCGTGGCTGCGCAAGCTGCTGGTGTTGCCCTGCCTGCCATGGCTGCTGCTGCAACTGCCGTTCTCGCGCCGGCATGCGGCACGCACCTTGGTGCACGCCGCCTTGTTCGGCACCAGCGAAAAGCGCTACCAGGCGCAGGCGCGCGCGTTCGCCGTCGAGCTGGTGCAGCACTCGCGCCTGTTCAACCGCGATGCCTTGCGCCAGCTGCGCCGCCACCAGCAGGCGGGCGACCGCGTGATCGTGGTAACCGGCTGCGAGCAGGCACTGGTCGGCGGCATCCTCGAACAGCTGGGCCTAGGCGATATCGAGCTGCTGGCCTCGCGGCTGCGTTCCAGCTGGGCAGGCATGCGCACCGGCTTCCACAACATCGGCGCGAACAAACTCAAGGCATTGGCCGCGCACGGCGTGCGTGCATGGCAGCTCGCTTACAGCGATTCGCTGATGGATGTGCCGATGCTGAAGCCCGCCGCCGAGCCGGTGCTGGTCAACGGCACGCCCAAGCTGTGCAAGAAGATGGATGCCGCGCTGGGCCGGGTGGTCGGCCGCGTCGAGTGGCAGTGACGCGTCCGTAGGAGCGCACCCTGTGCGCGAACGCTCTTGCTTCCATCAAGGCGAAAGGCCATCGCGCACAGGGTGCGCTCCTACGGCGATTCCGTCCGTTCGCCGGTGATCGACAGCGCCACCGCCTCCGCCACGCGTATCCCATCCACCGCCGCAGAGAGAATCCCGCCCGCATAACCCGCGCCCTCGCCGGCGGGGTACAGCCCGTGCGTGTTGAGGCTCTGCAGGTCGTCGTCGTTGCGGCGGATGCGCACCGGCGACGAGGTGCGCGTTTCCACGCCGGTAAGCATGGCATCGGGCAGCGCGTAGCCGCGGATCTGGCGGTCGAAGGCGGGGATCGCAGCGCGAATCGCCGCCACCGCGTAATCGGGCAACGCAGTGGAAAGATCGGTGAGATGCACGCCCGGCTTGTACGAGGGCTGCACCTCGCCGACGGCGCGCGAAGCCCTGCCGGCGAGGAAGTCGCCCACGCGCTGGCCCGGTGCGCTGTAGTCGCCGCCGCCCATGTGGAAGGCATGGGTTTCCCAATGCCGCTGCAGCGCGATGCCGGCCAGCGGGCCTTCGCCGTAGGGCGCGTAATCGGCGGGACGGATGTCGCAGACCAGCGCCGCGTTGGCGTTGCGCTCGTTGCGCGAATACTGGCTCATGCCGTTGGTGACCACGCGGCCCGGCTCACTCGTGGCCGCCACCACGGTGCCGCCGGGGCACATGCAGAAGCTGTACACCGAGCGGCCGTCCTTGCCGTGGTGCACCAGCTTGTAGTCCGCCGCGCCCAGGATGGGGTGGCCGACCTGCGGGCCGAAGCGTGCCCGGTCGATCAGCGATTGCGGGTGCTCGACGCGGAAGCCGATCGAGAACGGCTTGGCCTCCAGGTAGACGCCGCGTGCGTGCAGCATCTCGAAGGTGTCGCGCGCGCTGTGGCCCAGCGCCAGCACCACATGGTCGCTGCGCAACTCGCCGCCGTCGGCAAGCCGCACGCCGCGAACCTGGCGCTCGCCTTGCGCATCGGTTTCCACCAGCAGGTCGTCCACGCGCTGGTCGAAACGGATCTCGCCGCCGAGCGCCTCGATGCTCGCGCGCAGGTTTTCCACCATGGTCACCAGCCGGAACGTACCGATGTGCGGCTTGCTGACGTAGAGGATTTCCTCCGGCGCGCCGGCTTTCACGAACTCGGCCAGCACCTTGCGGCCATGGTGCTGTGTGTCGCGGATCTGGCTGTGCAGCTTGCCGTCGGAAAACGTGCCCGCGCCGCCCTCGCCGAACTGTACGTTGGAGTCCGGGTGCAGGTTGCGCTTGCGCCACAGGTCCCAGGTGTCCTTGGTGCGCTCGCGCACGGCCTTGCCGCGCTCCAGCACGATGGGGCGGAAGCCCGATTGCGCCAGGATCAGCGCCGCGAAGATGCCGCAGGGGCCGAAGCCGATCACGATCGGCCGGTGCTCGAGCTTCGCCGGCGCCTGCGCCACGAATTTGTAGCTGGTGTCCGGCGTGGGCTGTACGTGGCGGTCGTCGGCGTGGCGCGCCAGCAGCGCGGCCTCGTCGGCTACTTCCACGTCCAGCGTGTAGATCAGCGCGATGGCGCCGCGCTTGCGCGCGTCGTAGCCACGGCGGAACACGGTGAAGCTGCGCAGTGCTGCGGGCGCGATGCCGAGCTTCGCGCGGATCGCGTTGGGCAGGGCTTCCGCGGGGTGGTCCAGCGGGAGCTTGAGGTCGGTGAGGCGCAGCATGGGGTGAGCCGGCAGGAGCAGGCCGCGATTTTCGCATGCCGGTACGCGATGCGTGGCCGATCGCCGCAGATGCTGCGGGGATGCGCCGCTTCCGCCCCGGTCGTGTGCCGGGGGCTGGTGGCCGGGATACGGGGTAGGGCAGCCCCTGACTTCGGGCACATGGCGCGGTCTGGACGGCCAGCGCAGTATGCAGGCGGTCATGCCATTGGCGGCGCGCAAAGACGTAAAGGAGAGACGGCGTGCGGAAGAAGCTCCTGGTTCATGCACTCGCTTCGTTCGGCCTCATGGCGGCTTGCGGTACCGCGTCGGCTTCGGCTTCGCCGCCAGTGACGATCAAGCTGGAGCCCTATCTGGGCTCCGCATTGGCGATGCACGCCGAAGTGAACGGCCATCCGGGACTGTTCCTGTTCGATACGGGGGGCGGGGTCACGATCATCGGCCCGGATGTCGCCAAGGCCATCGGCTGCACGCCATGGGGCAGGATCACGGGATTCCGGATGACCGGGGAACGCCTGGACTTCCAGCGTTGCGACAATCTCGTGTTCAACGTCGCGGGCATACCGATGAAGGCCTCGGAAGCGGGCGTGTTCGACATCATGGGCCTGGTGCCCAAGGATGCGCCCCATCTGGATGGTTCGCTCGGGCTGGATCTGTTCGCCGGCCGCTCGATCACCCTCGATGCGTCCGGACGCACGCTCACGATCGAAAGCGCCGAAAGCCTGCAGGCGCGCGTGCGCCATGCCAGGGAAGTCCCAATCCGCCTGGTGCGGGATGCCGAGGGCGTGGCGCTGACCGTTGACGTTGCCGTGCCGACGCCGAAGGGCACGGCATGGATGGAACTGGATTCGGGGAACGCCGGCGGGGCCTACATCATTGCGAAATACCTGGCCCCGATGTTCGGGCTTGATCCCGGCAAGAGCGGTCCGCAGCCGGTACGGTTCGACGTGGCCGGAGGCATTCCGGTCGAAGGGAAGGCGCTGGCGATGGATCTGATCAAGGACGGCAACCTCGGGGCGCCGTTCTTCAAGCAGTGGGCATTGACCGTGGATCTCGCCTCGGGCCGCGCGTGGCTGTCGCATGCCGCGCCGGGCAACGCGCCTTAGTTTTGGCGGTGGCGGCAAGATGCCGCCACCGCGCTTCCGGCGTCGTCAGATGTCGCCGATGAAGTCGTTCTTGCCGATCTCCACGCCCATGCCGCGGAACAGGTTGTAGGCCGTGGTGCAGTGGAAGAACAGGTTGGGCAGGATGAACTGCAGCAGGTAGGACTGGCCTTGCAGGTCCAGTTCGCCGCTGCGCATCTTGAGGTGGATGGCGCGGCTCTCGCTGCCGTCGATCTGCTCGGCCTTGAACGACTGCACGTAGGCGACGGCGCGATCGATGCGGTCGTACAGCTCGGCCATCGTGGCCTCGTTGTCCTCGAAGCTCTTCGGCTCCGCGCCGGCGAGGCGGGCGGAGCCGCGGCAGGCCATGTCGCAGGCGATCTGCACCTGCTTCACCAGCGGCAACATGTCGGGGACCAGGCGGGTCTGCAGCAGCACGGCGTCGGTGACGCCCTTGGCCTTGGCGTGCGCCTCGCCTTTCTGCAGCACCTGGCGCAGGTTGCCGAGCGCGCGGACGAAGACGGGAACGGAGGCTTGGTACATGGAGAGGCTCATGGGACGTGCTCCAGAGGTTCGGGCGTAGAGGGGGCGGGCGTGAACGAAGGTGCGATGTGGCGCGTGGCGCGGATCGCCACCAGCGTCGCACCGACCAGCAACAGAGCGGCCAGCACGAAGGCCGCGCCAGGCAGGTGCTGCACCGGCGCATGGTCGCTGATGAACAGCGCGAACAGGTTGGCGAACATCGCCGGGCCGAAGATGCCGGCGAGGCTGGCGAGGCTGGTCAGCGCGCCCTGCAGGCGGCCCTGCTCGTGCGGATCGACCTGGTGGGTCATCATCGACTGCGCCGGCGGGCCGGCGAGGCCGCCAAGGCAGAACACCGGGATCGCCAGCAGGAACAGCCAGGCGTTGGGCGCGAGGCCGAACGCAAGGTAGCCCATCACGCATAGCGACAGGCCGATCAGGATCATCCGCCGCTCGCCCAGCTTCGGCATCAGCCGGCGCACCAGCACCGCCTGCACCAGGCCGCTGCACAGGCCGACCAGGCTCAGCGTGTAGCCCACGGCCTGCGGCCCCCAGCCGAAACGGTAATCGGCGTACAGCACGTAGGTGGAGTTGAGCGAGAACTGCGCAAGGTTGAGCAGGAAGAACACCGCAGCCAGGGCGAACACCTGCGGATAGCGGCGCAGCAGCACTACGGCACCAAACGGGTTGGCGTGGCGCCAGTCGAAGCGTGGCGAGCGGCGCTCCTTGGGCAGCGACTCGGGAAGCACGAAGAATCCGTAACCGAAGTTGAGCAGCGACAGGCACGCGGCCGTCCAGAACGGCAGGCGCAGGTGCCAGTGGCCGAGGAGGCCGCCCAGCGCCGGCCCGATGATGAAGCCGATGCCGAACGCTGCGCCCAGCATGCCGAACGCCGCGGCACGCTTCTCCTTGGGCACGATGTCGGCGATGTAGGCGTTCGCGGTGGAAAAGCTCGCTGCACAGGCGCCCGAGAACAAGCGCCCCACGAACAGCAGCCACATCGTGGGCGCCAGCGCCATCACGATGAAATCCACGCCGAGGCCGAAGCTGGAAATCAGGATCACCGCGCGGCGGCCGTAGCGGTCCGACAGCGCACCTTGCACCGGCGAGAACACGAACTGCATCGTCATGAACAACGCGGCGAACGAGCCCACCCAGGATGCGGCCTTGGCAATATCGCCGCCGATCAGGTCGCGGATCAGGTGCGGCAGCACCGGGATGATGATGCCGAACGCCAGCATGTCCAGCATCACGGTGACGAAGATGAAGGCGAGGGCGGCGCGGCGGCGAGGGATGTGGTCGGCGGGCTGGTTCATGGCACGGGTGGCGACGGCAGACGGGGAACGATAGCGCATCGCATTGCGATGCGGCGGGCCCGCGGTCAAACGTCAGCCCGGCGGCGCCGTGAGTTCCTGCGCGTCGAGGCAGCCGGTGTGGCGGCGGTCCAGTCGGTGGAACTGGCGGCGCAGGTTGGCCTGCCATGCCTTGAGCGTCACCGGCTTGCCGTGGCCGCCGGGCAGCTCGCTGGGTTCCAGCACGCCGTCGTGGTTGGTGTCCATGCGTTCGAAGCCGCGGCTCATGTAGGCCAGGTATTCGGCTTCGCTCACGCAGCCGTTGCCGTCCGTGTCGAATTGCCGCAGATAGGCGTTGCGCGAATCCTGTGCCGCCGCCGCGAGGGGCAGCAGCAGGCATAGCGTGGCAAGGCCGTGGCGAAGGTGGCGCATGGCGGGCGGCATGCGCCGCAGTGTGCGGCATGCTGCGTGGCCGCGTCGAGAACGGATGCACGCCATGCGGGTGCGGGCGATCCGCAGCTGCCTGCTGGCCCGTCGGCGGTTATTCGGTGGCGCCGGGCTGCACTGGCGAGGCATCGCCGATGGCGGCGACGACGCGGTTGCGGCCGCCGCGCTTGGCGTCGTAGAGCGCGCGATCCGCGCGGCGTACCAGATCGTCCACACTGGCGTCCTCCGGCCGGTATGCGGCGATGCCGGCGGAAATGGTGACGCCCGGCATCCCGGCCTCGGGCACAAGCTGCATGGCGGCGACCGCCACGCGCAGCTGCTCGGCCAAGGCCATGGCTTCGGCCACGCCGGTGCCGGGCAGCAACGCAAGGAACTCCTCGCCGCCCATGCGACCCAGCACGGCCGGCGGCGGCAACCGCCAGCGGATGCCGGCGGCCAGGGCCGCCAGCACGCGATCGCCGGCGACATGGCCGAAGTTGTCGTTGATGCGCTTGAAGTGGTCGACGTCGATGACCAGCGCCGCCAGCGTATTGGGGCGGTCCGCTTCGCGGAACAGCCGCAGGGATTCCTCATCCAGTGCGAGGCGGTTCAAGGTGCCAGTGAGCGGATCGGTGCGCGCCAGCCGGTGCAGCTCGATCTGCACCGTTTCGTTGTACATCAGCAGGAAACCGACGCTGGCCAGTACCGGCTCCACCGCGCTGTAGATCATCTGCACCACGTTGGCCGGCGAGTAGGCAAGCAATCCAGTGCCGCTGGGATGGAGGGCCAGGTCGCCGAGCCGGGCGCACCAGCCCAGCAAGGCGCCCAGCAACACCAACAGCATCACCCGTTGCGCGGTCGAACCGCCGCGACGCAGCGCGTGGCGCAGCGGCCACAGCAGCAATAGCAGGTAGGCACACAGCGCCAGCGTGGCGATGTACACGCGCATACGGTAGTCGGGGGTGGCTACGCCGAACCAGGCGATGCCGAGCCAGCCGGCCACACCGATCGCCACCAGCAGGGCCCGGCGCTGCGGCACGCCGAGCAGCAGGCGCAGCGCGCGCGTGGTCTCGGCATAGGAGACCATCAGCACGCCGTTCGCGAGCACGATCGACAGCCAGTCGCTGACCTGCCCGCGCAACCCCATCAGCACCCAGCCGATCGCCTGCAGCAGCAGCACGGTGCCCCAGATGCGCAGGCTGGTGCGGGCGACCCCGGCATAGGCACGCGTGGCGGCGAGCAGCAGGGGCGCCAGCAGCAGCGCCTGCAGGGCGCCGAACAGGGCGATAGTGGCCAGGTCGATACGCACGATATCCGGGGTGACAGGCGGGGCCGGTACGGCGATGGTAACCCCGGCACGCCACGGCTATCGGCCGTGGACCGGTTTACTGGAGCCTGCCCGATGCCTTCGTGTAGCCCGCGCCGCTCCCGCATGGCGGCCACGCGGGGAGCAACCTGGCGGGTCGGGTTGTTCGCTTCCATGCCTACGCACAAGCAGCTCTCGGCGCGGACCGCGCGGAGGCGTGGGAAGAGGCGTTTAGCGCAATCCGCCGTGGATGCCGATGAACTGCAGGAATTCGGCGCGGGTGCGTGCGTCGTCGCGGAACGCGCCGAGCATCTGGCTGGTGACCATGGATACGCCGCGCTTGTGCACACCGCGCGTGGTCATGCACTCGTGGCTGGCATCGACCACCACCGCCACACCGGCCGGCTGCAGGTTCTCCTGGATGCAGTGGGCGATCTGCGCGGTGAGCTTCTCCTGCACCTGGAAACGGCGCGCGTAACCTTCCACCACACGGGCCAGCTTGCTGATGCCCACCACGCGGCAGGTCGGCAGGTAGCCGACGTGGGCGCGGCCGATGATCGGCGCCATGTGGTGCTCGCAATGGCTCTCGAACTCGATGTCGCGCAGCACCACCATTTCGTCGTAGCCCTCCACCTCCTTGAAGGTGCGGCGCAGGTACTCGCCCGGATCTTCGCGGTAGCCGGAGAACCAGTCGCGGTAGGCCTTCACCACGCGCTTGGGCGTGTCGAGCAGGCCTTCGCGCGCAGGATCCTCACCGGCCCAGCGCAGCAGGACGCGCACGGCATCCTCGGCCTGCTCGCGGGTGACGTCGTTCGGGGTGGAGTCGCTCATGGGGAATTCCGGGGAGATCAGACCGGCCTAGTGTAACGGCCGCTGTCGCAGCCGGGGCGGATCACGGCGGCGCCTCGCCGAACCAGTGCCGCTCCAGCAGGCCGAACCCGCGCGTCACCAGCAGCGCCGCCGTCGCGCCCAGCGTGACCTCGCCCAGTCGGAACAGCGCGAACTGCCAGAACGCGCCCGCGTGCGGCACCAGCATGATGATCGTGGTGGTGGTGCCGCTGATGCGGCCGGCCGCGCCCAGGTTGAGGACCGAACACAGCATCATGCCGATCATCACGGCCAGCACATAGGTCAGGTAGTGCTCGTGGCCGAGCGTGGCGACGGCCATGCCGACCAGGCCGCCGATGATCGCCCCGAGGAACTGGTCGCGCGAGGAGCTGCGCACCTCCGCATAGCTGCTCTGGCTCACCGAGATCGCCGTGATGGCGGCCCAGTAGCCTTGTTCCAGACCCAGCGCCAGCGCGCCGAAGTAGCCGATCGTGGCGGCCAGCACCGCGCGCAGCGCATGGACGAGGCAGGTGAGCAGCCGCTCGCGCCGGGGCAGTGCCACGTGCAGTCGCAGCAGCTCGTCGGCCAGCGCGTTCAGTCGGCGGCGGTATTCGACGAACGGCCGGCGCGGGACGTTCATGCCTCCTCGTCCGGCTCGACGTCGTCGACTGCGGCGTTGTCGAGCAGGCCGGCGGCGTCCTGTTCCGGCAGCGACTCCACGTCGCGCAGCTTGCGCGTGATCGCGCGGGTGCGCACGCCGGTGGCCTCGATGTGCTTGCCGGCCTCGTCGAGTTTCTTCTTCACCTTGTCGAGCACTTCGCCGAACTTGCCGAACTCGCTCTTCACCGCGCCCAGCAGCTGCCACACCTCGCTGCTGCGCTTCTCGATCGCGAGCGTGCGGAAGCCCATCTGCAGCGCGTTGAGGATCGCGGTGAGCGTGGTCGGCCCGGCCACGGTGACGCGATGCTCGCGCTGCAAGGCCTCGAACAGCCCCGGGCGGCGCAGCACTTCGGCGTACAAGCCTTCGGTGGGCAGGAACAGGATCGCGAAGTCGGTGGTGTGCGGCGGCGCCACGTACTTGGCGCGGATCGTCCTGGCTTCCTCGCGTACGCGGCGTTCCAGCGCAGCGGCGGCGACGCCCGCAGCCTCGGCGTCGGCGCGTTCCTGCGCGTCGAGCAGACGCTCGTAGTCCTCGCGCGGGAACTTCGCGTCGATCGGCAGCCACACCGGATGCTCGGCGTCGGCGCCGGGCATGCGCAGCGCGAACTCCACGCGCTCGTTGCTGCCCGGCACCGTGGCGTGGTTGGACTTGTACTGCTCGGGCGTCAGCAACTGGTCGAGCAGGGCGCCCAGCTGTACTTCGCCGAGGATGCCGCGCGTCTTCACGTTGCCCAGCACGCGTTTCAGGTCGCCGACGCCGGTGGCGAGACTCTGCATTTCGCCCAGGCCGCGCTGCACCTGTTCCAGCCGTTCAGAAACCAGCTGGAACGACTGGCCAAGCCGCGTCTCCAGCGTGGACTGCAGCTTCTCGTCCACGGTGGCGCGCATTTTTTCCAGCTGCGCGGCGTTGTCCTCGCGCAGCGTCTTCAGCTGGCCCTCAAGCGTGCCGCGCACTTCGCCCATGCGCTGCTCGTGCTGGGCGCCTAGTGCAGTGAGGCGCTGCTGCTGCTGTTCGCCGAAGCGGTTCAGCGCCAGCGTGAGCTCTTCGCGGCTCCGATGGGCGTCCTCGGCGAGGCGTTGGGCCAGCGTCTGCATGCCCTGGCCGGTCTGCTCGGTGAGCGCGGCGAGGCGCTGGCCGAAGCCGTCGATGCGCTCGCCCTGCTGGCGCGACATGCCATCCAGCTGTTCGTTGACGTGGCCACGGAAGCGCTCGAAGCCCTGCTGCAATTCCTCGCGGCCACTGCGCTGTTCTTCGCGCAGCGCGCGCTGCAGGCGCTCGTTGTCGTCCCTCAAGGCATCGAGCTTCGCAGCCACCCCGGCATCGCCACGGCCGCGCAGCAGCAGGGCGACTTGCAGTGCCAGTACGAGCACGACGAGGACGATGAGCAGGGTTTCGCTGGCAGGCATGGGCAGGTTTCGCGCGGAACAGTCCACGTCAGTGTACGTCCTGCCGTCGCAGGTCTTGCGACTTCACACCGCATTCGCTGCGGACGCGCATGATGGCCGGGGCGTTTCGCGCGGGAGCGGGTCATGGACCATGTGCACGATTACCTGATCGTCGGTGCTGACATGGCGGCTGATGCGGCGGCGAAAGCGATCCGCGAGGTCGACGCGGCGGCGGACATCGGCGTGATCGGCGAGGAAACCTCGCCGCCGTACCAGCGGCCGCCGCTGTCCAAGGCGCTGTGGAAGGGCGACAAGCACGTGGCCGACATCGATCTGGGCACGGCCGCCAGCGGTGCGAAGCTGTACACCGGGCGCCGTGTCGTCGCGCTGGATCCCGCGGTGCGCATCGTGCGCGACGGGCAAGGCGACAGCTACGGCTACCGCCGCCTGTTGCTCGCCACCGGCGCTACGCCGCGGCGGCTGCCGTTCGAGGGCGGCGACCGCGTCATCCATTACCGCACGCTGGACGATTACCAGCGGCTGCGCCGTTACGCGGAGCCCGGCGCGATCATCGCGGTGATCGGCGGCGGCTTCATCGGCGCCGAGCTGGCCGCCTCGTTGTGCGGTGTCGGCTGCAAGGTGTGCATGTTGTTCCCGGATGCGCACATCGGTGCGGGCCGCTACCCCGACGGCCTCGCGCAGCACCTGGACGGCTACTACCGCCAGCACGGTGTGGACGTACGCAGCGGCGTGCGGGTGAACGGCGGCAGGCCCACCGACGGCGGCGTGGAACTCGGCCTTTCGGACGGCAGCCTGCTGCGGGTGGAGGCCGCGGTAGCCGGGCTCGGCGTGACGCCGAACACCGCCCTGGCCGAGCAGGCAGGCCTCGAGGTGGACAACGGCATCGTGGTCGACGCGCAACTGCGCACGAACGCGCCCGACATCTGGGCCGCCGGCGATGTCGCCAACTTCTACAACCCGGCGCTGGGCCGGCGCCTGCGCGTGGAGCACGAGGATGCGGCCATCGGCATGGGGCGGCACGCCGGTCGCGCGATGGCTGGTATCGCGGACAGCTACGACACGCTGCCGTTCTTCTATTCCGACTTGTTCGATGACGGTTATGAAGCCGTCGGTCTGCTCGACACCCGTTTGCAGGTGGTCGAGGACTGGCGCGAGCCGTACCGCGAAGGCGTGGTGTATTACCTCGAACAGGGGCGCGTGCGCGGCGTGCTGCTGTGGAACACCTGGGGCCAGGTGGAGGCGGCGCGCGCCTTGATCGCCGACCCCGGCCCGTTCGATGCGACATCGCTGCGCGGCCGGCTGCCACGCGGCACGTGAGCGGGTTTCCGGCTGCTCAGTGTCCCGGGTTGGCGGGGCCGGACTGCCAGAAGTCTGCGGGATAGTGCAGCTTCAGCACCGCCACATTGTCGCCTTGCGGCTCGAACGGAAAGGAGGTGCAGCCGTGGGCGATCTGTCGCTGCGCAGCGAGCAGGGTCAGTTTCACGACGGCATTGTCTTCCGGGGGCGCTTTGCTGGAACTGGCCGCGGCGGCATTCAAGTCGGTCTCGCGGATGGCGATGCCGAAACCATCCGGAGCGACGCCGTCAACGTATCCGGCGGGGGCGGCAGCCGTGCCCGTCATCACGTCGATATTCATCTGCTTGCCGCAACCGCCGACGCTGACTACCTGCACGGCCGGGAGCACGGAACGCAGCAGGGCATCGGCGGCAGCCGGCAGATCGGCGGCCTCGCTGGCCGGTACGTCCACGCGTAGCTTGTAGTCGTACAAGCCGTGGTGGAAGAGGTAGGTGCGCGATGCGGCCTCGTCCTGCTGGTGGTGCACTTGCATGGGGATCATGCGGCCCTGCCACGCGCTGCCGTCGTGCTGCTGCAGTTCGTAGCCTTGCGGCTCGCCCCAGCGGACGTCGCTGTAGATGCCATGCGTGGCCGCGCTTTTCACGCTGTCGCGGAATGTCTGTTCGGCGTGCTCGAGCGTCTCGTTGTCGCCGCCGGGATAGACATAGATGTCAGCAGCCATCGACGGCAGCAGCTTGTCGCGATAGCGCAGGGCGGCGCCGGCCAGCAGTTCTCCCTTTTCCCCGTAGTTCACCGTTTCGACCAGCGCGTATTCGCCGACCGAGCGGGGCGCGATGATGTAGGTGTCCTCGATGACCGGGCGCGCCGGCTTGTCGGCGGCCAGGCAGGGTGCTGCCAGTGCGAGGCAAGCGGATGCGGCGACGGCGACGATTCTGGGCATGCGCGGATCCCCCCGGATTCGCCCGCATGCTATCGGCCCGGTCGAGGCGCCCGCAAGCCGGTCACTCCACCCGGCAGAACACGGCCTTGAGGTAACGGCTTTCCGGCACGTCGGCGCGCACTGGATGGTCGGTGCCGGCGCCGCGCACTTCGAGGATCTGGATTTCGCGGCCGGCGTTGATGGCCACGCGGCGCAGCATTTCAAGGAAGTCCGCCTCGCTGACCAGGCCGGTGCAGGAGCAGGTGAGCAGCAGACCGCCGGGCGGGATCACGTCGAGCGCGAGGCGGTTCATCGCGAAGTATTTCTTGAGCGCGTCGAACACCTTGCTGCGGTCGCGGGTGAGCTTGGCCGGATCGAGGATCACCGCGTCGTATTTTTCGCCGCGCGCCACCGCCGCGCGCAGCCAGTCGAAGATGTCGGCCTGCTGGAAATCCACCGCCACATTGTTTGCGGCGGCGTTGGCGCGGGCGATCTCCAGGATGCCGGCATCCATATCCACGCCGATGGCTTCGCGCGCGCCTGCGGCCATCGCGTGCACTGCGAAGCCGCCGGCGTTGCAGCACAGGTCGAGCACGCGGCGGCCCTTCGCCAGTTCGGCGAAGCGGCGGCGATTGTCGCGCTGGTCGGCGAAGAAGCCGGTCTTGTGGCCCGCACCGGGCGCGGCATGGAAGGCGAGGCCGTGCTCGTGCACCGCCACCGGTACCGGCGGTTCGTCGGCGCGGCAGTCGAAGGATTCCTGCTTCTGCACATGGGTTTCGGCGAAGCCGTAGATACGCGCGCCGGGGAAATGGGCAAGCAGCGCCTCGCGGATCGCGTCGCGGAATTTCCACATGCCGGCGGCGAAGTATTCGACCACCAGGATGTCGGCGTAGCGGTCCACGATCAGGCCGCTGAGGCCGTCGCCCTCGCTGTGCACCACGCGCCAGGCATCCGTTTGGCTGTCGAGCTGCAGCAGTTCGCGGCGCAGCCGCACCGCGCGGGCGATGCGCGCGGCGATCCAGTGGGTGTCGATGGTTTCAGCAGGGTCGGTGGCGAGCAGGCGCAGCGCGATGCGCGCGTGGCCGTTCCAGAAGCCGCGGCCGGTGAAGCGGCCCTTCGCATCCACCACGTCGACCACGCTGCCCGGCGGGATGCGCGATTCGGGCTTGTGCACCTGCGCCGACCACACCCAGGGGTGGCCGGGCGCGCGGTCGGATTTCAGGCGGATGAGGGGAAGGGCGGATGCGGTATCGGTCATCCGCCCATGATAGCGGCTTGCGACAGCTCTCCCCGGGAAAACCGCGGGGAGAGCCGGAAATCAGACCGGCTCCAGCCAGCCCCACTGGTCGTTGGTCTTGCCGTTGAACAGGCCGAAGAACAGCTCCTGGATACGACGGGTGACGCGGCCGGCCTTGCCGGCGCCGACCTGCTTGCCGTCGATGGCGCGGATCGGGGTGACTTCGGCGGCGGTGCCGCACATGAACACTTCGTCGGCGAGGTAGAGGTATTCGCGCGGGATATCGCGTTCGATCACCTCGATGCCGTCCTCGCGCGCCAGCGTGATCAGCGAATGGCGGGTGATGCCGGTGAGGATGGAGGCGCTGGCCGGCGTGGTGTGCAGCGCGCCGTCGAACACCAGGAACAGGTTCTCGCCGGCGCCTTCGCTGAGCAGGCCGCTGGAGGCCAGCGCGATGCCCTCGCCGAAGCCGAGGCGACGCGCCTCGCGCGCGATCAGCTGACCGGAGAGGTAGTTGCCGCCGGCCTTGGCGCCGGCCGGGATGGTGTTGGGCGCGAAGCGCTGCCAGCTCGACACGCAGGCGGTGATGCCTTGTTCCAGCGCCTCCGGCCCGAGGTAGGGGCCCATCGGCCACGCGGCCACGGCCACGTCGATCGGCGTTTCGGCGGAGAGGCCGAAACCGCCCAGGCCGCGCCACGCCACTGGCCGCAGGTAGGCGGCGGAGAGGCCGTTCTTCTTGATTACCTCACGGCAGGCCGCGGCGAGCTCGTCGCGCGTGTACGGCAGCACCATGTCGTAGATCTTCGCGGAGTGGTACAGGCGGCTGAGGTGGTCGGTGAGGCGGAAGATCGCCGCGCCGTCCGGCGTGGCGTAGCTGCGGATGCCTTCGAACACCGAGGAACCGTAGTGCAGCGCATGCGACATCACGTGGGCGGTGGCTTCGGCCCACGGCTTGATCGCGCCGTTTTGCCAGATCCATTCGGGGTACTGCTGCGCCATGACGATTCTCCGTGGGGGACTGCCCATGATAACCGGGCAGGCGGCAGGGCAGTGTCAAAGGCGCGTCTCGCAGGCTCCCGGCAGAGCCTTCAACCGCCGTAGCGCAGCCACAGGCAGCCGGCCTGGCGGGCGACCGCGAAGCGCGCGCTGCGTTCGTCGCCGACGCCGCCGGTGCGCAGTTGCAGTTCGTCCGCCGACGCGGGTGCGGCTGCGGGTGTGCCAGTGCTGCCGGGCATGGCGGGATCGTCGGCCGTGTCGGCGCCGAGGTGGATTTCCAGCAGCGGCTGCCGCACCAGCCCGGCCAGTGCGCGTATGTCGTCGACCGCCGACACGTGGCCGTAGCCATGCCACAGCATCAGTCCGGCCAACTGGTTCGGATCGCGTGCGGCGAAGGCGTCGATCACCCGCTGGCGCAGTTCCGTTGCCGTGGTGGCGCAGCCTTGCAGAGGGACCGGTACTCCGGGTGCCGCGACGCTCGCAGCAGGTGTAGGCGGCGGTGCCTGTACCGGCATGGCCTGCTGGGAGGTGCAGGGCTGGTCGGTGAACAGCGGGTTGCCGTGCGCGTCCACGCAACGATGGATGGGGTTCTGCGCCCGCGCCGGCAGGGCGAAGGCAAGCAGCGGAAGCAGCAGGAGCAGGGCGAACGTGCGCATCGCGGCAGCATAGCGATGCGCCGGCCCGGCGACCGTGAATCAATCCGGCGGATTAATCCAGTTGTTCGAGGATGGCGCGGGTGGCCTTGGCGCGGTTCAGCGTGTAGAAGTGCAGGCCCGGCGCGCCACCGTCCAGCAGGCGGCGGCACAGCTGCGCCACCACCTCCGCGCCCAGCGCACGCACCGACTCGGCATCGTCGCCATGTGCCTGCATGCGCTTGGCGATCCAGCGCGGGATCTCGGCACCGCACATGTCTGAAAAGCGCTTCAGCTGGGTGTAGTTCGCGATCGGCATGATGCCCGGCACGATTGGCACCCGCACGCCGAGCTTGTGTGCGTCGTCCACGAAGCGGAAATACGCATCCGGGTTGAAGAAGTACTGGGTGATCGCGCCGTTCGCGCCGGCGTCCACCTTGGCCTTGAAATGGAGCAGATCGGCGTGGGCGTCGTCGGCCTGCGGATGGATTTCCGGGTACGCCGCCACTTCGATGTGGAAATGGTCGCCCGAATGCTCGCGGATGAAGCGCACCAGTTCGGCTGCGTAGCGGAAGTCGCCCGCGCTGGCCATGCCGGACGGCAGGTCGCCGCGCAGCGCCACGATGCGGCGGTAGCCGGCGGCCTTGTAGCCGTCGAGCAGAGCGCGGATCTCGGCGCGCGTGCCGCCCATGCAGGACAGGTGCGGCGCCACCGCAAGGCCGTGCGCCGCGTGCAGGTGCGCCACGGTGTCGCCGGTGTAGCTCAGCGTGGAACCGCCGGCGCCGAAGGTCACCGACGCGTACTCGGGTTGCCAGGCCTTCAACACCTGCGCGGCCTGGTCCAGCTGAGCACGCTGTTCGTCGGTCTTGGGCGGGAAGAATTCGAGGCTGATGGCGGGCATGGGAGTCCTTCGGAGCTGCTTCGGGTAATTTTATACGTTCATCGCGATGAAAAGATAGATGTCCAAATGCCAGGCACGCCACGAGCCGGGAAATGACGGGTTTGCGGCATGCGCTAGGCTGGCGCCCTTTCCCTGCCGGCCGCGCCATGTCGATTGTCCTTACCCCGTTCGCCCGAGCCCGATTGTTCCCGCGCGAGCCGCGCGGCAACACCATCCAGGACTGCACGCCCGAAGCCTTCGAGCGTCGCTTGAACGACGAGCCGCCGCAGCGCGTGCTGGATGGCTACGCACCGTTCTGCAAGCTGCACGTGCACCGCAACTGGACTTCGACGCGCTGCCTCACGGTGCCGATCACTGACGCCAACCGGCATCGGCTGCGCAGCGCCTACGAGGCACGCACCAAGGCCGAGCTGCCGGTGCTGGTGCGCTGGTTCGAAGGCGTGGAATCGCCGGTGGCCAACTGGCTGGTGGTCATCCTCTACAGTCGCGAACAACTGGCGAAAGAAGGCGAGCCTATCGACGCCGACTGGGGCATCGTGGGCTGCATCTACACCATGGAGCCGGAGGAAATTCCGATGGCGCCGATCACCATGATGCGCAACGCGCTGGGCGTGGAAGAGGGTGGTTCCGGCGTGCCGCTGGACCGCGAGGCGTACCGGCGCAGCGTGGCGTTCTGGGAGAACAACGCGAACTGGCGGCCCTGATCAGTCCAGGCCGTTCGCATGGCTGCTTGCATCCACGCAAAAAAAACGGGCGCCTTGCGGCGCCCGTTTGGTTTCCACTATGCCGGAACCGCCGATCAGTAGCGGTAATGATCCGGCTTGTACGGGCCTTCCACCGGCACGCCGAGGTAGGCGGCCTGCTCGGTGCTGAGCGTGGTGAGCTTCACGCCGATCTTTTCCAGGTGCAGGCGCGCGACTTCCTCGTCCAGCTTCTTGGGCAGGATGTAGACCTTGGCGCTGTAGGCGTCCTTGTTCGCCCACAGGTCGATCTGCGCCAGCGTCTGGTTGGAGAACGAGTTGGACATCACGAAGCTGGGATGGCCGGTGGCGCAGCCCAGGTTCACCAGGCGGCCTTCGGCGAGCAGGAAGATCGCGTTGCCATTCTTGAAGGTGTACTTGTCCACCTGCGGCTTGATGTTGAGGCGCTCGGCGCCGCTGGTGTTCAGCGCGTCGACCTGGATCTCATTGTCGAAGTGGCCGATGTTGCAGACGATGGCCTGATCCTTCATGGCCTGCATGTGCGCCAGCGTCAGCACATCCTTGTTGCCGGTGGTGGTGACGTAGATGTCGCCGCGGCCCAGCGTGCTCTCGACGGTGTTGACCTCGAAGCCTTCCATCGCCGCCTGCAGCGCGTTGATCGGGTCGATCTCGGTGACCACCACGCGGGCGCCGTAGGCACGCAGGCTATGCGCGCAGCCCTTGCCGACGTCGCCGTAGCCGCAGACCACGGCCAGCTTGCCGGCCAGCATCACGTCCATCGCGCGCTTCAGGCCGTCGGCCAGCGATTCGCGGCAGCCGTACAGGTTGTCGAACTTGCTCTTGGTCACCGAATCGTTGACGTTGATCGCGGGCACCAGCAGCTTGCCGGCCTCGGCCAGCTGGTACAGGCGGTGCACGCCGGTGGTGGTCTCCTCGGAGACACCCTTCCAGTCGGCGACGACGCGGGTCCAGTAGCCCGGGCGCTCCTTGGCGACGCGCTTCAGCAGGTTCTTGATGACCTGCTCCTCATGGCTGCCGGAGGCGCTGTTGACCCAGCTCTCGTCGCCCTTTTCCAGCTCGTAGCCCTTGTGGATCAGCAGGGTGACGTCGCCGCCGTCGTCCACCACCAGCTGCGGGCCGAGGAAGCCGCCCTTGCCGTCGGGGAAGGACAGCGCGTCCAGCGTGCAGTCCCAGTATTCCTCCAGCGTCTCGCCCTTCCATGCGAACACCGGGGTGCCGGTGGCGGCGATCGCGGCCGCGGCGTGGTCCTGGGTCGAGAAGATGTTGCACGAGGCCCAGCGCACGTCGGCGCCGATATCCTTCAGCGTCTCGATCAGCACCGCGGTCTGGATCGTCATGTGCAGCGAGCCGGTGACGCGCACGCCCTGCAGCGGCTTGGCGGCGGCGTACTTGCGGCGGATCGACATCAGGCCCGGCATCTCGTGCTCGGCGATGTCCAGCTCCTTGCGGCCGAAATCGGCGAGGCTGATGTCGCGGATCTTGTAGTCGTGGCTGTTTTCTTTGAGTGCGGCGTTCATGTGTTACTCCGGTTTCGATGGGGACAAACCGGGCGCCGTTGCTGAAAGAAGCCGTCGAGCCTGGCCGGGAACAAGTCACGGTCGCAGCGCCCCTCGACGGGAAGGGGCGATTATAGCGTCGCAGATGCGGACATGCCTGCGGCGCGACCGACCGCCAGCCGGTCGAAGGGTTTTGCGGCATTGCAGCAAAAGTGTCACGCATGCGCTAGGCTTGGGATTCCGCCCCTGCGAGCCGATGTCGTCGCGATGAACGCTTCCCGCAGTTCCGAGCCCGCCTTGCCCGATGCCCCGCTGCGCGACGACGTGCGCCGACTCGGTGCTCTGGTCGGCCGCATGTTGGCCGAGCAGGTGGCGCCGGCCTTCCTCGACGAGGTGGAGCGCGTGCGCGTCGCCGCCATCGCGCGCCGGCAGGAGGGCGCGCCGCTGGCCGGGCTGGCCGATCCGCTGGGCGGGCTGGATGCGTCGCACGCAGAAGCGTTGGCGCGCGCCTTCGCCACCTACTTCAACGCGGTGAACATCGCCGAGCGCGTGCATCGCATTCGCCGTCGCCGCGACTATCAGCGCGAGGGCGGCGCGCCGCAGCCGGAATCGCTGCGCGACGTGCTGGAGCAGCTGAAGGCGCAGGGCGTGACGGCGGACGAACTGCTGGAATGGCTGCTGCGGCTGGAAGTGGAACCGGTGTTTACCGCGCACCCCACCGAAGCGGTGCGCGCCTCGCTGCTGGAGAAGGAACAGGCGATCGTGCGCGCGCTGGTCGACGGCTTCGACGGCGGCCGCACGCCACAGGAGCGCGGCGAAGACGAGGAGCGCATCCACATGGCGCTCACCGCCGGCTGGCAGACCGCCGAGGCTTCGCCGGTGCGTCCCAGCGTGCAGGACGAGCGCGACCACGTCGACTTCTATCTCGCCGACCCGATCTACCGCATCGTGCCGGCGCTGTACGAATCGCTGGCCGAAGCGTTGCAGGAGGTCTACGGCGTGGCGGTGCCGCTGCCGCGCCTGCTCTCTTTCGCCACCTGGGTGGGCGGCGACATGGACGGCAACCCCAACGTGGGCGCTGACACCATCGCCGCCAGTCTCGCCAGCCAGCGCACGCAGGTGCTGGAGCGCTACATCGCCGACGTCTCCGCGCTGGCGCGCCTGCTCAGCCAGACCGAGGGCCGCGTGCAGGTCGACCCGCGCCTGCGCAAGAGATTGGACGACTGCCGCACACGCTTCCCTCAGGCTGCGGAGCGCATACGCCCGCGTTACGCCGACATGCCGTACCGCTGCCTGCTCAGCCTGATCGGCGCGCGGCTCGAGGCGACCCACGAGGACGGGCATCCGGAGGCCTATGCCTCGGCAGACGAGCTGCGCGACGACCTCGAACTGATCGCTGCCAGCCTGGTCGACCATCGTGGCTTGCATGCGGGCGCCTATGCGGTGCAGCGGCTGATCTGGCGCGTGCGCAGCTTCGGTTTCCACCTCGCGCGGCTCGATGCGCGCCAGGATTCCCGCGTGCATGACGATGCGCTGGCCGCGTTGTTCAACGACAGCGAATGGTCGCAGCGCAGCGTGGCCGAGCGCGTGGCCGCGCTGCACGCCTACCTGTGCGGCGAGCGCGGCTTCGTTGTCAGCGAGGACAGCGTGGCGACGTCGCTGCGCGCGGTGTTCGCCGCCCTGCACGACGCGCGCCACCGCTACGGTGCGGCGGCAACCGGCCTCTACATCATCAGCATGGCGCGTTCCGCCGCCGACGTGCTGGCGGTACTGGCGCTGGCAAGACATGGTGGCCTGGTCGAGAACGCAGGTGCAAAGAGCCTTATTCCACTGGATATCGCGCCACTGTTCGAGACCATCGACGACCTGAGCAACGCACCGGACACGCTGCGCGCCCTGCTGGCCGATCCGCTCTATCGCGCCCATCTTGCCGCGCGCGGCGACCGCCAATGGGTGATGCTGGGCTATTCCGACAGCGGCAAGGACGGCGGCACGCTGGCCTCGCGCTGGGGCCTGCAGCGTGCCCAGGTGGAGCTGCTGGAGGTGGCGCGCGAGCACGCTATCGCGCTGTCGTTCTTCCATGGCCGCGGCGGCTCGGCCAGCCGCGGCGGCGCACGCATCACGCCGGCGCTGATGTCCTCGCCGCGCGGCTCGGTGGCCGGCGTGCTGCGTGTCACCGAGCAGGGCGAGGTGATCCATCGCAAGTACGGCATCCGCGCGCTGGCCTTGCGCAACCTGGAGCAGACCGTGGGCGCAGTGCTGCGCGCCAGCCTGCGTCCGCGCGACGAGGAAGCGCGCGAGACGCAGTGGCGTGAATGCATGCGCGCGCTGTCCACGCGCAGCCGGCAGGCCTACCGTGCGCTGGTCGAGCGGGACGGTTTCGTGGACTACTTCCGCAGCGCCACGCCGATTGACGTGATCGAACGCATGGCGCTGGGTTCGCGCCCCTCGCGCCGGCGCAGCATGCGCGGCGTGGAGGACCTGCGTGCGATCCCCTGGGTGTTCGCCTGGACGCAATGCCGCTCCATCATTACTGGCTGGTACGGCCTGGGCAGCGCGCTGGAGTGGGGCGTGGCCGAATACGGCGAGCAGGCGTTGGTCGAGATGGCGCGCGACTGGCCGTTCTTCGCCAACGCACTGGACGACGTGGAGATGCTGCTGGCCAAGTGCGACCTCGCCATCGCCGAGGCCTTCTCGAAACTCGCCGGCCCGCTGCACGAAGGCTTCTTCAGCCTGATTCGCGACGAATTCGAACGCAGTCGCGCCTGGGTGCTGCGGCTCAAGGGAGCGGATGAGCTGTTGCAGGGCGACCAGCGGCTGGCCGCTTCGATCCGCCTGCGCAATCCTTACATCGACCCGATGAGTTTGCTGCAGGTGGACCTACTTGCACGCTGGCGTGCTGGCGATCGCCAGGACGACGCCTTGCTGCAGGCATTGGTGGCATGCGTCAATGGCGTTGCCCAGGGTCTGCAGAACACCGGTTGAAACCTGTGCAGGATGGTTGATCGACGCTCTCTGGGGCATGTCGCCCTGGAGTGAACAGGGGAATGGACATGAAGAGACTGTGGTGTGCCATCGCAACGGGGGCGCTTGCCTGGGGCTGTGGCTGGCCTGCGCTGGCGCAACAAGATGCATCGTCCGGCGGCGCCCAGTTGCAGCGGATGTTGGTGGACTACCACCTGGCGCAGATCATGCGGATAGCGTTCGAGCGCGCCCAAGCCCAGATGAGCAGTGCAACCGCCCAAAACCAAGTCTTCCAGCAAGTATTGCGGCAGCTCGATCGGATGACGGATTCGCAGTTCGCGCGGCTCGCGGCGCCGTCGGTACGTGATTGCATCTCGGAAGACAACGCCCGCACCGTGGCCGACTTTCTGGAGACGGATTCGGGACGTGCACTGGTTGCTTGGATGATCCAGGGTCTGCAGCAACCTGGGCAGGCTGTTCCCAAACCATCGATCGATCGCAAGCTTGCACAGGCATTCGCCGCGCAGGGAGGTGCGGCGGCGATGAGCCAGTTCGGTACCTGCGTGCAGACTCCGGAACGGCAGCAGCAACTCGGCCTGGCTTTGGTGCACTACGCCACGCAGCCGGCCAGCACTTCGAATTGACGGCAATCGGCAAGCGCCTGGCCAGGCTCGGTGCACCTAGGCGTTGTCCGGTCGTGCCCGGGTGCTGCGGCTCAAGGGCGCGGATGAGCTGTTGCAGGGCGACCAGCGGCTAGCCGCTTCGATCCGCCTGCGCAATCCTTACATCGATCCGATGAGCTTGCTGCAGGTAGCCTGCTGGCACGCTGGCGCGCTGGCGATCGCCAGGACGACGCCTTGCTGCAGGCACTGGTAGCCTGCGTCAACGGTGTGGCGCAGGGGCTGCAGAACACCGGTTGAGCGGGATCTGGCAGCCTTGCCGCGCGCCCGCTACGCTGGCACGCCGACTGGATATTTCCGATGCAGGACCATCCCGCCCCCCGACTCGGCTCGCTGCCTCTGCTGATCTTCAGCGCGCGCTGGCTGCAGCTGCCGCTCTACCTCGGTCTGATCGTGGCGCAATGCGTCTACGTGTTCCTGTTCGGCAAGGAACTGTGGCACCTGATCCACGAGGCGCCGCAGCTTGGCGAGCAGGAAATCATGCTGATCGTGCTCGGCCTGATCGACGTGGTGATGATTTCCAATCTGCTGATCATGGTGATCGTGGGCGGCTACGAAACTTTCGTTTCGCGCCTGCGGCTGGAGCAGCATCCCGACCAGCCGGAATGGCTCAGCCACGTCAACGCCTCGGTGCTCAAGGTGAAGCTGGCGATGGCGATCATCGGCATCTCCTCGATCCACCTGCTCAAGACCTTCATCGCCGCGGGCGCGCTGCAGGGGCTGCCGTTCTGCTCGCCCGACGTGCTGGCGAGCATCGCCGAGAGCGGTGCCAACGGCTTCGGGCTGAAGTGCTCCACGCTCACTGCGGTGGGAGTGATGTGGCAGACCATCATCCACGTGGTGTTCATCTTCTCGGCGATCGGCATCGCCTGGACCGACCGCATCATGCAGGCGGGCGTGCACAAGTTGCGCGAAGCGCATTGAGCCGGATCGCGGCGTCCGTTGGCGGACGCCGCGATCCGGATGCGGACACTACCTGAGTCCGGCTCCGGCGTGCGGCGGCAACGGGCACTGATCTGCAAGGAGTTTTTCCACCAGCACTGGTTGGCACGCGGCTTGCCACGCAGGGTGCATGGATATCGCGAACCCGATGTATGGCATCCGCAAGCGCCGCCGCTTGCGACTGATGGTGGGCGGTGCGGCGCTGGCCGTGGCCGCACTGGCTGTGCTGGTGTGGCGGCTGGGGCCGGCGTTGCCGGCGGCGGACCGCGGCAGCCTGTGGATCGATGCCGTGCAGCAGGGCGAGATGCTGCGCGAGGTGCGCGCCACCGGTACTCTGGTACCCCGCGAAATCCGCTGGCTGGCCGCGGCTACGCCCGCCCAGGTGGAGAAGATCGAGGTGTGGCCGGGTACCACGGTGCGGCCGGATACCGTGCTGATGCGCCTGTCCGATCCGCAGACCGAGGACGCGTTGCGCAACGCGCAAGCCCAGGTGGCTGCGGCCGAGGCCCAGGTGGCCGCCAAGCGCGCAGAACTCGAATCGCAATTGCTCGACCAGCGTTCCGCCCAGGCGCAGGCGCAGTCGGACTACGCCTCGGCCAAGGTCAAGGCCGACGCCGACACCATCGCAGCGAAGGAGCATCTGATTCCGCGCGTGCAATTCGAGCAAGGCCAGATCGCGCTGAAGCAGTTGCAGGCCCGCACCGTCATCGAGCAGCAGCGCGTGGCGGCGTTCGCCGCCAGCATGAAGGCGCAGATCGAAGCGACCCAGGCTGCGTTGCAGCAGCAGCGCAGCAACCTTGAACTGCGCCAGCGCCAGGCCGACGCCTTGCTGGTGAAGGCCGGCATCGCCGGTGTGCTGCAGGAAGTGGCGGCGCAGGAGGGCGCGCAGGTCGCTGCCGGCGCCAACCTCGCGCGGGTCGCCAGGCCCGACGTGCTGATCGCGCGCCTGCAGGTGCCCGAGGTGCAGGCCAAGGATGTGGCGCTAGGCATGCCGGTGAGCGTGGACACCCACAACGGCCTGGTCGACGGCAAGGTCGAACGCATCGACCCGGCGGTGCGCAACGGCAGCGTGCAAGTGGATGTCGACCTGACCGGCAAGCTGCCGGCGGGTGCGCGCCCCGACCTTTCCGTCGACGGCCGCATCCTGATCGCCCAGCTGCACGACGTGCTGTCGGTGGGCCGCCCCGCGCTGGCCAGGGCCGATGGCGACCTCAGCCTGTTCCGCCTCGATCCCTCCGGCGACACCGCTACCCGCGTGCCGGTGCGCATCGGCGCGGCCTCGGTGGACCGTGTCGAGGTCCGGCGCGGGCTGAAGGCGGGCGATAAGGTGATCCTCTCCGACACCAGCCAGTGGGATAAATACGATCGCATCAAGCTGAAGTGAGCGTCAGCGATTGAACCCCGCTTCCCTTGGGAGCGGGCAAGGGTACGGGCGAAGCGAAACGCGACGTGGTACTCGACCTTCATTCGGCCCTCCGGGCCACCTTCTCCCGGAGGGAGAAGAAAAACCGAAGCCTCAAAGTGGACTAAGCCATGACCCATGCCGCCAGCGTTATCACCCTTCAGGACCTGCGCAAGGTGTTCCAGACCGACGAGGTGGAGACCCACGCGCTCAGCGACGTGCACCTCAACATCGCGCGCGGCGAATACGTTTCGATTTCCGGTCCGTCCGGCTGCGGAAAGACCACGCTGCTGTCGATCCTCGGCCTGCTCGACACAGCAAGCTCCGGCAGCTACGTGCTGAATGGCCACGACGTCGCCGCGCTCAACGCCGCGCAGCGCGCACGCATCCGCAACGCCGAGATCGGCTTCATCTTCCAGGCGTTCAACCTGATCGGCGACCTCACCGTCGAAGAAAACGTGGAACTGCCGCTCACCTACCGCGGCGGCATCGACGCCGCCGAGCGACGTGCGCGTGTGCAGGAAGCGCTGGAGCGCGTGGGTATGGCGCACCGCATGCGCCACTATCCCGCGCAACTCTCTGGCGGCCAGCAGCAGCGCGTGGCGGTGGCGCGCGCGCTGGTCGGCAAGCCGGCGATCCTGCTTGCCGACGAGCCCACCGGCAACCTCGACTCGCGCAACGGCGAGGCCGTGATGGCCTTGCTCGATGAGCTGCACAAGGGCGGCGCCACCATCTGCATGGTCACCCATGACGCGCGTTACGCCGAACTTGCGCAGCGCAAGGTGCGCCTGTTCGACGGCCGCGTGGTCGACGAGGAAACCTATGACCGCCTGCGTCGCGAGGACGAGTCGCGCCTCGACGCATTGATCGGCCAGCGCATCGAGGTGGGGGCGTGAGCGTCTGGCTTGCCGAGATCTGGCGTGCCTGGCGCGCCAGCCTGCGCCGCCCCGGCTTTCTGCTGTTGGCGGGTGGCGTGCTGGCGCTGGGCATCGGCGCCACCGTGGCGGTGTTCGCGCTGATCCAGGGGGCGTTGTTGCGGCCTCTGCCGTATGTGCAGCCGGATCGACTGGTGGCGCTGGGCATCCAGGACGACGGATTCTCCATTTCGCCGCGCGGCTACCAGCATCTGTCCGGATTGAATGGCGTGGTATCGATGGGCCTGGTGGAAGGCATCTCGCCGCCGGTGAACGTATCCGGCGACGGTACGCCGGAACGCGTAAGCGGCATGCGCATCGACCGCGGCGTGCTGCCCACGCTGGGCATGCACCTGCCGGCCGGGCGCAACTTCAGCGCGGAAGAGGACCGCCCGCACGGACCATCGGCCGCGATGCTCGGTTATGGCTTCTGGCAGCGGCGCTATGCCGGCGACCCCCGGGTTGTGGGCCGGAATCTCGTGGTCGAAGGCGTGCCGCACACCATCGTCGGCGTGCTGCCGCCGGATGCGGATGTGTTCGCCAGTGCCGACGTGGTGTTGCCGCTGGCGCTGCCGGCCGACAGCGGTGAAGACGGTCCCAACTACGAGGCTGTGGCGCGGCTGGCAGCTGGGGCAGCTGTCGGCAGCGTCGCTGCTCAGGTCGAGCTGCGCCTGCATGCGTTGGCCGTGGCGGATGGCGATACCGACGGCCAGCACCGGCCCCATGGCGCGGGCAGCCTGACGGCCAGCCTGCGCCAGGATCAATCGCAATTGCTGCCGCTGTTCCTCGCCTGCGCCTTGTTCGTGTGGTCGATCGCCTTGGTCAACCTGACCAACCTGATGCTGCTGCGCGCGTTGTCGCGCAGCCACGATGCGGCCGTGCGCGGCGCGCTGGGTGCTTCGGGCCTGCGGCTGATCCTGCCGGCGTTGGCCGAGGGCTTGCTGGTAGGCCTGGTCGGCGCCTGCGCCGGCATGGCGCTGTCCACGCTGGGGCTGACGCTGCTTGCGAAGGCGGTGCCGCCGGAATGGTTGGCCGGCACGCCGTTGCATGCGGGTAGCGCGGCATGGTGGCTGGCGCTCGGCATGGGCGTGTTTGGCGCGCTCTTGTCGGCGGCGCTGGGCTTGTGGCGCAGCCGTGCCGGCGACGGGTTGGAGGAGCTGCGCGAAGGTGGGCGTGGCGGCATGAATCGCCGCAGCGGCCGTCTTGGGCGCGTGCTGGTGGTGGCGCAGATGGCGTTGGCCGCCACCTTGCTCAGTGCGGCGGGCCTGTTCCTGCATGGCTTGTACGATGCCGCGCGGGCACCGCTCGGTTTCTCCGCGGACCATGTGCTGGCGTTCGAACTGGCGCCGGTCAAAGCCGATTATCCCGATGTCGCATCGGTGCATGCCCTGAGTTCGCGCGTGCTGGATCGACTGCGCGCGGTGCCAGGCGTGGAGAACGCCAGTGCGGCGACCAACTTGCCGATTGGTCGCTGGTTCAACTTCGGCGGCTTTCACCTGCCCGGCGGCGAGAAATTCAATACCGAGGTGCGCGGCGTCGAGCCCGGCTTCCTCGCCACCTTCGGCATCGCGGTGCGCGAGGGGCGCGCGTTCGCCCGCACGGACGTCCGCGGCGGCGAGGCGGTGGTGATGGTGAGCGAATCCTTCGCGAAGAAATACTTCGGTGGCCGCGCGCTGGGGCAGGTGATCGACGTCCCTGGCGACCACGATCAAGCCGTCCCGGCACGGGTGATCGGCGTGGTGGCCGACACGCACCAGTACAGCGCATTGCAACCGGCGCCGCCGATCCTCTACATGCCGTTGGCGCAGATGCCGGATTGGGCCATGAGCATGTTCCGCAGCTGGTTCCCGCTGCGCTTCGCGCTGCAGGTGCGCGGCAATACCGATGATTACGGTGCCGCCGTGCATGCGGCGATGGTCGAGGCGGCGCCCGCGCAACCCATCGCCAACCTGCACCCGTTGCAGCAGGACGTGCGTGCCAGCACGGCAGACGTGCGGCTCAACCTGCTGTTGATCGGCGTCTTCGCGCTGTTGGCGCTGTCGCTGGCCGCGGCCGGCATGTACGCGGTGATGGCGATGGCAGTGGCCACGCGCGAGCACGAGTTCGGCGTGCGCATGGCCTTGGGGGCGCCGCCCGCGCGCTTGCTGCGCCTGGTGTTGGGCGGCGGACTGGTGCAGATCGGCATGGGTCTGGCGTGTGGCCTCGGGTTGGCCGTGCTGTTGTCCGGAAACTTGCGCGGGCTGCTCTACGCGCTGGGTCGGAACAATGCGATCGATCCGGTGGCGATGCTGCTGGTGGCCGTGGCGCTTGCCGTTGCCGGTCTGCTTGCCTGCATGGCGCCGGCCATCCGTGCGGGGCGTACCGCTCCGATGCGCGCGTTGCGAGGGGAATAGGGCCATGCATGCAGAGCCAGAAGGACGGGCGCGCCATCGGGTGGTCGCGATACGAAGCGCATACAACAAGAGGGTGCACGCATGACGATCTGGTTTGCTGAAGTATGGCGTGCATGGCGGGCGAGCCTGCGCAAACCGGGCTTTCTGCTGCTGGCGACCGCCGTACTGGCGCTGGGCGTGGGCGCCAGCACGACAGTGTTGACCCTGATCGACCGGGTGCTGCTCGAACCGCTGCCCTATCCGCAGGCGTCGCGGCTCGTGCAACTGGGCATGGAAAAGTTTGGCGTGGCTTACTGGGTCTCTCCGCAGGAGTACCAGCATGCGCAGCACCTGCAAGGCGTGCAGTCCATGGGCATGGTCGCGCGGTTCCCGGCGTCCCTGAATATCGCCGGCGACGGTGAACCCGAGCTGGTCCCGGCCTTGTATGCGGACCGCGGCTTGCTGCCGACACTCGGCATCCCGCTGTCGCTTGGGCGCAACTTCACGGCCCAGGAGGACCAGCCACACGGGCCGAAGGCGGTGATCCTGGGTCATGGATTCTGGATGCGCCGCTATGGCGGCGATCCGGGCGCGGTGGGGCGCACGATGTCGATCGAGGGCGTGCCTTACGCCATCGTCGGCGTGTTGCCCCAACATGCCGGACTGAGTCAGGGCGACTTGCTGCTGCCTGTCGCGCTGCCGGCCGGCAGTACCGACGATGGTTCCAACTACCGTGCCATCGGCCGCCTCGCCCCGGGGGTGCCTGCCGCCGCGGTTGGCGCCGAATTGCAGGTGCGGATGCATGCAATGCTTGCGGATAGCGGTGCGTTGAGCGGCCCCGATGGCGCCTACTGGTCGCGCCAGCAATTCCGGGCCGACGCACTCGACACGGCACTGCAGGTCCGGATGCGGCCGGTGCTGACCATGTTCCTGGCCAGCGCGCTGCTGGTGCTGCTGCTGGCCATGGTCAATCTCGCCAATCTGATGCTGTTGCGCATGCTGGCGCGCAGCCACGACGCCGCGGTGCGCGATGCGCTGGGCGCCTCGTGGCAGCGCCGCGCCATGCCGATCGCCGCCGAGGGGCTGCTGGTCGGTGTCTGCGGTTCGCTGCTGGGGGCGTTGCTAGCCATGGCCGCCCTGATCGCGTGGCGTGGCCTGATTCCGCCGGACTGGCTGGATGGCAGGCCGCTGCCGATCGATGCTTCGATCGTGCTGACGGCGTTGGGCCTGGGCCTGGCCGGTACCGTGCTGGCGGTGGCGCTGGGTTTGTGGCGGGGCCTGGCCCGGACGGTTTCCATGGAAGAGCTGCGCGAGGGCGGGCGCAGCGGCATGGCGCAGCGTGGAGGCCTGCTGGGACGCGTGCTGGTGACGGCGCAGGTCGCCATCGCGGCATGCCTGCTGTGCGCGGCAGGATTGTTCCTGCATGCGCTCTACGATGCGGCGCATGCGCCGCTGGGGTTCCGCAGCCAAGGTGTGCTGACCTTCGACCTTGCGCCGGTACAGGCGAATTATCCGGATGCGGCATCGGTGCGCGATCTGGATCGGAGGCTGCTGGAACGATTCCGGGCGCAGCCCGGGGTGGAGCAGGCCGCGGTGGGCACCGGCCTGCCGGTGGGCGACTACGCGCAGAATTTCTATCTGGGCAACATCCGCGCGCCCGGCGGCGAGCCTTTGGCAGACTCGCCGCAATTTCGCGGCGTGGGGCCGGAGTATTTCGCGACGTTCGGCATCGCCGTGCGCGAAGGGCGCGGTTTTCTCGCCACGGACGACAAGGGATCGGAGCGTGTGGCGGTGATCAACCAGGTGCTGGCCGAGCGCATGTACGGCGGCCACGCCCTGGGCAAGAGCATCGAATTCAGCTCGCCCGCACCCGGCGACGGCGGCCATCCGTTCGTCGCCCGCATCGTGGGAGTGATCGGCACGATCAGTCCGTTCGGCCCCCTGGGCGGCAAGGACGGCATCTTGTATGTGCCGTTCTCCCAGGTGCCGGATGGCCTGCTCGACGTCTACCGCAGCGGAAATCCCTTGCGTTTCGCCCTGCGCGTCGAAGGCAACCCGGAGGATTACCGCAAGACGCTGGTCGCCGCAGTCGCACAGGTGGCGCCCAACCAGCCCATTGCCCATGTACTGACCATGCAGCGCATCGTCCGCGATACCACCGGCGATACGCGGATGAATCTGTTACTGGTCGGCATCTTCGCGGCGCTGGCCCTGGTGTTGGCCGCCGTGGGCATGTATGCGGTGGTGGCCGTGTCGGTGGCCAATCGCGAGCGTGAATTCGGTGTGCGCCTGGCGCTGGGGGCGTCGCCGTCGCGGCTTGCATACATCGTGCTGCGCGGCGGTCTGCTGCAGATCGCCGTGGGCCTCGCTGCCGGGTTCGCCCTCGCGCTGCTGCTGTCGGGGATGCTGGGTGCCGTGCTGATGCAGATACAGCGCAATGTGTTCGATGTACCGGTGTTGCTGGCAGTGTGCATGGTGCTCGCTGCTGCCGGTCTGCTGGCCTGTCTGCTGCCAGCCTTGCGGGCGGCGCATGTGCCACCGATGCGCGCCCTGAGGGGGGAATGACGATGGTGGTCGTGCGCGAGTTGCGCGAGGCATGGCGGCGGCTGATGCGGCGCCCGGGCTATGCCTTGCTATCGGTGGGAATGCTGGGCGTGGGATTGGGCGTGGTGCTGTTCCTGTTTGGCCTGGTCAACACGATGATCCTGCGGCCGCTGCCGTTTCCGCAGGCGGATCGCCTGGTGGCGATCGGCGAACAGTCATCCAACGGCTACGGCATCGGCTACATCGACAGCGACCAGTACCTGCAGTTGCAGGGGCATCTGCGCAGCGTGGACATGTTCGGTGCCTATGCCGTCACCGGCGTCAACCTGGACAGCGGCGCTGGCGCGGACTTTTCGCGCGGCACCTTGCTCACCGCATCGATGATGGAACTTCTGGGAGTGAAGCCCATCCTCGGTCGCGGCTTCATTACTTCCGACGAGGTGCCTGGCGCGGCACCCGTGGTGCTCCTGGGCGAGACACTGTGGCGGCACGATTTCCATGCCGATCCGCATATCGTGGGGCGGGCGGTGCAGGTGAACGGCGAGCCGGCCACGGTGGTCGGCGTGCTGCCCGCGGATTTCGGTTTTCCGCAGGCCAGCCGGTTGTGGATGCCACTGCGGTTGAAACAGCAGCAGTATCTCGACATCCACGGCGTGGCCCGATTGCTGCCGTCCGTCGACCTGCCGCAGGCGCGCGCGGAGCTTGCCGCACGGGCGGATGCCATGCAGCTCGCCCTGCCGGCGGAGCAGCGCGGGTCGTCGTTGACGATCAAGCCGCTGACCCTGAGCTTCATTCCCGAGAACACCCGTGGCTGGGTGTGGATGATGTTCGGCGCCACTGGGCTGGTGCTGCTGCTGGCCTGCGTCAATGTGGCGAACCTGCAACTGGTGCAGACCTTGAACCGGCGCCGCGAGCTGGCCCTGCGCAGTGCTTTGGGAGGCAGCCACGGGCGCCTGATGATCGGTGTGCTGGTGGAAAGCCTGCTGCTCAGCGTGGCGGCGTTGGCGGTGGCCGTGCCGATCGTGCAGTTGGGCAATCGTTGGCTGGTCGGCGTGTTCATCGCCAGCGACGATCCGCCGAACATGTTCCTCCGCTTCGGCGTCGACGGCCGGGTGCTGCTGTTCGGCTTCGGCGCGGCGATGCTGTGCACGGCGGTGGCTGGACTGATCCCCGCCTGGCGTGCTGCGCGCGCCGACGACTTGCAGGAGGCGCTGCGCGACGGTAGCAAAGGCTCCGGCAGCGGCTTCGCCCAGGTGGCGAAGGTCCTGGTGGTGGCCGAGGTGGTGCTGACCGTGGTGCTGCTGGTGGGCGCGGGTACGTTCGTGCGGGCGCTGGGCGCGCTGCTGGTGGAGCGCTCGGTGGGCGCCACACATGCGGCGCAGGTGCTCACCGCGGACGTGGAGTTGCCGTCGGCGCGCTATGTGGACGATGCGCAGCGCATCCGTTTGCTGGATACCGTGGTCGAGCGCCTGCGCAGCGATCCAGCGGTGATCGATGCCTCCGCCTCGGATACCATTCCAAGCGCCGCGTTGGGCAGCCACGAGGACGTGTCCCTGCCGGGCCAGCCGCAGCCATCCGAGGGTTGGCCGCGGGTGCAGATGGGCATCGTCGATCCGCATTTCCTCGCCACCTACGGTGTGCGCCTGCGCGCGGGGCGCTTCTTCGATGCGCGCGACCGCGCGGACGGTGCGCCGGTAGCCGTGGTCGACGCCAAGCTGGCCGAAGCGATGTGGCCGCACGGCGAAGCACTGGGCCGCAAGCTGGTGCTGTGGCCTGGCCGCGTGCACGCTCGCGCGCTGACCGTCGTCGGCGTGATCGAGCCGCTGCAACTGGACAGCGCGCTGGAAAGGCCGCTGCCTGGCCTGCTGCTGCCGCTGCAGCAGTCGGCGGACCAGGGGCCGCTGCGCCGCGGCATGGGGCTGGCGGTGCGCACGCATGCCGACGCGGAAACCTATGCGCGGCAATTGGCTGCCGTGGTGCGCGAGGTGGATCCGCAAGTGGCTGTCCACGCGATGTACAGCCAGGCCAGGGCGATGGCGATATCGCGGGTCAAACTGCTGGTGCTGACCGAGGTGTTCGCGGTGCTGGGCCTGGTGGCGCTGCTGCTCGCCGGCGCAGGCCTGTACGGCGTGCTGGCGTTCTCGGTGGCGCAACGCACGCGCGAGATCGGCATCTGCCGCGCGATCGGCGCCGGGCATGGCGCCATCGTGCGCACGGTGGCGCGCCAGCTGGCGTGGCAGCTTGGCCTCGGGCTGGGTATCGGCCTGCTGCTTGCCGTGCCGGGGTCGGGTGTGCTGGCCGATCCGGGTTTGCACACGCGCGCGCACGATCTGGCGGTGTTCGCCCCGGTATTGCTGTTGGTGATCGGCGTATCCGCACTTGCTGCGCTGGTGCCGTTACTGCGCGCGTTGCGTGTCGATCCTGCCGTCGCCTTGCGCTACGAGTGATCGCTACACTGAGGGAATGAGCGAAGGCATGGCGCGCGAACCGACCCCTACCATTCTGTTGGCCGACGACCAGGCCGACGTGCGCGAGGCGCTGCGCCTGTTGCTGAAGGCCGAGGGCATCGCGAGCATGGGCGTGGCCGATCCGGCGGCGGCGCTGGAGGCCGTGCGCCGGCGCGAGTTCGCCTGCGCGCTGATCGACTGCAACTATTCGCGCGACACAACCTCGGGCGAGGAGGGGCTGGCCTTGCTCGAACAACTTCGCCAGGCGGCCCCCGATTTGCCGGTGGTGGCGATGACGGCGTGGGGCAACGTGCCGCTCACGGTGGAGGCGATGCGTCGCGGAGCGGCGGATTTCGTCGAGAAGCCGTGGGACAACGCACGCCTGCTCAGCGTGCTACGCGCGCAGGTGGCCTTGGCGGATGGCGCGCGCAAACAGCGCCGGCTGGAGGCGGAGAACGCACTCTTGCGCGGCGAGGCGGGCGAGGATTTCATCGCCGAATCGCCGGCGATGCGCCGCGTGCTAGCGCTGGTCGAGCGCATCGCCCCCAGCGACGCCAACGTGCTGGTGCTGGGCGAGAACGGCACTGGCAAGGGCGTGGTCGCGCAGCTGCTGCACCGGCGCTCGACGCGCGCGGCGCACTCGCTGGTCAAGGTGAACATGGGCGGCATCGCCGAGAGCGTGTTCGAGTCGGAAATGTTCGGCCACGTGCGCGGCGCCTACACCGACGCCAAGAGCGAGCGCATCGGCCGCTTCGAACTGGCCGACGGCGGCACGCTGTTCCTCGACGAGGTAGGCAACGTGCCGGCCTCGCAGCAGCCGAAGCTGCTGCGCGTGCTGGAGGATGGCGAGTTCGAGCGGCTGGGTTCCTCGCGTACGCAGAAGATCGACGTGCGGCTGGTTTCGGCCACCAACGCCGACCTGCAGGCGGAGGTTGCCGCGGGCCGCTTCCGCAAGGACCTGCTTTATCGCCTCAACACGCTGGAAGTGCGCCTGCCGCCGCTGCGCGAACGCGCGGAAGACATCTTGCCGCTGGCGCGCGCTTTTCTTGCCCGCAACGCGCACCGCTATGGCCGCGACGGGCTGCGGCTGGCGCCTTCGGCAGAGCGCGCGCTCGCCGGCTGGCGTTGGCCCGGCAACGTGCGCGAGCTGCAGCACCTGATGGAACGCGCCGCGTTGCTCGCCGAGCACGACGAAGTCGGCGCGGCCGCGCTGGCTTTCGGCGAGTCCACCGCCCAGCCGGCGGCGGACCTCGACGGCATGACGCTGGAACAGGCTGAGGCGCATCTGGTGCAGCGCGCGCTGGAGCGTTTCGACGGCAACCTGCAGCGCGCCGCCGACGCGCTGGGGATCACCCGCCAGTCGCTATACCGGCGGCTGGAGAAGCACGACCTGCGCGACGCGGGCGGCGATGCCGACTGAACCCTCAGCATGGCGCGCCGGACGCATGCCGCGCTTCGAGCGGCGCGTGCTGCTCGGCAGTCTGCTGGTGGCGACGCCGGCTTTGCTTGCGGCGCTGGCGCTTGCCGTGGCGTCGTGGGATGCGTCGTTGCGCTGGACCTGCGTCGCCGTCGCCGCGGTGGCCACGCTGCTGCTGGCGCGCGGGCAATACCGGCGCGTGGTGTTCCCGCTGTACACATTGTCTGGCTTGCTGGAAGCCCTGCGCCAGGGCGACTACAGCCTGCGCGGCGTGCAAGGCGGGGTGCTGGGCGATGCGATCTACGACATCAACGCGCTGGCCGAGCGGCTGCAGAAGGAGCGGCTGGAGTTCGAGGAGTCTTCGTACCTGCTCGGCAAGACGCTGGCGGCGCTGGACAGCGCGGTGTTCGTGTTCGACGAGGGGCAGCGGTTGCGCCTGCTCAACCCGGCGGCGCAGCGCCTGCTGGATGCCGAGCGCCATCGCCTGTTCGGCCTGAGCGCTGCGGAACTCGGTCTTGCCGCGTTGCTGGAAGGGCCGGCCGCACGTCTGCTCACGCATGTGTTTCCGGGGCGCAGCGGACGTTTCGAGATCCGTCATGCCGCACTGCGCAGCGGTGGACGGGGCGGCCAGCTGCTGGTGGTCAACGACGTGGGCCGCGTGTTGCGCGAGGAGGAGCGCGCGGCATGGCAGCGCCTGCTGCGCGTGCTCGGTCACGAGGTCAACAATTCGCTGGCGCCGATCCAATCGATGGCCGGCACGTTGGCGACACTGGCCGCGCGCGATCCATTGCCGGAGGACTGGCGCGAGGATTTCCGCGGTGGTCTGGAGCTGATTGGCCACCGTGCCGAGGCGCTGGGGCGCTTCCTCTCCAGCTACAGCCGACTGGCGCGCCTGCCGCCGCCGCAGCCGCGCGCGGTAGAACTGCCCGCGCTGGTGGCCAAGGTGGCGAAGCTGGAGCAACGGCTGGCGATCGTGGTCGAAGCCGGCGAATCGCTGACACTGCAGGCCGATCCCGATCAGCTCGAACAAGCCTTGATCAATTTGCTGCGCAACGCGGTCGAAGCGTCGCTGCCCGACGGTGGCGTGCGGCTGCGTTGGCGGCGCGATGGCGAGAACGCCTGCATCGAGGTGGAAGACGACGGCCCCGGTCCGCCACCCAGCGACAACTTGTTCGTGCCGTTCTTCACCACCAAGCCCGGCGGCTCCGGCATCGGCCTCGCGCTGACACGGCAGATCGCCGAGGCGCACGAGGGCGGGGTGACGCTGGCCGCGCGCGCGGATGCGCGCGGCGCGGTGGCGCGGCTGTGGTTGCCGATGCCCCAGGAGGCGGGGCAGCTTGACGCGTGATGCGTGATGCGTGATGCTTGATGTCGACCGCCGTGAGATACGGTCGTCAGGAGCGTCGATCATGCGTACCACCCTGCAACTGGATGAAGACGTGCTGGCTGCCGCGCGTGCGTTGGCGGAGCAGCAGGGCCGCACCTTGGGCGAGATGGTGTCAGAGCTGGCCCGCAAAGGGCTGGCACCGGCCGTCGCCGCACCGCAATTCCGCAACGGGATCCGCCTGATGCCAGTGCGCCCGGATGCGAAGCCGATGACGCAGGATCAGATCAACGAACTGCGCGACGAGGCGCCATGGTCAGCGTGAGCCGCAAGGCCCGGTCGGAGGTGCGCGAGCCTCGCGCACCCTGGCCCGAAGGGAAAACGACCTGGTTGCTGGACGTCAACGTCCTGCTCGCCTTGCTCGACCCGACGCATGCGCATCACGCGGCGGCGCATGGGTGGTTCGCTACGGCACGCGAGTCCTGGGCCAGCTGCAACCTCACCCAGAACGGCGCACTGCGCATCATGTCGCACCCGCGTTATGGCAACGCGGTCGCCTCCGTCGCGCTCGCCGCAGAACTGCTGGCGGAACTCTGCAGCCAGCCGGGACACGTCCGCTGGTCGGCCGACCTCAGCCTGCTGGATTCGCCGCTCGTCGATCGCACCCGCCTGCTGTCGTCCAGCCAGGTCACCGACACCTATCTGCTGGCTCTCGCCGTGAAGCACGGGGGCCGGCTGGCGACGTTCGACAAGCGTCTGGTGACCAGCGCGGTGCGTGGCGGCGAGGCGGCGCGCTTCGTCATCGAGTAAGCGCAACGGCGGATCGCCGCGCGCTCTCGAGCGTTCCCAATCCTGTCCCGGACTCTTGGCTTCCATGATGGCCGTGCCGCGCGTCGGGCGGCATGACCAGGGCACAGGCACCGATGCCGCATCGGCGCCTGTGCAGTCGATCAGCCGTCCAGTTCCGCCCAGCGCGCGTAAGCGTTTTCCAGCTCCAGCTGCAGCTTCGCCAGCGCCTCGTTGGCTTTGACGATGGCCGTGCTGTCCTGCTGGAAGAAGGTGGGATCGTTCATCGCATCGCCGCGCGCCGCGATGTCGGCTTCGAGCTGCTCGATGCGCGCAGGCAGTTGTTCGAGTTCGCGCTGGTCCTTGTAGCTCAGTTTGCGTTTCGCCTCCGACACAGGCGCCGGTGCGGGCGCCGCGCTCTTTGCAGCAGGGGCGGCGACCGCGACAGTCGAGGCCGGTTTCTGGCGCAGCCAGTCGGTGTAGCCGCCGACGTATTCGCCCACCTTGCCATCGCCTTCCAGCACCAGGGTGCTGGAGACCACGTTGTCGAGGAAGGCGCGGTCGTGCGAGACCAGCAGCAAGGTGCCCTGGTAGTCGGTGAGCAGTTCTTCCAGCAGCTCCAGCGTCTCCACGTCGAGATCGTTGGTGGGTTCGTCCATCACCAGCAGGTTCGACGGCTGCGCGAACAGCTTGGCCAGCAGCAGACGGTTGCGCTCGCCGCCGGAGAGCCGGGTGATCGGCGCGCGCGCGCGTTCGGGCGAGAACAGGAAATCCTGCAGGTAGCCGATGATGTGCTTGCGCTGGCCGTTGAGCTCGATGTACTCGCGCCCTTCGGCGACGTTGTCCAGCGCGTTCTGGGTGTCGTCGAGCTGCAGCCGGTGCTGGTCGAAATAGGCGATCTGGATGCCGGTGCCCAGCGTGGCGCTGCCGTGCCCGGGTTTGAGTTCGCCCAGCATGATCTTGAGCAGGGTGCTCTTGCCGGCGCCGTTGGGGCCGATGATGCCGATGCGGTCGCCGCGCATCACCGTGGTGGTGAGGTCGTCGATCAGTACGCGGCCGCCGTAGGCCTGGCGCACGTGTTCGAGATCGACCACCTTCTTGCCCGAGGCCTGTGCATTGGCGGCGGTCATCTTTACGTTGCCGCCCAGCTCGCGCCGTCGCGCACGCTCCACGCGCAGCGCCTTCAGCGCGCGCACGCGGCCCTCGTTGCGGGTGCGCCGCGCCTTGATGCCCTGGCGGATCCACACTTCTTCCTGCGCCAGCTTCTTGTCGAACAGCGCGTTCGCCTGCGCTTCGGCGTGCAGGCGCTCCTCGCGGCGGCGCAGGTAGTTGTCGTAGTCGCCGGGCCAGTCGGTGAGCTGGCCACGGTCGATCTCCACGATGCGCGTGGCCAGCGCCTGCAGAAAGCTGCGGTCGTGGGTGACGAAGATCAGGCTGCCGTCGAAGGATTTCAGGAAACCTTCCAGCCAATCGATTGCTTCGATGTCGAGATGGTTGGTGGGCTCGTCCAGCAGCAACACGTCGGGTTTGCGCACCAGCGCCTGCGCCAGCAGCACGCGGCGCTTCATGCCGCCGGAGAGCGCGGCGAAATCGGTGTCGGCAGGCAGCTCCAGCCGGGTCAGCACTTCGGTGACGCGGCGGTCGAGATCCCAGCCGTGGCGTGCCTCGATCTGCGCCTGCACTTCGCCCAGCGCGTCGAGATCGCCCTCGTGCAGCACGTGGTGATAGCGCGCCAGCAATTGGCCGAGGTCGCCCAGGCCCTGCGCTACCACGTCGAACACGGTGCCGGCGGTGCCGTGGGGCACTTCCTGCGCCATGCGCGCGATCACGATGCCGTTCTGCACGCGCACCTCGCCGTCGTCCGGCTTGAGCTCGCCGGCGATCAGCTTCATCAGGGTGGATTTGCCTTCGCCGTTGCGACCGACGATGCACACGCGCTCGTTGCGATCGATGGACAGATCGACGTGTTCGAGCAGGAGGGGGCCGCCGATACTGAAATCGACGTGATGGAGTTGGATCAGGGACATGCGCCCATTCTAGCCGGCCATGGCGTGCAGGCGCGCTCCACACCCTGGCGGATGGTGTCAGACAATCCGTTGCAGAACATGGATTTAACGAATTTATTTCAAGTCTTGCCTCTGGATTTCACCGCGACCTTGCGTTAAGGTCGCGACCACGCGGGGTAATGTTGCAGTTTGTTTGCGAGGAATAGTCGGGTGGCCATCGAATCGACGGGGCTGGGGCAGGTACTGGGTCGTCTGCGCGCGATTCTGCTGCTGGTGCTGCTATGCGGCCTCGGCGGTTTCGCCAGTGCGGCGCGCGCCGGTTATGCGGCCATCGTCGTCGACGGCACCAGCGGCCAGGTGTTGCAGCAGGTCAATGCCGACCAGCGCGACTATCCCGCCTCGCTCACCAAGATGATGACGCTCTACCTCACCTTCGAGGGCTTGAAGAGCGGCAAGCTGCGTCTCGACCAGGCGATGCCGGTATCCGCCTGGGCGGCGGGCAAGTCGCCCACCAAGCTGGGCTTGCGCGCTGGCGAGACCGTTTCGGTGCAGGACTGCATCCTCGGCATGATCACCAAGTCGGCCAACGATGCCGCCACCGCGATGGCCGAGGGCCTCGGCGGTAACGAAGGCCACTTCGCCGAGATGATGAACGCGCAGGCCGCGCTGCTTGGCATGAGCGATACGCACTTCGCCAATGCCTCCGGCTTGCCCGATCCGAACAACACGTCGACCGCGCACGATCTGGTGAAGCTGTCGATGGCGCTGTACCGCGACTTCCCGCAGTACGCGCATTTCTTCGCTACCCAGGAGTTCGTGTTCCGCGGCCACATCGTGCGCGGCCACAACCACCTGATGTACCGCTACCCGGGCATGGATGGGCTGAAGACCGGCTTCACCGACGCCTCGGGCTTCAACCTCGCCTCTACCGCGGTGCGCGACGGCCACCGCCTGTTCGCCGTGGTGCTGGGCAGCCGCACTGCGGCAGTGCGCGACAACCTGATGGCGCACCTGCTGGACGATGGCTTCGAGGGGCGCCAGACCCCGCCGATCCTGATCGCCGAGGCCGCTGGTGTGCGTCCTGGCAGCAGGGCTGCCCGCATCCTGGAGGCGATTTCGCCGATCCAGACCGCCGATGCGGATACCGTGCCGGCCTCGCAGCGTCGTCCCGGGGCCAGCCAGCCGCGCCATGGCAAGCGCGCGGTCGTGGCCAGCCGCAGCCACCGCTCGCACCGCACGCGGCATGCCGCCCCACGGCTGGCTGCCCATCATCCGCGGACCAAGAAGACGGTTGTGGTCGCGTCGCGCAGCGACACGGACGGCTAGGCAGCCGCTCCGCCCCATCCCCTTTCCCAGCGCCGCACGGCATGAGCCGTGCCGGCCGGTCCGGCATCGACCGGGCTGATGGCTTATCCTGCGCTGCTGAGACGTGCAGTACGGCTGCTGCGCACGCGTGCAGGGAGCGCGCGGCGCATCTACAGGGGGATCCATGACCGGTCAGCTGACCGACCGCTATCTGCGGGCAAAACACATCGCCATGGGCGTGCTGGAAACCGGCGCGTCAGGGCGCGATGAGGCCATCGCGCGCGAATGCGGCGACGATGATGCGCTGGCGCGCGAAGTGCGCTGGATGATCGCCGCGATCGAACGCAGCCACACCGCCACGCTGCCGCTGTTGCCGGGCGACACGGTCGACCTGAGTGGTCTCGATGCGCGGGCCGATACGCCACGCCGCTACCGCCTGGTACGCCGCGTGGGCGAGGGCGGGATGGGCGTGGTCTATCTGGCCGAGCGCGCGGACGCCGGCTTCGTGCAGCAGGTGGCGCTGAAGGTGCTGGGTGCCGGCGCGGTGGGTTCGCCCACGCTGCTGGAGCGCTTCGCCCGCGAGCGGCAACTGCTGGCGCGGCTGGAACATCCCGGCATCGCCCGCTTGCTCGACGGCGGGGTGCTCTCCGATGGCCAGCCCTTTCTGGCCATGGAATACATCGAGGGCGAGCGCATCGATGCATGGTGCGAGCGCCACGGGCTCGACCTGCGCGAGCGCATCGCGCTATTCCTCAAAGTCTGTGCCGCGGTGGAGTACGCGCATCGCAGCCTGGTGATCCATCGCGACCTCAAGCCCGCCAACATCCTGGTCGACGCGCAAGGCCAGCCCAAGTTGCTGGACTTCGGCATCGCCCGCCTGATCGACGCCGAGGCCGTCGAGACCACGCTCACCATGACCGGCCAGCACGCGCTGACCCTTGCCTACGCCAGCCCCGAGCAGATCGAGCAACAGCCGCTGACCACCGCGGTGGACGTCTACGGGCTGGGCATGGTGCTGTACCAACTGGTGGCAGGGCGGCGTCCCTGGCAGCACATCACCACGCCACACCAGTTGAGCCAGGCGATCGTCACTGGCGAGATCGTGCCGCCCAGCCGCAGCAGCGGGAATCACGACTCCAGCGGCCATGCCGGATCGCCGCGCCGGACGGTGCCCGCGGATATCGACGCGATCGCGCTGAAGGCGTTGCGGCGCCAGGCCGGCGAGCGTTATGCCACCGTCGGCGCGCTCGCCGACGACTTGCGCAACTGGCTGGAGCGGCGGCCGGTGCTGGCGCGGCGGGGGCGCCGTCTGTATCGCCTGCGCCGTTTCCTGCAACGCAACCGCTGGCCACTGACCGCCGCCGCTGCGCTGGTGCTCAGCGTGCTGGCCGGCCTGGCCACGTCGCTGTACTCGCTGCACCAGGCGCGCGTCCAGCAGCGCCTGGCAGAGCAGCGCCGGCAGCAGCTGGAGCGCATGGTGCAGTTCCAGCAATCGATGTACGACAGCGTGGACATCGGCGCGATGGGGCACGCCGTCGTCGCCGCGGCGCAGCAGCAGGTCGGCGCGGCACTGGCATCGGCGTCAGCCGCGCCGGCGGCGGACGGCGTGCTGGTCAAGGCTTTCGCCGGCGTGCAGGCCACCGACATCGCGCGCGAAGCAATGGACGACTACGTGATTGGCCACACCTTGAGTGGCCTCGACGGCGCCTTCCCCGACGCGCCGCTGCTGGATGCCGACCTGCGCCAGTCGCTGGCGCGGGCGCTGCTGGGCATCGGCAGCTACGCGCATGCCGCCGACGAACTGCGCAAGGTGCTGGCGGTCCGTACGAAGCTGCTGCCGGCAGGCGATCGCAGCCAGCTTTCCGTGCGCGTCGACCTGGCGCAGGCGCTGGAGAAGCAGGGGCAGACTGCCGCGGCGGCGGACATGTACGCCCAGGCCGAAAAGCTGGCGCAGGCCGAGTCGCCCACTGACGCGCTGCGGGTCGCGGCCGCATCCGGCGCGGCGCGGATGCTGGGTGAACAAGGTCATCTGCAACAGGCGCTGCAGCAGCAGGACGCGCTCTATGCCGCGCTGAAACCGCGCCTGCCGGCCACCGATCCCGGCCTGATGCAGTTGCAGCGCGACCTGGTGATGACCCTGATCGGGCTAGGCCAGCGCGAACGCGCGTTGCAGCTGACCGAGCCGCTGGTGGCGCTGGAGCGCCGCGCGCTGGGCGCGGAAAACCCGCAAACCCTCGACGCCATGCTGGTCCAGGCCCGGCTGTTGCACTACCGCTACGAGTACGAGCGCTCGCTCGCGCTCGCGCGCCAGGTGGCCGCCGTCCGCGCACGACGCCTGGGCGCGGATCACCCCGACACGCTGGCCGCCGCATTCATGGCCGCCACCGACGAGGTGTATCTGGCGCAGGAGCCGAAGGCTTTTGCAGCGGCTGGCGAGGATTTGCAGCGGGTGATCGACGTGCGTCACCGCGAACTGGGCGGCGACCACCCCGACACCATCGCTGCCGAGACGGTGATGGTGCGGCTGCTGTCCAAGCAGGGCAGTTATGCCAAGGCGCCGGCCGAACAGCGCGCCTATTACGCGCAGGCGATCGCGCTGGAGCGGCAGATCCTCGCCGCCCACGAACACCAACTCGGGCCCGACCATCCCAGTACCTTGATGGCGCTTGGCAGCCTCGCCAGCCTGCTGGACGAGGCCGGCCAATACGAGCCGGCGCTGACCGAGGCCAAGCTGTGCCTCGCCGGCCAGTTGCGCGTGCTGGGACCGCAGCACCCGCTGATTTCCGCCACGCGCACCCTGATCGGCGACATCGAGGACGACGCCCATCACTGGGACGCCTCGCGCGACGCCTACCGGCAGGCGCTGGAACAGCGCGAGCAACTGCTGGGCCTGCGCGATGCGCACACCATCGAAAGCGCCTCGCGGTTGTACTCGGTGCTGGCGAAGCTGCGCGATACCGGCGCGGCGACCGAAGTGCGCCAGCGCTACATGGATCCAGTGATCGCGATGGACCCTAAGACGCTCAACGCTGCCATGCGCAGCGTGCGCGACGAGGCGATCCGCATGCTCAACCCGTAAGCCGGTTTCCCTGCGCCAGCGCCAAACGAAAACGGGCCGCATCATGCGGCCCGTTTCGATTTCGTCCTTTGACGTCGCGCCTGCGGCGCTACGCCAGGGCGTGTGGCGGCGGCTTACTTCAGCTTGGCAGCCTTGCGCAGTGCCTCGGCCTTGTCGGTCTTTTCCCACGAGAACGCGGTGTAGCCCTTGCCGTCCTTGCCCTTGACCTCGACCGGGCTGCGGCCGAAGTGGCCGTAGCTGGCGGTCTGCTGGTACATCGGATGGATCAGGTCGAGCATCTGCAGGATGCCGTACGGGCGCAGGTCGAAGTGCGCGCGGATCAGCTTCTCGATCTTGTCGTCGCTGATCTTGCCGGTACCGAAGGTCGTGACCGAGATCGAGGTCGGGTGCGCCACGCCGATCGCGTAGCTCACCTGCACTTCGCAGCGGTCGGCGATGCCGGCAGCCACGATATTCTTGGCCACGTAGCGCGCAGCGTAGGCGGCCGAGCGGTCCACCTTGGACGGATCCTTGCCCGAGAACGCGCCGCCGCCGTGGCGGGCCCAGCCGCCGTAGGTGTCGACGATGATCTTGCGGCCGGTCAGGCCGCAGTCGCCCACCGGGCCGCCGATCTCGAACTTGCCGGTCGGATTGATGTGGAACTTGGTGCCCTTGTGCAGTAGCTTGGCCGGCAGCACCGGCTTGATGATGTGCTCGCGCACGGCCTCGATCAGATCCTTCTGCTTCACGCCCGGATCGTGCTGGGTGCTGAGCACCACGGCGTCGATCGCGGTGGCTACGCCGTTGTCGTAGCGCAGGGTGACCTGGCTCTTCGCGTCCGGGCGCAGCCACGGCAGCGGCGAGTTCTTCTTCTTGCGGACCTTGGCCTGCTGCTCGACCAGGCGATGCGAATAGTGGATCGCCGCCGGCATGTAGTCCTTGGTTTCGTTGGTGGCGTAGCCGAACATCAGGCCCTGGTCGCCGGCGCCCTGTTCCTCGGGCTTCTTGCGGTCCACGCCCTGGTTGATGTCGGGCGACTGCTTGCCGATCAGGTTCAGCACGCCGCAGGTGGCGCCGTCGAAACCGACGTCGCTGGAGTTGTAGCCGATGTCGAGGATCACCTTGCGGGTGATCGCCTCGAGGTCGATCCAGGCGCTGGTGGTGATTTCGCCGGCGACGATCGCCACGCCGGTCTTGACCATGGTTTCGCAGGCCACGCGGGCGCGCGGATCCTGCGCGAGGATCGCGTCGAGCACGGCGTCGGAGATCTGGTCGGCGACCTTGTCCGGATGGCCTTCGGAGACGGACTCGGAGGTGAACAGGTGGCTGGACATCGCGATTATATCCTCGTGTACGGATAAAGAGATAAAAGAAGCGGCATCATACAACGCCGTCCCGGCTTTTGCAGCCGGCCGAGATTCTGGCGGCCTGCCGGTTAGCTGCGCGTTCAGACGTCCGAATGGCCGGCGGCCCCGCCGCGGAGCCGCCGGCCGGCGGACTCAGGCCATGGTAGGCGCCAGTTCCGCGCGGAGCTGGCGGGCGCAGGCCAGCATGCCGTGCAGCGCCGCTTCCACCTCCGGCCAGCCGCGGGTCTTCAGGCCGCAATCGGGGTTGACCCAGAGCTGGCTGGGCTGCAGCACCTGCAGTGCTTTGCGCAGCAGCTCAAGCATCTCCTCTTGCGTGGGCACGCGCGGCGAATGGATGTCGTACACGCCGGGGCCGATGCCGTTGGGGTAACGAAAGCGCACGAAGGCATCCAGCAGTTCCATCCGTGAGCGGCTGGTCTCGATCGAGATCACGTCGGCATCCATCGCGGCTACCGCCTCGATGATGTCGTTGAACTCGGAGTAGCACATGTGGGTGTGGATCTGGGTGGCGTCGCGCACGCCGCCGGCGGTGATGCGGAAGCATTCCACCGCCCAGGCCAGATAGTTCGGCCAGTCGGCGTGGCGCAGCGGCAGGCCTTCGCGCAGCGCGGGCTCGTCGATCTGGATCACCCGGATGCCGGCCGCCTCGAGGTCGTGCACCTCGTCGCGCAGCGCCAGAGCGATCTGTCGGCACACGGTTTCGCGCGGCAGGTCATCGCGCACGAACGACCACTGCAGCATGGTGACCGGGCCGGTGAGCATGCCCTTCATCGGCCGCCCGGTGAGCGATTGCGCGTAGGTCGACCAGCGCACCGTCATCGGTGCGGGTCGCGCCACATCGCCCCAGATCACCGGCGGCTTCACGCAGCGCGAGCCGTAGCTCTGCACCCAGCCGAGCTTGGTGAACAGGTAGCCGTCCAACTGCTCGCCGAAGTACTCCACCATGTCGTTGCGCTCGGGCTCGCCATGCACCAGCACGTCCAGGCCGATTTCCTCCTGGAAGCGCACCACGCGCTCCACCTCGGCCTGGAGCCGCGCCTCGTAGGCGGCATCGTCCAGTTTGCCGCCACGGTGTGCCGCGCGTGCCTTGCGCAGTTCATCGGTCTGCGGGAACGAGCCGATCGTGGTGGTGGGCAGCGGCGGCAGGGGCAGCGACTCGGTCTGTGCTGTACGCCGCGAAGCATAGGGTGATCGGCGCAACGCCATCTGTGGGCTCAGTTCGCGCAGACGGCCACGCACTGCGGGATTGCGCACACCTGGCTGCTGGGCTTGGCGATCGAGCAGGGCTTGTTGCGCCTGCAGCGCAGCTTCGGCTTCCGTGTGGCCGGCCAGCGCGTCAGCGTAAACACGCAATTCCTCTATCTTCTGCCGTGCGAACGCCATCGTGGCGCCGCGCGCCGGAGCGAGTGCGGTTTCGGCATCGAGATCGATCGGCACGTGCAGCAGCGAGCAGGACGATGCCAGCCACAGCCGCGAGGCGCCCAGGTGTGCGCGTGCCTTGCGCAACAAAGGCAGCACGCGCTCGGGGCGGCTGCGCCACACGTTACGGCCGTCGACGATGCCGGCACTCAGCACGCGATCGGTAGGCAGCGCGCCGAGCACGGCATCGAGCTGCTGTGGCGCGCGCACCAGGTCGACGTGCAGGCCGGCCACCGGCAAACCGGCGGCGAGCGCGAGATTGTCGCCCAGCGCGCCGAAGTAGCTGGCCAGCATGATCTTCGGGCCGCCGGCCTCCGCCAGCGCCGCATAGGCGCGGCGATAGGCGGCGTGATCGTCGGCGTCCTGATCGAGCACCAGGCAGGGCTCGTCCAATTGCACCCAGTCGGCGCCGGCCGCGGCCAGCTGGCGCAGCAGTTCGACGTAGGCAGGCAGCAGGGCGTCGAGCAAGGCCAGCCGGTCGCTGCCGTCCACGGTCTTGGACAGCAGCAGGAACGAAACCGGACCCAGCAGTACCGGCCGTGCGTGGTGGCCCAGCGCCCGGGCCTCGCGGAATTCCGCCAGCGGCTTGTCGCCGACCAGGGCGAAGCGTTGGCCGGCATGCAACTCGGGCACCAGGTAGTGGTAGTTGGTATCGAACCACTTGGTCATTTCCAGCGCGTGCAGGTCGTGGCCGCCGCGCTTGTGGCCGCGGGCCATTGCAAAATAGCCGTCCAGATGGCTTTCGGCGAACACCGGGCGATAGCGCTCGGGAATCGCATCGAACAGCACGGCGGTGTCGAGCACGTGGTCGTACAGGCTGAAGTCGTTGCAGGGCACGACATCGGCGCCGGCGTCGTGGGCGAGCTGCCAATGCCGCGCGCGCAGCGTGCGGGCGGTATCGAGCAGGGCCCCGGCTGGCGTATCGCCTTGCCAGTGGGTTTCCAGTGCACGCTTCAGCTCACGCTTCAGGCCGATGCGCGGAAAACCGAGGTGGGTAACGAGTGACATGGATGATTCCTCTTGCATGAATGGGCAAAGAGGAACGAAGGGTGGTCGGCGTGGCGGCCGGCCGGTGACCTTCGCCCCCGCGGGCGAACCGGCGCGGCCGCGGGCAGGCAGAGCCGGCACAGCCTGGGCGGCTGCGCACGGCTCCGGTGTCTCCCCGCGGAGACGCCAGGTCGGACGGATGCGGCGATGCCGCTTCCGGCCGAGGCAGGTATTCGGGCTCGTGGACAGAGTGCCTACTGTCCGTCGCTTCCCAGATGCGTCGCACCCAGTGCTGGTGACGGAGGTCGTTTCCACATACCGCTGCGGGGCAGCGCCGGATTCGCACCGGCTTCCCTCTTCATTCCATCCTTTCATTCGGATGAAAGGATGGAAACCTCGGCGACGCGCAAATTACGCCTGTCGCCGGGCATCCGTCAACGAACGGATTTGCATAATGCCGGTTCGCATCCGTGGAGCTTTGCTATGAAGCATTCCCTGCGCACAGGCGTCCGCTGGCTGTTGGGTATGGCCTGGTTGCTCGTCGTGTCGGTAGCGGTGGCGGCCGACGGGCATCCGCCCGCGCCCTCGCAGTGGCGCGCCGACATTGACGCCTTCGTGGCGCACGACCGCATCGACCCGCCGCCGCCGCACGGGGTGCTGTTCATCGGCAGCTCGTCCATCCGCTTCTGGACGCCCACGCTGGCCGGTGACTTTCCCGGCGTGCCGGTGATCGACCGCGGCTTCGGCGGCTCGGCCATCGCCGACTCGACCTACTACGCCGACCGCATCGCGGTGCCGTACCACCCCGCGCTGATCGTGATGTACGCAGGAGACAACGACATCGAAGAGGGCTTGTCGCCGCAGCAGGTGGCCGGCGATTTCCGTGCCTTCGTGGCGCGCGTGCGGCGCGATCTGCCGGGTGCGCCGGTGGCCTATATCTCGATCAAGCCCAGCCTGGCGCGCTGGTCGCTGTGGCCGCGGATGCGCGAGGCGAACCAGCTCATCAGGCAATGGGCAGTGACGCAGCGCGACGTGCGCTTCGTGGATGTCGCCTCGCGGATGCTGGATGCGCAGGGCAAACCGCAACCGCAGCTGTTCCGTGCGGACGGCTTGCATATGAGCCCGGCGGGCTATGCGATCTGGATCGCGGCGCTTACGACGGTGTTGGCGGATTACGGTTTCCACGTCGCCGCGCCCGCGGCTCGCGCGCCGGAATAAGCATGCGCCGGTTGCCCTTTCTTCACGCGCCGGGAGCCTTGTCACGCGGCTGACGCGGGAGCGCAACGCGGCCGTCCCGGTAGCCGCGCAATCTTGCGACGGGCCAAGCCGAGGGTCGTCGCCATGCAAGCGATCGAGCAGCGTGTGCAGCAACGCTATCCGCACTGGTTCCGCGGCGGGCGCGGACGTCTGGCCGTGCCGCTGCTGCACGGGCTGGCGCGCTGGTCGGGATTCGACGGCATCGACACCTTCTGCGCCGAGCACGGCCACCTGCGCGGGTTTGCCTTCGTCGAGGCGAGCATGCGGTGGCTGGAAATGCGTTACGACGTCGACACGGACGCGCTGGCGCGGATACCCGCGCAAGGACCGTTGCTGATCGTGGCCAACCATCCGTGCGGCGCGCTCGACGCGCTGACGCTGCTGGACATGGTGGGACGGGTGCGGCGCGACGTGCGCATCGTCGCCAACGAAATGCTGGCGCTGGTGGAACCGCTGGCGGAACTGATGCTGCCGGTGCGCGTGTTCGGCGGCAGCGCCGGCGCGGCCAGCCTGCGCCGGGTGGAACGCGCACTGCGCGACGGGCAGTGCGTGATCGTGTTTCCGGCCGGCGAGGTCTCGCGGCTGGGTCTGCGCGGCGTGAGCGACACGCGCTGGCGCCCCGGCTTCCTGCGCTTCGCGCGCCGTGCGTCGGCACCGGTGTTGCCGGTGCGCATCGAGGCGCGCAATTCGGCGCTGTTTTATGGAGTCTCCGCGCTGTGCCGTCCGGCGTCGACGGCATTGCTGGCACGGGAGATGCTGGCCCGCCGGCATCGGCCGGTGCGCCTGCATGTCGGCGAGCCGATGAGGGTCGTCGACGAGGAGCGCGAACAGGATGCGCTCCGGCGCATCCGCCAGACGCTGCACGCGCTCGGTCGCGGCGAAATGGTGGCCGCGAGCGGTCCCGCGCCGCTGGCGGCGCCGGTCGACGCTGCCGTGCTGGCGGCGGCGGTGACCGCCGCCGAACTGCTCGGCGCTACCAGCGACGGCAAGCAGATCCGCCTCGCCCGCGCCATCGGCGGTTCGCCGCTGCTGCAGGAGATCGGCCGGCTGCGCGAGCTGACCTTCCGCGAGGTGGGCGAGGGCACCGGCCGCAGCCGCGACCTCGACGCCTACGATGCGTACTACGACCACATCCTGGTGTGGGATCCGCAGGCTGCGCGCATCGCTGGCGCTTACCGCGTGATGCGCGGCGCCGAAGCGCTGGCGCGCACGGGGCTGGCCGGCTTGTACACCGCGTCGCTGTTCCGCTACGCGGACGCGGCCGTGCCGCGGTTGGCGGCGGGGCTGGAGCTGGGGCGCAGCTTCGTGGTACCGGACTACTGGGGCAGCCGCAGCCTTGACTACCTGTGGCAGGGTATCGGCGCGTACCTGCAACGCTACCCGGGCGTACGCTACCTGTACGGCGCGGTGTCGATCAGCGCCGCATTGCCGCGCGCGGCGAGCGAACAGATCGTGGCGTATTACCAGCGCTACTACGGCAGCACGCAGCCACTGGCCGATGCCCGCCGACCGTTCGCCTTCGAGTCCGCGGCGACGTCCTTCGACGGGCTCGACGACAACGCCGCACACGACGCGCTGAAGCTGGCGCTGGATCGGCTCGGTGCGTCGGTGCCGATGCTGTACAAGCAGTACACCGAGCTGTGCGAACCCGGCGGGGCGCGCTTCCTCGCCTTCGGCGTGGATCCGGACTTCAGCGGTTCCATCGACGGATTGATCGAGGTGGACCTGGAGCGGCTGCGACCGCGCAAACGCCAGCGCTACCTGGAACGCCGGCAGGACGCGCTGGCATGAAGCGGCCGGCCGCCCCGTCCGAACGGCGGTTGCGGACGGCGTTCATTTCCGACGTGCACCTGGGCACCAAGCACTGCCACGCGGCGGAGCTGGCGGACTTTCTCAACAACCTGCGCTGCCGCCAGTTGTACCTGGTGGGCGACATCGTCGATCTGTGGTGGATGGTGGAGGGGCGCACGCAATGGAACGACGCGCATGCGCGCGTGATCGAGGCGCTGCACGCGTTGCACGCGCGCGGCACGGCGATCGTCTATGTGCCCGGCAACCACGACCGGCCGCTGCGGCGGGTGTGCGGGCTGATGCTGCCCGGCATGCGGGTGCGGCGGCGCGCGGTCCACGTCACCGCCGATGGTCGCCGCCTGCTGGTGACGCACGGCGACGACTACGACAACGTCACCCAGTTCGGCGGCCTGCAGGAGCGCCTGGGCGACTGGCTGTACTACCGCATCCTGACCTGCAACCGCCTGCTCAACCGCGCGCGCCGGCGCGCCGGCTTGCGTTATTGGTCGCTGTCGGAGTTCGTGAAGCGGCGCAGCGGCGCTGCCGAGCGCTACATCGAGCGTTTCGTGCAGGCCGGCCTGGACGATGTCGCGCGGCGCCGGCTCGACGGCATCGTCTGCGGGCACATCCACCGCGCCGGACTGATCCAGCGCGACGGCCTGATCTACGCCAACGACGGCGACTGGGTGGAAAGCCTCACCGTGCTGACCGAGGACATGGACGGCACGTTGCGCTTGCTCGGTCATCGCGGCGAGGTGCAGGCCGAGCTGCCGCCGCGGTTGCGTCTCACGATGGTGGAGTTGCCGCAGGAGCTGGCTGCTTGAACGCTTGTTCGCAATCTACGGGTACTGGGCACCCGTAGATTGCGGACAAGCTCTGGATATCAGGCGGCGAGGCGCTCGCCGGCCGACTGCGCGGCGAAGTAGTCGCGGGTCAGGCGGAGTTGCTCGGTCGCGGTCTCCGCGCGGTTGACCACGCTGCGGAAGGCGGCGTTTTCCGGGCGGTCCTTCGCGTACCAGCCGAGGTGCTTGCGCGCGATGCGCACGCCTCCCTGTTCGCCGTAGAAGGCGTAGAGGTGTTCCAGGTGGCCGAGCAGGATCGCCGCCACTTCGTCCGGTGTCGGTTCGGGCAGCTGCTCGCCGGTGGCGAGAAAGTGGGCGATCTCGCGGAAGATCCATGGCCGGCCTTGGGCGCCGCGGCCGATCATCAGCGCATCGGCGCCGGTGGCGTCCAGCACGTGCCTGGCCTGCCGGGGTGTTGTCACGTCGCCGTTGGCGAACACCGGGATGCGCACGCTGGCCTTCACTGCGGCGATGGTTTCGTATTCCGCTTCGCCCTCGTATTTGTCGGCACGGGTACGCCCGTGCACAGCGAGCGCGGCGATGCCCGCGTCCTCGGCGATGCGCGCGATGCTGAGTGCGTTCTTGTGCTCGCGGTCCCAGCCGGTGCGGATTTTCAGCGTCACCGGCACCGCCACGGCATCGGCCACGGCCTTGCAGATGCGTGCTACCAGGGGCTCGTCCTGCAGCAGGGCGGAGCCGGACCACACGTTGCACACCTTCTTCGCCGGGCAGCCCATGTTGATGTCGATGATCTGCGCGCCGTTGGCCACGTTGAAGCGTGCGGCCTCGGCCAGCATCGCCGGGTCGTAGCCGGCGATCTGCACGCTCACCGGTTCGGGTTCGCCGGCATGGTCCATCCGCCTGAGCGACTTGCGCGTGTGCCACAGGCGCGGGTCGGCGGTGGTCATCTCCGACACGGCCAGGCCGGCGCCCAGCCGCTTGCACAGCAGGCGGAACGGCTTGTCGGTGACGCCGGCCATGGGGGCCAGCACCAGCGGCGGGTCGAGGCGGTAGGGGCCAATCTGCATCCCGCCATTGTAGGCGGAGAGTGTGACCGGCGCCCGGAAAAGCTATGATCGCGACGAGTGGTACTTGACAGGGAATGGGCCTGGGATGCGCAGGGGGCCGTGGCTGGGGTTATTGCTGGCGCTGGTGGCGATGCCGGCCGTCGCGGCATCCATGAATGGATTCCGCGAGCAAGTCGTGGCCGATCCACATGGCCTGATCGCCGCGGTTCGCCAGCAGCTCGACCAAGCGGGTACCACCCTGCAGCCGGCGCGTGAGCGCGAGCTGCTGTGGGGCATGGGCACCGCCGCGATCAACAGCAACGACGATGCCGCGCTGGCCGAGGCCACGTTGCGGCTCGATGGCCTGGCCGCGGTAGCGCACGACCCGGTGGCCGCTGCCGCCGCGGGTTTCCTGCGGGCCCGGCACGACATCGCGAACGGGGTGGGCGACGGCCTAGGCGAGGCGCTGCGGGCTGCCGACAAGGTACTGGGCCACGCCGATCCCGGCATCGCGGCCTGGGCGCGTTTTCAGCTGTGCGATGCCTATGCGCTCGACGAAAAGGCGGCCAAGGCCTTGCCGTTGTGCCATCAGTCGACGGAGGCCTATCGCGCGCTCGGTGACGATTTCGGCATGGGCGATGCCGAGAATGACGAGGGCATCGCCCTGGCGACGCTGGGCCGAGTGGATGACGCGGCCGCAGCCTACGAGCGGGCGCGCCAGTACTACGCCAAGGCCAATGCGGAGCAGCTGGTGGTGATGGTGGGCGACAACCTGGCGAAGATGTATCTGAAACAGGGCCGCGCGGGGGAGGCGCTGGCGTTGTCCCAGGCCTCGCTGAAGCAGGAGCTCGCCGCGGGGCGCATCAGCGATGCGCTGGATTCCAGCACCGACATCGCCATGGCCGAGGCAGCGCTGGGTCGCCATCGCCAGGCCTACACACGGATGCGCGCGGCGGTGGCGCAGGCACGCAGGGCAGGCATCAACGGTCAACTGGTCGACATGCTCAGGACGGAAGGACTCATGGCCGAGCAAGCCGGCGACCTGCGCCAGGCGCTGGCCGACGAACGCGAGGCGGCCAAGCTCTCCAGCAACGTCGATACGCCGGCGCTGCGCGCCATCGAGATTGAACTGGAACAGCGCTATGCCGCGCGCGAAAAGGAACTGCGCATCAGCGAGCTGGAGCACGCCAATGAGCTGAAGGACCTGCAGCTCAAGGCGGCGCAGGCCGATGCGGCGCGCCGCCGCGCGCAGCAGCAACGCCAACGCCTGATCAACGTGACGATCGGGCTGCTGGCCGCGGCGCTGCTGCTGATCGTCGGCCTGCTCGTGCTGCTGTTGCGCGCGCAGCGGCGGCATGCCGCCGAGCTGCAGGCACAGACCTTGCGCGACCCGCTCACCGGCATGGCGAACCGGCGTGCGTTCCAGCAGCGCGCCAACGAATTGCTGGGTCGTGCGCGCGACGCGGCCGCGCCGTTGCACGTGCTGCTGCTGATCGACATCGACCACTTCAAGAGCATCAACGACAGCATCGGGCACCTGCAGGGCGACCGGGTGCTGCGGCTGCTGACCGACTACCTGCGCGCTACCGTCGACGATGCGAGCTTCGTGGCGCGTATCGGTGGCGAGGAGTTCGCCGTGCTGTGTCCGCGGGCCGGGCTGACGGCGGGCCTGCGGCTGGCCGAAACCCTGCGCGCAGGGGCGGCTGGGCTGGCGCTGCCACAGGACCTTCCGGTGACCAGGCTGACGATCAGTATCGGTGTGGCGCAGTTCGATGGTGTGCGCTGCCACGACCTGTCGAGCTGGATGCGTGCCGCCGATCTGGCCTTGTACTCGGCCAAGTCCGGGGGGCGCGATCAAGTGGTGGCGAGCAAGCTGGCCGGCTGACGCAACGGGGCGGCTGGTTCAATGCGAAGGCACGACGCGGCCGGCGGCCGCGGCGTCGTGGCGATGCTTGAACAACGGCACGAACAGCAGCGCCATCACCAGCGCATAGCCGGCGAAGGCCAGCCAGATGCCGTGCCAGTCCTTGCAGATCAGTACGGCGTCGTCGCAGCTGTGGTTGGTGAAGAAGTGGTCGATCACGAAGCCCGCGATCAAGCTGCCCAGTACCGCGCCGACGCCATTGGTCATCAGCATGAACAGACCTTGCGCGCTGGCGCGGATCTTCGGATCGGCCTGGCCCTCGACGAACAGCGAGCCGGAGATGTTGAAGAAGTCGAAGGCCATGCCGTAGACGATGCACGACAACACGATCATCCACAGCCCGCCCATCGGATCGGGATTGCCGAACGCAAACAGGCCGAAGCGCAGCACCCAGGCCAGCATGCTCATCGTCATCACCGCCTTGATGCCGAAGCGCTTCAGGAAGAACGGGATGGTGAGGATGAACGCGGTTTCGGAGAACTGCGAGATCGAGATGATGATGGTCGAGTACTTCACCGTTAGCAGGTTCGCGTACGCCGGCACCTTGACGAAGTCGCTGAGGAAGGCGTCGCCGTAGGCATTGGTGAGCTGCAGCGCAGCGCCCAGCAGCATGGCGAAGACGAAGAACACCGCCATGTTGCGGTTCTTGAACAACACGAACGAGGTGAGGCCGAGGCGGTCCGTCAGGCTGCGGCTGTGCGCGGCGTCGAGCCGGGGCGGGCACTTCGGCAGGGTGAACGCGTACAGGCCCAGCAGCAGCGAGGCGCCGGCGGCTACGTAGAACTGCGCCGGGGAGGCCTTGAAGCCGAGCAGGCTGGTGGTCCAGGTGGCGGCGATGAAGCCCACCGTGCCCCAGACGCGGATCGGCGGATAGGTGCTCACCACGTCCAGCCCTTCCTGCTTCAGCGCGTTGTACGCCACCGTGATGGCGAGCGAGATGGTGGGCATGTAGAAGCACATGTACAGCAACACCACCCAGAACATCTGCTGCGGATCGCCCGCGTGCGGTATCGCGCACAGCATCGCCGCGCCCGCGATCTGGAACAGGCCGTACAGACGTTCCGCGTTGATCCACTTGTCCGCCACGATGCCCGCCAGCGACGGCATGAACAGTGCGGCGATGCCCATGGTCGAGAAGATCGCGCCGAAGCTGGTGCCCGACCAGTGCAGGGTCTGGAACCACCACGTGCCGATGGTCAGCAGCCAGGCACCCCAGATGTAGTACTGGAAGAAGTTCAGAATGACGAGGCGGAGCTTGAGGCTCATGGATGCGGGTTCCCCTGTAGGCCGGGGACGATCCCGTGGCCATGCTGCTTGGAATCGGGCCAGATTAGATGAAGCTCCGGCCGGCCAGCAAGGCACGGTACATCGTGCGGTTGCGGCTAAACTGCGCTTCCGCCGTCCCGTCCGGAGCGTGTCGCATGAGCCTGTTCCTGACCATCGCCGTGGTGCAGCTGATCGCCCTGATGAGTCCGGGTCCGGATTTCTTCTACGTCTCGCAGACCGCGGTGAGCCATTCGCGCCGCGAGGCGCTGGCCGGCGTGCTTGGCATCACGCTGGGCGTGGCGGTGTGGGCTGCGCTGGCGCTGCTCGGCCTGCAGCTGCTGCTGCACCGGCTGCTGTGGCTGGAGCGCGCGATCGCCGTATGCGGCGGCGGTTACCTGTGCTGGATGGGCCTGAAGATGCTGCGTGGCGCATGGGCTTCGCCTTCCGGCGGTGCGCCGGCACATGCGGTAAAGCTGGCCGACGGCCCGTGGCGCGCCATGCGCAACGGCCTGTTCACCAACCTCGCCAACCCCAAGGTGGTGGTGTATTTCGGCAGCATCTTCTCCGCCTTCGTCGGCGATGGCCAGAGTGCCTGGGCACGCTGGGGGCTGTGGCTGATGGTGGTGGCCGAGACGCTGCTGTGGTTCGCCCTGGTGGCCGGTGTGTTCACGCTGCCGGCGATGCGCCGCGGTTACCTGCGCCTGCGCCGCTGGATCGACGGCTGCGCCGGCGCGGTGTTCGTGCTGTTCGGGTTGCACCTGATCTTCGCGCGCCGCGCGGCCTAGCGCAGCGCGAGCTGCACCTGTCTGCGCAATTCCGGCAGCAATGCCGCCTCGAACCAGGGATTGCGCTTCAGCCAGAGCTGGTTGCGCGGACTCGGGTGAGGTAGCGGCAGCACGCCGTGCGCGAGATGTTCGCGCCACGCAAGTACGGTGTCGGTGAGCGTACGTCCGCGTCGCTGGCCGAGCAGGCCGGCTTGTGCGTACTGGCCGATCGCCAGCGTCAGCCTCACTTGCGTCAGTCGCGGCAGCAGATGCGGATGCCAGGCCGGTGCGCATTCGGGGCGCGGCGGCAGATCGCCGCCCTTGCCGGTACCCGGAAAGCAGAAGCCCATAGGCACGATGGCGATCTTGTCGGCGTCGTAAAACACAGGTTTGTCGATGCCCAGCCAGTCACGCAGCCGGTCGCCGCTGACGTCGTTGAAAGGAATGCCGGTGTCGTGCACCTTGCGTCCCGGGGCCTGGCTCACGATCAGCAACCGCGACTGCGGCGACGCCTGCAGCACCGGTCGCGGCCCCAGCGGCAGATGTGCCTCGCACAGGCGGCAGGCGCGGATGCGTATCACCAACTGCTCGAAGGATTCCTGCCTGCTCACGGCAGCAACTTGCCCGGGTTGAGTATGCCGTCCGGATCGAACGCGGCCTTGATGCCGCGCATCAGCCCCAGCGTTTCGCCCGACAGCGCCAGCGGCATGAACTCGCGCTTGGCGATGCCGATGCCGTGTTCGCCCGACAGCGTGCCGTCCAGCGCAATCACCAGCGCAAACAGTTCGGCCAGCGCGGCATGGGCGCGCTCGCGTTCCGCGTCATCGCGTGGCAGCAGGTTCACGTGCAAGTTGCCGTTGCCGGCGTGGCCGAAGCTGACGATGGGTAGCGCATGCTTTGCCGCCAGACGTTTCACGCCATCCACCAGTTCGGGCAGGCGGCTCACCGGCACCACCACATCTTCGTTGATCTTGTGCGGCGACAGCTTGCGTTGCGCCGGCGACAGCGCCTTGCGTGCGGACCACAACGCCTTCGTTTCGGCGGCGGTTTCGGCCACACGCAGTTCGAGCAACCCGTCGCCGCGCGCGGCCTGCGCCACGGCTTCGGCGGAGGCGGGCAAGGCATCCGGCTCGCCATCCACCTCGATCATCAGCAACGCGCCGGCCACCGGCACGCCGGCGTCCGGCGCATGGTCGCGCGCGAGCTTCAGCGCCACATCGTCGATGAATTCCAGTGCGCAGGGCGTGACTGGCTGAGCCATGATCCGTGCCACGGCACGTGCGGCCGCGCCGACATCCGTGTAGGTCGCGCGCAGGGTACGCACGGCGGATGGCTTGGGCGTGAGCTTGAGCGTGGCCTCGGTGATCAGCGCCAGCGTGCCTTCCGATCCGATCAGCAGGCGGGTGAGGTCGTAGCCCGTGGCGCCCTTGCTGGTGTAAGTGCCGCAGCGAAAACCCTCGCCCGTGCCGGCCACCGCGCGCAGTCCCAACGTGTTCTCGCGTGGGCTGCCGTATTTCACCGTGCGCGGCCCGGCGGAGTTGCAGGCCAGGTTGCCGCCGATGCTGCACCACGGCGCGGAAGACGGATCGGGCGGCCAGAAGAAACCGTGCGGTTCGAGCGCCTGCTGCAGATCGCCGTTGAGCACACCCGGTTCCACCACAGCGAGACGGTTGTCGGTGTCGATGCGCAGAATGCGGTTCATCCGCTCGAAACTCGCCACCACGCCACCTGCCACCGGCACCGTGGCGCCGGTGGTGTTGCTGCCGCGGCCGCGCGCCACCAGTGGTACATGGTGCTCGCGACAGGCGCGCACCAGCGCCCCGGCCTGCGCGTGCTCCGTGGGGAACACCACCGCGTCCGGCGACGCGCTGAGCCGCGAGTTGTCGTAGGCGTAGGCGAGGCGTTCGGCCTCGGCGACGGAGAGTGCGTCGTCACGGAAAATGTCGCGCAGCGTGTCGAGCAGGGCGGCGGGCAGGGGCATTCGCGTAGCCTAGCGGATTGCGGCCTCAACCGGCCTCGAACGCACTGCGCAGCCATTGCATGCGCGCATCGATGGCGGGGCCGTCGTAGCTGACCACGTCGAAGCGGCAGGTGCGTTGTGCGTGCTGTGGATGGGCGGCCAGCCACAGCTGCGCGGTGTGGATCAGCTTGTCCCGCTTGCTGCGGGTGACGGAAGCCAGGGCGTCGCCGTGGCCGGCGCGCACGCGATAGCGCACCTCGACGAATACCACGGTGTCGCCGTCCAGCATGACCAGGTCGAGTTCACCGTGGCGGGTGGTGTAATTGCGTGCCAGCAACTTGAGGCCGGCGCGTTCGAGTTCGGCGCCGGCGCGCAGCTCGAAGGCGGCGCCGGTGCTGCGCATCAACCTGCCGAGGAAGCGGGGGCAGGTTGCACGCTGCTGGCCGGTGCGGGCAGATCGTCGACCTGCAGGCTGCCGCCCAGCAGACGGGCGAGGCCGTTCTGGAATTTCGCCCAGATCAGCACGCGACGGATGCGGCCGAACTGGTCGGCGGTGAGCTGGCCGGTGGCGCCGGGCAGGTAGCTGCCGGGATGGTTGCGCAGCCAGTCGAGATAAGGCACCAGGTTCCATGCATCCATGCCGAACGCGAACAGCCGTGCGCTGCCGTCGCGCGCCGCCGGCAACAGCGTGGCGATGTCGTCGTGGTGGGGCAGGCCCGGCTGTGCGTCGAACAGCCACGGCGCGTCGCAGAACTCCACGCCGTTGAGATCGCCGTCGGCGGTGGGGTTGTCGGTGCCGGCGTAGATGTGCGAGGTGCCGAACACCGGCAGCGCGATCCTGGCGATCTGCAGCTGCGGCAGCAACAGCCGCGCCTGGTTGGGGCGCATGCTGATGAAGATGCCGGTATCGTCCACAGTGGCGCCGGTGGCGGTGCCCGTGCTGGCGCCGGCGGCGGGAGCGGAGGCATCGGGCGTGCCGGTGGCCGGCGCGGCGGCGACGGGCAGGTGCAGGCTGGTGATCAGATTTGCGTAGTTCAAGCCATCGGCGGGCAGCGTGGCCATGCCAACGACGCTGCCGCCACGGGCGAGCAGCTCCGCCTTGAACGCGTTGGCCGCGCGTTGGGCGAAGTCGTCGCCGGAAATCACCATATAAGTCTGGTGCAAGCCGCGCTCGATCATGTGATCGGCGGCCTGGGCGCCCTCGGTCTCCGGCAGCAGGCCGAATTCGCTGGCGTCGCTCGCGGGCAGCTGCCTGTTGTCCGGATGGTTCAGCGCCAGCACCGGCACCGGCAGCTTGGGTTGTGCGAACAGTGCGGCCACGGCGCCGCGGGTGAGCGGGCCGACCACCAGTTGCGCGCCGTCGCTCACCGCCTGCTGATAGGCCTTGATCGCGCCGTCGGTGTTGCCTTGCGTGTCGTAGATGCGCACCGAGGCGCGAGGCGCGTGGGTGCGGGCGTCTTCCGCATAGGAGGCAAAGAAACCATCGCGGATGGCGTCGCCGGCGCCCTTGTAGGCGCCACTCACGGGCAGCAGCAGGGCGACGTGGGCGGGCATCTTGTAGCCCTCGCGCACTTCAGCGCCCGCGCCGGGCAACAAGGTGCCCACCGGCTGCTGCAGCGTCGGTGGCGCCTGCGCCACGGTGACGCCGAGCTGGCTCAGTGCTTCGTTGGTCCACGACAACATGGGGTCGCCCGGCTTCATGGCGTCGGCGCGCTGCTTGAGCGAGGCCACGTCGAGCCGGGTCAGTTCGGCGAGGATCTGCTTGCGGTTGTCCGCACGATCCAGCCCCTGCAAATGGTCGTCCATCTGCACGCGCGTGCGGGCGGCGCCCCAGTGGTCGCCGGTGCCGGCCTGCGCGCGGGCGCGCAATTCGAACAGGCGGACCTGCAACTTGTCCGGCACGGCGACCGTGGGCTGGGTGGTGAGCCGCAGCGCAGTCGCGGGATCCTGGTGGCGCAGCGCGAGATCGGCGCGCAGCAGGTCGAAGCGCACGGCATCGTCGCCCTGCAGGTTGTTGCGCTTGATCTGTGCCAGCGCGGGACCGGCGGTCTCGATGCGACCCTCTTCGCGCCAGGCTTCGGCCGCCAGCAGGCGGTAGTGGTCGGCATGGCCGCCGTATTGCCCGGCCAGCGCGAGGTAGGCTTGCGCGGCCTGGTCGAACTCGCCTTGCCGCGCCAGCGATGCGGCGCCGTCAGCCGCGCTGACTTCAGCGGGCGAAGGCTTTGTGTTGCCGGGGACGCAACTGCTCAAGGCCAGCGTGCCCGCGAGCAGCAGGATCGGACCGAGGGCAGGCAGGGATGGCCGGGGGACGGGGCGCAGGCGCATCGGAAGTCTCTTGTCGGTATTCGCGGCGAGTGTGCGCGATGATAGCCGATCGTTTCCGTGACCTGAGGCTGCGTCGTGTTGCCCGGCGCGTCGTCGAATCCGCAGGAGTGTGCGCATGTCATCTGTCCAATCCGGTTGCCTGTGGGTGGTCGCCACGCCGATCGGCCATCGCGACGATTTTTCTGCGCGGGCGATCGCGACACTGCGTGAAGTGGCGGTGATCGCCGCCGAGGACACCCGCCACAGCAAGCCGCTGCTGCTCCACCACAACATCGCCACGCCGTTGATCGCCTTGCATGAGCACAACGAGCGCGAGGTGGTGGAGGGCATCGTGCGGCGGCTGCGGGGCGGCGAGTCGGTGGCGCTGATTTCCGATGCGGGCACGCCGCTGATTTCCGATCCCGGGTTCCGGCTGGTGCGCGCGGCGCGCGCGGCGGGCGTCCGCTGTGCACCGGTGCCGGGCGCCTGCGCGGCGATCGCCGCATTGTCGGTGGCGGGTCTGCCCAGCGACCGCTTCGTGTTCGAAGGTTTCCTTCCGCCGAAATCCGCGGCGCGGCGTGCGCGCCTGCAGGAGCTGGCGGGCGAGCCGCGCACGTTGATCTTCTATGAATCCTCGCACCGTGTCGCCGAGAGCCTGGCCGACATGCGCTCGGTGTTCGGCGACGAGCGCGAGGCAGTGCTGGCGCGCGAACTCACCAAGCTGTTCGAGACGGTGATCGGCGAGCCGCTGGGGCAGCTCGCCGAACGCGTGGCGGGCGATCCCGACCAGCAGCGCGGTGAATGCGTGCTCCTGGTCGCCGGTCGTGGTGAGGAGGCCGATGCGAAGCTCGCCGAAGGCCAGCGCGTGTTCGCGGTCCTGCGCGAGGAGTTGCCGCCGGCCAAGGCGGCCAAGCTCGCCGCGGCGATCACCGGCGCGCCGCGCAAGGAGCTTTACAGGAGTGAATGAAGTGGAACGGGAGAAAGCGCTGTCGCATGCTTTTCTCTCGTTTCTCGCCCCGCTTCACACTAAACTACGCCCTGGAGTCGGCCGGACAGTCGCGTCGCGCGCAAGCGCATCGAGGAAAGTCCGGGCTCCATAGGGCAGAGTGCCAGGTAACGCCTGGGCGGCGCGAGCCGACGGCCAGTGCAACAGAGAGCAGACCGCCGATGGCCCGCAAGGGTACAGGTAAGGGTGAAAGGGTGCGGTAAGAGCGCACCGCGTACGGGGCCAACGTCGTACGGCACGGTAAACCCCACTCGGAGCAAGACCAAATAGGGGAACGATAACGCGGCCCGCGTTGTTCCCGGGTAGGTTGCTGGAGCCAGGCGGCGACGCCTGGCCGAGAGGAATGACTGTCGCGCCGCAAGGCGTACAGAACCCGGCTTACAGGCCGACTCCGCCTTTCCCGTCCATGTCCCGGCGCACGTGTGCGCCGGGACATGTGCCTGTGGCTGGGCATGAGTGGCGAGGTGAACGGAGGTTCATGTCGCTGTCGGCTATGGCGGGCATGGGTGTGGCGATTCTCGCTGGTTGGTGTGCGAGCCGTTCCGCAAAAAATTCCCTGCATTCAAGCACCTTGGGGATGTTCCTCAGAAAGTGCTGGAAACACGGCCACAACTTCGCCTTTCTCCTTGATTCACAAGCAAAAATCCCTTGACAGTCTCAGGGGGCGAGACTATCGTGGTTTTCAGTGTGAAATCGTGGGTTTTCGTGGAGTCTGCTACGTGTTCCAGGGCGAGACCGCCATCACCGTCGACGACAAGGGCCGGCTGGCCATACCGACCGCGTACCGCGAGTTGGTGGCCGATGCCTGCGCGAACCGGCTGGTGGTCACCTACAACCCGTTCGAGCCGGGCTGCCTGTGGCTGTTTCCGCATGCCGAGTGGGAAAAGGTGCGCGACCAGGTCAACGCGTTGTCCAAGGTGGTCAAGGCGCACCGCGACATGCAGATGAAGATCGTCGGCGCCGCCGCGGTGGTGGAGCCTGACGGCGCCGCACGCATCCTGCTGCCGGCCAGCCAGCGCGCCACCACGGGCATCGAGAAGAAGGCGGTTCTGCTGGGCATGGGCAACAAGTTCGAGCTGTGGAGCGAACAAGCCCATCTGGCCAAGATCCGCCAGACCATCGGCGAAGACGAGATCACCAACGACATGGCCGCGCTGCAGCTGTAGTGCGAAGCATGGTTTTGCGGGCGGGTTACGGGACGGGAGATGCGGCATGGCCGAGTTGCGGCACATCCCGGTGATGCTGGATGAAGCGGTGGAGGGCCTTGCCGTGCAGGCAGGCGGGCGTTATCTGGATGGCACCTTCGGACGCGGCGGTCACGCTCGCGCCGTGCTGTCGCGCCTCGGTCCCGGCGGGCGACTGCTGCTGATGGATCGCGACCCGCGGGCCATCGCCACCGCGCAAGCCGGTTTCGCCGACGATCCGCGCGTCTCCATCCGTCACGCCAACTTCTCTTCGCTGGCCGAGTGGGACGAGACTGCCGCCGGCCTCGACGGCGTGTTGCTGGACCTGGGTGTCTCTTCGCCGCAGCTGGACGAAGCTGCGCGCGGTTTCAGCTTCATGGCCGATGCGCCGCTGGATATGCGCATGGACACCACCCAGGGCGAGAGTGCTGCGGATTTCCTCGCGCATGCCACGGAGCGCGAGATCGCCGACGTGCTGTGGCAGTTCGGCGAGGAGCGCTTCAGCCGCAAGATCGCCCGTGCCATCGTCGAGCGCCGTGCGGAACAGCCGCTGGCCCGCACCGGCGAACTGGCCGCGCTGATCGAGCGCGTGGTGGGTCGGCGCGAGCCCGGCAAACACCCTGCCACGCGCAGCTTCCAGGCGTTGCGCATCCGCGTGAACGGTGAGCTGGAATCGGTGCGGCGTGGACTGGACGCCGCGCTGGCGCGACTGAAGCCCGGCGGCCGGCTCGCCGTGATCAGCTTCCACTCGCTGGAAGATCGCATCGTCAAACAGTTCATCCGCGATCATTCCGGCCGCGTGCAGGGCAGTCGACGCGGTCCGCCGCAGGCCGCGGCGCCGGCTGAGCTGACGGCAGTGGGCAAGGCGCAATTTCCCTCCGATGCCGAGCTCGCCGTGAATCCGCGTGCCCGCTCGGCCGTGCTGCGGGTGGCCGAGAAGCTGGAGGCGGGACACGCATGAAGGTGATCCGGGCCATCTTCATGCTCGCGCTGCTGGCTGCCGTGCTGGCCAGCGCGATCAGCGTGGTGTGGGCCCGCCACGAGGGTCGCGTGCTGTTCGTGCAGCTCACTGCGCTGCAGAACCAGCGCGACGACATGAATATCGAATACGGCAAGCTCGAACTGGAGCAGGCCACCTTCGCCGAACCGCGCCGCATCGACGAGGAGGCGCGCCAGCAGCTCGGCATGGTCGATCCGCGCCCGCAAGACATCCGGTTGCTGCGCCGATGAGGTGGCGCGACCGCACCCGTCCGCAGCCGCAGCGCGCCACGCCGTCGCCGAGCCGCCGCCGCGGCGCCGGCCCCAGTGCACGCAAGCGCATGGTGGTGGTGGTAGGCCTGCTCGGCCTGGTCTCGCTGGGCCTGGTGGCGCGCGCGTTCGACCTGCAGGTGGTGCGCAAGCAGTTCTACCAGAAGCAGGGCGACGCGCGTTTCCTGCGCGAAGTGCCGATTCCGGTGTCGCGCGGCACCATCTTCGACCGCAACGGCGAGCCGCTGGCGGTGTCCACGCCGGTCATGTCGATCTGGGCCAATCCTGCAGAGCTGCTGGCGAACGACGACCGTATCCCCGAACTGGCCAAGGCGCTGGGCGGCAATGCGACCGACATCCAGAGCTACCTCGAGCAGCGCGCGAACCGCGAATTCGTCTACCTCCGCCGGCAGATGCCGCCGGAGGCGGCGCAGGCCGTGCTCGACCTCGACATCCCCGGCGTCAACGGCCAGCGGGAATTCAAGCGCTTCTACCCGTCGGGCGAGGTGACCGCGCACATCCTCGGCTTCACCAATATCGACGACCACGGCCAGGAAGGCCTGGAGCTGGCCTACGACGACTGGCTGGCCGGCAAGCCCGGCACCAAGCGCGTGATCCGCGACGGCAAGGGCCACGTGGTGGAGGACCTGGAGCAGGTGCGCGCGCCCAAGCCGGGGCAGAACCTCACGCTGAGCATCGACCGCGGCATCCAGTTCCTCGCCTACAACGAACTGAAGAACACGCTGGACAAGTTCAACGCCGCCTCTGGCGCGATGGTGGTGCTCGACGTGCACACCGGCGAGATCCTGGCGATGGCCAGCCTGCCCACCTACAACCCGAACGCGGTAGCCGGCAGCAAACCGGGGCAGCGGCGCAACCGCGCGGTCACCGACGTGGTCGAGCCGGGCTCCACGATGAAGGCCTTCACGCTGGCGGCCGCGCTGTCCAGCGGCAAGTACACGCCGACCGGCCCGATCATCGATACCGGCAACGGTCACTGGTACTTCTACGGCCACGACATCCGCGACGACGATCCGAACGGCGTGCTTACCCCGACCGGCGTGCTCACCCGCTCCAGCAACGTGGGCGCGGCAAAGATCGCGATGACGCTCGATACCTCGCTGATGTACGACACCTTCCGCGCGTTCGGTTTCGGCAGCAGCACCGAGAGCGGTTTTCCGGGCGAGTCGGCCGGCCTGCTGAAGATCGGGCGCAACTGGCGCCCGCTGGAAAAGGCGATCATGGCCTACGGCTACGGCCTGAACGTCACGCCGCTGCAGCTGGCCAACGCCTACGCCACCATCGCCGACGGCGGCGTGATGCACACGCCCACCTTCATCAAGGGCGACGACAGCCCGGGCAAGCAGATCATTTCGCCGCAGGTGGCGCACGAACTGGTCAGCATGCTGGAGACAGTGACCGGCCCTGGCAGCACCGGCGCGAAGGCGCGCATCGCGAACTACAGCGTGGCGGGCAAGACCGGCACCTCGCACCAGGCGATCGCCGGCGGCTACTCGAAGAACACCTATAACTCGCTGTTCGCCGGCATCGCGCCGGCCAGCAATCCGCGCCTGGTCGGCGTGATCGTGATCAACGGCACCACCAAGGGCGGCTATTTCGGCGGCACCGTGTCGGCGCCGGTGTTCGCCTCGGTGATGGGCGGCGCCCTGCGCCTGCTCGACATTCCGCCGGACAACATCGGCCGTTGGTATGTGGGCGGTCCGCTGCAAGGCAACGGCGGCCTGGTCGGCAACCAGTCGCCGGTCACGCCGGCGGCCAACGACGTGCCGATCAACGAGGCGCCGGTCGACGAGGCGCCGACGGAAGGAGGCCTGCCGTGAGCACGGGCCACCTCGACCAGTTGCTGCTGGGCCTCGCCGACGCGCCGCTGGCCGCGGCGCCGGGCGCGGCGCGCATCGTGGTGTCCGGCCTCACGCTGGATTCGCGCAAGGTTCGCCGCGGCGACGCCTTCGTCGCCCTGCGCGGCACGCAGAGCCATGGCATCCAGTTCGCCGCCACCGCGGTGCAGCGCGGCGCGGCCGTGGTGCTGGCCGAGGCGCCTGCGGTGGAGTGCGCGCCGCTGGACGTGCCGGTGCTGTGGATCGAGGGCTTGCATGATCTGGTCGGCGAGATCGCCGCGCGTTTCCATGGACGGCCGTCCGAAGCATTGCGCGTGATCGGCGTCACCGGCACCAACGGCAAGACTTCCACCGTGCAATTGCTGGCGCAGGCGCTGAGCTTCCTCGGCCATCGCGCCGCGAGCATCGGTACCTTGGGCGCTGGCCTGCACGGCCGGCTGCGTGAGGGTGAGCGCACCACGCCGGATGCGATCAGCGTGCACGGCCTGCTGGCCGAATTCCGCGACGCCGGCGCCACCCACGTGGCGATGGAGGTGTCCTCGCACGCGCTGGAGCAGGGCCGGGTCGGCGCGGTCGACTTCGAGGTCGCCGCTTTCACCAATCTCACCCGCGACCATCTGGACTACCACGGCAGCATGGAGGCCTACGGCGCGGCAAAGGCGAAACTGTTCGCGTGGCCGGGACTGCGCGCCGCGGTCATCAATGGCGACGATGCGTTCGGCGCACAGTTGCTGGAGCAGCTGCCGGCCGCCGTGCGTGCGTTGCGCGTGAGTGCGCGGGGCGACGCCGCGGCGGACGTGGCGGCCAGCGCCGTGGTCAGCTCCGCGGAAGGCCTGGCCTTCGTGCTGCGCACGCCCTGGGGCACGCATACCTTGCGCAGCCATCTGCTGGGACTCTTCAACGTGGCCAACCTGCTCACCGTGGCGGCCTGCCTCGGCGCACTGGACGAGCCGTTCGAGCGCATCGTGGCCGCGTTGGAGAACCTGCAGCCCGTCAACGGTCGCATGAGCCGGCTCGGCGGTCAGCGCGGCCTGCCGCTGGTGGTGGTGGACTACGCACATACGCCCGACGCGCTGGAGCAGGTGCTGAACGCGGTGCGCGCGCACTGCCGCGGGCGGCTGATCTGCGTGTTCGGCTGCGGCGGCGAGCGCGACGCGGGCAAGCGCCCGCTGATGGGCGAGATCGCGGCGAGGCTGGCCGACGTGGCGATCGTCACCGACGACAACCCGCGCGGCGAGAACGGCGACGCCATCGTGGCGCAGATCGTTGCCGGCATGGGCGCGGCGCGCGAATACGGCGTGCAGCGCGACCGCGCCGCCGCGATCGAGCAGGCGCTGGACATGGCGGCGGCCAACGATGTGGTGGTGATCGCCGGCAAGGGTCACGAAACCTACCAAGAGGGCGCGGCCGGCAAGCGCCCGTTCGACGACATGATGGTCGCGCGCGCGGCCCTGGAGCGGCGCGCGTGATGCAGCTGAGCACCATCGCGATGTGGACCCACGGCCGGCTGCTCGGCGACGATGCCGCGGTGGCTGGCGTCGCCATCGACACCCGCAAGCTCAAGGCCGGCGACCTGTTCGCGGCGTTCAAGGGCGAGCGCGTGGATGGCCACGACTATCTGGCCCAGGCTGCCGCTGCCGGCGCTGCCGGTGCGCTGGTTTCGCGCAAGGTGGACAGCCCGCTGCCGCAGGTGCTGGTGGACGACGTGGAGGCGGCGCTGGGCGATCTTGCCAGCGCGATGCGCGCACAGCGTCACGCGCGGGTGATCGGCATTACCGGCTCCAACGGTAAGACCACGGTGAAGACGCTGACGGCGGCGATCCTGTCGCTGCACGGTCGCACCCACGTCAATACCGGCAGCTTCAACAACGAGATCGGCCTGCCGCTGACCCTGCTGGCGATGCCCGAGGATGCCGAATACGCGGTGCTGGAGATGGGCGCCGGCAAGCCCGGCGACATCGCCTATCTCGCCGCCATCGCGCGGCCCGAAATCGGCCTCGTCAACATCATCGCGCCGGCGCACCTTGAGCGCATGGGCAGCGTGGAAGGCGTAGCCGAGACCAAGGGCGCGCTGTACCAGGCGCTGCCCGCGGACGGCGTGGCGGTGATCAATGCGGACGACGCCTTCGCCGGCTTCTTCGCGGGCCTGGCCGGTGCGCGCCGCGTGCTGCGCTTCGGCCTGGAGCACAAGGCCGACGTGGGCGCGGAGATCGTCGAGCAGCGCGCCGACGGTTCGCGGTTCGTGCTGAGTACGCCGGTCGGTGACGTCAAGGTGGAGCTGGCGCTGCCCGGGCGCCACAACGTGGCCAATGCGCTGGCGGCAGCATCCATTGCGCTGGCGCTGGAGGTGCCGCTGGGCACCATCGCGGCGGGGCTGGCGCAGGCCCGCCCGGTAGAGGGACGCCTGCGCCGGGTGACGCTGCCCAGCGGCTGGACGCTGATCGACGACAGCTACAACGCCAACCCCAGCTCGATGGCCGCCGCAATCGACACGCTGGCGCTGGCGACAGGCGAGCGCTGGCTGGTGCTGGGCGACATGGCCGAACTGGGCGCCGACGCCCGCGCGCTGCATGCCGGCGTGGGCGCCAAGGCGCGCGAGTGCGGCATCGAGCGCCTGTTCGCGGTCGGCCCGCTGGGCGAGGCGACGGTAGCGGCATTCGGTGCCGGCGGCGGGCATTTCGCAGACAAGGCCGCACTGGTCGATGCGCTCAAGGCCGGCCTGCATGCCGGCGTGACCTGCCTAGTCAAGGGCTCGCACTCGGCGGGCATGAACGAGGTTGTGAAGGCGCTGGAAGCGGCGACTGGAAAGGAGGGCGCATCCGATGCTGCTTGAACTTGCGGACTGGATGGCGCGGCACTTCACCACGCTGCATCTGTTCCAGTACATCACCTTCCGCACCATCATGGCCGCGCTCACGGCGCTGGCCGTGTCGTTGCTGCTGGGTCCTGCGCTGATCCGCAAGCTGGCCGCGCTGAAGGCGGGACAGGTGGTGCGCAGCGATGGTCCGCAGACGCATCTGTCCAAGGCCGGTACGCCGACCATGGGCGGGGTGATGATCCTGCTTGCAGTGACCGTCGCCACGCTGCTGTGGGCCGACCTGCGCAACCGCTACGTATGGGTGGTGCTGGCGGTGATGCTGGCGTTCGGCGTGATCGGCTTCTACGACGATTACCGCAAGCTGGTGCTGAAGGACAGCCGCGGCCTGGCCTCACGCTGGAAATATTTCTGGCAGTCGGTGTTCGGCCTGTGCGCGGCGCTGTTCCTGTACTTCACCGCGCCGCAGGCGGTAGGCCAGTTGCCGGTGGCGGAGACCGCGCTGTACCTGCCGCTGTTCAAGCACGTGGCGATCCCGCTGGGCGTGTTCTTCGTGGTGGTGGCTTATTTCATCGTCGTGGGCTTCTCCAATGCGGTGAACCTCACCGATGGCCTCGACGGCCTCGCGATCATGCCCACGGTGCTGGTCTCCGGTGCATTGGGCGTGTTCGCCTACCTGGCCGGCAACAAGCTGTTTTCCGAATACCTGGGTATTCCCTCGATTCCCGGCGCGGGCGAGCTGTCGATCTATTGCGGCGCACTGGCCGGCGCGGGTCTGGGGTTCCTGTGGTTCAACACCTATCCGGCGCAGGTGTTCATGGGCGACGTGGGCGCGCTGGCGATCGGCGCCGCACTCGGCTGCATCGCGGTGATCGTGCGCCAGGAGATCGTGCTGCTGGTGATGGGCGGCGTGTTCGTGCTGGAGACCGCCTCGGTGATGATCCAGGTCGCCAGCTTCAAGCTCACCGGCAAGCGCGTGTTCCGCATGGCGCCGATCCACCATCACTTCGAGCTCAAGGGCTGGCCCGAGCCGCGGGTGATCGTGCGCTTCTGGATCATCAGCGTCGTGCTGGTGCTGATCGGTCTCGCCACGTTGAAGGTGCGCTGACATGTTCGGCCTCTTCGGCACATCGCAGGCGATCAAGCGGCAGGGGCCGCGCGGCAGCTACGACCTGTGGCTGCTGATCGCGCTGATCGGGCTGGCCAGCGTCGGCGTGGTGATGGTGACCTCCAGTTCGATCGCGGTGGCCGACAACGGCAAGGACGGCGCGTTCTATTTCCTGAAGAAAGACCTGCTCAATCTCGCGTTCGGCGCGGTGGCGGCCGGCGTGGCGATGCGCACCGAACTGAAGCTGCTCGAGAAGCGCGCGTTTCCGCTGCTGGGGCTGGCGGTCGTCCTGCTGCTGGCGGTGTTCGTGCCGCACCTGGGCATGCGCATCAACGGCGCACACCGCTGGCTGAACCTGGTAGTGACCAGCTTCCAGCCGGTGGAGGCGGTGAAGCTGATTCTGGTGGTGTACCTGGGCAGCTACCTCGTGCGCCACCGCGACAGCATCGAGACGGAATTCCTCGGCCTGATCAAGCCGATTGCGGTAGCCGGCATCATCGTGTTGCTGTTGCTGGCGCAGCCCGACTTCGGCTCGGCCACGCTGGTGATCTCGGTCACCATCGCGATGGTCTGGCTGGGCGGCGCGCGGCCGATCTATCTGTTCGTCATGGGCTTGCCGCTGATGCCGCTGCTGGTGATCGCAGCGACCGGCGAGAGCTACCGCGTGAAGCGCCTCACCTCGTTCATGAACCCGTGGGAGCACCCGTTCACCGACGGCTTCCAGCTCACCCAGTCGCTGATGGCGATCGGCCGCGGCGAGTGGGCCGGCGTGGGGCTGGGTTCCAGCGTGCTGAAACTCTCCTACCTACCCGAGGCGCACACCGACTTCATCTTCGCGGTGATCGGCGAAGAACTGGGCCTGGTCGGCGTCGTGCTGGTGATGGGCTTGTTCGCGCTGGCGGTGGGGCGCGGCCTGTACCTGGGTCTCAAGGGCGTCGAGGTGGGTCAGCGTTTCGCCGGCTATGTCGCGTTCGGCATCTCGCTGATGCTGGCGATGCAGGCGATCGTCTCGGTGGGCGTGAACCTCGGTGCGCTGCCCACCAAGGGGCTTACCTTGCCGCTGATCAGCTACGGCGGTTCGTCGATGGTGCTGACCTGCGCGATGGCCGGCGTGTTGCTGCGCGCTACCTGGGAAATCAACCGGGCGCTGGATGCGCGGCAGATGGCCAAGCGCATGCCGGAGGCGGTGGCCGCCCCCGAAGTGAACGACGCGGCGCGCCCGCGCGAGGTGGCGGTGGCATGAGCGCCGCGCCGCGTCCCGTGCTGATCATGGCCGGCGGTACCGGCGGCCACATCTTCCCCGGCCTCGCCGTGGCCGAGACGCTGCGCGCGCAAGGCGTGCCGGTGGCGTGGCTGGGTGCGGTGGGCGGCATGGAGACGAAGGTGGTGCCGGCGCACGGCATCGAATTGCACGAGATCCGCGTGGGCGGTTTGCGCGGCAAAGGCTGGAAGACGCGCCTCGCCGCACCGTTGATGCTGGCGCATGCGCTGCTGTCCGCGCTCGCCGTGCTGCATCGGCTGAAGCCGCGCAGCGTGTTGTCGATGGGTGGTTACGTGGCCGGGCCTGGTGGCCTGGCTGCGCATCTGCTGCGCCGGCCGCTGCTGGTGCATGAGCAGAATCGCGTGGCCGGGTTCACCAACCGCAAGCTGGCCGCGCATGCGCAGCGTGTGCTGGCCGGTTTCGCCGACGCCTTGCCGAATGCCGAGTGGGTGGGCAATCCGGTGCGTGGCGCGATCGCCGCGCTGGCGCCGCCATCGCAACGCTTCGCAAGCCATGTTGGCCGTGCGCGCCTGCTGGTGTTGGGCGGCAGCCTCGGCGCGCGCGCGCTGAATCTCGCGTTGCCGCAGGCGCTGGCCTTGCTGCCGCCGGAACGCCGCCCGGAGGTGTTGCATCAGTGCGGCAACCGCGGTCTCGACGAGGCGCGCGAGGCATACGCGAAAGCCGGTGTCGAAGCGCAGGTGGTGCCGTTCATCGAGGACATGGCCGGTACCTACGGCTGGGCCGATCTCGCGGTCTGCCGCGCCGGCGCGCTGACCCTGGCCGAACTTACCGCGGCCGGGCTGGGCGCGGTGCTCGTGCCGTTCCCGCACGCGGTGGACGACCACCAGACCCGCAACGCCGAGGCGCTGGTCGCCGCCGGCGCGGCCGAATTGATCCAGGAACGTGATTTGAACATCGAAACACTCGCACAGCGTCTGGATACGCTGCTGTCCGACCGCGCGCAATTGCTCGCCATGGCGGATGCGGCGCGCACGCTGGCCAAGCCCGACGCGGCGACGGTGATCGCGCGCGCCTGCCTGGAGGTGGCCGCATGACGCCCCGCCGGCTGCTCGCGCATGAAGACCTGATGACCACGTTCCGCCGCGTGCATTTCATCGGCATCGGCGGCGTGGGCATGAGCGGCATTGCCGAGGTGCTGCACAACCTGGGCTACGCGGTGTCCGGCTCGGACAAGGCGAACTCGCCCACCGCGCAGCGCCTCGCGCGACTGGGCCTGGTGGTGCACGAAGGCCACGACGCAGCCAACGTGGGCGATGCCGACGTGGTGGTGACCTCCAGTGCGATCAGGCCGGACAATCCCGAACTGCTCGCCGCGCGCGCGGCACGCATCCCGGTGATCCCGCGGGCGGAGATGCTGGGCGAGCTGATGCGCTTCCGCCGCGGCATCGCGATCGCCGGCACGCATGGCAAGACCACGACGACCAGCCTGGTCGCCAGCGTACTGGCCGAGGCGAACTACGACCCGACTTTCGTGATCGGCGGCCAGCTCAACGCGGCCGGCGCCAATGCGCGCCTGGGCACCGGTCAGTACCTGGTGGCGGAAGCCGACGAGTCGGACGGCTCCTTCCTGCTGCTGTCGCCGGTGATCGCTGCGGTCACCAACATCGACGCCGACCATCTGGAGAACTACCACGGCGATTTCGCCGAGGTGAAGAAGGCCTTCGCCGACTTCTTGCACCGCCTGCCGTTCTACGGTCTCGCCGTGTTGTGTGTGGACGATGCGGAAGTGGCGCAGCTGGCGAAGAACACCACGCGCCGCGTGATGACCTACGGCATCGCCACGGCGGACGCGGACGTGCGCGCATCCAACGTGTCGCAGAATGGCTTCGAGATGCACTTCGACCTGCATCTGCCCGGTCGCGCCGAGGCCTTGCCGGTGACGCTGAACCTGCCGGGGCGGCACAACGTGCTGAATGCGCTGGCTGCCGCCAGCATCGGCTGGCAGCTCGGCGTGAGCGCCGAGGCGATCGCGCGCGCACTGGCGAGCTTCCAGGGCGTGGGCCGGCGCTTCCATCGCCGCGGCGAAGTCGCGCTGGACCACGGCACCGCCTTGCTGGTGGACGACTACGGCCACCATCCCAGCGAGCTGGCCGCGGTGTTTGCCGCGGCGCGCGGCGGCTGGCCCGAGCGCCGTCTCGTCGTCGGCTTTCAGCCGCACCGCTACAGCCGCACCCGCGACCTGCTGGACGATTTCGCGAACGTGCTGGCCGAGGCCGACGTGCTGGTGCTCACCGAGGTGTATCCGGCTGGCGAAGCGCCGATCGCCGGCGCCGACGGCCGCGCACTGGCGCGCGCGGTGCGTGCGCGCGGCAAGGTCGATCCGGTGCTGATCGAGCATCCGCGCGAACTCAAGGACACCTTGCCGGCGCTGCTGCGCGACGGCGATCTGCTGCTGCTGCTCGGCGCCGGCGACATCGGCGCGGCGGCGGTGGAACTGGCGCAGCTGGGCCAACTCAAGACCAAGGGCGCCGCGTGATGGCAACGAACTCCGAAATCCGCATCTCCAACCCCGCCGACTTCGGCCGCGTCGCCGTGGTGATGGGCGGCAGTTCGGCCGAGCGCGAGGTGTCGCTCGACTCCGGCCGCAACGTGCTGGCTGCGCTCAAGGCGCGCGGCGTCGATGCGCATGCGATCGACGGTATTCCGGCCTTGCTCGACGCACTGCGCGCCGGCCATTTCGCGCGCGTGTTCAACATCTTGCACGGCCAGCACGGCGGTGGCGAGGACGGCGTGCTGCAAGGTGCGCTGGAATCGCTCAACGTGCCGTATACCGGCTCGGGCGTGCTTGGCTCGGCGTTGTCGATGGACAAGACGCGCTCCAAGCGCGTGTGGCAGTCGTTGGGCCTGCCCACGCCGAAGTTCGTGGCGCTGCCGCGCGGCGGCGATGCTTCGGCCGTGCATGCGGCGGCCCGCGAGATCGGCTTTCCGCTGATCGTGAAGCCGGCCTGCGAAGGCTCCAGCGTGGGCGTCACCCGCGTGTTCGAGGAGGCGCAGCTGGATAGCGCCGTCGAGTTGGCGGCGAAGTACCCCGGCGACCTGCTGATGGAAACCCTGATCGAGGGCGACGAGCTGACCGTCGGCATTCTCGGTCGCGAGGTGTTGCCCTCTATCCACATCGTGCCGAAGGGCGCGTTCTACGACTACAACGCGAAGTACGTCGCCGAGGACACGCAGTACCTGTGCCCCGGACTGGAAGGTGCGGCCGAAGCGGAGCTGCGCACGCTGGCGCTGACTGCGTTCGATGCGCTGGGTTGTGCCGGCTGGGGCCGCGTCGACGTGATGCGTGACCGCCAGGGCCGCAACTGGCTGTTGGAAGTGAACACCGCGCCGGGCATGACTTCGCATTCGCTGGTGCCCAAGGCCGCCCGCGCCGCCGGCGTCGACTACGAGACGTTGTGCTGGCGCGTGCTTGAAACGAGCTTCCGGGGGGATGCATGAGGGGAAGCGCCCGCCTCATTGCCTGGTGCCTGGTCGCCGCCCTGCTGGCGCTGCCCATCGTGGGCGTGCTGAACGGCTGGTTCGCGGCCAACCGCTGGCCGGTGACGCAGCTCACGGTGCAAGGCGAGTTCAGGCACGTGGCCATGGAAGATATCCGTGCCGCCGTGCTGCCGCGGCTGGGCAAGGGCTTCTTCGCGCTGAACCTGGACAACGTGCAACAGGCCGTGGCGGCGCTGCCGTGGGTGGAGTCGGTGGAGGCGCGCAAGCGCTGGCCGGACACCTTGCAGCTGCGCGTGATCGAGCGCCAGCCGTTCGCGCGCTGGAACGAGAAGCAGCTGATCAGCCGTCAGGGCAAGGTATTCGACGCGCCGATCGGCGCCGCCGATGCCGCCACGCTGCCGAATCTGGAGGGGCCGGACGACCGCCTCGCCGAGGTAGTGAGCTTCTACGCCGACGTACGCAAGGCCTTCGCCGGCACGCATCTTTCGATCAACGGCGTGGTGCTCACCGCGCGCGGCAGCTGGAGCGTCACCACGGCGAGCGGCGCCCGCATCGTGGTCGGCGATCGCGATCTGGCTGGTGCGCGGCTGCGCCGCTTCCTCGATGTCTATCCGCAACTGATGGCGGGCCACGGCGACGGTTTCGTCTACGCCGACCTGCGCTACACCAACGGCTTCGCCGTGCGCTGGCCGCAACAGGCGCCCGCCGCCGCAAAAGCAGGAGTCACGCGCCGCTCATGAGGACGCAATGCATATGAAGACGCGCAACGACAAACAGCTGGTGGTCGGCCTCGATATCGGCACCTCCAAGGTGACCGCGATCGTGGGCGAGTACGAGCCGGGCGAGCCGATCACCGTGATCGGCATCGGTACCCATGTGTCGCGCGGCATGCGCAAAGGCATGGTGGTGGACATCGAATCCACCGTGCACTCGATCCAGCGCGCCGTGGAAGAAGCCGAACTGATGGCGGGCTGCGACATCCGCTCGGTGTGCGCCTCGATTTCCGGCAGCCACCTGGAAACCCGCAACTCGCACGGCAACGCGGCGATCCGCGATCGCGAAGTCACGCCCGGCGACCTGGAGCAGGTGCTGGAAGCGGCCAGCGCGGTGGCGATTCCGGCCGACCACAAGGTGCTCTACAAGGAGCCGCAGGAATACCGCATCGACGGCCAGGACGGCATCCGTTCGCCGGTCGGCATGAGCGGCGTGCGGCTGGAGGCGAACGTGCATCTGGTCACCGGCGCGGCGGCTGCGGTGCAGAACATCACCAAGTCGATCCAGCGCTGCGGCTTGTCGGTGGACGAACTGGTGCCGTCGTCGCTGGCCAGCGCGAAGGCCGTGCTCACCGACGACGAACGCGAGCTGGGCGTCTGCCTGGTCGACATCGGCGCCGGCACCACCGACATCGCGATCTACACCCAGGGCTCGATCCGCTACACCGCCTCGCTGCCGATCGGCGGCGACCAGGTCACCGGCGACATTGCCTACGGCGTGCATACGCCGACCGCGCATGCCGAGGAGATCAAGATCAAGTACGCCTGCGCGCAGACCGGGTTGGCGCACGCCGAGGAAACCATCCAGGTGCCCAGCGTCGGCGACCGGCCGCCGCGCCGGCTGGCGCGGCAGGCGCTGGCGCAGAGCGTGCAGGCGCGCTACGAGGAAATCTTCGAGATGGTGCAGGACAGGCTGCGCAGCTCCGGCTACGACAGCCTGGTGGCGGCCGGCGTGGTGCTCACCGGCGGCGCTTCGAAGATGGAAGGCGCGCTGGAGCTGGCCGAGGAGATCTTCCACAAGATGGTGCGCCTCGGCGTGCCGCAGGAAATCAGCGGCCTGGGCGAAGTGATCAGCAGCCCGCTGCACGCCACCGGCGTGGGCTTGCTGCTGCATGGCTCGCGCCACAACGCCCCGGTGCGCGGCGGCAATCCGGCGCTCGGCAATGTCGGCGGCCTGCTCGGCAAGTGGCGCAACTGGCTTACGAAGAACTTCTAACGGGTGCCTCGCGAGATGCGGGACACCCGGCAAACCCATGGATGGGTTGCCCGTGATCAGGCATCTGAATGCCGGATCACGGAGGCCAGTCCGGACATGTGCCGGACTGGCCGACCCGGACGACGGCCAGGACGGCAGTCGTTCGGGCGACGGAATACGGCTGCGCAGGAGGCGCGGCCACGGGCGGAGGGATGTCCGCCCACCACCACGGAAGCGACAGGAGTCGCGCCCGCGGTTACAACGACAACAACTCTGGAGGACGGGAAATGTTCGAGCTGATCGAGAAACTTGCACCAAACGCAGTCATCAAGGTCATCGGCGTGGGCGGCGGCGGCGGCAATGCCGTGGCGCACATGATCAATGCCAACATCGAAGGCGTGGAGTTCATCGTCGCCAACACCGACGCGCAGGCAATGAGCAACTGCAACTCGCGCAGCCATCTGCAGTTGGGCGCGAACGTCACCAAGGGCCTGGGCGCGGGCGCCAACCCCGAGGTCGGCCGCCAGGCCGCGCTGGAGGATCGCGAGCGCATCGAGGCGATGCTGGAAGGCGCCGACATGGTGTTCATCACCGCCGGCATGGGCGGCGGCACCGGCACTGGCGCGGCGCCGGTGGTGGCGCAGCTGGCCAAGGAGAAGGGCATCCTCACGGTGGCGGTGGTCACCAAGCCGTTCCCGTTCGAGGGCCGTCGCCGCATGCAGGTCGCCCAGAAGGGCATCGAGGACCTCAGCCAGCACGTCGACTCGCTGATCACCGTGCCGAACGAGAAGCTGCTCAGCGTGCTGGGCCGCGAGGTCACCCTGATCAATGCGTTCAAGGCCGCCAACAACGTTCTGCAAGGTGCTGTGCAGGGCATCGCCGACCTGATCACCGCCCCCGGCCTGATCAACGTCGACTTCGCCGACGTGCGCACCGTGATGAGCGAGATGGGCCTGGCGATGATGGGCACCGGTACCGCCAGCGGCGACGATCGCGCGCAGGCCGCGGCCGAGGAGGCGATCAAGAACCCGCTGCTGGAGGACGTCAACCTCAACGGCGCCTGCGGCATCCTGGTCAACGTCACCGCTGGTCCCAACCTCACCATGCGCGAGTTCGACGAGATCGGGCGTATCATCCACGACTTCGCCAGCGAAGACGCGACCGTGGTGATCGGCACCTCGCTCGACCCGGAGCTGAAGGACGAGGTGCGCGTCACCGTGGTCGCCACCGGCCTCAACCGCGCCCCTGCTTCGCGCAGCGTGCGCACGGTCGAGCAGAAGCAGGTGGAGATGCGTCAGCGCCCGCGGCCGGTGGTGTTGCGTACCGGCACCGGCAACGAGGTGGTCGACTACGCGCAGCCGGAGTCGGTGATCAGCACCAACCCGCGCAGCGAGGCGCCGGCCAGGAGCCAGGACAACGGTCTGGAATACCTGGATATTCCGGCTTTCCTGCGCCGTCAGGCGGATTGACGTGGCTGGTGCCTGAACCAGGTACCCGTGGCTTGTTAAAGAGGAGTTGAACAAAAGCCTGTCGAACTGGTCATTGCAAACAGCATGAAGGGTGGGTTCGGGTCTAGTGACGCGGCAAAGCGCCGTGGCTGTCAGCGAACGGCCGTTTGGCGCGTTCGAGCCTGAAATCCGCAAGACGATGCGTCAGGAGGACGCATGATCCGTCGCACCGGGCGAAAGCCCGGTATGGCCGATCCGTTACCCCGGTGCCGGAATCCCGTCCCGGCCCGGGGTAGCGTGTCGCCCCCGCGCGCCTGGCGCGCGGAAACATGTTTGCAGCGCATGCCTTCCGGGATGAAGGGGGCATGAAAGTCCGACCAGACTGTACGGTACGGTTTGCTATTGCAGCTGGTTAAAACTGTGTTAGCATCCGACCCCTGATTGGCTGCTACTTGGCAGGTACCAACGACAATGATCAAGCAGCGCACGCTCAAGAACATCATCCGCGCCACCGGCGTGGGCCTGCACACCGGTGACAAGGTGTACATGACCCTGCGCCCCGCGGCGCCCAACACCGGCATCGTGTTCCGCCGCACGGATCTCAATCCGCCGGTGGACATCCGTGCGCGCCAGGACAACGTCGGCGACACCCGTCTTTCCACCACGCTGATGAACGGCGAGGTGCGCGTCGCCACGGTCGAGCACCTGCTCTCGGCGATGGCCGGCCTCGGCATCGACAACGCCTACGTGGACCTGTCGGCACCGGAGGTCCCCATCATGGATGGCAGTGCCGGCCCGTTCGTGTTCTTGCTGCAGTCCGCCGGCATCGAAGAGCAGAACGTGGCCAAGCGCTTCATCCGGATCAAGAAACCGGTGAAGGTGCAAGAAGGCGACAAGTGGGCCAGCTTCGAGCCGTTCGAAGGCTTCAAGGTCGGCTTCTCGATCGAGTTCAACCACCCCATCATCAGCAAACGCACCTCGCGGGCGGAGATCGATTTCTCCACCACCTCGTTCGTGAAGGAAGTGAGCCGCGCGCGCACCTTCGGCTTCATGCGCGACATCGAGATGCTGCGCGAACACAATCTCGCGCTGGGCGGTTCGATGGACAACGCCGTGGTGCTGGACGACTACCGCGTGCTGAACGAGGACGGCCTCCGCTACGAGGACGAGTTCGTCAAGCACAAGATCCTCGACGCGATCGGCGATCTTTACCTGCTCGGCCACAGCCTGATCGGTGCCTACCATGCGCACAAGTCCGGCCACGAGCTCAACAACAAGCTGCTGCGCACCCTGATGGCCGACGCCTCGGCCTGGGAAGAAGTCAGCTACCAGGACGATCCGGCCACCTCGCCGATCTCCTATGCCCACCCCGCCCAGGCGATCTGATCGCCCGAGCTGTCGGCAACAGACAAACGAAGGCCGCCGCATCCAGCATGCGGCGGCCTTTTTGTTTGACGTGCGGCTCAGCGCGTGGGTTTGTCGGATTTGGCCAGCGCGGCCAGGCGGCCGAACAGGTCCTGCCATTCCGGGTCCGAGGCGGCCGCTGCCGCGGCGCGCAGATGGCTGGCGGCTGCGGGCGACAGCGTACGCGTGCGTTCGGGTTCCAGCTCGATCCGCGGCAGTGGGCTCACCTTGATGGCGATAGCCTCGGCGCGGATGTCGAGGTTGCGGGCGGTCGCGAGAATCTGCGCCTGCAGCAGGCGCAGCCGCGTGGCCCAGGCGGGCGTGGTGGCGAGGAACAGCAGCCGGCCGCCACGCAGGTTGGCGAAGCGCACCTGGTCACGCAGCGGCAGCGGCAAGGTCTGGCGCAGCGCGCGATCCAGTGCATCCAGCGCGGCGGCCCGGCCGGCCAGGGTGGCGAAGGATCCGCAGGCGCCAAGCGCTTGCGGGCCGCGGGAACGCGAGGCGGCGCGGGACATGGGCCGGTGGTTCCGGAATGAGGCGATGTACCGATGATACCCGTCGCGAACCGTGTCCGCCGCCCTTGAATCCACGTGTCGGCGTCGCCATGCCGGAAGGTTCCGGGACGATCGCCCTGCGTGCCGCCCGAGCCCGTGTAGTAACATGCCCGTTTGGGTCGCGCCAAGGCGCGCCCCTCTGTCCTCGCCATCCGGAAGATCGATGCTCAATCGTGCCCTCACCAGCATTTTCGGCAGCCGCAACGAGCGCGTGCTGCGCCAGTTGTCGCGGATCGTGGTGCGCATCAACGCGCTGGAACCCGAGTTCGAGAAGCTGAGCGACGAGGCGCTGCGGGGCAAGACCGAAGAATTCAAGCAGCGCGTCGCCGGCGGCGAATCGCTGGACAAGCTGCTGCCCGAGGCATTCGCTGTGGTGCGCGAGGGCGCCAAGCGCGTGCTGGGCATGCGCCACTACGACGTGCAGATGATCGGCGGCATGGTGCTGCACCAGGGCAAGATCGCCGAGATGCGCACCGGCGAGGGCAAGACCCTGGTGGCCACGTTGCCGGTGTACCTCAATGCGCTGGAAGGCAAGGGCGTTCACGTGGTCACCGTGAACGACTACCTGGCCCGCCGCGACGCGGCGCAGATGGGCAAGCTGTACGGCTTCCTCGGCCTGACCACCGACGTGGTGTGGCCGGGCATGGATCATGCCGACAAGCACAAGGCCTACGCGGCCGACATTACCTACGGCACCAACAACGAGTTCGGCTTCGACTACCTGCGCGACAACATGGCGCTCAGCAAGGAGCAGCGCTACCAGCGCGGGCTCAACTACGCCATCGTCGACGAGGTGGACTCGATCCTGATCGACGAGGCGCGCACGCCGCTGATCATCTCCGGCCCGGCCGAGGATTCGCCGCAGCTGTACATCGCGGTGAACAAGATCGTGCCGCGCATGATCCGCCAACAGGAAGAGGACGGCGCCGGCGATTACTGGGTCGACGAGAAGCAGAAGCAGGTGCATCTCTCCGAGGACGGCATGCAGCATGCCGACGAGCTGCTGCGCGAGGTCGGCGTGATCAGCGAGGACAGCGGCCTGTACGACTCCAAGAACCTCGCCGTGGTGCACCACCTGAATGCCGCGCTGCGCGGCAACGCGATCTATCAGCGCGACGTGGATTACATCGTGCGCGACGGCGAAGTCATCATCGTCGACGAGTTCACCGGCCGCACCCTGCCGGGTCGGCGCTGGTCCGACGGCTTGCACCAGGCGGTGGAGGCGAAGGAAGGCGTGCCGATCCAGCGCGAGAACCAGACGCTGGCCACGGTGACGTTCCAGAACCTGTTCCGCATGTACAAGAAGCTGGCCGGCATGACCGGCACGGCCGACACCGAGGCGTTCGAGTTCCAGAGCATCTACGGTCTGGAAGTGGTGGTAATCCCCACCCACAAGCCGATGATCCGCAAGGACAACGCCGACCTGGTGTTCCTGGGCCAGCAGGCCAAGTACAACTCGGTGATCGAAGACATCAAGGATTGCCACAAGCGCGGCCAGCCGGTGCTCGTGGGCACCACCTCGATCGAGGTGTCCGAGCTGCTTTCCGCACAGCTGCGCAAGGCCAAGGTCGAGCACGAGGTGCTGAACGCCAAGCAGCACGAGCGCGAGGCGAACATCGTGGCCCAGGCCGGTCGGCCGGGCCAGGTCACCATCGCCACCAACATGGCCGGCCGCGGCACCGACATCGTGCTCGGCGGCAGCCTGGATGCGGAACTGGCCGCGCTGCCGGCCGACGCCTCCGAGGTCGAGCGCGCCCGCGTCAAGGCCGAGTGGAAGAAGCGGCACGAACAGGTGCTGGCTGCCGGCGGCCTGCACATCATCGGCACCGAACGGCACGAATCGCGCCGCATCGACAACCAGTTGCGTGGCCGCTCCGGCCGCCAGGGCGATCCGGGCTCTTCGCGCTTCTTCCTGTCGCTGGAGGACAACTTGCTGCGCATCTTCGGCGGCGAGGGCCTGATCCGCTGGATGAAGCGCTTCGGCATGAAGGAAGACGACGCGCTCGAAGACAAGATGATCAGCCGCCAGATCGAGAAGGCGCAGCGCAAGGTCGAGCAGCACAACTTCGACATCCGCAAGCACCTGCTCGAGTTCGACGACGTCGCCAACGACCAGCGCAAGGTGATCTACCGCCAGCGTGACGAGTTGCTGGAAGGCGAAGACGTTTCCGCCACCGTGGCCGACATCCGCAGCGACGTGGTCGAGCGCATGGTGCGCGACCATGTGCCGCCCGACAGCATCGACGAGCAGTGGGACATCCCCGGCCTCGACCGCGAACTGGAAGGCAGGTTCGGCCTGTCGCCGGAGCTGCCGCGCTGGCTGGAGCAGCAGTCCGAGATCGACGCGACGATGCTCCTCGAGCACGTGCGCGGCGAGATGGACGGGCTGTTCCAGGCCAAGGAGGCGCAGATCGGCCCCGAAACCATGCGCCAGCTCGAGAAGCACATCATGCTGACCGTGGTCGACAACGCCTGGAAGGAGCACCTGGCGAACATGGACTACCTGCGCCAGGGCATCTACCTGGTGGGTTACGCACAGCAAGACCCCAAGCAGGCGTTCAAACGCGAATCGTTCCGGCTGTTCTCCGACATGCTCGACCGCATCAAGGCCGAAGTGGTGCAGATGCTGGCGCGTATCCGCATCCGCAGCGAAGAGGAAGTGGCTGCGATGGAAGCCGAGCAGCAGCGCCTTGCCGAGCGCCTGCAGCGGCAGATGCTGGCCAGCGGCGGCGGTGCGCCCACCGGCGGCCTCGAAGCCGATCCGGCCAGCGCGACCGGCGGTCTCCAGCTGCATCAGCCAGAGGGGCCGCGCGTGGGCCGCAACGATCCCTGTCCGTGCGGCTCGGGCAAGAAGTACAAGCACTGCCACGGTCAGCTGGCCTGAAGCAGCCCATGAAAAACCCCGCCACGGCGGGGTTTTTCATGGGCAAGTTCAATCGCCGCCGCCAGGCGGCCGCTTGCGGTGCGGCTCGGCGTTCACCGTGATGTAGCGCGGCTCCTCGCTGTCCAGCTGCAGCGCGGTGAGCTGGCCGCCCCATACGCAGCCGGTGTCGATCGCGTACACGCCGAGGCCGGCGAAGCGCCCCAGCGCGGACCAGTGCCCGCAGACGATGCGCGTCTCGCGCCGGCGCATGCCGGGCACCTCGAACCAGGGGTACAGCCCCGGGCGCTGGGTGCCGGGTTCGCCCTTGCCCTCGAAGTCGATGCGGCCGTTGACGTCGCAGTAGCGCATGCGGGTGAGCAGGTTGATCGTGGCGCGGTGGCGATCCAGCCCCTGCAGGCGGCTCGACCAGCTGGCCGGGCGGTTGCCGAACAGGTTCCTGAGGATGCGAGGATGGCGCGGGCTGGAGAGCTCGCGTTCCACTTCCTGCGCCGCGCGCTGGGCCTGGCGCAGCGTCCATGCGGGCGCCAAACCGGCGTGGACCATGGTCCAGCCAAGTTGCTCGTCGTGATGCAGGAGCTTCTGCGAGCGCAACCACTCGAACAGCACGGGTGCGTCGTCGGCGAACAGCACCTCGCGCAGCTCCGGATTCACCTTGGCCTGGGCCTCGGGCTTGCGCAGCGCGATCGCCAGCAGGCTGAGGTCGTGGTTGCCCAGGGTGACGATGCATTGCTCGCGCAAGCCGTGGATCAAGCGCAAGGTGTCCAGCGACTGGCCGCCGCGGTTCACCAGGTCGCCGCAGAACCACAAGCGGTCCGCCGCCGGGTCGAAGCGCAGCTTGTCCAGCAGGCGCTGCAATTCCGGATAGCAGCCCTGCACGTCTCCGATCGCGTAGGTAGCCATCAGCGCCTCGCCATCAGTGCAGCGTGCGCGGGATGGACAGCGTGAACGGTGGGATCGGCGCCTCGAAGCGGGTGCCGTCGTCGGCCAGCATCTGGTAGCTGCCGCCCATCGTGCCGACCGGTGTTTCCAACACCGCGCCGGAGGTGTATTCGAAGTCGTCGCCCGGGCGCATCCACGGCTGTTCGCCCACCACGCCTTCGCCGCGCACTTCCTCCACCTTGCCGTTCGCGTCGGTAATCACCCAGTGCCGGGTCAGCAACTGGGCGGGCACGCTGCCGGCATTGTGCAGGGTAATGGTGTAGGCGAACACGTAGCGGTTGTCGCCGGGGCGGGACTGGTCGGGGACGAAACGGGTGCTGACCTGCACGTCGATCGTGTAGGGATTGTTTTCTCTCATGGGCCGATTGTACGGCCTGGCGCCGACGAACGGTCGCCGCATGCGCCGCGCGCGGATGGATTCAGCGCGCGCCGAGCTGCTTCGCCAGTCGCACGAAATCCCCCGGCGACAGCGTCTCTGCGCGTGCTTTGGGATCGACGTCGGCGCGGCGGATCGCGTCGGCGTCGAGCAGTTGCCGCAGCGCGTTGCCGAGCGTCTTGCGGCGCTGGCCGAAGGCGGCCTTGACCACCGCGTGCAACAACTCGGGATCGGCGTCGTGGCGCTCGTGCGGCGGCAGCGGGATCACCCGCACCACTGCCGAATCCACCTTGGGCGGCGGGCGGAACGCTTCCGGTGGCACCTCGAACAGCGGCACCACCTTGCAGGCCAGCTGCAGCATCACCGACAGGCGGCCGTAGACCTTGCTGCCGGGTTCGGCGGCCATGCGGTCGACGACCTCCTTCTGCAGCATGAAGTGCATGTCCTCGATTGCCGCCGCGTGATCGACGCAATGGAACAGGATCGGGCTGGAGATGTAGTAGGGCAGGTTGCCGGCGATGCGCAGGCGCTCCACGCCATGGCGATGCGCCAATGCCTTGAGGTCCACCTTCAGCACGTCGGCGTGAATGATGGCCAGTTCACCGACGGCGCTCGCGCGCGCCTGCAGCGCCGGTATCAGGTCGGTGTCCAGTTCGATCGCGGTGAGCGAACCTGCGGCCGCCAGCAGCGGCAGCGTGAGCGCGCCTTCGCCGGGACCGATCTCGACCAGGAAATCGCCATCGCGCGGCGCGATCGCGCGCACGATGTCGTCGATGTAGCGGCGGTCGTGCAAGAAGTGCTGGCCGAAGCTTTTCTTGGGGCGGGCAGGGGCGTGGTTCATGGGATCTTTCACAGGATTAGCCCCTCATCCCGTTCCTCTCCACCAGGGGAGAAGACGGATGAGCGTCGCGGCGCGCCACGAGTTCCAATGCCATGGCTGCGGCGGCGATCAGGCTGGCGGGATCGGCGCGGCCACTGCCGGCGAGATCCAGTGCCGTGCCGTGGTCGACCGAGGTGCGGATGAAGGGCAAGCCCAGGGTGAGATTGACGGTGCGGTCGAAGGCTTCGCTTTTCAGTACCGGCAGCGCCTGGTCGTGGTACATCGCCAGCACGGCGTCGTAGCGCGTGCGCTGGGCGGGCACGAAGGCGGTATCGGCGGGCAGCGGGCCGATCAGCTGCATGCCTTCGGCGCGCAGGCTGTCGAGCAGCGGGATGATGGTGTCCAGTTCCTCGCGGCCCAGATGGCCGCCCTCGCCGGCGTGCGGATTCAGGCCGAGTACGGCGATGCGCGGTGCGGCGATGCCGAATTTCGCCCGCAACTCCGCATGCACGATGCGCAACATGCGATCCAGCGCATTGCGGGTGATCGCGGCGGATACGGCGCTCAACGGCAGGTGCGTGGTGGCCAGCGCCACGCGCAGCTCGGGGCTGGCCAGCATCATCACTACGTCGGCACGGGCGCGCTCGGCGAAGAACTCGGTGTGGCCGCTGAAGCGGATACCGGCCTCGTTGATCGAGGCTTTCTGCAGCGGCGCGGTAATCACGGCGGCGTAGCGGCCGGCCATGCAGCCGTCGGCAGCTTCGGCCAGCGTGGCAAGCACGTGCTGCGCGTTGCGCGGGTCGGGTCGGCCGGGGATTTCCGAGATGCCCAGCGGCACGTGGCGCACGCGCAGGCTGCCGGGATCGCGCTGTTCGCGCAGTGTGCTGTCGTCGTCGAACAGCGTCAGGCGCAGGCCGCAGCGCGCCGCAGCGCGTTCGAGCAGGTCGCGATCGGTGATTGCCACCAGATCGGCCGCCAACGGCGTGGCGGCCAGTCGCGCGATCAGTTCCGGACCGACCCCGGCCGGCTCACCAGCGGTGACGGCGAGCCGAGGGAGCGCCATGCCAGTGACTCCCGGTCAGGAGGCTTTCCCGGCGTCGGCCGGCGTGTTGACGTCGTCGCGCAGCGTGGGCACCAGCACGTCGATGTAGGCATTCGCGCGCAGGTCGCGCAGGAAGTCGTCGTAGGCCTGCTCGGCCTTGCGGTTGCCGATCGCCTGGCGCGCCTGGTCGCGTTCCATCTGGGTCGTGAGGTCGCTCTTGCGGGTACCGAGCAGCTGCAGGATGTCCCAGCCGTCGCTGGTCTGGAACGGCTGCGAGACCTGGTTCTCCTTCAGCTGGCCGAGCTGCTGCGCCACGGCGCTGCCCCAGGCCTGCTGCGCAAACCAGCCCATGTCGCCGCCGAGGTTGGCGCTGGTGTCGTCCTTGGAGTTGTCCTTCGCCAGCTTGGCGAAGTCAGCGTGCTTGTTGACGATCTGGTCGTACAGCTCCTGCGCCTTCTGCTGCGCCTGTTCCGGCGTCATCAGTTCGCTGGGCTTGAGCAGGATCTGCCGCGCGTGGTACTCGGTGACGATCTGCTTGGACGGTTCGCGCTGACCGACCAGCTTGAGGATGTGGAAGCCAGTCGGGCCGCGCAGCGCCGAGCTAACGTCGCCGGACTTCATGTTGGCCACGGTGTCGGCGAAGGCCGGCGGGATCTCGTCCATGCGGCGCCAGCCGAGATCGCCGCCGTCCAGCGCGTCGGCCGCGTCGGAGAAGCGGATCGCCGCGGCATTGAAGTCCATGCCGCCCTTGATCGCGTTGATCGCCTGCTCGGCCTTGGTTGCGGCGGCCTGGATCGCGGCGGCGTCGGCACCGCCCGGGATGCTGATCTGGATGTGCGCCAGATGCACTTCGCCGGCCTTGTAGCTGGGGCTGGCGAGCAAGTTGTCGATCTCGCTGTCGGTGACCGACACCGAGTCGTGCACCACGCCTTGGTGAAGCTGCTGAACGGTGAGCTGATCGGCCAGCTGCTGGCGGAAGGCGGCGAAGTCCTCGCCGCTGCGCTGCACTTCGCTACGCAGCTGGTCGGCACTCATCTTGTTCTGCTGGGCCACCTGGGCCACGGCCTGGTCGACCTGGGCATCGGAAACGTGCACGCCCTGGTCGTCGGCCTTCTGCAGCTGCAGCTTCATCAGGATCAGCCGGTCCAGCACCTGCTTCTGCAGCACGTCCAGCGGCGGCAGCTGGCCGGGCTGGCTGGCGTATTGCTGCTGGATCGAGCGCACGGCGTTGTTGAGCTCGCTTTGCAGGATCACGTCCTCGTTCACCACTGCCACGATGCGGTCCAGCGAATTGGACTGGCCGGCAGCCGCAGCGTTGGTGCTGGCGTTGGGCAGCAACTGGGCATGTGCGGGCAGCGCAAGCGCGAGGGCGGGCAGGAGCAGGGCGAGGAATCGCTTCATCAGGGAGCAGCCGGAAAGTGGATACAGCGGTTTATTGATAGCCGAGAATATCACGGCGCAGCAGTGGGTCGATCTGGCCGCCGGTAGAGCCCAGGCCCTTGAAGATCACTTCGAACATGATGGCGTTGTCGCGGTAATTGGTCTGGCCCGCCGTTACGGGCGGGGCGACGCCGTAGTAGCCCTGGTTTACGTAGCTGCGGTCGACCACCCGCAGGGTGACGCAGCAACTGTCGTACTCCACACCGGCCAGCGCCTCGATCGTGCCCTTCAGCGGGTTGACCACGCCCTTGACCGGCTCGGCATACGTCCATGCGCCGACCAGGCGCCAGCGCTCGGACAGCGGGTAGACCGCCGAGACGCTGTATTGTTCCATCAGGCCGTTGCGGTAGCGGTACGAGAAGTTGACCACGCCGTCCAGGCCCAGCCTGCCCTGCAGCTGGAACATAGCCATGTCGTTGTGGTGGGTGTTCGGGTTCCACTGGTAGGAGCTGCTGGCTTTCCAGCGATCGCTCAGCTGCAGGTCCAGTTGGGCCACGTAGGCCGAGCCGGACCAGTCGGTGGCCGAGGACGACGTGTTGGCGCTGTTCGGCATCTGCACCCGTTGCGGGGTGAAATAGCGGATCTGGCCGAAGCTGGCGGACAGCCGCTCCACGCCGCTGTCGTCGAGCAGGCGGGTGGTGATCGCGGCAGTGAGGTTGTTCGCGTTCATCTGGCGATCGGCGCCGGCGAACTGGTTGCTGGAGAACAACTGCCAGTAGTCGAACGACATCGGGCTGCTGTCGAACAGCGGCAGGTTGTTCTGGTTGCGGTAGGGCACGTACAGGTAGTACAGCCGCGGCTCCAGCGTCTGCGTGTAGTCCTGGCCGAACAGCGAGGTGTTGCGATCGAACACCAGGCCGCTGTCGATGCTGGCGATAGGCAGCGAGCGGCTGGGCGACTTCTGCGTGAACGGCGTCGGCGTGCCGCTGCCCAGCAGGCCGTAGAAGCCGTAGTTCTGGTAGCCGCTGCTGAGCTGGTAGTCGGTGTAGCGCCAGGCGACGCGCGGGCGCACGAACCAGGCCGGCGTGCCGAAATCCGCGCCGATCCAGGGCTCGATGTCCTCGCGGCTGCCTTCCACGTAGCCCGGCTTGCGGAACGCCACGAACTGGTTGGTCATGCCGAATTCCAGCCAGCGGTTCAACGGCAGATCGATGTTGAAATTGGCGTACGGCAGCTGCCGGTAGGGCAGCGACGCATCGGTGAGGAACGGGTTCATGTTCTGGTAGGCGGTGCCGCCCACCGAGGCGTTCCACCACTTGCCGCCGCCCGCGATCTGCGCGTTGGAAGTCAGCGTGTAGACCGGGGCCCCGCCCATGTCGTTGCCGAAGTCGTAGTAGAAGTTGCTGTCGGAGCTGCGGTCGATCGAGGTGCTGAAATTCCAGCTCTGCCACAGGTGGGTGGTGTCGGTGAAGGTGACCCGGTAACGCCGCGTGCCCACGGTGTCGGTGGTGGTGCCCGGATCGACGGTGCCGTGGTCGTTCGGCACGTATTGCACATCCAGCGCGCCGCTGCTGCCCGGCACCAGGTAGCGGAACTCGCCGTCCAGCATCGGGCCGCGCGCGGTGTAGATGCGCGGGTCCAGCGTAGCGTCGTAGTTCGGCGCCAGGTTCAGATAGAACGGCGCGCTGAGCATGTAGCCCGAACGGCTGGTGTGGCCGATCGTGGGGTACAGGAAGCCGGTCATGCGCCGGTCGTCCACCGGGAAGCTGAACCAGGGCAGGTAAAGCAGGGGCACGTTGCCGACGCGGAAGGTGGCGTTGCGCGCCACGCCGCGGCCGGTTTCCTCGTCCACCGCGATCGACTTGCCGCGGAACTCCCACAGGTGGTGGCCCACGTCGCAGGTGGAGTAGGTGGCCTGGGTGTAGAGCCGGCGGTCGGCGTCGAACATCTGCGCCTGCTTGGCCTCGCCGTTGCCGCGCGAACTCAGCATCTGGTAGCGCACGTCGTCGGCGATGCCGGTGCTGGCGCTGTCGTTGCCGCGCGCGTGCGTGGCCGCCATCAGCTGGCCGTAGTCCTGGTAGCGCACGTTGCCCCGTGCGTCGTAGTCGGTGGTGTCGTCGTTGTAGTAAACCGTGTCCGCCTGCAGCCGCTGGTCGGCCCGGTCCATGCGGACGTTGCCGGAGAGGTGGTAGACGGTCTGGTCGGAACTGTCGATGTGTTGCGCCCAAACGTAGGTGTTGCTGGTGTCGCGCACGCTGCTGTCGCGGCTCAGCGTGGGATCGTAAAACGCCAGCATCGCGTTCGGGCGGCACATTACATAGTTGTACGGGCGTGGCGGGCAGTGGAAGGAGCCCAGCGGACAGACTTGTTCGCTGCCGTCCAGCGAGGTCTTGCGATGCGGTCCCGTGCCGCCGGCCATGGCGTCGACCGGGCTGCCGACCAGGGCGAGGGCGGCAGCGACCGCCAGCAGGCGTCGGGGAGGGAGCGTGCGCGTCACAATGGAAATCCGGCGGCCGTGAGGCTCGTTAAGCTAGCAGAAAGACCCCAGATCAGGCAGATACGAAACCCACCGGTACGCAACGAAGATTCAGTCATCGACGAATCCGGGCTGCTCAAGAACGAGGCGGAATGGTGCGCTGAGCTCAGTCCCGAGCCGTATGCGGTATGCCGCTGCTCGGCCATCGAACCGTCATTCAGCGGCAAGTGGCATCGCCATCACGCCGCCGGCACCTACGCCAGCAGCGCCTCGACGTGCGCGGCCGCGCTGGCCGCCAGCGCAGCGAGGTCGTAGCCGCCCTCAAGCGTGGACACCAGCCGGCCGTCTGCGTGCTGGTCCGCTACCTCGACCAGCTTCGCGGTGATCCAGGCGTAGTCCTCGCTGCCAAGGCACAGATCGGCCAGCGGGTCGTTCTGGTGGGCATCGAAACCGGCCGAGACCAGCAGCAGCTGCGGCCTGAAGGCGCGCAGGCGTGGCAGCAGGTCGCCTTCCCATAGTTCGCGGAACAGGTAGGGGCCGTCGCCGGCAGACAGGGGCCGGTTGAGGATGTTGCCGACACCGCTTTCATCCGGGCCGCCGCTGCCCGGATACAGCGGCATCTGGTGACTGGAGGCGAACAGCACGCGCGGTTCGCGCCAGAAGATGTCCTGGGTGCCGTTGCCGTGGTGCACATCGAAATCGGCGATCGCCACGCGCTTCAGGCCGTGCGCGGCCAGCGCATGCGCTGCGGCCACCGCTACGTTGTTGAACAGACAGAAGCCCATCGCCTGCCCGTGGGTGGCGTGGTGGCCGGGCGGACGCACCGCGCAGAAGGCGCGCTGGCACTGACCGCCCAGCACGGCATCCACCGCCGCCGTGACGGCTCCCGCTGCGCGCAGCGCGGCCTCGGCAGAGCCGGGTGAAAGTACGGTGTCCTCGTCCAGCCGCTGTATCTCGCCTGCCGGCACGGCGGCAAGCATGCGTTCGACGTGGGCGGCGGTGTGCGCGCGCAGCAACTGCTCGCGGCTGGCGCGAGGCGCCTCCACGCGGTCCAGCGCGGCGTAGCGATCATGGTCCAGTGCGCGCAGCACGGCGGCCAGGCGTGCCGGCGATTCGGGGTGGCCGGGGCCATTGTCGTGTTGCAGACAGGCGGAGTGCGTGTACAGCCGCAGCATGCGGCCCTTCAGCCGGAGGCAGGCTTGCGCCGCCGCTCGTGCTGCCAGAGCACCTCGCCGTGGCCGCCGGCGCGCGCCAGCACCCGGCAGAGCACGAACAGCAGATCGGAGAGGCGGTTGAGGTAGCGCTGTGTCTGTGGTCGCACCTCGGGCTCCACATGGCGCAGCGAGATGACCTCGCGCTCGGCGCGGCGGCACACGGTGCGTGCCAGGTGGCAGCAGGAGGCGGCCATGCCGCCGCCGGGCAGGATGAAATCCTTCAGCGGCGGCAGCGGTTCGTTGAAGGCGTCCAGCACGGTTTCAAGGCGGGCGACGTCGGTGTCCTCGATCATCGCCATGCCGGGAATGCACAGTTCGCCGCCCAGGTCGAAAAGCTCGTGCTGCACCTGGGTCAGCGCCTCGCGTACCGCCTCGTCCACGCCCTCGCAGGCCAGCACCATGCCGATCGTGCTGTTGAGCTCGTCCACGGTGCCGTAGGCGGCCACGCGCGGCGAATCCTTCGGCACGCGCGAACCGTCGCCGAGGCCGGTGGAGCCGTCGTCGCCGGTACGCGTATAGATCTTGGAGAGGCGGTTGCCCACGTTCAGTGCAGGGTATGGCCGCCGCGTTGCGAAGCGCGCGACAGCTGGGTCGCCAGCGCGTGCAGCACCGCACCCAGCGCCACGTAGGCGGCGGTACCGGTCAGGAACGGCAGGTACCAGTCGCCGAGGTTGGCGAACCACGCAGCGACACTGCGCGGCGCCGGCACGCTGGCGCTGATCCAGTAGAAGCTGCCGTTGGAGACCAGGTAGCACAGGCCTTCGGCGACCAGCAGCGCGGCGACCGCGAGGCCCAGCGTGGCGAGGCTGAGGCCTTGCTGGCGCTTCGCCAGCCAGCTGCCGCCCAGCCACAGCGCACCGTACGACGGCACCAGGAACCAGTAGGCCGGCGACACGCAGTAGTGGCTCCAGAAGTCGATGCCCTGGCCGGTGATGACGAGGTAATCCACCAGCACCGCCTCGACCATCAGCAGCGGGAAGGCCCAGCGGCCCTGGCCGCGCAGCCAGAAGCCGGCGAGGAAGAACACGCCCCACGAGGCGTCCCACAGGGCGTGGTGAAGCAGCGAGGGATGGAAGCGGGTGACGCCCATCACCAGGGCCAGACCCAGGAAGATGGCCAGGCGTCGGGTCGTTGTGGTTGCCATGTGTACTCCGTGCAGCGCGGCTGAAAGCAGGCGGGAAGTTTAACGCAAGGCAGCCGCGCCGACGCGCCGGCGCGTATCATCCGGCGCATGAATCTCCCCGCATCCCCTGTCGACGGCGGCGTGCTGATCGTCGGCGGCGGCCTGGTCGGTGCCAGCCTCGCCATCGCGCTGGACGCCGCCGGCGTCGCTGCCACCCTGGTCGAAGCCGCCGCGCCGCGCGCCGACGCCCAGCCCAGCTACGACGAGCGCAACCTCGCGCTGGCCCGCGCCACCATCAACGGCCTCGCCGCCATAGGCGTATGGCCGCATGCGGCAGCGCAGGCCACGCCGATCCGCCACATCCATGTCAGTCGCGCCGGCGAGTTCGGCAGCGCGCGCATCGATGCGGCAAAACATGGCGTCGACGCGCTGGGCTGGACCCTGCCCGCGCGCGAGCTGGGTACGGCCTTGCTGCGCCGGCTGGATGCCTGCACCCGGCTGACCCGGCTCGCCCCTGCGAAACTCGAGTCGCTGGAAGGGCGGGCCGAGGGCTGGCGCGCACGTATCCGCACCGCCGACGGCGAGCGCGTGATCGATGCTGCGCTGTTGGTGGGCGCGGACGGCACGGAATCCTTCGTGCGCGCCCAGCTCGGCATCGATGCCCAGCGCCACGACTACGAACAAGCCCTGTTCGTCGCCACGGTGACGCCGGAGCGCGCCCATGCGAACCGCGCCTTCGAGCGATTCTCCGATGCCGGTCCAGTGGCTCTGCTGCCGTTGGCCGAAGGGCGCTGCGGGCTGGTGCTCACCGTGCCGGCGGAAGCGGCCGATGAGGTCGCCGCGCTGGACGATGCGGGCTTCATCGCGCTGGCACAGTCGCGCCTCGGTTGGCGGCTGGGCCGCCTTTCGCGGCCCGGCAAGCGCCACCCGTACGCCATCCATCGCGTGGCCGCGCAGCGGCTCACCGGCCCGCGCGCGGTGCTGGTGGGCAATGCGGCGCAGACCGTGCATCCGATTGGCGCGCAAGGCTTCAACCTCGGCCTGCGCGATGCGCTGACCCTGGCCGAGCTGGTGGCCGCCGCAGAGGACCCTGGCGCACCGGCGTTGCTGGATCGCTACGCTGCGCGCCGTGCGCCCGATCGCGAAGGCACCATGGCGATGAGCCACAGCCTGGTGCGGCTGGCCTGCCTCGAGCAGCCCTTGCTCGCGCCGCTGCGCTCGCTGGCCTTGCTCGCCCACGACCGCATGGCGCCGCTGCAGAATCGCCTGGCGCGACATGGCATGGGCTTCCGCGGCGAACCGCCGCGCGCGGTGCTGGAGCGGCTGCCATGAGCGTGTCGCATTACACCCATGCGCCGCGCCGTGGCCCGGCGCTGGACATCGCCGTGGTCGGCGGCGGCATGGTGGGCGCCGCCGCGGCTCTGGCGCTGGCCCGGGCCGGTTTCGCCACGGCCTTGCTGGAAGCACGCGCGCCGCAGCCCTGGAACGCCGCCGACGAAGTGGACCTGCGCGTGGTGGGGCTGGCGCCCTCGTCTCTATCCTTGCTGGACGCATTGGGTGTCTGGACATCCATCCGGCACGCCCGCTGCAGTCCGTACACGCACATGCATGTATGGGACGGCGCAAGCGGGGCAGCCATCGATTTCGATGCCGCCGGCGAAGGCCGCGATCTGCTCGGCCATATCGTCGAGAACAACCTGGTGCAATGGACGCTGTGGCAGGCGCTGGAAGCCGCCGGCGTGCGCCGGTTGTGCCCGGCCGAAGTGCGCGGGTTGGATGCCCGCGAGGATCGTGTGACGCTGGAGCTGGCCAGCGGCGAAAGCCTGTCCGCTCGCCTGGTGGTGGCCGCCGACGGCGCCGCCTCGCCGTTGCGCGAGATGGCCGGCATCGCCACTTGCGGCCGCGATTACGCGCAGCGTGCGGTAGTGGCGCATGTGGTCACTGAGCGATCGCACGAACAGACGGCGTGGCAGCGCTTCCTGCCCGGCGGTCCGCTGGCGCTGCTGCCCTTGGTCGACGGGCGAAGCTCCATCGTCTGGTCGCTGCCCGAGGACGAGGCGCAACGCGTGCTGGCGCTGGACGACGCGACGTTCCTGCACGAGCTTGGCGTCGCCAGCGACTTCCGGCTGGGGCGCATCGTGTCCGCCACGAAGCGCGCCGCGTTCCCGCTCAAGCTGCAATTAGCCGAAGGCTACCAGGCGGAACGCTTCGTACTGTTGGGCGACGCCGCCCATGCGGTGCATCCCCTGGCCGGACAGGGTGTGAACCTGGGGCTGCGCGATGTGGCCGAGTTGCGCGACGTGCTGGTCGCTGCACGCGATGCGGGGCGCGATTTCGCTGCTGCGCATGTGTTGCGCCGTTATGCACGCCGGCGCCGTAGCGCCGATACGCTGGATGCACGCGGTTTCGATGCACTGGCGCGCATCTACGCCTGGCAGTCGCCGCCGCTGGTTGTCGCGCGAAGCCTCGGCGTGCGCCTGCTCGACAAGCTGGCGCCGCTCAAGCGACGCATTGCGGAGCATGCGGCCGGGCTTTGAATCCCGTTCTTCAACTCAGGTGTCAGGCATCCGTCAGGAGGATCCGTCATGCGTATCGTTCGATTCTGCAGTGCCGTGTTGCTTTCGGGGTTCGCCTTCGCCGCCCAGGCGACGATGGTGCATCGTCCGGTGGAATGGACGCAGAGCGGCACCCGCTTCCACAGCGTACTGGTCTACGACGACGCCAGCAGCGCCAAGCGCCCGGGTCTGGTGATGGTGCCGAACTGGTACGGCGTGAACGATGCGGCGGTCAAGAAAGCCGAGATGATCGCGGGCAAGGACTACGTGATCCTGCTCACCGACATGTATGGCGCCGACGTGCGTCCGCAGCAGGGCAACGCCGAGCAGGCGCAGGCCGCGGTGAAGCCCTTGTACGCGAACCGCGATTTGATGCGCCAGCGCATCAACGAGGCGCTGGCCCAGCTCAAGGCGCAGGCGAAGAGCGCGCCGATCGACACCGCGAAGCTCGCCGCCATCGGTTTCTGCTTCGGCGGCGCGGCGGTGCTCGATCTTGCGCGCAGCGGTGCCGATATCGCCGCCGTTGCCTCCTTCCATGGCGATCTTTCCACCGATGACCCGTCGCAGGCGAAGCACATCAAGGCGCGTGTTCTGGCGATGAATGGCGCTGACGACAGGGGCACCATGCCCGATGCCGACAAGTTCATGGACGAGATGCGCCAGAGCCCGGCCGACTGGCAGTTCGTGGTGCTGGGCCACGCGGTGCATTGCTTCACCGAGGTGGGCGAGAACTCGCCGGGGTGCAAGTACGACGCGAAGGCGGCGGCACGCTCGTACGGGTTGATGCGTGCGTGGTTGCGGGAGGCGTTTTTGGGGCGCGATTGATCGCGGGCTTTAGCGTTTTGTCTATCCCAGATTCAGAGCGGTTTCGTGCGCCTTTCGGCCCCCGAGTTACTTCTCCTTTGCTTGTCCAAAGGAGAAGTAACCAAGAGGAAACGACACCCCGGTTGGCGCTTGCCGGGCGTCCTGCCCGGCAAGTTCGTGAGGCGGGGACGGGCTTTTCGAGCGGGCTCCTGCCCGCGCGAAAAGGCGTTGCCATCCATGGCAACGCCCGCTGCGCGGCCTGATCGTCCCCGCCTCACCGCCGCCCAGGGGCCCCGGAAAAGCAGGCGTGCTTCCTGCACGCCAGAAGCAACGGCAACGGCAATAGCAAGAACGCCGCGCATTGCGCGGCGTTCTTGCTTTGGGTCTTTACGAAGGTGTGCCCTGGGCGGCTCGGAATCGCTTTGATGCACGCCAGGCCAACACGTGACCACGAGATCGGAAACTCAGCGCCCGGTGACGCGCTCCGCATCCAGTTCGTCCGGCGGTATCACCGGCGCATCCGGATGTGCGTGGGCTTCCAGTTCGGCGGCTTCCACCGACGGCGTACGCCAGCCCGACTTCACGCCCCAGAGGTAGAACACGAAGCCGATCACCGCCACCACCACGAGGTCCCAGCCGTAGGGCAGGTAGCCCTGGCCGCCGAAGGTAGTGCTGCCGGCCCAGGAGACGAGGGCGATCACCGGCAAGTAAGCGACTAGCCACCATGCGCCCTTCATCTGGCGGCCGAAATCGTGCCAGCCGGACTTGGCCTGGTAGTAGAGGTAGATCGGCAGCGCGACGACCATCAGCAGGATGATTTCGCCGGTCAGCGGCCACTTCGCCCAGTACAGCAGCTCGGTGGACATCACGAAGGCGATGCCGGCGAGCACGGGCAGGGCAGCGAGGCGGAAGGGGCGGTACAGGCTGGGTGCGGTGCGGCGCAGGGTCATCGCGCTGACCGGGCCGGTGAGGTAGGAGATGATCGTGGCTACCGAGATCACCGCCGCCAACGTGCCCCAGCCGCGGAACTTGAACAGGAAGAGATAGGACACGGCCAGGTTGAACCACATCGCCGGACGCGGCACGCCCCACTTCGGATGGATGCTGCCGAAGATCCTGGGCAGCGTGCCATTGCGCTCCATGCCGTACAGCATGCGCGCGGTGGTGGCGGTGTAGGTCATGCCGGTGCCGCTGGGGCTGACGAAGGCATCGGCGTACAGCAGGATCGCCAGCCAATTGAGATTGACGATGACGGCCAGCTGCGCGAACGGCGAACTGAAGTCGATGCCGTGCCAGCCGGCCTTGGCGAGAAGGTCGGGCGGCACCGCGCCGAGATAGGCTACCTGCAGAATGATGTAGATGACGGTGGCCAGCGCGATGGAGCCGACGATCGCGACCGGGATGCTCTTGCCCGGGTTGCGCGCTTCGCCGGCCAGGTTCACCGGACTCTGGAAACCATTGAAGCTGAAGACGATGCCCGCGGTTGCCACGGCGGTGAGCACGGCGGCGAAATCGATGGCGTGCGCGTCACCATGCACGCCCACCGAGAAATTCCCGCCATGGAAACCGCTGGCAATCAGTGCGAGGCCGGTGGCGGCCGGCACGATCAGCTTGAACACGGTGATCGCGGTGTTGGAGTGCGCGAACAGCTTCACGCTCCAGAAGTTCAACAGGAAGTAGACCAGCACCAGTGCTGCGGCAATCCACAGGCCAGGCTCGGACAATTCCCCGTGGCCGCCTGGTGCGTGCATGTACAGGTTTTGCGCCCACTGCCACTTCCAGCCGGCCATGTATTGCACCGAGGCCTCGGCTTCCACCGGGATCACCGAGACGATGGCGATCCAGTTGGCCCATGCGCCGATGAAGCCGACCAATGAGCCATGCGAGTAGTGGCTGTAGCGCACCATGCCACCGGACTCGGGGAACATCGAGCCGAGTTCCGCGTAGGTCAGCGCGATCGTCATGATGATCGCCGCGCCCAGCACCCACGCCCAGATGGCTCCCGGCCCCGCCAGGCCCGCCGCGCGCCAGGCGCCGAACAGCCAGCCGGAACCGATGATCGAGCCAAGGCCAGTAAGCATCAGGGCGAACGGGCCGACGTCGCGGCGGATCGAGCTGCTGGAAGACATGGAAACTCCTGAAGCGCGGGCCGCGCATCCCCAAAAGATACCGATGGTTGCAGACTGGGCCGGACCTGTCACCCCGCGAAGGTCATATGCGGCCGTACCCAAAGGTACACGCACCGGCCGCAGGCCGGCATGTTCCGGGCGCGATTTTCCCGGCTTGCGCGCGGCCTGGGGCGGCCGGACCCGGGCGGAATACCCTCCCTGCAAGCGCAGGGAGGGTGGTCGTCAGCACTCGATCACGTTCACCGCAAGGCCGCCGCGGCTGGTTTCCTTGTACTTGTCCTTCATGTCGCGGCCGGTGTCGCGCATGGTCTTGATCACCTTGTCCAGGCTCACCCGGTGCTTGCCGTCGCTCTTCAGCGCCATGCGGCTGGCGTTGATCGCCTTCACCGAACCCATCGCGTTGCGCTCGATGCAGGGAATCTGCACCAGGCCGCCGATCGGGTCGCAGGTGAGACCGAGGTTGTGCTCCATGCCGATTTCGGCAGCGTTTTCCACCTGGTGGATGCTGCCGCCAAGCGCGGCGGTGAGGCCGCCGGCGGCCATCGAGCAGGCCACGCCGACCTCGCCCTGGCAACCCACCTCGGCGCCGGAGATCGAGGCGTTTTCCTTGTAGAGGATGCCGATCGCCGCGGCGGTGAGCAGGTAGTCGATGATGCCGTTCTCGTCGGCCTTGGGGCAGAAGCGCAGGTAGTAGTGGCCCACGGCAGGCACGATGCCGGCGGCGCCGTTGGTGGGCGCGGTGACCACGCGGCCACCGGCGGCGTTCTCCTCGTTCACCGCCAGCGCGTAGAGGTTGACCCAGTCGAGAATGGTCAGCGGATCCCTCAACGCGGCCTCAGGCTGGTTGCGCAGCTCCTCGGCCATCGCCGGCGCGCGGCGCGCCACATGCAGGCCGCCGGGCAATGTACCGGGCGAGCGCAGGCCGCGGGCGACGCAGTCCTGCATCGCCTTCCAGATCGTCAGCAGGCCGGCGCGGGTCTCGGCCTCGGGACGCCATACGCTTTCGTTCGCCATCATCAGTTGCGCGATGGTGAGGTGATGCTTTTCGCACAGCGCCAGCAACTGGTCACCGGTGGAGAACGGATAGGGTTGCTCGGTGGTGTCGGCGACGATGCGGTCTTCCGCCGCCTCGTCTTGGTTCACCACGAAGCCACCGCCCACCGAGTAATAGTCGCGCGTGGCCAGTTCGTTGCCGTCGGCGTCGTAGGCGCTGAAGCGCATGCCGTTGGTGTGGAACGGCAGCTTCTGGCGCTTGTTGAACACCAGGTCGGCCTTCTCGTCGAAGGCGATCTCGCGCTTGCCGAGCAGGCGGATGCGACCGCCGCCGCGGATGCGCTCGAGGATGCCGGGGATCGCGTCGGGGTCCACCGTGTCGGGATGCTGGCCCTCGAAGCCCAGTAGCACCGCCTTGTCGGTGCCGTGGCCGCGGCCGGTCATCGCCAGCGAGCCGTACAGCTCGGCGCGCACGCGCGTCACGCGATCCAGTACGCCCTTTTCCTCCAGCCAGCGCTCGGCGAAGCGCGCCGCGGCGCGCATCGGCCCCACCGTGTGCGAGGAGGACGGCCCGATGCCGATCTTGAACAGGTCGAATACGCTGACGGCCATGGTGCGCTGCGAGTAGGTGAGGGAAGCCGGTATTCTACGCGGGCACTTTCCCATCCGCAGGCGCATGCCCGATCTCGTCCTCTACCAGCGCGACTACTGCCACCTGTGCGACATGGCGCTGGCGGTGCTGGCCGAGGCGCAGGCGCCGGAATTCGACAGCGTGTGGGTGGACGACCGCGTGGAACTGGAGCAGCGTTACGGCACGCGCGTGCCGGTGCTGCGCGATGCGCGCGACGGTCGCGAACTGGACTGGCCGTTCGACGCGGCGGCGGTGCGCGCCTTCCTGTCTGCCGCCTTGTAGGAGCGCACTCCGTGCGCGAATGCCCTGGCGCTTGATCGAGGCCAAAAGCATTCGTGCACAGGATGCGCTCCTACAGGCAGATCATTTCGCCGTCAGCAGCAGATGCGCGTGGACCTTCACGTCGGCGCCGATCACCGAGGTGTCGGCGTAGTCGCCTACGCCCACGCCGAAGTCCAGCCGCTTGAGCGTGCCGTCCACGTCCAGCGTGGCGTTCTTCCCCTGCGGCTTGAAGTCCACGGCGAGGCTCACCGGCTTGGTGACGCCGCGCAAGGTGAGTTTGCCGTCGGCGACGACCTTGCCGCCGACCTGGCGGAAGCCGGTAGTGACGAAGTGCGCCGCGGGGAATTGGGCGACGTTGAAGAAATCCTTGCCCGGCAGCGCGCCCTGCTGGTCCTTGTCGCTCACCGCGACGCTGGCCATGGTCACGTCGACGTCGAACTTCGACTGCGCGAGCTGGGCGGGGTCGTAGCTGATTGCCGCATGCCATTGCTTGAAGCTGCCACTGAAGCTGGTGCCCTGGAAGCTGCCGGTGAAGCCCAGCGTGCTGGCGGGCTGCATGGCGTAATCGGCGGCCAGTACGGCACCGGGGAGGGCGAGCGCCAGCAGTGTCGCGGCGGCGAGGAATCGGATGTTCTTCATGGACGTTCTCCTGCTTGCGTCTTGTCGTTGCGCAGCTTGCCGAACGGCAGCATGCGCCTCAGCACATCGTCACCGTCGAACACGTGGTGCTTGAGCGCGGCACCCACGTGTCCCACCAGTACCAGTACCAGGAACCAGAACAGGTATTCGTGCACCGCATGCGAGAAGTGGCGCAGCGCATCGTCTTTCGCCGCGATGCCCGGCAGGTTGAACAGCTTGAAGAACTGCAGCGGCTTGCCGGTCACCGAGTTGTACCACCAGCCGCTCAGGGGCAGCGCCAGCGCGAGCAGGTACAGCATGGCATGCGTGGCGCGCGCGGCGATCAGCTGCCAGCGCGGCGCTGGTTCCTCGCGCGGACGGCCGTCGGGCCAGCGCCAGGCCAGGCGCAGCAGCATCAGCGCCAGCACGGTGAGGCCGATCGACTTGTGCAGTGCCAGCCAGTTGATCTTCTGCATCGGGTTGCTGGCCAGGTCCATGCACAGGCCGAATACGCCGTTGCCGAGAATGGCCAGCGCCACGATCCAGTGGAAGGACTTGGCGATCGTGCCCCAATGGCGGTCGTCGCTGCGCAGCTTCATGGAGAGTCCTTGGTGGCGGTGGTGCCGGTGGAAGAATGATCGTCGCGGATTGCCTCGAGTTCCATCCACACCGATACGTGATGGCCGATCGAGTCGGAAAACGCGGTGATGCCGAAGTCGGTGCGGTCGAGGCTGGCGGTGGCCGAGAAGCCGGCGACGGTGTGCAGGCCGTACAGCGTGCGGGCTTCGCGGTTGAGGCGGAACGGGATATCGAGCGGACGGCTGACGCCATGCAAGGTCAGCGTGCCGTGCAGCACGCCGTGGCTGGCGTCGGTGCGCTCGACCGAACGGCTGGCGAAATGCGCCTCGCGGTTCTGCGCGCAGTCCAGCAAGGCATGCCCGCAGACGGCCTTGTTCCAGCCGGCGTCGCCCATGTCCACGCCGGCCAGGTCGACGTCGAGCTCCGTGCTGGCGTGGCTCCAGTCGTCCGGATCCAGGCGCAGCCAGCCACGCGCGATGTGCAGCCGCCCGAACGGTCGCGAATAGCCGTTGTGGTCGATGCTGAAGACGATCTGGCTGTGCACGGTGTCGTAGCGATAGTCGTGCGTGCCGGCGAACGCAGCCATGGCCGGCGCGGCCAGCAACAGCAATAACCAGCGTGTGGGGTGTGCCCGGGACATGCGGCGAAGTCTGGACGAACACCGTTCCCCGCGCCAGCGGCGGCACCGGAACGCAGCGTTCGCGTCGGGGATCGATGCGGCCTGTCGTGCCGGCGGCGAAGTCGCGCAGGTAGCACAGTTTTGGCATGATGCGGCGAGGGCAGGGGAATAAGCCAATGTTTGCATCGCTCGTGTTGGGAGCCGTTTTGTCTGTCGCCGCGCCGGTGCCGGGCACCGCTGGTGCGGGCCAGGCAGGCGTCGCAGCCACGGCACCCGCGCCGGCCACCGGCTTGCTGCCCACGCCGCAGTTCAAGCACTTCGACATGAGCGATGGCTTGCCCAGCTCGGCCATCAATGCGGTGGTGCAGGACCAGCGCGGGTTCATGTGGTTCGGCGGTTCCGGCGGCCTGGTGCGCTACGACGGCGTGGAATTCAAGACCTACGCGCACGTGCCGGACGAGGCGAATGCGCTGTCGTCCAACGACATCACCCAGCTGGTATGCGCGACGGACGGCAAGTTGTGGATCGGCACCGGCGACGCCGGGCTGGACCGGCTCGACCCGGCCACGGGCCGCTTCGAGCACTGGCAGCACGATCCCAAAAATCCGGCGAGCCTCTCCAGCGACGTGGTGTCCTCGCTGGCGCAGGACAGCGACGGCAGCCTGTGGGTAGGCACGCGGAACGGCCTCGAACACTTGTCGCAGGATGGCGCCAGGCTGGAGCACGTGGCTTATCTGAAGGCCATCGGCGGCGGCACCGGCAGCAACCGGGACTTGATGGTCGGCGCGCTGAAGGTCGACACCGACGGCACGTTGTGGATCGGTACCTGGTCCGGCCTGCTGTTGAAGCGGCTTCCGGACGGCAGCATCCGGCAGGTCCAGGTGGTGCACGGCGAGGACAAGCCCGACCAGATCTGGCGCATCAACGGCAGCGGCAAGGATCTGCGCATCGGCACGCGGCTCGGCTTGCTGCACGTCGACGGCGATGGCGTGGCGCGGCCGATGTTCGACGCCGCACAGTTGGCGCCGGAGTACGCCTTCGACAGCGCCCGCGACCGCTCCGGTCGCCTGTGGGTCGCCACGCTGCATGGCGTGGTCATGGTCGATCCGCACACCGGCATCCATCGATTCCACAGCCAGCCGCTGGTGCTGGGTGGCCTGCCCGGCGAATGGACCTGGCGCGTCGTCGCCGATCGCGAAGGGGGACTCTGGTTCACCTTCTACGACGGTGGCATCGCGTACCTGGCGCCGGGCTGGGAAGGGTTTTCGCGCTACACGCACATTCCGGACGACCCCAACAGCCTGCGCGACACGCTGGCCTCGGTGGTGGCGCCCAGCGCCGACGGCAAGCTGTGGGTCGGCGAGCGCGGCAAGCTCGACAAGCTGGACCCGGCCACCGGCAAAGTCGAGCACGCGCTCGACGATCTGAAGACCGAAGTGATCTCGATGGCCGAGGCCGGGGACAGCCTGTGGTTCACAGTGCGCGGCGCGCTGCACCGCTACCAGGACGGCAAGGACACCATCGTCGACGGAGACCACAAACAGTTCACCCGGCCCGAGATCCTGGTGAAAGGGGAGGACGGCGCGATCTACGTGACCGTGACGAAGGATGGCGTGGTCCGGATCGATACCCAGACGCTGCAGGCCACCCCGGTGCCGATGCCGGCCGATGCGAAGGACGTCGATGTGCGGCCGTCGGGCCTGGACATGGAGGGCGGCGTGCTCTGGTACGCGAACCACGAAGGATTGATGCGCTGGAATCCGTCCATCCGGCGGATGGAATTCGCGCCCGGCGTGCCGCGTGGCGAAGACATCCTCGCCTTCACTCCGATCGGTTCGACGTTCTGGATGCTGCGCAACGACGGGCTAGAGCATTACCACTGGCAGAATGGCAGCGCCGTCCGCGACCGCCTGGTGGGGGCAGCGCAAGGATGGAAAAGCCCGGTAGTGCTGGGCATGGACGAGGATCGCACGGGGCGCTTGTGGATCTTCGGCCAGACCGGCTTGTGGAGCTTCGATCCGGCCACCGGCAAGTTCAAGCACTACGGCGTGCAAGACGGACTGATCAACAGCGAGTTCATCAATGGCGCCGTGCGGACCGCACCAGACAGTCCGCTCTACGCGCCCACGCAGGGCGGCGTGATCGGCTTCAATCCGCTGCAGCATCGCGATCGGGCCATGGCGCCCCTGCTCGCCGTCGTCGGCATCGACGTGCATGGCAGTCGGGGCGTGCATGCGCTGCCGACCAGTCAGCAAGACATCACGCTGGCCTGGGACGATCGCGATCTGCGCGTCAGTGTACGTGCGCTTTCCTATATCAATCCGCTGGCGAATCGCTATCGCTTCCGGATGGACGGCATGGACGACGGCTGGGTCGACACGGACAACCGTGGCGATCGCGAATTCGTGGGGCTGCGCGCCGGCGACTACACCTTGCACGCCGAGGCGGCCGGTGCCGGCGGGGAGTGGGGCCAGCTGGCGGCGCCGTTGCACATCCACGTACAGGCGCCGCCATGGCAGCGCTGGTGGGCATGGCTGCTGTACGTGCTGGCCGTGGTGGCGACGGTGAGCTGGATCATGTGGGCGTGGCGGCGGCGGCTGGCGCAGCGCCATCGCATCGAACTGATCGAGCAGCGGCGCGCGCTGGCCGAGCAGGCCAGCGCGGCGAAGACACAATTCCTTGCCACGCTCAGCCACGAGATCCGCACGCCGATGACCGGCGTGATGGGCATGGCCGAGCTGCTCCTGAATACGCCGCTCGACGCGCGGCAGCAGGACTACACCAAGGCCATGCAGCGCTCCGGCGGCATGCTGATGAAGTTGCTCAACGATGCGCTGGACTTGGTGCGCATCGACGCTGGCCGGCTGGAGCTGGAGCCGGCTCCGTTCGATCCGCGCCAACTGGTCGAGGACGTGGCGCAACTGGAGCAGGGCCTGGCGTGGAGCAAGGGCCTGCGCTTTGTGGTGGAGATGGCCGACAACCTGCCGGCACAGGCGGTGGGCGACGCGGTGCGCATCAAGCAGGTGCTGCTGAATCTCGCCAACAACGCCTTGAAGTTCACCGAGCACGGCAGTGTCACGCTGCGCGCCACACTCAGCGGTGACAGCCTGCTATTCAGCGTCAGCGACACGGGTCCGGGCATTCCCGAAGGCAGCCAGGCCCGGCTGTTCCAGCGTTTCGAGCAGGAGGAGAGTCCGCAGCGCCGCGCTGGTAGCGGCCTGGGTCTGGCGATCTGCCGCGAACTGGTGGAGATGATGGGCGGCAGCATCGAGCTGCAGTCGCGGCTGGGCCACGGCAGCACCTTCCTGGTGCGGCTGCCCTTGATCGAGGTAGCTGCCGCGCCGGACGAACAGGCGGCGCCTGCGGAAACCGGCGAACGCCACCTGCGCTTGCTGCTGGTGGAGGATGACCCCATCGTCGCGGCCGTCATCACGGGCCTGCTGCAGCAGCAGGGCCATGCGGCCTGTCACGTGGCGAACGGCCTGCTGGCGCTGGCCGAGCTGGACCGGAACCGCTACGACGCGGTACTGCTCGACCTCGACCTGCCCGGTGTGGACGGTTTCCAGGTGGCGCGGCTGATCCGCCAGCGCGAGACGGGGAGGCATCTGCCGATCGTGGCGGTGACGGCGCGCTCGGGCGAAGCGGACGAGGCACATGCGCGCGAGGCCGGCATGGACGGTTTCCTGCGCAAGCCGCTCAGCGGCGAGCAACTGGCGGCGATGCTGGCGCGTGTGTTGCGCGGGGCGGGCGAGCGTGCGGAGGCCGCGGTCAGCTGAGCGCCGCGGCGGGCGTCACATGTCGTTCTTGTGCAGCTCGAAACCGCGCCGTTGGTATTCGCGCCAGCGCAGGCGCGAGCCATCGCGCTCGGCCGGGTCGGCAGCCACCACTTCCAGTACGCGCTCGCAGCGTCCGTCGTGGCAGTTCTCGCGAAGGTTGATCACCAGCGGCCGGTCGGGCGTGTCGATGCCGGGCGGCACGATCAGCACTGCAGTGTCGGCATCGTCGTCATCGCCGGCGAGCTGGTGCGGGATGAATGCATCCTCGTCGAATGCCCACAGCAATTCGTCGAGTTCCTCGGCCTGGGCGTGGTCGCGGGCGAGGATCAGGGTCGGCTGTTGCGACGCAAACGCCCGCTTCGTCAGCTCGCATACCAGCAGCAGCGGCTGCTCGCGGAAGCGTGGCTTGTCGATCAGGTAGAAGTCGGCGCGCATAGGGCAGGGATGAGTGGAGAGGAGCGAAGGAGGGGCGATGGGCATGATGCCTCAAACCATCGCCTCTAGTGCTTCACTTCGCTTCGCTCACTTTTCGCCCCGCTCGATCAGCCACTGCGCCAGCAGCGCCACCGGGCGGCCGGTGGCCAGGCCCTTGCGGCCTTCATCCCATGCGGTGCCGGCGATGTCGAGGTGGGCCCAGCGCAGGCCTTCGGTGAAACGCGACAGGAAGCAGGCGGCGGTGATCGCGCCGGCACTCTTGCCGCCGATGTTGGCGACGTCGGCGAAGCCGGAGTCGAGCTGCACCTGGTAGTCATCCCACAGCGGCATGCGCCAGGCGCGGTCCAAGGTGTGTTCGCCTGCGGCGAGCAGCTCGGCGGCGAGGTCGTCGTGCTTGCTGAACAGACCGCTGGCGTGCTTGCCGAGCGCGATCACGCAGGCACCGGTGAGGGTGGCGGCGTCGATCATCGCCGATGGCTGGAAGGTGCGCGCGGTGTAGGTCAGCGCGTCGCACAGGATCAGGCGGCCTTCGGCGTCGGTATTGAGCACTTCGATGGTCTGGCCGGACAGGCTGGTGAGCACGTCGCCGGGGCGGTAACTGTCGCCATCGGGCATGTTCTCCGCCGCAGGCACCACGCAGACCAGGTTGAGCTTGAGGCCCATCGCCACCGCGGCGATGAAGGCGCCGAGCACGCCGGCTGCGCCGCCCATATCGAACTTCATCTCCTCCATGCCGGGGCCGGGCTTGAGGCTGATGCCGCCGGTATCGAAGGTGATGCCCTTGCCGATGAACGCGTAGGGCGCCGTGCCCTCGGTGCCGCCGTGGTACTGCAGCACGACCAGCTTCGGCTTGTTCGCCGAGCCGCGGCCCACCGCCAGCAGCGAGCCGAAGCCCAGCTTTTCCATCTCGACGTGGTCGAGCACGCTGCAGTCGACCTGCTCGTGCGCCGCGGCGAAGGCCTCGGCCTGACCGGCGATGTACGCAGGCGTGCAGATGTTCGGCGGCAGGTTGGCCAGCTCGCGGGCGAAGCGCACGCCCTCGGCGATGCCGCGTGCCTGCGCCAGGCCTGCTTCCGCTTCGGCGCCGGCAGCGAAGGCCAGCGCGGCCAGCTCCGGCTGCGCGCTCTTTTCGCGCGGCTTGAAGGTGGCGGTGTAGCGGTAGGCGGTGTGGTCGGCGGCCAGCGCCGCGACGCGCACGCGCCAGGCGGCATCATGGCCGGGGACGTCCACCTCGGCGAGGTACGACACTGCCTCGGTGAGCGGCAGCTTGCCCAGCGCGCGTGCGGCCTCGATGGCCACCTTCTGGTAGCGGGCGGCGTCGAAGCCTTTCTGCGTGCCCAGGCCCACCACCAGCACGCGCCTGGCGGCGATGCCGGCCGGTGCGTAGATCAGCGTGGTGCTGCCGGCCTTGCCGCTGATGTCGCCGCTCTCTACCTGGCGCTTGATCGCGCCGCCGATGGCGCCGTCCACGCGGGCGGCAGCGCTGGTCAGCACGCCCTGTTCGTAGACGCCCACCAGCACGCAGGCGGTGTCGGCGGCTTCGGGAGCGGCGGTGGCGAGGCTGAACTGGAGGGTCATCGAGTGTTCCTGCATGGGCGCGGCGAGCGGCGAACCGGCTAGACTGGCGGTTCGCCGGCCGGCCGGGTCGGCGTTGACGGAAGCCCACAAGTTTATCGCATGCTGAGCATTCTCGACCGCTATTTCCTGCGCGAGCTGGCGCAAACCGTGGTTGCCACCGTGGTGGTGCTGATGGTGATCGTCGCGGGCACGGCGTTTGCCACCGTGCTGCAGCAGGTGGCCAAGGGCAGCTTTCCCGCCAGCGTGATGTTCCAGGTGCTGGGTCTGCGCACACTGGGAGGGCTCACCAACATGCTGCCGCTGGCCAGCATGGTCGGCGTGCTGATGGCGCTGGGCCGGATGTACCGCGAGAGCGAGATGCACGTGCTGCTGTCCTCGGGCATGGGGCCGCGGGGCTTGATGCGGCCGACGTCCATCCTCGCCGTGATACTGGTGCTGCTCACCGCGCTGGTTTCGTTGTGGCTGGGGCCGTGGGCATCGGCCACCAGCAACACCTTGGTGGCGGCCGCGAACCGCTCGGTGATCGCCGCCGGCCTCGATGCCGGCCGCTTCACCGAGCTGCCGGGCAAGGGCGGCATCATTTTCACCGACGCATTGAGCCAGGACGGCACCCGACTGGGCCGCAGCTTTGTCTCCACCCAGCGCGCCGGCAGGGACGGCCAGCAGCACATCAAACTGGTCACCGCCGGCAGTGGCGAGCTCTACCAGGAGAGCAACGGCTCCAACCGCTTCATCTCCTTCCACGATGGCTGGCAGTACGACATCCCGCTGGGTGCGGACAACTGGCGGCGCATGCAGTACCAGCGCAACGACTCCTCGCTCTCCAGCGTGACCAGCAACGATGAGGAGGATCCGGCCGAGAGCATGACCACGCTGCAGCTGCTGCGCACCGAAACGCCGGATGCGCGTTCCGAACTGGCTTGGCGCACCAACGCGCCGGCGCTGACCCTGGTGATGCTGATGCTGGCCCTGCCGCTGTCGCGGCAGAGTCCGCGCGAAGCCCGTTACGGACGCCTGATGCTGGCGATGGCGAGCTTCTATCTCTACTACTTGCTGCTGGCGCTGGGTCGCGCACAGATCGGCAAGGGGCATTGGCATCACCAGACGGCGCTGTGGTTGCTGCACCTGGTGATGTTGTCGATCGCTGGCTGGCTGTGGTGGAAGCAGTACTCGCCGCGCAAGCCCGGCAACGACAAGGCGCTGTCCGCATGAGCAGGCTCTCGATCAAGCGCGTCGACCGGCTGGTGGCGCTCAGCGTGCTCGGCGCGCTGATCGGCGTGTGGCTGGTACTCACCGGCTTCGATGCGGTGACGCAGTTCCTGCGCCAGCTCGGCAACATCGGCAAGAACGGCTTCACGCTGACCGACGCCACGGTGTACGTGCTGGTGACCACGCCGCGCCGCGCCTACGAGATGTTCGGCAACGCGGCGCTGATCGGCGGCCTGCTGGGCCTGGGCGGCCTGGCCGCCACCGGCGAGCTCACCGCGCTGCGCGCCTCAGGCATGTCGCGGCTGCGCATCGCTGCCTCGGCCACCGGCGTGATCGCGGTGCTGATCCTGGGCGTGGTGATCCTCGGCGAGACCGCCGCGCCGTGGGGCGATCAGCTCGGCCAGGCCATGCAGCTGCGCCTGAAATCCAACAACATCGGCAGCACCGGCAGCGGCCTGTGGGCCCGCGACGGCGACCGCATCATCAATGCGCGTGGCGGCACCGTGGTGCGCCACGGCGGCGACCACGACACGGTGGCGCTCGCCGACGTGCGTGTGTACACGCTTACCAAGGACGGCCAGCTCAGCCGCTTCGACTGGGCCAAGACCGCCGACCACGACGGCCGCGAATGGGTGCTGCACGACGTGCGCAGCACCACGCTGGACGATACCGGCGTGCACAGCAGTGCCGCGGCCAGCGAGCAGTGGGAGTCCAGCCTCAACCCGCAGGTGCTGGCGCAATCGGTGATCCAGCCGCAATACCTGTCGATGCGCGACCTGCGCCGCAACATGCGTTACCTGGAAAGCAACGGCGAACGCCCAGGCGTCTACGCCGTGGCGTTCTGGACCCGCGCACTGTATGCGCTCAACGTGCTGGTGCTGGTGTTGTGCGCGATGCCGTTCGCTTTTGGCACGATGCGCTCCGGCGGCCTCGGCAAACGCATCTTCATCGGCATGCTGCTGGCGATCACCTGGTACTTCCTGCAGAAGGCGATGGTGAATTTCGGTACCGTTTACGGCTTGCCGCCGCTGCTCGCCAACCTGCTGCCGGCGACCTTGCTGGCGCTGGTGGCCTGGCTGTATTTCCGCAAGCACGCGTGAGGCGGGAGAAGCAATGAACCTGGTCGACCTGCGCAGCGACACCGTGACCAGGCCCACGCCGGCGATGCGCGCCGCCATGCTGGATGCCGAGGTGGGCGACGACGTCTACGGCGAGGACCCCACCGTCAACGCGCTGCAGCAGCGGCTGGCCGGAGATCTGGGTTTCGAGGACGCGCTGTTCGTGCCCAGCGGTACGCAGAGCAACCTGCTGGCGTTGATGAGCCATTGCGAGCGTGGCGACGAATACCTGGTCGGCGCCGATGCGCACACCTACAAGTTCGAGGGCGGCGGCGCGGCGGTGCTGGGCTCGATCCAACCGCAGCCCATCGTGCAGGCCGACGACGGCACGCTGCCGCTTGCGCGCATCGCCGCGGCGATCAAGCCGGTCGATCCGCACTTCGCACGCACGCGCCTGCTGGCGCTGGAGAACACCTGGCACGGCCGCGTACTGCCGCTGGATTACCTGGGCGCCGCGCACGATTTCGCCCGCGAGCGCGGCCTGGCCCTGCATCTGGACGGCGCGCGCCTATACAACGCGGCCGTGGCAAGTGGCGTCGGCGCACGCGCCATTGCCCAGCACTTCGACAGCGTGTCGATCTGCCTGTCCAAGGGCCTGGGAGCGCCGGTGGGATCGGTGCTGGTGGGCTCCGCGCCCTTGATCGAAAAGGCGCGGCGCTGGCGCAAGGTCGCCGGCGGCGGCTGGCGCCAGGCCGGCATGCTTGCCGCCGCGGGCATGCATGCGCTGGACCATCATGTGGCGCGGCTGGCCGACGACCATCGCCGCGCGGCCTACCTCGCCGGTTGCCTGCGCGAGATCGCCGGTGTCGATCTGCTCGGGCAGCACACCAACATGGTATTCGTCGACGTGCCGACCGCGCGCTTGCAGGCGCTGGACGCGCATCTGCGCGCGGTAGGCATCCGCATCAGCATCGGCTACCTGCCCACGTTGCGGTTGGTGACGCACCTGGACGTGGATGACGAAGGTGTCGAGCGGGTGGTGCGCGCGTTCCGCGATTTCTTCGGCAAAGCCTGACGCGGTTCAGGTGTCTTCGCGCCATCCGGTCTGCGACGCCGGTTTGCTAGCATGCGCGCAATGATTTCCAGCGCGCTAGACATCCTCCACAGCGTTTTCGGCTACCCCAGTTTCCGCGGCCAGCAGCAGGCCGTGGTCGAGCACCTGGCCGAGGGCGGCGATGCGCTGGTGCTGATGCCCACCGGCGGCGGCAAGTCGCTGTGCTACCAGATTCCGGCGCTGCTCAGGCAGGGCACCGGCATCGTGGTGTCCCCGCTGATCGCGTTGATGCAGGACCAGGTGGATGCGCTGCGTGCCGCCGGCGTGGCGGCGGCCTATCTCAACTCCAGCCTCGATGCGCAGGCGCAGCGCGAGGTGGAGCGGCAGTTGCTGGCGGGCGAGCTGAACCTGCTCTACGTGGCGCCGGAGCGGCTGCTGACCGGGCGGTTCCTCGGGCTGCTGGAACAGACCGAGGTGGCACTGTTCGCGATCGACGAGGCGCATTGCGTATCGCAGTGGGGCCACGACTTCCGCCCCGAGTACCGCGAACTCACCGTGTTGCACGAGCGTTTTCCGCAGGTGCCGCGCATCGCGCTCACCGCCACCGCCGACCCGCGCACGCGCGAGGAGATCGTGGAGCGCCTGGCGCTGACGGAGGCACGCCAGTTCGTTTCCAGCTTCGACCGGCCGAACATCGGTTATCGCGTGATGCTGAAGCACAACCCGCGCACGCAGTTGATGCAGTTCCTCGACGGCCACCGCGGCGAGGCCGGCATCGTCTACGCGCTCAGCCGCAAGAAGGTGGACGACACCGCCGCATGGCTGGCCGAGGCGGGCATCGAAGCCCTGCCGTACCATGCCGGCCTCGATGCCGCCACGCGCGCGAAGAATCAGCAACGTTTCTTGCGCGAAGACGGCGTGGTGATGGTGGCTACCGTTGCCTTTGGCATGGGCATCGACAAGCCCGACGTGCGCTTCGTGGCGCACCTGGACCTGCCGCGCAGCATGGAGGGCTATTACCAGGAGACCGGTCGCGGCGGCCGCGATGGCCTGCCCGCCGAGGCGTGGATGATCTACGGCCTCGCCGACGTGGTGACGATGAGCCAGATGATCGCGCAGTCCGAATCGGCGGACGAGCGCAAGCGTATCGAACGGCAGAAGCTGGAGTCGCTGCTGGCCTACGCCGAAGCCACCCGCTGCCGCCGCGAGCTGCTGCTGGGCGCGTTCGGCGAGGACTACCACGGTCCCTGCGGCGGCTGCGACAACTGCGTGGAGCCGCCGAAGACGTGGGACGCCACCGTGCCCGCGCAGAAGGCCTTGTCGGCGGTGTACCGCAGCGGGCAGCGTTTCGGCGCCGGCCACGTGATCGACATCTTGCGCGGCGTGGACAACGAGCGCATGGGCCAGCTCGATCACGACAAGCTCAGCACCTTCGGCATCGGCGCCGACATGGACGAAAAAGGCTGGCGCTCGGTGTTCCGCCAGCTGCTCGCTGCTGGCCTGTTGGCTACCGATGCAGAGGGTTACGGCATTTTGCGGCTCACCGTGGCCAGTCGCGACGTGTTGCTCGGCAAGCAGGCGGTGCGTTTGCGCGAGGATGCCAAGCCGGTGCGCTCCGCGCGCCGCCGCCGCGACAGCCAGCTGGTCACCGGCGCCAACCTCGGCATCGAGGCCTACGAGCAGCCGCTGTGGGACGCCTTGCGCGCGCTGCGCACGCAGCTGGCGCGTCAGCAAGGCGTGCCGCCCTACGTGGTGTTCCATGACGCCACGTTGCTGGCCATGCTGCGCGCGATGCCCGCGAACGAAGACGAGCTGGCCCAGGTCAGCGGCGTGGGCGAGGCCAAGCTCAAGCGCTACGGACGCGATTTCCTCGCGGTGATCAACGCGGCGGAGTGAGCCGCCGCGGCGACGCGCTTGTGCCTGTCGCCGGATGCTCTTACAAGGGGAGCCGCACCGCACACGGAAAGCCCACCCGCCGAGGATCGCCCATGCACGAAGCCCCGCTCATCGCCACCCTCGTCAGCGGCATCGTGCTGGCCTTCGTGTTCGCGGCGCTGGCACATCGGCTGAAGCTGCCTGCGCTGGCGGGTTACCTGCTGGCTGGCGTGGTGGTGGGGCCGTTCACGCCGGGCTACGTGGCGGACGGCCACATCGCGCACGAGCTGGCCGAGGTCGGCGTAGTGCTGCTGATGTTCGGCGTGGGCCTGCATTTCTCGTTGAAAGACCTGCTGTCGGTGAAATCCATCGCGATCCCCGGCGCGCTGGGGCAGATGGCGGTCGCCACTGTGCTGGGTCTGTTGCTGGGCTGGGCGATGGGCTGGCCGTTCGCGCAGGGCTTCGTGTTCGGCCTTGCGCTCTCGGTGGCGAGCACCGTGGTGCTGCTGCGCGCGATGGAGGAGCGCCGGCTGATGGAGACCGAGCGCGGCCGCATCGCAGTGGGCTGGCTGATCGTCGAGGATCTGGCGATGGTGTTGGCGCTGGTGCTGTTGCCCGCGGTGGGCGGAGCGCTGGCCACGGGGCAGGGTGTCTCGCTCGGTGCGCTGGCAGGCACCGTGGGCCTGGCGATCGGCAAGGTGGCGCTGTTCGTGGCGCTGATGCTGGTGGTCGGCAAGCGGCTGATTCCATGGATCCTCGCGCGCGTGGCGATCAGCGGTTCGCGCGAACTGTTCCGCCTCGCGGTGCTGGCGATCGCGCTGGGCGTGGCGTTCGGGGTTGCCGGGCTGTTCGGCGTGTCCTTCGAGCTGGGCGCGTTCTTTGCCGGCATGATGATGGGCGAGTCGAAGCTGGCCCACGACGCGGCCGAGGAAACCCTGCCGTTGCGCGACGCGTTCGCAGTGCTGTTCTTCGTTTCCATCGGCATGCTGTTCAACTTCCGCGTGGTGCTCACCGAACCGCTGGTCGTACTGGCAGCGCTGGCGATCATCGTGCTCGGCAAGTCGCTGGCAGCGCTGCTCATCGTGCTGGCGTCGCGGCGGCCGCTGCGCACCGCGCTCACCATCGCGGTGAGCCTGGCGCAGATCGGCGAGTTCTCCTTCATCCTGATCGGCGTAGGCGTGGCCCAGCAGATGGTGTCGAAGGAAGCGCAGGACGTGCTGCTGGCCGCGGCGATCGTATCGATCCTGGTCAATCCGCTGCTGTTCAAGTTGTTCGATCGCGCCAAACCATGGCTGGACGCACGCGAGGCGGCGCAGGCCGCCGCGATCGCACCGCCCGACGAGCCCGCGCCGGAACAGGCCGGCGACCTTGCCGGCCACGTCGTGGTGGTGGGCTATGGCCGGATGGGGCGCTTGCTGTGCGACGAACTGTTGCATCACGGCAGCAGCTTGCTGGTGATGGAGATGGAGCCAGAGCGCGTCAAGGAATTGCGCGCCCAGGGCATCCGCGTGGTGTCTGGCCACGCCGCGCGCGACGAGGCGCTGGCCGCCGCCAATCTCGGCGCCGCCAAGGCCTTGCTGGTGACCGCGCCGGATGCGTTCGAGGCCGGCGAGATCGTGCGCGTGGCGCGCCGGCTCAATCCGCGGCTGTCGATCTATGCCCGCGCCGGCTCCGGCGCTGCCGTTGCGCACCTGCGCGAACAAGGGGCCGACCTGTGTGGTGTCGGGCGAGCGCGAGATGGCGCGCGGCATGCTCGACAACTTGTTCGCGGATGTGGCGGAAGCGGCGCCAGCCACCGCCGCCTGAGCAGTTCAGCCGACCAGCAGCCAGTCCTCGTCATTGATGCTGGCCTGCGCCAGCCGCGCCGGCGGTTCCGCCAGATAGCGCCAGTGCTCCAGTACCACCGGCAGGCGTGCGCGTGGGCAGCTCGTATGCAGGTATGCCAGCGCCGCCGCCACGTCGTCGTGCCGCGCCAGCTCGCAATCCCCCAACAGGCTGCGCCAGCGGCGCCCGTGCCGCACGATGCGGAACAGGCCGAACTTCGAGGGGGCTACGTACTGCGCCGGCATGACCACGATCCTCGAGAGACGAGACGTGCAGTCTGGATCGCGTGCATGGCTCGCCGGTGATCCGCCGGTGGCAGTGGGGTGACAATCGCTGGTCGCCCGGCGGCCAGTGTGGCGGAATTGCGTCGCTGACCGTCGGGCAAGGGGTGGCCGACCGACTTGTATGCCTTGCCGCGGTTTGAACCGTTCCGTGAGGCGAGCCTCCGTGGTTGCGTGCTTGCCGCTTCGCGGCAGTGGGCCCGCAGGGGTAGGCGACCGAATGGCACTGCTTTTGCTTAGCTTGTGTTGACGCTACTGACCCGGGTCCGTTCCGGGCTGGCATGACTCGCGATCCGGTTCTATGCTTTCCCGGCTAGCGCTACGAGGCGACGGCTCAGCGCAGAGACACGATGTAAAGGGTGCGATCTGGTCTTTCAGAGGTCAGGGTCAAGGATCGAGTCAGGGGAACGCAATGCGCGATGGTTCATGGGTGGGGACCCTGCGGCGGCAAGCCTTGGTAGGCGGTGTCTACCTGGCTGCGCTGTTGCTGTTCCGCGCGGTGTCCATCCAGCACTGGTTTCTCCTGACCGGTTTTCACCTCGTGGTGTTGATGCTGGTGCCGTACCGCTACTGGCTGGCGATCTTCATCGGCGATACGGTCTGGCTAGCTTATGTGAGCTACAGCTGCCTCGATCAGTACGGCCTGCTCTGGGCTGCGGTCAACACGATCCCCTCGCTCGCTTACGAGGCCCCCGTGGTGTGGTGGCTCCGCGAGCGTCTGCGGCTGTTCCCGAGCCGGGGGACGGTCAACATGCCGGTCTTCGTGCTGGGTGCGCTGGTCGTTGCCGTGATCGCGACGGCCGAGACCCTGGCGCAGCTGCAAATCACACCGCTACCGGCCGGCTACGTCATCCACTACGGCGCGGCGACGGCGCGCATGGTGCTGGGCAATTTCATGGGCGTGCTGACGGTGGCGCCGATCACGTTGGTGGCCTATCAGAGCTTCGTGGCGGCGGATCTTCGTTGGCGACGCTGGCTCCGTGTCTTGCCGGAAAGCCGTTTCCTGGCGGAGGGCGCGCTGGGGGTGCTTCCGCTTGTCGCCTTCCTGGTCTGGCTGGGTATGCACAATCCCGAGGCCCGCGTCGTGGCGCAGATGGCGATGTTCATGCCGGTCATCTTCATGGCCTTCCGCTACGGCTGGCAGGGGGCGGCGGTGGCCGGCACTCTGGCCAGCCTGGGCATCGTGACGCTGATGCCCGCCACCAATGATCCCGTCACCATGCAGGCCGAGACCCTGGTGGCCATGGCCATTTCGACCATGCTGCTGGTGGGTGCCCGCATGGCGGCGCTGACGGAGCGGGTGGAGCGGGAGCGTTTCGATTCGCGCATGGCCATGGCCTTGGCGCATCGCAACGTCGCCTTGGGGGAGGCCCAGCTGCGAGTCACCGCGCAAGCCCTGGACCAGTTGCGCAACCTGACCCAGGGCGCCTTCAAGCTGATGCTTCGCGAGGAACAGCACCAGCCGCAGCTGGCGACAAACGACACGGTTTACCGCCGGCGCGTCGAGAGCGCCCAAGAGCAGCTTTTCCTGCTGACCGACAGCCTGAATCCCTCCATGCTGCGTGAGAACGGCCTGCCCGGAGCGCTGGTCCATGGCTCACTGGCCCGGACCCTGCACGTGGCCGGCATCAAGTACTGGTGCGACCTGCGCGGGGCGGTCAGCGTGCTGCCGCCGAACATGAACCTGGCTGTCTACCGCGTGGTGTGCGAGGCCATCCTGGAGGCCTGCCTGACGCATGAGCCGTCGGATGTCCTGGTAAAGGTCCGCTGCGGAACCCGCGGCCGGACATGGGCGGTCGTGATGATCGATGTCCGCTGGAACACGGCGCAGCCATCGCACGTGGACTGGATGACCTTGCGGCAACGCCTGCGCATCAGTGCCACGGGGCTGGGGCGCAAGGCCATCGAAGATCGTGCGGCCACCTTCGATGGCCGAGTGCGCGAGCGCGCCATCGGCGATGGCAAGCGGTTGATCGTTTCGTTCCAGGAACCGAACCACCCCCACCTCTGACGCAGGGGTGGTTGCAGACATCACGGGCCGGTAATGCCCTTCATGTTGCAGTCGATCGGGTCCGTGCAAGGCTGCGCGGCGGCCATGGCGTTGAGGCGCACGGTGCCATCGTTCAGTGGTGTGGCCGTTACCGTCGTGGTGCCGTCGGCGTAGACCGTGGCGGGCGTCGCGGCCGCGGCGGCGGTCGTGGATGCGCTGGCCGGCTGGCTGGGCGTGACGACTTGCTGGGCGAAACGGCCGATCGGCAGTGTGATGAACTGGCCGCCTGCGGTGCCGACGCTGCCGAGCACGTTGCCATTCAGATCGTTGACCTGGATGTACTGGACGCCGCCCATGGCGAACACGTACACGTGGAAGTTCGGGTTGGTGCTGACGTCGCTGGCATTCGGCCATGACTGGCCAAGGCCGGTGGCAGGCGTGGCCGCCAGGGCGGTACCGGTGGCGACGGCGATCGATGCAGCGAAAATTGCACGAGTCAACAAGCGCATGATGTTCCCCTTGTGTGTGGTGTGGGCAATGCTTGCCCGGCCGAAAATCTAGCATCCGCGAAAATAGGCAACTGCAAAACGAAACAGGCAACCGTGCTTGCCGTCACGCTTCAGCGAAGATCGTTCGTTGTGGGCCTGTCGCGCGCGTTCCAGCCTGCGCACAGCAAAAAGGGCGGCGACCATGCGGGTCGCCACCCTTCGTGTCTTGTATTCGATGGTGGCCGGGGACGGAATCGAACCGCCGACACGGGGATTTTCAATCCCCTGCTCTACCAACTGAGCTACCCGGCCATGCGCCGCGCCAGCATGGTCGGGCGTGATGCCCGTTGGCGTGGCGTGGAGCCGTGCATTAGACCCAATGCACGGCTTGCCGTCAAGACTCCGGGGCGGGCGGGGTGAAGCCGGAGGCCTGGTCGACGTCGCCGCCGAACAGGAATTTCTCCATCTGCTCGGCGAGGTATTTGCGCGCCTTCGGGTCGAGCGGATTGAGCCGGTATTCGTTGATCAGCATGGTCTGGTGGGCCAGCCATTGCTGCCACGCGGGCTTGGAGATTTCGGCGTAGATGCGCTGGCCCAGCGGCCCGGGCCAGGGCGCGAAGTCGAGGCCCTCGGCATCGATATCGAGCTTGGCGCAGTGGATGGTGCGGCTCATGCGATGGATCCTTCGAGTTGCTGCAACAGCTTGCGCACCGGGGCGGGCAGGCCCAGTGCGGCCAGTTCGCCAGCGCCGCACCAGCGCAGGTCGGGATTATCGGCGATGCCGCGCGGCGCTGTCGCGCCGTCGAACAGCAGCGGCTCGATGCGCAGCTTGTAGTGGCTGAACACGTGGACGAACGACGCCAGCGATTGCGCGTCGTCGATGTGCGCGTGCTGGCGGGCGCGACGCCACGCGGCATCGTGGTCGCCGGCTTCGGGCAGGCTCCACAGGCCGGACCACACACCTTGCGGTCCGCGCCGCTCCAGCAGCACGCGGCCGCGCGCATCGCGCAGCACCAGCATCACCGTTTCGCGCACCGGTATGGTTTTCGCAGGCTTCGCGCCGGGTAGCGCAGCGGTGAGTCCGTCGCGCCGGGCGATGCAGCCCCCGCTCAGCGGGCAGTCCTCGCAGCGCGGCCGCGTGCGGGTGCACACGGTGGCGCCGAGATCCATGATCGCCTGGGTGTAGTCGGCCACGCGCGTGGCCGGCGTATGCGCGTCGGCGTGTTGCCACAACTGTTTTTCTACCGCGCTTTCGCCCGGGTAGCCGTGGATGCCGTGGTAGCGCGTCAGCACGCGCTTCACGTTGCCGTCGAGGATGGGAAAACGCAGGCCGTGCGCCTGGGCGAGGATCGCGCCGGCGGTGGAGCGGCCGATGCCGGGCAGCGCGGCGAGCGCATCGAAGTCGCGCGGCAGTTCGCCGCCGTGGCGCTCCACGCAGAGCTGGGCGGCGCGATGCAGAAAGCGTGCGCGGCGGTAGTAGCCCAGGCCCGACCACAGCGCGAGCACCTGATCCTCGGCAGCGGCGGCGAGTGCGCGCAGGCTGGGCAGGGCGGCGACGAAGCGCTCGAAGTAGCCGACCACGGTGGCGACCTGGGTCTGCTGCAGCATGATCTCCGACAGCCACACGCGGTAGGCGTCGCGCGGATGCTGCCAGGGCAGATCATGGCGGCCGTGGCGATCGAACCAGGCCAGCAAGGCAGCGGCGAACGGCTTCACTTCGACTTGCCGCTCGCGTTGGCGGGCATGGCGGGTTTCGCGGTCGTGGTGGACGGGGCCGGCGCGGCATCGCTGGTCCGCACGCTCAATCCTTCGACGCTGAGGCTGCCGACCTGCAGCTTAGCCATCTGCAGCGTGCCACTGCCGGGCGGCATGTCGGGTTGCGGCCCGGTCTGTTGCCCGGCCGGCGCGTCGAGCGTGCCCCACCAGTGCGCCAGCGCCAGCGGCGGCAGGTGCAGGTCGGCGTGGTTGTTCGGGCCGTCCAGCTTCAGGTGCAGCAGCAGCGGGTTGGTCTGGTCGGCGGGGGTAAGTGCCAGGGCGATGTCGTAGCTGCCGGCGTCGGCCTGGTCGAGCTTGCCGCCGAGCTGGGCGGCTGCATTTGCGGCGCCGTGCCAGCGCGCGCTGCCGCGCAAGGCGAGGGTAGTGCCGCCGCCTTGCGACAGGTGCAGCTGAATGTCGTTCAGTTGCAGCGTGTTGCCTTGCATGTGCGGGGTGGCGGTGAGCCGCAGCTGCAATGGTGCGCCGGCGGCCGTGGTGGCTGACATGCCGAGCGGAAATACCTGGTCGGGCGCGAGCGTGCCCGCCGTCAGTGTCACGTTGTTGAGCAGCAGCTGGTCGCCGCGCATCAGGCTGCCGTGCTCGATGCTGATGCCCGCATCGATGCGCGGGATGGCAGGGGGGCTGCCTTCCGGCTGCGGGGGCAGGGTGGTGAGCCAGTTCTGCAATGCATCCAGATCCACCCGCGGCGCATCGACTTCCATCTGCGAGATCGTGGTGTGGCCGCCGAGCAAGGTGCTCCAGGGCAGCACCAGCCTGCCGCGTGCGGCCAGCAGGATCGGGCTGTCCGCTCCTTCGGCGTTGAGCGTGATGCCGCGCAGGTCCAGCGCCGGGCGCGGAAACAAGGTGGGGCTGGCGGGGCTGGACAGGCTCAGCACCAGGCCGGCTCTCTGCGCCTGGTCCTGCAGCATCGCGGTGAAGCGATCCGGCTGCAGCAGCAGATAGACCACGATCACCACGGCGAGCAGCGCGGCGAGCGCCAACGCTCCTGCGGCCAGCAGCAGTCGTCGCAGTCCACGCGTCATGTCAGCCCTGCTCAGCCATGCCCGGCTGCAGGCAGCAGGCCGTCGACGAAGGCCGCGGCTTCGAACGTGCGCAGGTCGGTAGCGGTTTCGCCAAGGCCCACGAAACGGATCGGCAGACCGAACTCGCGCGCCAGCGCGAACACCACGCCGCCCTTGGCGGTGCCGTCGAGCTTGGTCACCACCAGGCCGGTGACGCCGACGATCTGGCGGAACTGGCGCACCTGGTTCACCGCGTTCTGGCCGGTGGTGCCGTCGATCACCATCAGCACCTCGTGCGGCGCCTCGGGGTCGAGCTTCTTCAGCACGCGGGCGATCTTGCCCAGTTCGTCCATCAGGCCGCCCTGGGTGTGCAGGCGGCCGGCGGTGTCGGCGATCAGCACATCGGCGCCGCGCGAGCGCGCGGCCTGCAGTGCGTCGAAGATCACGCTGGCGGCGTCGGCGTCCTGGCCCTGCGAGATCACCGGCACGGCATTGCGCTCGCCCCAGGTCTTGAGCTGTTCGACGGCAGCGGCGCGGAAGGTGTCGCCGGCGGCCAGCAGCACGCTGTGGCCTTCGTCGCGCCACCGGCGCGCGAGCTTGCCGATGGTGGTGGTCTTGCCCACGCCGTTGATGCCCACGGTGAGCACCACGAAGGGCTTGCGGCCGGCGACGCCCAGCGGCTGCTCCACCGGCTTCAACAGCGCCACCAGCGCCGTGCGCAGCGCATTGCGCAGCGCCGCGGCATCGGCGAACTCGCGCTTGTGCATGCGCGTGCGCAGGTCTTCCACCAGCGCGGTGCTGGCTTCCACGCCGACGTCGGCGGTGATCAAGGTGGTTTCCAGCTCGTCGAGCAGGTCGTCGTCGAGCTTGGGATTGCGCTGGAACAGTGCCCCCAGGCCGCGGCCCAGTGCACTGCCGGCGAGGCGGTCGCGCCAACCGCGCCTGGCGGGTGCTGCCTCGACTGCCTCGGTGGCGACGGGCGCTTCCGCCCCGCCGTCGCGAGGCGTTTCGATGGTCAGCACGGGTATGGGTGCCTCCACCGCCATCGGCGCAGGTGCGGCCGCCTCACGCGACGTATCCGCCAGCGGCGCCTCGGCGGGGGCTGCGGGCGGGGTCCCGACGGGTTTCTTCTTCCAGAAATTGAGCATTGCGGGGGCGATTCAAAGACAATGGGCGGCATGCTAACACCCTCACCCGTACCGGCCGCTGAGCCGCGCCAGGCCACGTGAACGGCCGCCCCGGACGCATCCGCATCATTGGCGGCAGCCTGCGCAACTCGCGGCTGGAGGTGCCCGAACTGCCCGGCCTGCGGCCCACCCCGGAGCGGGTGCGCGAGACCTTGTTCAACTGGCTGGCGCCGATGCTCGCGGGGGCGCGCGTGCTGGACCTGTGCGCAGGCACCGGCGCGCTAGGCATCGAGGCTTTGTCGCGCGGCGCGGCCGGCGCGTGTTTCGTCGAGCCCGAGGCGCGCGCGGCGCGGGCCCTGCGCGACAACCTGGCCAGGCTCAAGGTCACGGCCGGCGAGGTCGCGGCCATCGATGCGCAGGGGTTCCTGAGCGGCACCCCGCGGCCGTTCGACCTGGTGTTCCTCGATCCGCCATTCGCGCTGGACCTGTGGGGCACGCTGGCTGCACGGCTGGAGCAGGGCGGCTGGCTGGCCGGACAGGCATGGATCTATGTGGAATCGCCTCGCGGGCAGCTGCCCGCCGTGCCGGCCGACTGGTCGCCGCATCGGGAAGGACAGGCCGGCGAGGTGCGTTTTGCGCTCTACCGGCGCGCGCTTCCGTTAAGCTAGGCCCGTTTCCGCTGCCTCCCGTATGTCGTGACCAAACCCTTCGGCAATCCCCGCCTGGCCGTGTACCCGGGCACGTTCGATCCGATCACCAACGGCCATGCCGATCTGGTGGCGCGTGCCGCGCCGCTGTTCGATCGGGTGGTGGTGGCGGTGGCCGATAGCTCCAGCAAGGGGCCGGGCTTCAGCCTCAACGAGCGCATCGCGCTGGCGCGCCTCGCGTTGGCCGACCTGCGCAACGTGGAGGTGCGCGGCTTCGACAGCCTGCTGGCCGATTTCGTGGTCGAGATCGGCGCGGGCGTGATCATCCGCGGCCTGCGCGCGGTGTCGGATTTCGAATACGAATTCCAGCTGGCCAGCATGAACCGGCATCTGATCCCGCAGGCGGAGACGCTGTTTCTCACGCCGGCGGAACAATACAGCTTCATTTCCTCGTCGCTGGTGCGCGAGATCGGCCGCCTGGGCGGCGATATCTCCGGTTTCGTGCATCCGGCGGTGCAACAGGCCATGCGTCAGCGCTGGCACAAGGGCCGCAGCAGCGGCCTCCCCAAGCAACCCGAAAAAGAAGGTGACCATCATGCGTAAGTTCGTTCTCATCGCCGCCATCGCGCTGACCGCCGGCCTCGCCTTGGGCGGCTGCTCGAAGGGCCAGGATCAGGACCAGCAGGCCGCGCAGCAGGCCCAGGCGGTCGCCAAGCCCACCAGCATCGCCGACGCCAAGGGCTGGAACGCCTACCTCGGCCAGCTGGTGCAGAAGAACCTGCAGGGCATGGCTGCGCAGGCGCCCTATCCCTACCTGGTGACCCCGGGCCAGACCGCCGACGACAAGGCGCAGAACGACCGCCAGCTGCAGAATGTGCAGGACGCGGTGGCCCGCGGCGTGCTGCCGGGCAACCTGATGGCCTTCGCCGGTCCGGTCTCGGCGACCACCGCCGACCTGGTCGTGGCCGCGTTCAAGGATGCCAAGCCGGGCACGTTCAAGGACGTGATCGTGGTGTTCATCGGCGACAAGGCCGACGAGCAGCGCGTCGCCGGCGTGGTCAACCCCACTGGCGCCACGTTCCGCTTCGTGCAGATGTAATTGAAGAGCGCAGCGGGCGACGGGGGTGCAATGCCCCCGTTTCCCGCCGTGCCGTGTGAACCGATGTCCCTGAAGATCCTCGATACCTGCGTCAACTGCGACGTCTGCGAACCGGTCTGCCCGAACAAGGCGATCTCGCTGGGCGAGGAGTACTACGTGATCGACCCGGCGCTGTGTACCGAATGCGTGGGCCACCACGACGAGCCGCAGTGCGTGGAGGTGTGCCCGGTCGAATGCATCATCGTCGACCCCGGACACACCGAGTCGCGCGAAGCGCTCGAACTCAAGTACCGCCACTTGATGAGCTCAAGCGATGCCGCTTGATGGGCTCAAGCCTTGCCGCTTGATTTAGCAAAGGAGTTCGCCGCATGAAATTCCAGATGCACGGTCGCGTGCTGTTGCTGAGCCTGCTGCTGACCGGCAGTGCGGCCTACGCCGCCGATGGCACGCCGAAGGCCGCGCGGGCCACCGCCACGACGGCGCCGGCTGCGCAGCGCCCCGGCCATGCCGGCATCGCCAGCGCGAACTTCATCGCCACCAACGCCGGTTTCGAGGTGTTGGCCAAGGGCGGCAACGCGTTCGATGCGGCGGTGGCGGTGGCCTCCACGCTGTCGGTGGTGGAGCCGGAGAGCTCGGGCATCGGCGGCGGCTTCATGGCCACGCTGCATATCGCGAAAGACAACCGCAACGTGTTCATCGATGCGCGCGAAATGGCGCCGATGGCGGTGAACCCGAAGGACTACCTCAACCCCGACGGCACGCCGAACCGCGATGCCGCACTGAAAGGCCCGCTCTCCGCCGGCATCCCGGGCGAGCCGGCCGGCCTGGCGCTGCTGGCCAAGCGCTACGGCAAGCTGCCGCTCAGCGTGTCGCTGCAGCCCGCGATCCGCACTGCCCGCGACGGCTTCAAGCCCGATCCGCGCCTGCTGGGGGCGATCAAGGAAGAGCAGAAGAACATCGAACGCTGGCCTGCCTCCGTGGCCAAGTTCCTGCCCGGCGGCAAGCCGCCGGCCGACGGCGAGGTCTGGCGCGATCCGGACCAGGCGCACACCTGGGAGCTGATTGCCGAGAAGGGCGATGCCGGCTTCTATCGCGGCGAAGTGGCGCAGAAGCTGGTGGACGCAGTGCATGCGGCCGGCGGCAACTGGACGCTGCAAGACCTGGCGAACTACCGCGCCAAGGAACGCACGCCCATCGTCGTCGACTACCAGGGCTACCAGATCGTCACCGCGCCGCCGCCGTCTTCGGGCGGTGTGGCGATCGCCGAGATCCTCAACATCCTGCGTGGCTACGACCTCGCGAAGATGGACCAGGCGCATCGCGTGCACTACACCCTTGAGGCGATGCGTCGTGCGTTCCGCGACCACAACGACTACCTCGGCGATCCCGACTTCGTGAAGATGCCGCTGGACATGCTGCTGTCGCCGTACTACGCCGACGGCCTGCGCCAGAGCATCCTGCCCGACCAGGCGACGCCCTCGTCCATGCTGCCGCACGAGTCGGTACGCGACCCGGGCATGCACACCACGCATTTCTCGATCATCGACAAGGACGGCAACATGGTGGGGATCACCTCCACCGTGAACTACGTCCTCGGTTCCACTTTCGTCGCCAAGGGCACCGGCGTGCTGCTCAACGACGAGATGGACGACTTCGCGCTGGTGCCGGACAAGCCCAACGTCTACGGTCTAATCGGCAACAAGGCGAATGCGCCGGAGGGCGGCAAGCGCATGTTGTCCTCGATGTCGCCGAGCCTCGTGGTCGGCAAGGACCGCAGCGCGGTGATCGGTTCGCCCGGCGGCTCCACCATCATCACCCAGGTGCTGGAAGGCATCCTGCACTTCGTCGATGGCGAAAGCGCGCGGCAGGTCGCTGCCGCCAAGCGTTACCACCACCAGTTCCTGCCGGACGTGGTCTACGTGGAAGACGGCGTGTTCGATGCCGCCACCAGCGACACGCTCAAGAAGATGGGCTATGCGCTCAAGCCGCGCGAAGCCTGGGGCTACATGAACGTGGTCACCTGGGACCATCGCGACAACAAGCTCGACGCCGCCAGCGATCCGCGCCGGCCGTCGGGATTGGGCAAGGTGGAGTAACGCGGCACCGTTCGCCCTGAGTGTGGGCGCGTAGCGCTGCAGTCGAAGGGTGCTTCGACTGCGCCCGCGTTCGCAGGCTACGCCCGGCACGAACGGTCGAGGTGGTTCGGTATATCGAGACAGGCAGGTTTCGTGGAATTCTTCTCGCTTCTCGGCAACTCACAGAAACTCGATGGCGGCGCGATGTTCGGCAACGCGCCCAAAGCGATGTGGTCGCGCTGGATCGCGCCGGACGAGCAGAACCGCATTCCGCTGGCCTGCCGCTGCCTGCTGGTGAAGGGGCTTGCGGTGAACGGCGTGCCGGGTTGCAACGTGCTGTTCGAAACCGGGATCGGCGCCTTTTTCGAGCCCGCGCTGCGCGAGCGCTACGGCGTGGTGGAGGATCGCCATGTGTTGCTGGATTCGCTGGCCGGAGCCGGGCTGACGCACGAAGACATCCACGCCGTGGTGCTGTCGCACCTGCATTTCGACCACGCCGGCGGCCTGCTGGCAGCGTGGCAGGAAGGCCAGTCGCCGCGGCTGCTGTTTCCGAACGCCACTTATGTGGTCGGCGCCGCGCACTGGCAGCGTGCGGCGAAGCCGCACCCGCGCGACCGCGCCTCGTTCATCCCCGAGCTGCAGCAGCTGCTGCAGGACAGCGGCCGGCTGGAGCTGGTCGAGGGCGAGCATTCGAAGGCACTGGGCGAGGCGGTGCGCTTCAGTTATTCGGACGGCCACACGCCGGGCCTGATGCTGGCCGAGGTGGGCGGCGTGGTGTTCTGCGCCGACCTGATCCCCGGCCGCGCCTGGGTGCACCTGCCGATCACCATGGGCTACGACCGTTACCCCGAGAAGCTGATCGACGAGAAGCGGGTCTTCCTTGACGACAAGCTGACACGTGGCGTGCGACTGTTCTTCACCCACGACCACGCCTGCGCCGCGGCGCGTGTGCAGCGCGATGAGCGTGGCCGCTACGGCTGCGCGGATGAGCTGCCTGAACTGCACGGGAGCCTGGACTGATGTCCATCGGCCGCCTCACCGTCCTGCACGGCCCGCCGGCTATCGTGGCCGGCGTGGCGTTGCTGGTGCTGGGCATCGTGCTGGCGGCGCTGACCGAGCACAGCGTGTGGAATTACCGGCTTGCGCTGCAACTGCATGGTGGCGGGGTGATCGACCTCGGCCACAGCTTGGAGCCGCAGGATGGCCTGCAGGGCCATATGGTGCGCATCAGCGGCACGCCGCGGGTGGTTGAGGCGCCCTACGATACCGATTTCAACCAGCAGGCGGCCACGCCAGTGCTGGAACGCCACGTGCGGATGTTCCAGTGGCGAGAACTGCGCATCGGCGGTACCACGACCTACGAACTGGATTGGGCGGATACGCCGCAGGACTCCAGCCGTTTCGCGCAGCCGCAGGGCCATGCCAATCCGGGATCGTTTCCGATCGCCGGCAAGCGCTTCGATGCCGGCAGCGTGGAACTGGGCGGCTACAAGCTGGATGCCGCACTGGTACATGCCTTGCCGGACAGCGAGCCGGTCGCGCCGGTCGCGAAGGCGTTGCCGGCGAACCTCGCGGCGAGTTTTTCCCTGCAGGACGGTGCGCTGGTGACCAGCGCCAACCCCGGCAATCCGCGCCTCGGCGACCTGCAGGTGAGCTGGAGCGCAGTACCGCTGCAGGAGGTGACGGTGATCGCGCGTGTCGACGGCGACCGTCTCGTGGCGGTGCCGAACGCGGTCGACGGCGACGGTTACGAAGTGAACGTGGGCGATAGCACGCTGCTGGACATGCGCCCCGACATGGCCGCGGAGCCGGCGCTGATCTGGCCGCGGCGCATCCTCGCCGTGCTGCTGGCGACGCTGGGCATGGGCTTGTTGTTGCGGCAAAAGGATGCGACGCGCATCGACCCGCGGGTGGCACTGGGCGGCGGCCTGCTCGTGGTGGGGGTGTTCGCCGCCATGCCGTGGCTGGGCAGCAGTACGGCGGATGCCACTGCCTGGGCGGTCGTGGCGCTGGCCGGTCTGGCGTTGCTGGTGTGGCACCGTCGCGCGTCGCGCCCACGCTCGCGCCACTGAGTCGCTGATCGCCATCGGCAAAATGTCAGGATCGCGCCCGCGGCGAGCCCGTGGCAACGGCGATCCTGCGCGTCCGCTTCCACGGAGACACTCCATGTCCTTGCGTTTGCTGATCGGCGCTGCCCTGGCGCTGGGTCTGGTCCTGCCGGTGGCTCGTGCGGCGCAAGCCCCGCACGCTATCGAGCACAGCCAGTGGAACGCGCCGCAAAAGCCGTTCCGCATCTACGGCAACGCCTGGTACGTCGGACCGTATGGCCTGTCCTCGATCCTGCTGGATACCGGGCAAGGCCTGGCGCTGTTCGACGGCGACCTGCCCGAGTCCGCGACGCAGATCGAGGCGCACATCCGCGAGCTCGGTTTCCGGGTGCGCGACGTGAAGTGGATCCTCAACTCGCACGCCCACAGCGACCACGCCGGCGGCATCGTCGCGCTGCAGGCCGCCAGCGGCGCACAGGTGCTGGCGAGCGCCGCTGGCAAGCGCGAACTGGAACTGGGTGGCGCCGACCCCGGCGATCCGCAATACGGCTCGGCGCCGCAGTACACGCCCTTGAAGAACGTGCATGTGGTGCGCGACGGCGAAATCCTGCAGCTCGGCCATGTGGCCGTCACTGCGCATTACACGCCCGGCCATACGCCAGGCAGCACTTCCTGGACCTGGGAATCCTGCGCAGGCCGACGCTGCCTGCACATAGCCTACGTCGACAGCCTCAGCGCGATCAGCGCAGACAGCTATCGCTTCACCGATCATCCCGCCTACGTGGGCAGTTTCCGCAAAACCTTCGCCACTGTGGCGGCCTTGCCCTGCGACATCCTGCTGACCCCGCACCCCGATGCCAGCGGCTTCTGGGAAAAAGTGGCGCAGCGCAAATCGTCGACCGACGTGACGCCGCTGGTCGATCCCAAGGCCTGTCGCGATTACGCCGCCGACGCGGCGAAGAGCCTGGATGCGCGCCTGGCGGAAGAGCAGGCCACGAAGCGGTGATTCCAGCAGGGAGAGCCGGCGGACTTCTGCCGCCCGCTCAACGCGCGGATGCGTGTTCCAGCAACCACAGGCCAGCGAACAATTTGGGATCGATGGAATAGCCCTCGGCGGCGCGTGCGAACAGCCAGTCGCCTGCTTCGCCGCGTGGCACTTCGTGCACCACGATGTTCTCGCTGGCGTCGCCGCCGCCCGCACCCACCTTCACCAGGTCGAACGCGCGCACGTAGGCGATCATCTCGGTGCTCATGCCCGCCGAGGACGGACCCTGGTGCAGGAAGGCCACGCGCCCGCAGCGCCAGCCAGTTTCCTCTTCCAGTTCGCGTCGCGCGGCCAGCAGCATGCCCTCGTCTTCCTGCCCGGTGAGATCGCCGATCAAGCCGGCCGGCATCTCGATGGTGCGGGCCTGGATCGCCACGCGGTACTGCTCCACGAACAGCACGCGGTCGTCCGGCGTCACCGCGATCACGATAGCGGCGCCGCCCGGGTTGTTGCGTTCGGCGTATTCCCAGCGGCCGCGCTTGCGCAGGCTCAGCCAGCGGCCCTGGTACAGGGTTTCCTCCGGCGCGCCGGCATCGGTGGGCGCGAGGTGGTCGCGCGGGTCCATCAGAACGTGCGCTGCACCGAGTAGTCCGCCAGCGTAGCCAGCGCATCGCGGTAGGGCGAGGCGGGCAGGGTGGCGAGCGCCTCGTGTGCGGCGGTGGCGTGGGCCACGGCGCGCTCGCGGGTGCGCTCCAGTGCACCCGAGTCGCGGATCGCGGCGATGATGCGGTCCAGCGAATCCAGCCCGCCATGTTCGATGGCGTGGCGCAGCGAGGCGGCCTGTTCCGGCGTGGCCCTCTGCAGCGCGTAGATCAGCGGCAGGGTGGGTTTGCCCTCGGCGAGGTCGTCGCCGATGTTCTTGCCCAAGGTGTCGGCGTCGCTGGTGTAGTCCAGCAAGTCGTCGGCGATCTGGAAGGCGTAGCCCAGCTCCATGCCGTAGCGGCGCAGCGCGGCCACCTGGGCCGCCGGCAGCCCGCCGAGCAGGCCGCCGAGCTCGGTGGCGGCGGCGAACAGCACGGCGGTCTTGCGCTCGATCACCGCGAGGTAGGCGGCCTCGTTCACGTCGGCGTTGCCGATGTTGAGTAGCTGCAGCACCTCGCCCTCGGCGATGGTGTTGGTGGTGTCGGCGAGGATGCGCATCACGCGCATGTCGTCCAGTTCTACCATCAGCTGGAACGAGCGCGAGTAGAGGAAGTCGCCCACCAGCACGCTGGCGGCGTTGCCCCACAGCGCATTGGCGGTCTGGCGGCCGCGGCGCAAGCCGGATTCGTCCACCACGTCGTCGTGCAGCAAGGTGGAGGTGTGGATGAATTCGATCACCGCGGCCAGCTTGACGTGCTGCTCGCCCCGGTAGCCTGCCGCACGCGCGGCCAGCGCATGCAGCATCGGGCGCAGCCGCTTGCCGCCGCCGGCGATGATGTGGTCGGCGATCTGGTTGATCAGCACCACGTCGGAGGCCAGCCGCGTGCGGATCAACTGGTCGATGCGCCGCATGTCGGCGTCGGCGAGCGCACGCACAGCGGCGAAGTCGGCGGGGCGGTTGGCGTCGGCTGGGATCGAGTTCATGGGCAGGCTGTCGGCAGGTCCGCCGATTATAGAGGCAGCCTGCCGCGAACCAGCACACGGAGGGCGATTGCAAGTTGTGATGGCCGGCCCAATGATGGGGCGGCGGCCCGTTGTCGCTGCCGCGGGGATCCGGTCCGATGGCTCACGAAATCATTGCGTTGATCGCCCAGTACGGCCTGCTGCTGGTGTTTCTGAATGTGCTGGCGGCACAGGCGGGCGTGCCAGTGCCGGCAGTGCCCACCCTGGTCGTGGCCGGCGCACTGGCGGCGGGCGACCGCCTGCCACTGGCCGGTATCGTGGCGGCGGCGCTGGCTGGCAGTCTGCTCGGCGACCTGGCCTGGTACCTGGCCGGGCGGCGCTATGGCGCGGGGGTGATGCGCACGCTTTGCCGCGTCTCGCTGTCGCCGGACTCCTGCGTGAAGCAGTCGGAGCTGCGTTTCCACCGCTGGCGCGGCCGGGTGCTGCTGGTCGCCAAGTTCGTGCCGGGGCTGTCGATGCTGGCCCCGCCGCTGGTCGGCGCGATGGGCTTGCCGCCGCGGAACTTCGTACTGCTCGACGGCCTGGGGGCGTTGCTTTGGGCTGGCGTGGCGATCGCGCTCGGCTACGCCTTCGCCGGCGAGATCGACCGCGTACTGGATGCCGTCGCCAATGCCGGCACGGTGGCGATCGAGGTGGCGGCGGCATTGCTCGCGGCCTATGTACTGGTCAAATGGTGGCGACGCGAGCGCCTGCTGCGTTCGCTGCGGATGGCACGCATCGGCGTCGAGGAACTCAGCCGGGCGGTCGCGGCAGGTCGCGCACCCGTGGTGATCGACGTGCGTTCGGCGGTGGCACGGCAACTGGACGACAGGATGATTCCGGACGCCCTGCTCACCGATGTCGAGGGCGTCGTGCAGGCGGTCGTCGCGATACCGTTCGACCGCGAGCTGGTGGTGTATTGCAACTGCCCGAACGAGGTCTCCGCCGCCCATGCGGCGCAGGCGCTGATGGCGCGCGGCTACCGCCGCGTGCGGCCGCTGCAGGGCGGGCTGGATGCCTGGGACGCGGCCGGTTACACGGTGCTGCGGCTGGCGCCGGCGCCGGCGGCGGTAGCGGACAGCCCCGCGCCGACGGTGGTCTGAACGCGCGACTCCCTTCGGCGGAAAATTTACGCGTTCTATACGCGCCGGCCGCGGATCGCTACCCCTTTCATATGCCGCACTGCCTACAGTGCGCGGCGTCGTTTCCATGAGTCGACGCCAATGGATTTCCTCTACCTGCTGTTCCTGTTCGTGCTGAGCGCGGCCGTGCTCGGCTTCCTGCTGGTCTGCGACCGGCTGGGCCCGCGCAAATAACGCGCCTTCGCCCCGACCCCATCACTCGCACCACATTGCGGGAGTGTCTGCATGCATTTCGCCTATGCCATCGCCGCGGTCATCGCGGTGCTGCTGATCGCCTACCTGTGCGTGGCGCTGCTCAAGCCGGAGTGGTTTGAATGACTGCCAACGATCTCACCCAGGTCGGCCTGTACCTGGTCATCCTGTTGCTGCTGCTCAAGCCGATGGGTAGCTACATGACTCAGGTGTTCTCCGATACCCCGAATCGCGTGACGCGCGTCGGCGGCGGCATCGAACGCCTGCTGTATCGTTTCTGCGGTATCCGCAGCGACGAAGACATGAGCTGGAAGCGCTATGCGCTGGCCATGCTGCTGTTCAACGTGCTCGGCCTGCTGCTCGTGTACCTGCTGCAGCGGGTGCAGCTGTGGCTGCCGCTGAACCCGCAGCACTTCGGCAACGTGTCGCCGGATTCGGCGATGAACACCGCGATCAGCTTCGCCACCAACACCAACTGGCAGGGCTACAGCGGCGAGTCGACAATGAGCTACCTGACCCAGATGCTGGGTCTGGCGGTGCAGAACTTCCTCTCGGCGGCGACCGGCATCGCGGTGCTGGTGGCCGTGGTGCGCGGCTTCGTGCGGCGCGGCGCGGAAGCGCTCGGCAACTTCTGGGTCGACCTGACCCGCGCCACGTTGTACGTGCTGCTTCCGCTCTCGCTGGTGATCGCGTTGTTGCTGGCCTCGCAAGGTGTGGTGCAGAACTTCAAACCGTACGTGGACGTGCCGGTCGTGCAGACCAGCAGCTATGCCAATCCGGTGACCGATGCCGCCGGCAACCCCGTCAAGGATGCTTCCGGCAATCCTATGACCAAGCCGGCGCAGCTCGCCACGCAGACCCTGCCGATGGGGCCGGCGGCCTCGCAGGTGGCGATCAAGATGCTTGGCACCAACGGCGGCGGCTTCTTCAATGCGAACTCGGCGCATCCGTACGAAAATCCCACGCCGTTCTCGAACCTCATCGAGATGCTGGCGATCTTCCTGATCCCCGGCGGCTTGTGCGTGATGTTCGGCCAGATGGTCGGCGACCGCCGTCAGGGCTGGGCGATTCTCGCCACGATGCTGGTGATCTTCATCCCGCTGACGGTGGGCCTGGTGGCCGCCGAGCAGGCCGGCAACCCGGCGCTGCATGGCCTGGTGGCGCAGCATGTGGTGGACCAGCATGCCTCCGCGCTGCAGGCCGGCGGCAACATGGAGGGCAAGGAGACCCGCTTCGGCATCGCCGGCAGCAGTCTGTTCGCCGCGATCACCACGGCCGCTTCCTGTGGTGCCGTGAATGCGATGCACGATTCGCTCACGCCGCTGGGCGGGCTGATCCCGATGTGGCTGATCCAGCTGGGCGAGGTGATCTTCGGCGGCGTCGGTTCGGGCCTGTACGGCATGCTCGCCTTCGCCGTGGTGGCGGTGTTCATCGCCGGCCTGATGGTGGGTCGCACGCCGGAGTACCTCGGCAAGAAGATCGAGGCCTACGAGATGAAGATGGCCAGCCTCGCGGTGTTGCTGCCGTGCGCGCTGGTGGTGATCTGCACGGCGGTCGCGGTGATGCTGCCGGCGGGCGTGGCAGGCATCGCCAACCCCGGCGCGCATGGCTTCAGCGAGATTCTCTACGCGGTCAGCTCGGCCTCGAACAACAACGGCAGCGCGTTCGCCGGCCTCTCTGCGAACACGCCGTTCTGGAACGTGCTGCTGGGCGTGTGCATGTTCCTGGCGCGCTTTCCGCTGGCGATCGCGATGCTGGCGATGGCCGGTGCGCTGGCCGCCAAGCGGCACGTTCCGGAATCCGCCGGCACGCTCCCCACGCATACGCCGCTGTTCGTCACGCTGCTGGCCTGCGTGGTGATCGTGGTGGGTGCGCTGACCTTCCTCCCGGCACTGGCACTTGGCCCGATCGCCGAATACCTGATGTCCGCCACGGGGCACTGATCCATGACTTCGACCACTCACGCAGTGCGCGGTTTCGATCGCGAGCTGATCCTCAATGCTGTCGCGGACTCGTTCCGCAAACTGTCGCCGCGGCTGCAGTTCAAGAACCCGGTGATGTTCGTGGTGTTCGTGTGCAGCGTGCTGACCACGCTGCTGTGGGTGCAGGCGCTCGCCGGCCACGGCGAGGCGCCCACCGGCTTCATCTTCTGGGTCAGCGCCTGGCTGTGGTTCACCCTGCTGTTCGCCAATTTCGCCGAGGCGCTGGCGGAAGGGCGCGGCAAGGCGCAGGCTGCCGCGCTGCGCAGCTCGCGCAAGGACGTGATCGCGAAGAAGCTGGCTGGCCCCGACCGCAGTGCGGCGATCACCTTCGCGCCGTCCAGCGAACTGCGTAGCGGCCACCACGTGCTGGTGGAGGCAGGCGAGCAGATCCCCGGCGACGGCGAGGTGGTGATCGGCGCGGCCAGCGTGGACGAGAGTGCGATCACCGGCGAGTCCGCGCCGGTGATCCGCGAGTCCGGTGGCGACCGCAGTGCGGTCACCGGCGGCACCCGCGTGTTGTCGGACTGGCTGGTGGTGCGCATCACCAGCAACCCGGGCGAGAGCTTCCTGGACCGCATGATCGCGATGGTGGAAGGTGCCTCGCGGCGCAAGACGCCGAACGAGATCGCGCTGACCATCTTGCTGGCGAAGTTCACCCTGATCTTCCTGCTCGCCTGCGCCACCTTGCTGCCGTATTCGATCTACAGCGTGCAGGCCGCCGGCGCCGGCAACCCGATCACGCTGACCGTGCTGGTGGCCCTGCTGGTCTGCCTGATCCCCACCACCATCGGCGCGCTGCTGTCGGCGATCGGCATCGCCGGCATGGACCGGATGATCCGCGCCAACGTGATCGCCACCTCCGGTCGCGCGGTGGAGGCGGCGGGCGACGTCGACGTGCTTCTGCTCGACAAGACCGGCACCATCACCCTGGGCAACCGCCAGGCGGTGGCCTTCCATCCGGCACCAGGTATCGACGAGCGGGCGCTCGCCGACGCCGCGCAGCTCGCCTCACTGGCCGACGAAACACCTGAAGGCCGCAGCGTCGTGGTGCTCGCCAAGCAGCGCTTCGGCCTGCGCGAGCGTCACCTCGAGGAAGGGCATGCCGTGTTCGTGCCGTTCACCGCGCAGACCCGCATGAGCGGCGTGGACGTGGATGGCCGTGCTATCCGCAAGGGCGCGCTCGACGCAGTGGAGAAATACCTCGAATCGATCGGCAGCCACCTGCCGGCGCGCGTGAAGCAGATGGCCGAGGAGATCGCACGCCGCGGCGCCACGCCGCTGATCGTGGCCGAAGGTTTCGGCGCACTCGGCGTGATCGAGCTCAAGGACATCGTCAAGGGCGGCATCAAGGAGCGTTTCGCAGAAATGCGCCGGATGGGCATCAAGACCGTGATGATCACCGGCGACAACCCGCTCACGGCGGCGGCGATCGCGGCCGAGGCCGGCGTCGACGACTTTCTCGCCGAGGCCACGCCGGAAGCCAAGCTCAAACTGATCCGCAGCATCCAGGCCGAGAACCGCCTGGTCGCGATGTGCGGCGACGGTACCAACGATGCACCGGCGCTGGCCCAGGCTGACGTGGCGGTGGCGATGAACACCGGCACCCAGGCGGCCAAGGAAGCCGGCAACATGGTCGACCTGGATTCCAACCCGACCAAGCTGATCGAGGTGGTGGAGATCGGCAAGCAGATGCTGATCACCCGCGGCTCGCTGACCACCTTCTCGATCGCCAACGACATCGCCAAGTATTTCGCGATCATCCCGGCCGCGTTCGCCACCACCTACCCGGCGCTCAACACGCTCAACGTAATGCACCTGGCCACGCCGCGCAGCGCGATCCTGTCGGCGGTGATCTTCAACGCGCTGATCATCATCTTCCTGATCCCGCTGGCCCTGAAGGGCGTGAAATACCGCGCGCTGGGCGCCGGTGCGCTGCTGCGGCGCAACCTGCTGGTCTACGGCCTCGGCGGTATCGTCGTGCCGTTCATCGGTATCAAGCTGATCGATATGTTGCTGGTCCTGTGCGGACTGGCCTGAGAGGAGTCTCGTCATGCAAATGCTCAAGCTCTCGCTTTCGCTTCCCGACGAAGCGCATCCGGACATGGAACTGCGCGTGTCCACCAACGACACCGAATACGACGTGGTGATCGCCATGCCGGCGCGTAAGCCGGCCGGGGCCGGCGCACGCGCCGATGCCACCGATGCGGCGAACCGCGAGGAAAACGACTACGTGCTGGGCGGCTACGCCGGCATCTGATGCGATGGCCGCGCTACGGCGGCCCGACGATTCAATCACTACAAGCGAACGGCCGTTGCGGGCCGATGCAACAAGGAACGGTATGTCACACAAGAAGATTCTTCCGCTGGCGTTGATGCTGGCGATGCTGCCGGCGGGACGTGCGCTGGCCGATACGGCCGCGGCCGCCGCGCCGCTGGCCGGCGACCCGCAGAGCGCGGTCGCGGCGCCGACGGCGCCCCAGGCAGAAAGCGGCCATTGTTCTGCAGGTTTCCTGTCGCGCCTGGCGGCGGCGTATCGCGAGGACGCGCAGCCGGCCGACCCGAACGCGCCGGCGCCGAAGCGCCGGGCCATGGACGCACCGCTGGATTCGCCGCCGTTCCCGTCGTCGGAATGGCAGCTCGGTGGCGTGCCGGCGCCCATCGGCGTGCCGGACACCGATTCCACGTACCCGCTGGAAAAGGCGCTGAGCTGCACCAGGCTGGGCCAGTGGATGCAGCGCAACCGCATCGAGGTGTTCGGCTGGATCACGCCTTCGGCGAACCTGAGCACGTCGAGCTTCAGCAACTATCCGCTGTCCTACAACACGCGGCCCAACCGCGCGGAGTTCGACCAGTGGGTGTTCAACCTCACCCGCGTCGAGGACACCGTGCAGACCGACCATGTCGACTGGGGCTTCGACATCTCCAATCTGTACGGCTACGACTACCACTACACCACCATGAAGGGTGTCTTCAGCAACCAGCTGCTGAACAACCCGGCGCCGAACCAGCCGCTCAGCGGCAAGATCTACGGCGAAGACCCGATGCTGTTCTACGGCGACATCTACATCCCGTGGGTAGCCCAGGGCATGGTGGTGCGCGTCGGGCGCTATCTGTCGCTGCCGGACATCGAGGCGCAGTTCTCGCCACAGAACTACCTGATGACACATTCCATTCTGTACACGGTCGATCCGTACACGCAGATGGGCGTGATGACTACCACGCGGCTCAACCAGCAATGGACGCTGCAGCTGGGCGTGAACGCCAGCAACGACACGGCGCCGTGGAATGGCTCGGCGCGTCCCACCTTGCAGGCCTGCGTGCGCTGGGTGTCCGCTAGCAACAACGACATGCTCTATCCCTGCGTCAACAGCCTCAACCATTCCAACTACAACTACAACAACGTGCAGATGTACGTGCTGACCTGGGGCCATCGCTTCAACCAGCGCGTGCATATCCTCACCGAGGCCTACCGCATGTTCGGCCGCAACATCCCCGGCTTCGGTCCCGGCGGCACGCCGGGCGTGGCGGGTTCCTCGCCGCTGTCGGGCACGGCCGGCGCGTTCGGCGTAGTCAACTATCTCAATATCGAACTCAATCCCAGCAACATGCTGTCGATCCGCAACGAGTTCTACAACGACGAGAAGGGCCAGCGCACCGGCTATGCCACGCGCTACAGCAGCCACACCATCGGCCTCACTCACTGGGTCACGCAGGATCTGGAGATCCAGCCGGAGCTGCGCTACGAGCATTCCTATGACGTGAATGCCTATGACGGCGGCAGGAAGGACTATCAGGCCGTCGCCCTCCTCGATGCGATCATCCACTACTGAGGTATCGACCATGGGCAGGATGTTGCGCAACGCTGCGATGCTGTTGTTGCTGATGACGGTGATCGCCGGCATCGCCTATCCGCTGCTGGTTACCGGGCTGGCGCAGGTGATCTTTCCGGTGCAGGCCAACGGCAGTGTGATCGTGAAAGACGGCAAGCCGGCCGGTTCCACGCTGATCGGCCAGGTGTTCACCGCGCCGAAGTACTTCTGGGGACGGCCGTCGGCCACCACCCCGCAGGGTTACAACGGCACCGCCTCCAACGGCTCCAACCTCGGGCCGACCAACCCGGCCCTGGCCGACGCGGCGAAGCAGCGCATCGCCGCGCTGCAGGCGGCCGACCCCGGCAATCATGCGGCGATACCGGTGGACCTGGTCACCGCCTCCGGCAGCGGCCTCGATCCGGAGATCAGCCCGGCGGCGGCGCAGTACCAGGTGGCCCGCGTGGCTGGCGCGCGCGGCTTGCCCGTCTCCGAAGTGCAGGCACTGGTGCTGCGACATACGAATGGCCGCCAATTCGGCGTGCTGGGCGAGCCGCGGGTGAACGTGCTGGAGCTCAACCTGGCGCTGGACGCCTTGCCTGCGCATTGACCGATGGAGCCCGATGATGCCCGGAACGCCCGCTGTCCCCGTGGGTGTGTTCCGGGCATCATGCTGCCTGTGCCGGAACTGACCAAAGCACCCCCAGAGTTGGAGCTGGCGTAAGCGCATGACTGATGCAGCCCGTGACGCCCGTGCCGATGCCTTGCTCGATGCCGTCAACGGCGATCGGCAGCGGCGGCTGAAGATTTTCCTCGGCGCCGCGCCCGGCGTCGGCAAGACCTGGGCGATGCTCTCGGCCGCGCACGAGCTGAAGAAGCAGGGCGTGGACGTGGTGGTGGGGCTGGTGGAGACCCACGGCCGGGTAGAGACGGCGGCACTGCTGGAAGGGCTGGAGGTGTTGCCGCGGCGGCGCGTGAACTACCGCGACCGTGACTTCGAGGAATTCGATCTCGATGCCGCGCTGGCGCGCAAGCCGGCGGTGCTGCTGGTCGACGAGCTGGCGCACACTAATCTTCCCGGCGGCCGCCACGAACGGCGCTGGCAGGATATTGCCGAGCTGCTCGACGCCGGCATCGAGGTCTATACCGCGCTCAACGTGCAGCACCTGGAAAGCCTCAATGATCAGGTGCGGCGCATCACCGGCGTCACCGTGCGCGAACGCGTGCCCGACGCCTTCCTCGACCGTGCACGCGACATCGTGCTGGTGGACCTGCCGCCGCGCGAACTGATCGAGCGGCTCAGGCAGGGCAAGGTCTACGTGCCGGAGACCGCGGCAGCGGCGCTGGATGCCTTCTTTTCGCCCACCAACCTCGCCGCGTTGCGCGAGCTGTCGGTGGACACCGTGGCCGGCCACGTCGAGAGCGACCTGCGCGGCAGCATGCTGGCGCGCGGCGCGGCGATGCCGGTGCGCCGGCGCGTGCTGGCGGCGATCGACGGCCACACGCAGAGCGAATACCTGGTGCGCGTGGCACGGCGCATCGCCGAGCGGCGCGGTGCGCCGTGGAGCGTGGTGTTCGTGGACAGGGGCATGCGGCTGGACGCCGCGCGGCGCGAGCGGCTGGAAAGCGCCTTGCGGCTGGCGCGGCGGCTGGGCGGCGACACGGTGGTGCTGCGCGGCCACACCATCGCCGACGAACTGCTGACCTATGCCGATCGCGAAGGCGTGGGCCAGATCATCCTCGGCCGCACCCGCGAGCGCCTGTTCGCGCGCATGGTGGGCCGCTCGCTCACCCAGCAGCTGCTGCGCCGCGGCGCGCACCTGGAGCTCACCATCATCGCCACGCCGGCCGAACGCGCGGCTTCGCGCCGGCGCCTGCGGCTGGTGCCGCCGGGCGGCTTGGGCCGGCGTGGCGAATACACGTATGCCACGTTGGCCACGCTAGGCGCGCTGCTGCTGGCTTTCGCCGGCGAGCACTACCTGTCGGTGGCGAACCTGTCGCTGATCTTCCTTACCGCGGTGCTGGTGGTGGCGGTGCGCACGCGCATGGCGGTGGCTGTCTACACGGCCATCCTCTGCTTCGTCTCCTACAACTTCTTCTTCGCCCCGCCGGTCTATTCGCTGGAGATCTCCAGCCCCGACGACGTGCTGGCGGTATGCCTGTTTCTGCTTGCCGCGCTGGTGTGCAGCCGGTTGGCCACGCGGCTGGCGCAGCAAGTGGAGTCGCTGCGCGCCGCGCATGTGCAGGCGCGCGCTCTGCTGCTGCTGGGCCAGCGCCTGGCCGCGAGCACCGATGCCGCCGGCATCCGCACGGTAGGCGCGGCGGCGCTGGCGCAGGCCTTGCCTTGCGAGGCGGCGCTGCTGGCGCGCGACGTCGGCAGCGCACTGCAACCGATGGCGGCGGAGCCGCACGATCTGCACTTGCAACCGCAGGACCTGGCCGCCGCCGACTGGTGCGAGCGCCACGCCACGCCGGCTGGCCGCTATACCGACACCTTGAACGCCGCCCCATGCTGGCTGTTGCCGCTGGGCAGCGAGGAACAGCAACTGGGCGTGGCCGCCTTGCGCTTCCCGCCCGATGCGGGCGAACCCGACTCGGATCGCCGCAGTCTGGCGCTGGCGATGGTGCAGGACATCGGCCAGGCGCTGGCCCGCGCACGGCTGGCCGAAGAGCTGGAGGGCGCGCGCGTGCAGGGTGAAACCGAGCGCCTGCGCAGTGCGCTGCTTTCTTCGGTGTCGCACGACCTGCGCTCGCCGCTGTCTTCGATGATCGGCGCGGCCGGCACCCTGGTCGATTACGAGGACAGGCTGCCGCCGGCCGAGCGCCGCGAGCTGCTGGAGGCGATCCTGGGCGAGGGCCAGCGGCTGGATCGCTACATCCAGAACCTGCTGGACATGACCCGGCTCGGCCACGGCACGCTCAAGCTCAACCGTGACTGGGTGGATGCGGCCGAGATCGTGGCCGCCGCGGTGACGCGCCTGCGCAAGCTGTTCCCCTCGGTGCGGGTGGACACCGCCTTGCCGCACGATACCGTGCTGCTCTACGTGCACCCCGCGCTGATCGAGCAAGCGCTGTTCAACATCCTTGAAAACGCCGCGCGCTTCTCACCGCCGGATCAGCCGGTGACGGTGACCGCCCGCGTCGACGGCAGGCGCCTGTTGCTGGAAGTGGGCGACCGCGGGCCCGGCATTCCGGAAGAAGAGCGTGCGCGCATCTTCGACATGTTCTACTCGGTGTCGCGCGGCGATCGCGCCACGCAGGGCACCGGACTGGGGCTGGCGATCTGCCGCGGCATGATCGGCGCGCACGGCGGCAGTGTGGAGGCCTTGCCGCGCGACGGCGGCGGCACCACCATCCGCATCACCTTGTCGCTGCCCGAAGCGCCCGCAAGCCCCGCATGAACACATCTCCCCGCGTGCTGGTGATCGACGACGAGGCGCAGATCCGGCGTTTCCTCGACATCGGCTTGCGCGCCGAGGGTTACCAGGTGTTGCTTGCCGCTACTGCCGCGGAAGGCCTGGCGCAGGCTGCCACCGGCAGTCCGGACCTGGTGATCCTCGACCTCGGCCTGCCCGATCGCGACGGCCACGAGGTGCTGTCCGAACTGCGCCAGTGGAGTCGGGTGCCGGTGCTGATGCTGTCGGTGCGCGACGCCGAGACCGAAAAGGTGCGCGCGCTGGACGCCGGCGCCAACGATTACGTGACCAAGCCCTTCGGCATCCAGGAACTGATGGCGCGGCTGCGTGCGCTGCTGCGCCAGCGTCCGGCCAGCGAACCCGAGGCGCCGCCGCGCTGGGACGATGGCCGGCTCAGCGTGGACCTGCTGCGCCGCGAGGTGCGCCTGGACGGCGCCGAACTCGCGTTGACCCGCAAGGAGTACGCCGTGTTGGCGATGCTGCTGCGCCACGCCGGCCGCGTGGTCACCCAGCCGCAACTGCTGCGCGAGGTATGGGGGCCCAGCCACGTGGGCGACAGCCAGTACCTGCGCATCGTGATCGGCAAGCTGCGCCAGAAGCTGGGCGACGACCCGGCCCAGCCACGCTGGCTGAAGACCGAGCCGGGCGTGGGCTATCGCTTCCTGGGCTGATCGCGCGCCGGTGATTCATGCCTGATGGCGTTTCCTCGGCTGCGCTTCCCGTGCCGCGGCGTCGACCGCGTCCAGGCATTCGCCGAACAGCTGCATCGCTTCGTGCAATTGCGCCTTGGACAGGCCGCAGTAGCCGAGGATCAGGCCCGGCACGGCCGGCGGATTCTGGTAGTGCGGCGCGATGGAGTACAGGCCCAGGCCGCGCTCGTGCGCATCGGCGATCAGCGCGTCGACTTGCGTGTGGTCGTAATCCGGCAGCCAGGCGGTGATGTGCATGCCGGCATGCGCGTCCGCGATCTGTACGCGCTCGCCGGCATACTGCTGCAGTCCGGCGATCAGCTCGCGCCGCCGTGCATTCAATTCCCGGCTCATATAGCGCAGATGGCGCTCGAAGCCGCCGTCCTCCATGAAGTGCGCGAGCGCGGCCTGCTCGATCGCGGGGTTGCCGCGGTCGCACAGGTACTTGGCGTTGATGAAGTCGCCGCACAGCGCTTCTGGCAACACCATGTAGCCGAGCCGCAGCGCGCCGAACATCACCTTGGAGAAGGTGCCGACATAGATCACCCGGTCGTCGGTATCGAGCGAGCGCAGAGCCGGCAGCGGCGGCGAGTCGTAGCGCAGTTCGCCATCGTAGTCGTCCTCCATGATCCAGCAGTTCCTGGTCCGCGCGTAGCGCAGCAGTTCCTGCCGGCGCGACATGGAAAGCGCCGGACCCGCGGGAAACTGGTGGGAAGGGGTGACCATGACCAGGCGCGGCGCCTGCTTCGGCAGGGCGCTGCAGACCAGGCCATCGTGGTCGGTGGGGATGGGCAGCAGCGTCGCGCCGTGGGCGCCGAACTGCTGCCAGGCGCCGAAATAATGCGGCTCCTCGATGGCTACCTCGTCGCCCTCATCCAGCAGCACACGTGCCGCCAGGGCAATCGCCTGCTGGGTGCCGCTGACGATCAACACCTGGTTCGGCGAGGCCCGGACCCCGCGGTGCCGTGCCAGGTAGTCGCAGATCTGCTCGCGCAGGGCCGGCAGTCCCTGGTTGCTGGCGTATTCGAGTTTGGTGCGCGTGGCGGCCCAGGCGAGTTCGCGTCCCCAGATGGCGCCCAGAGTCGGATTCACCTGCGGGCGCCCGTACTGCATGTCCAGGCGCCGGTCCCGATGCCGTGCCGCAATCGACCAGTCCGTCAGCTGCCGCGCCCGTTTCGCGTAGCGCGTGAGTGGAGCGATGGATGGGCTTGACGCTGGTTGCGGCGGCATCGGCTCGGCGCGCGACGTGCTCACGTAGCTGCCGGAGCCCACGCGACCGATGATGTAACCCTCGGCGCGCAACTGCTCATAGGCAGTCAACACCGTGATGCGGGAAAGTCCCAGTTCCTCGGCCAGCACCCGAGTGGGGGGCAGGCGCGCGCCAGCAGCCAGCCGGCCGCTGAGGATGGCCGACTTCAAGGCGCGAGTGAGCTGGCTGTAGTTCGGGCCGTGTCCATCGAGCTCGAGAAACATGGCGTCTCCTGATTGGTTATGGATGCTTCCATGAAATTGGTTATGCGCAGGCGTTACTCCACGCAAGCGTGACGTTTGACGAGTCAAAAATTGAAATGGCGGCGCCCACTTGGGGAAAGGGGGCGGCGGGACTATTCCATTTACCTCGTCCAGGCGTTTCGTCATGTGCCACAAGGCATGGTGAAGTGCTGAATGGCATATACCGATTCGCAAGATATTGCGTCATTGGTCATGCATGGTTCCTATTCATTGGTTCTGTAAAGCCTGCAAATGTTTATTTAGTGTGACCAGATAGCGAGTTTAAATGAATGGCCAGTTCGACATGCTGGTCCGGCAGCGAATGGAGTCGGGCCGCATGAGGCACGTCGTCGGCAGGCTCGCGCGCCACGCAAACCACACACAACAAAAAGATGGGAGCTGGAAGATGCGCGCGAGGTTCTACCCGGAGGAGTTGAAGGATGAGGCCATCCGGCTGGTGGTCAAGCATCGTTTTACCGCGCGGGAAGCGGCGCTGCAGCTGGGTTTGCGCAGCGAGGTCGTGCGGGTGTGGGTGCGCCGGTTCCGCTACGGAAAAGCCCGTTCCGGCGAAGTCGATCATCTGCGTGCCCGCGTGGAAAAGCTTGTGATGGAACGCGACACGCTTGCCAGCATTACCGCACGTCTTCTCACGAAAACGAGTTGATCCGTATAAACGGAAAACGAAACAAGAAAATGCGCGATTACCCGGTTGAGCGGGTTATCCGTTATCGCTTGTGCAAGTGATTTTGAATCACGGGGAATAACTTTATCTGGTCCGCGGGCTTGAATGGCTGGGGCCTTTGTTAATGGCATATGCCGGGGAGTCGCTTAATGAATATCGCAAAACTTCGTAATCCATCGTTGCATGGCGCGCGTCTGCGTCGAACGGCATTGGCATTGGCCATTGCCACTGGCGCGGGAATGAGCGGTCAGGTGCTGGCGCAGGCCACCACCGGCACCATCTTCGGTAGTGCGCCCACCTCCGGTGCCACGGTGCAGGTCACCGGCGGCGCAGGCGTCAACCGCACGGTCTCGGTCGACAGCACGGGTCACTACTCGGTGACGGTGCCGGTCGGCAGCTACACGGTCAACCTGCTGCAGAACGGCACCGTGGTGCAGTCGCACAGCAACGTCAGCCCCGTCGCGGGCGGCGCGTCCGAGGCCGATTTCGCGCAGGCCGGTGGCGACAATGCGAAGTCGTTGGGCACGGTGACGGTGACGGCCAATGCGCTGCCCGCGATCGACGTGACCTCCACCACCCAGAACCTCACCATCACCTCGCAGCAGCTGGCGCAGTTGCCGCTGGCCCGCAGCTCGGCGTCCATCGCCCTGCTGGCGCCGGGTACGGCCGCCGGTGCGGCCATGCTGGGTGGCGGTCCCACCGGTGAAGCGGTGGTTTCGTTCGGTGGTTCCTCCATCGTCGAGAACGCCTACTACATCAACGGTTTCAACACTTCCGATCCGCTGAGCAACACCGGCGGCATCACGCTGCCCTATGGCTCGATCGACCAGCAGCAGACCCTCACCAGCGGTTATGGCGCCCAGTACGGCCGTTCGGCCGGCGGCGTGATCAGCCAGGTGGGCAAGAGCGGCACCAACGACTGGCACTTCGGCGGCCAGGTGTTGTGGGCGCCGACGTTTGCGCGCGAAAGCGCCGTGAACAACTACTGGAACAATCCGCTGAGCACCACGTCAGGGGAAATGTACGGAAATCTCCAGTCGTACAACCGGCGCGAAAACAGCTGGAATACGGTCTACGACGCCTACGTCGGCGGCCCGCTGATCAAGGACACGCTGTTCCTGTTCCTGTCGGCCGAAGCCGACAAGACGCAGGGCCAGGTGATGCAGAGCGTCAATGCCGGCAAGATGTATTACTACAAGAACAGCGATCCCAAGTTCTACGGCAAGCTGGACTGGAACATCAATTCCAGCAACATCCTGTCGTTGACCGGCATCTACAACTCGGCGCAGAACGATCCGAGCCAGTACTACAACTACGACAGCATCGCGCACGCGATCGGTAATTTCGCGAGCCTGGGCCAGCGCAACAAGACGTCCTTCGGCATCTGGGTCGCCAAGTACACGTCGTACATCACCGACAACCTGACGGCGAACCTGATGTTCGGCAAGATGGACGGCAAGTACTACTCGTACCAGCCGCCGTTCCCTGGCTACGACCCCAACCAGACCTATATCGGCAACGGTGGGCAGTTCCAGAACCCGGCGTACCTGTCGTGCGCCAGCTGCTACGTCAACAACTCGAACGTCAACCTGTATCAGAGCAACCCGGGGCACAAGTCGGAAGTACGCAACCTGCGCCTCGACTTCGACTGGAAGCTGGGTAACCACGACATCCAGTTCGGTATCGACAACGACACCGATATCGACAAGGCGGATGGCCAGACGGTGACCGGTCCGGGCTACGCCTGGTACTACGAGCAGGCCGGTTCGCCGACCACCGACGCGGTGGGCGGTCTGGTTGGCCCGGGTACGCCGTGCGTTCCGGTCAATGGCGCGATGACGAAGGGTTGCTACGTCACCAAGTACGTGTTCACCACCAGCGCATCGGTGGAAGTGATGCAGCGTGCGCAGTACATCCAGGACAACTGGCAGGTCACGCCGAACCTCCTGCTCAACATCGGCCTGCGCAACGACCAGTTCACCAACTACAACCCGGCGGGCCAGGCTTACCTGCGTCTGACCAAGCCGCAGTGGGCGCCGCGCGTCGGCTTCAGCTGGGACGTGTTCGGCGACTCCACGCTCAAGGTGTTCGGCAACCTGGGTCGTTACTACCTGGCGATGCCCACCGCCGTCGCGCTGCGCGTGGCCGGCGCCCCGCTGTACACGAACCAGTTCTACACCTACTCGGGCATCAACAGCGACGGTACGCCGATCAACCCGACCCTCATCCCAAACAGCCTCCCGAACAACGTCTACTACGTCAACGGCGAGAACGGGCAGCCGATCGATGCCAAGGTGGCGTCGGCCCAGAATCTGAAGGCTGAATACCAGGATCAGTTCGTCCTGGGCATGCAGCAGCAGATCAACTCGTCGTGGGTGTATGGCGTTACGGGTACGGTCAACAAGATCGGCCGCGCGATCGACGACACGGATGCCGGCGGTCCGGATGCTCCGGCGATCATCGCCGCGGCGGCGGCCCAGGGCATCACCCTCGATCCGACCCTCATCAGCCAGAGCGTGCTGATCAACCCGGGCCAGGCCAATACCTTCGTGATCCCGAACGGCAAGGGCGGCTACTACAACGTGAAGGTCAGCAACGCCCAGCTCGGCATGCCGCAGCTGAAGCGCAAGTACTACTCGGCCGACCTGTACCTGGAGCACCCGTTCGACGGCAAGTGGTGGGCCAAGATCGACTACACCTTCTCGCGCAGCTACGGCAACTACGAAGGTCCGGTGCAGTCCAACATCGGCCAGGGCGGCAGCTCGCAGTCCGGTACGGAGCAGTGGGACTTCCCGCAGATCATGTCGTACTCCAACGGTCTGCTGGCCAACGACCAGAAGCATCAGCTGCGCATCTATGGTTCGTACCAGGTCACGCCGGAATGGAGCGTGGGCGGTACCTACCGCATCGCTTCGGGTACGCCGGCGTCCTGCCTGGGCTTCTACGGGCCGCAGCAGAGCGATCCGGGTGGCACCTACGGCGCTTCGTACCACTGGTGCAACGGCGTGCCGACGCCGGGCGGCACCACGGGCTTCACGCCGTGGACGCATCAGTTGAACCTGCAGGTGGACTACCGTCCGGAATTCGCCAAGCACAAGCTGGACTTCAGCCTGCAGATCCACAACGTGTTCAACGAGCAGAACCCCACGCAGTACTACGCGACCTACAACTCGGGCAACGCGCCCGGTCCGGGTCAGACGGCTGCGTTCGACCCCGGCTATCGTCTGCCTTACGCACTCGAGAACCCGCGTTACCTGCAGTTCGGCATCTCGTACGACTACTGATCGCGACAGCGACTGCAGAGCCCGGAGTTTCGGGCATGAGAACGACAAAGGCCGCCAGGAAACTGGCGGCCTTTGTCGTATGGGTGTCGCCCGACTCGCATGGGTGCCTTGCGTGTGGCCGTGGTGCGGGGATGGGGCTGTTCTGGAATCTGTTGCCCTGGACGAGCGCTCCCCGATCTCCGCCGGCGCGGGGCGGCATCGGCCGACACCAGGCGTCTGAGCGGGATGACGGCAACCGCCGGCCTGCGATGGATGCGTCCGGCCCCCGGCAAGGTATGATGGCCGGCACTTCAACCCCGGCCGCAATCTCACTTCAAGTGCGGCCGGCTCAACCAGGAAACGAATCCATGGCACGCGGTATCAACAAAGTCATTCTTGTCGGCAACCTCGGCAACGATCCGGAGGTGCGCTACACCGGCAGCGGCACCGCCATCGCCACGCTGAGCGTGGCTACTTCCGAAAGCTGGACCGACAAGCAGAGCGGCGAGCGCCAGGAGCGCACCGAGTGGCACCGCGTGAAGATGTTCGGCAAATTGGCCGAGATCGCCGGCGAGTACCTGAAGAAGGGCCGGCAGGTCTATATCGAAGGCTCGCTGCGCACTGAGAAGTACACCGACAAGAGCGGCGTGGAGAAATACTCCACCGACATCGTGGCCAGCGACATGCAGATGCTCGGCGGTCCCGGCGGCGGCGAGGGCGGCAGCGGTGGTGGCGGTGGCTTCCAGCGTGAACGCCCGCAGGGCGGCCAGCGCTCCCAGGGTGGCGGCAACTACGGCGGCGGCGGTGGCTACGGCAACCAGTCGCGCGGCGGCGGCGCGCCGGCACCGGCGGCGCCTGCCAACAACGGCGGCTTCGAGGACGACGATATTCCGTTCTGAGTTCTACCAACGGATTGTCTGTATCATTTTATGACTAAGCCCGCGTATCTGCGGGCTTTTTTTTACACTCGGCGAGGCCGGAAAATGCGTTCGTAGGGAGTCTGTGTGATTGAGCGAACGCGAACACCCCCTCCAGGCACAGGTTCGCGCATAAATGCGCGTCACTTCGACGATCACCCATAGGCAATACCCAGGTGGGTTTCCGCCTGCGCCACTCCTCCGTAATGAAAAGTGGAGTGCTCTGCCACTGTCATAAGATAGAGCGTGCCGGAACCTTGCCCCCCAGGCAGTATCGACGGCATCCAGTCATGGAAGTGGTGCCAAACGTAGCCAGCTGGTGTCTGGTGGTAGCCGCACGCGGCATTCGCAAGAAAGAAATCGCCTGCCCGGGTTCCGGTATAGAAGACTCGAGTCCTGCGCAGAAAGTGGGTCCCCGGATGGAGACCAAGCCTCTGCTGGCCGGCGATGTCGAAAAACTCCATGTAGGGATCGATCTCGCCTGGTGTGAAGTACCTTGCCTTTCTGCGCACTCGCCTGCCGAGCTGGATGTTCTCGCGCTCTATGCCCTGACGTCTAAGGCGATCCTTGAGTACGCGGTTCTTGAAATTCATTACGCCGGTCTTCGAGCGCGTCTGTCGGGCCATCGCGGTTCGTTCCTGATGTGCGGGGGTCGTCCTTTCGGAGGGGACCCGGAACCTACGTCCGGGCGACATTCGGCTTGGTCGAAGGCCGGAATGTCGCTTCCTTTTCTTGACCAATGCGGGAATCTGCGCCCAATCCTGTCAGCGGATGCAGTTCCGTTACGAAAGGTGCGCTGGTTCTGGCTGAAGCGACCTGGTTTTTCCGAGTCAGTCGGTAGTAGAGGTTGCGATGCCCTGCGTGGTCACCGCTTCAACGGGGCCTCGGTGCGGGACTCTCTCAGGCCACCGCCGTCGCCCGGGCCCGGCCCGACTCCGTCATCCATCCCGCGAATCTCCTGCGCCGACAGCACCCGGTTCCATACCTTCAACTCATCCATCGCACCGCGGAATCCGCCGGCCCGGCGCAAGGGGAAGAACAACGTCTGCACCAACCGCTTGTGCTCCTTCTTCTCGCCATTGAATTGGATGTAGGCGTCGTAAAGGTGGTCGTGCAGGACGCCGTTCACGTAGAGATCGGTGCCGCGGCTGGTTCCGGTGATGACGATGTGTGTCCAGGTATTGGCCGGGACGCTGTAGTCGAAGCTGAAATCGTAGCCGTCGCGCGAGAAACCGAGCTTGTCGGTCGCGCCCTGCCTGAGCTTGAGCTGCGAATTGGCGGAGCGGAACAGCATGGCGTCGTCGGCGTTGCGGGACGAGGGATTGATCCAGAACGAGACGGTGTAGTCGTAGCCGATCTCCTCGTACGGCAGGGTGGCGTAGCTGTCCGCGCCGCCGAAACGCAGGCCATGACCCGAGACGCCCTTGCCATAGCCCGATCGATGCAGGCGCACGTTGCGCGAGGGATGGTCGAAGTCGAAGGCGAGGGTGCCGGCTTTCATTCGGCCGCGGAGGTTGAGGCCGGGGCCTTCGCCGACGCCACGGCTCAGCGCGGCGAAGTGTTCGTAGTCCATGTCCGTGTTGGCGCCGTTCCACATCTTCTGCGCCAGCACCTGCAGCGCCGGGAATACCCGGTCGTTGACGTCCTTCTCGCTGATGCCGTTTCCGATGATGTCGTTCCACACCGCGAAGGACCCGCCGACGATGGCCGGATCCCCGGGAAGGAAGCTGACGTTGCCCACCATGTCCGGCGTCCAATCCCTATAGAGCTTCGGAAGATCGAGATAGTCGTTGTAGTAACCGGCCGCGGGGACGATGTAGAGCCAGTCGTCGGGGCTGCTGATCTGCGGATAGCCAAGCTGCTTCATGACCACCGGGTCCGCATAACCGTTGTACCAGGTGTCCATGGTGACGTTGTCCGTGGTCACCGGCGTGGTGCCGCTGGCCCAGGTCAGCGCTCCCCACATGCGGACCTTTTTGCCGTAGCTGCCGACGAATCGGATCATGCGATCGGTGTAGGCGCGAAACGCTTCGGCATCGGCCTTGGCGTACTCGTCGGTGCCGATGTCCACCACCGGGCCGGTGAAGACCGGATGCGGGCCGGCCAGGTATTCCCGGAAGATGTTTTCGACCATGGCGCTGGTCATGCGGTTGTGCAGGTCAAGGTGGTCCAGGCCGAACTTCGCGCTGCCGATATCGGGGCGCGCGCGCGTCAGGGCCAGCGCGTGCGCCGGCGTGTCGATCTCCGGCACGATGCGCACGCTACGGTCCATCGCCATTCGTTGCAGTGCCCGGAATTCCGCCTTTGTGTATGAACCGTCCTTCGCGGTCAGCTGGGGGTAGGTGTCGTTTTCCAGCCGGAATGCGGCATAGACCTCATGCCAGTCCTTGCCGGTGAGCTTCTGCGATCCGTTGTCGTTGAGATGGATCTGGAAGTCGTTCAATTTGTAGTAGGACAGCAGCTTCACGTAGTCGCGCAGAAAGCGCATGCGGAAGAATTTCCTCGCCACGTCCAACACGAGTCCGCGCACCGCGAATTCGGGATAGTCGCGCGCGGTGCCTTGCGGTATGCGCGGCGAGCGCTCCAGCAACTGCAGCAAGGTGCGCGTGCCCCAGAACGCGCCCTGGTAGGCGGTGGCGCTGACGGTGACATCCTTGCCGATGGCCAGGTAGTAGCCCTCCGCGCCAATGGACGCGTCCGGCTGCTTGAGCGAAAGGCGAATGTCTCCGGGGCCGCCGGCGTGGTCGACGATGGACAGCGTGCGGCCGGTGAGCTCGCGCAGGTCCTGTTGCAGGACCTTGGCCAGCTTGAGCAGCTCTGGCCGATGCCCTGCGCCGATGACGATGCGCGACGAGGCGCGAAGGCGGAAATCCCCTTCGCCTCCGTACCATTCCTTCAGCGCAGGAATGACGAACGGCTTCGCGTTGACGCCCGCATCGGCATGGATGCCGGGTGCCACGATGGTCTTCGACAGATCGGCGGCCTTGGTCCCCGGTGTCGAACGCTTGAAGTAGAGCGTCACACTGGTCGCCACCAAGGGAGCGTGCACCGAGCCCGAAGCGTCCACGATGGGAAGGTGATCGCTGCCGGCGAGGCTGAGGGCGCCGTCACTGTCCTGCGTCGTCGTCGCGATTTTGCCGGCCACGATGTGGATGTCAGTGGCGTCCTGTGCGATCGGTGCCGGACGCGGATCGGGGCGCGCAATAACCGGAGCCAAGAGCATCGCAGCCACGAGAAACGCCAGGCCAGTCCATCGCCTTCCGGTATCTGCACATCCCCCTGAGCTGCACGGCATCGCGAACTCCATCAATAAACGAAAGAATTGTCAGGCTGTTTGTTCGCCATTGAAGCATTATCGAAATAAAACGAAAACATCTGTGGCGAAATTCATGGATGGGCGCCCTTCGGGCAGATGCGTTCGCGATACGCCGGTCGGGTCGCTTTCCACGGACGTGCAGCAGGCCCGCCCCCATGACGCAAACGGCCGGCAATCGGATGTATGGCAATCGGATGCATGTCGATACGTGTGTCTACTCGGCCGCACCCAGCGATGCGCTCGATGTGTTGCGGGTCGCCGGGCGGCGCGGCGTTCGAGGTTCCGGCTGGCACCTCGCCATGGTTGATCGTCAAGGTGCTGTGGCGTCGCGGGCGATGGTGAGCCAGGAGGTTGCGCCGCCTCTACCGTGCCAACGGCGTTCGCCCGCGTGCCGTTGGCTGGATTTCACAAGCGGCATGGTCTGATGGGCGGCGCGATTTCCGCCACGGCCACGGATACCCCCATGAATCGTCCGCTCCGCCTGTTTCTCTGCCTGTTCCTGTCGATGCTCGCGACGGTGGCGGCGGCGCAGATCGAGATTCACCCGCTGGCGGAACACGCGCCACCCAAGCCGTCGCCGTTGGGCGCGCGCCAGCTCGGTGCAGACGATGCGGCGGCGTGGCTGGACGGCCTGATGCCGTACGGACTGAAGAAAAACGGCCTTGCCGCCGCGGTGGTGGTGATCGTGAAGGATGGCCAGGTGCTGCTGGCGAAGGGCTACGGCCATGCTGACGTGGCAGCAGGCAAGCCGGTCGATCCGGCTACCACGCTGTTCCGGGTGGGTTCGATCTCCAAGCTGTTCACCTGGACGGCGGTGATGCAGCTGGTGGAGCAGGGCAAGCTCGACCTCGATGCGGACGTGAACCGCTATCTCGATTTCAAGATACCGCCGCGCGACGGCAAGCCGGTGACGTTGCGCGAGCTGATGACGCACACGGCGGGTTTCGAGGAGACGATCAGAAACCTGTTCGCCAGCGATGCGCAGCACTATCTCGGCAACGCGGCGTGGGTGAAGGAGTGGGTGCCCGAACGCGTGTATCCACCAGGCGAGCTGCCTGCGTATTCCAACTACGGCGCGGCGCTGGCGGGCTACATCGTGCAGCGGGTGTCCGGTCAGCCGTTCGACGATTACGTCGAGCAGCACATCCTGCAGCCGCTGGGCATGCAGTACGCCAGTTTCCGCCAGCCGCTGCCACCGGCGTTGGCGCCGCATATGGCGTTGAGCTATGCGGACGCCGACACGCCCCGGCCGTTCGAGCTGGTGAATGCGGCGTCGGCCGGCGCGCTGTCGGCCAGCGGCGAGGCGATGGCGCGCTTCATGCTCGCGCAGCTGCAGGGCGGCAGCTACAACGGCGCGCAGATCCTCTCGCCCACCACGCTGCACCAGACGCAGGACTACAGCCGCGCCGCGGTACCCGGGCTGCGGGCGATGGCACTGGGCTGGTACCACATGGATCGCAACGGCCAGGTCATCCTCGGCCATGCCGGCGACACCCAGTGGTTCCACAGTGAGCTGGCACTGTTCCCGCAGCAAGGCGTGGGCGTGTTCGTCGCCATCGACGGCGACGACGACGGCGGCCTGCGCAAGCAGTTGCTGGACGGCTTCGCCGACCGCTATTTCCCGGCGCCGCCGGAAGTGCCGCAGCCCGCGCTGGCGAGTGCACGCAGCGATGGCGCCTTGTTGGTGGGGCGTTACGCCAGCAGTCGTACCTCGGTGTCGAACTTCATGGCGATGCTCGGCCTGTTCTCGCAGGTACGCATCGCGCAGGATCGCAACGGCGATCTGGTGACCCCGGATTTCCACGATCTCGCGGGCCGGCCGCAGCACTGGCGCGAGGTGGCGCCGTTCCAGTGGCGCGAGGTCGGCGGGCAGGACCGCCTGGGCGCGCTGGTCGAGCATGGCCAGGTGCGCTGGCTGTCGATCGATGCGGTGTCGCCGGTGATGGTGTTCCTGCCGGTGCCGGGCTGGCGCTCGGCGGCGTGGAACCTGCCGTTGCTGGCCGTGATCGTGCTGGTGCTCGCGCTGGCCGCGCTGCTGTGGCCGGTCGCCGCCCTGGTGCGGCGGGCCTGCGGCAAGCCGTTCGCACTGCCGGCCCGGGCGAGGCTCTGGTATCGGCTGAGCCGTGCGGCGGCGATCGTCCAGCTACTGTTCTATGCCGGCTGGCTCTGGGTGCTGCTGCGCCTGCAGGCGGACATTGCGAGCATGACCAGCGGCTTCGACGGCGTCCTGCGCCTGATCCAGTGGCTGGGCCTGCTGGCGGTGGCGGGCATCGCGGCAGCGGCGATGAACGCCTGGCATGCGTGGCGCGTTCCCGGCAGCTGGTGGCGCAAGCTCAACAGCCTCGCCCTGCTGCTGGCCTGCCTGACCACGCTGTGGTTCATCGGCAGCCTGCACCTGCTGGGCCTGCACCTGGACTATTGAGGCCGGTAGGGCGGCAGTTTGTGAGGAGTACGGTTTGGATCGGTTGAAGCCTGTTTCCCGGGACGGCTGATTCCGCGTTTTGCAGTGCGGCATGCACCCTGGCGGCATGGGTGATAGCTTGCGGATGGATCGATCTAAATCGATGGTGGCGCGCGACTGACCTGGCCTCTGAACGGCTGCGGGCAGCCGTCTGCGCGGCTGGCAAAGGTTCCGCCGAGACGAAACCTTTGCCAGCGCCATCGACCGACTGAGACGTGAGGGGAAGGGCGATGGTCAAGCGAAGGACAAGACACCGGCAGGTTTTGCGCGCATCGCGCACCGGTGGTGCAGCGTGAGCGCGCTGCCTGCCGTGACCAGACCGGATCGGAGCCACCGACTCCCCGCGCTGCTTTGCGCCCTGGCCCTGCTGCTGCCGGGCTGGAGCCGCGCCGAGGCGTTGCACACGCAGTCGCTCGATGCCGGCTGGCAATTCCGGCTCGCGCCCGGCGACAGCCATGTCCCGGCTCATCCGCGCGCCGCGCAATGGCTGCCCGCTACCGTGCCAGGCACGGCGCAGACCGACCTGCTGACTGCGAAGCTGGTAGCCGATCCGTTCTGGCGCGACAACGAAGCGAAGATCCAGTGGGTGGGCCTGTCCGACTGGCAGTACCGCAGCAGTTTCATCGTCGACGCAGCCACCTTGGCGCGCAACCATGTGGAGCTGGTGTTCGACGGTCTGGACAGCTTCGCCGACGTCACACTCAACGGCCACAAACTGCTGGCTGCCGACAATATGTTCCGCCGTTGGCGGGTGCCGGCGAAGGCGTGGCTGCACGCGGGGGCGAACACGCTGGAAGTCACGCTGCATTCGCCGATCGCACGCCTGCAGCCGTGGCTGCTGAAGCAGCCGTATGCCTTGCCGGGCGAGTTCGACTCGGCCTTCGGCGACGAGCCGGAGGGCAAGCAGACCGCGAACTACGTGCGCAAGGCCGCCTACCAGTACGGTTGGGATTGGGGCCCGCGCATCGTCACCGTGGGCATCTGGAAGGACGTGAAGCTGGAGAGCTGGGACGCGCTGCGCCTGGCCGGCTTCCATATCGCGCAGCCGAAGGTCACGGCAGACGTCGCGGAATTGCAGGCGCAGCTCGACATCCAGGCTGACGCCGCTGGTGCGGCCACGGCGACGCTGCGCTGGCGCGCGCCGGACGGCACCACGCAGTCGCTGCGGCGCGACATCGCGCTGCAAGCCGGCGACAACCACATCGACCTGCCCTTGCGCATCGACCACCCGCAACGCTGGTGGCCGGTGGGCTACGGTGCGCCGAACCTGTACGACTTCCATGTCGACGTCGCGCTGCACGGCGAGGTCGTGGCCGGCGCAGATCGCGAAACCGGCCTGCGCAGCGTCGAGTTGCGCCGGCAGAAGGACCAGTGGGGCAAGAGCTTCGAATTCGTGGTGAACGGCGTGCCCATCTTCGCCAAGGGCGCCAACGTGATTCCGATGGACAGCTTCCCGAACCGCGTCACCACGGCGCGCATCGACGCGATGCTGCAGTCCGCGCGCGACGCCAACATGAACATGCTGCGCATCTGGGGCGGCGGCTATTACCTGGAGGATGCGTTCTACGCCGAGGCCGACAAGCTAGGCCTGATGGTGTGGCAGGACTTCATGTTCGGCGGTGCGATCACGCCTTACGACAAGGCGTTCCGCGACAACGCGCGCATCGAGGCGACCGAGCAGGTGGATCGTCTGCGCGATCATCCGTCCATCGCCGTGTGGGTCGGCAACAACGAGGTCGAAACCGCTTGGGAGTCCTGGGACACCAGCCTGGACTTCCAGGCCAAGCAGGGGAAGGCCGAGAGTCAGCGCGTCGAGCAGGGCATGCGCGAGCTGTTCGACCACACGCTGCGCGACGTGGTCGCGTCGCGGTCGCCCGAAGTGCCGTACTGGCCGAGCACGCCAAGCAGCGACTACGACGGCAAGGCGAATGTGCTGGACAACGGCGACTACCACTACTGGAACGTCTGGTCGGGCAAGGCGCTGCCGGCCAGCGCGTATCTCGACGTCACGCCGCGTTTCCAGTCCGAATACGGCCTGCAGTCCTTCCCGGCGATGGCGACGCTGCGCAGCGTGCTCGATCCCTCCGACCTTTCCATCGACTCCCCGGTGCTGCGCGCGCACCAGAAATTCGACAAGGGCAAGGGCAACCAGCGTCTGCTGATGTACGTGGAGCGCGAGTACGGCAAGCCGAAGGACTTCGCCTCGCTGGTCTACCTGAGTCAGGTGATGCAGGCCGAGGGCATCCAGCTTGCCGCCGAACACCTGCGCGCCTCGCGGCCGCAGAGCATGGGCTCGATGTACTGGCAGCTCAACGACGTGTGGCCCGGCGCCACCTGGGCCAGCATCGACTACTACGGCCGCTGGAAGGCGCTGCAGTATCACGCGAAGCGTTTCTACGCGCCGCTGCGCGTGGTGGCGATCCGCAAGGGCGGCCATGCGCAGGTGTCGCTGGTATCCGACCGCACCGAGGCGTTCGACGCCGAACTGCGCGTGCGCGTGCTCGACATGGCTGGCAAGACGCTGTGGGAGCGCACGCAGCCCGCGCACGTGGCGGCGCTGGCCAGCACGCCGGCCGGCGATTACACCGACGCACAGCTGCTGCGTGGCGCCGATCCGCGCCACACGGTGGCCGTGTTCGAGCTGCTCGACCACGGCAAGTCGGTCTCGCGCCACCTGCTGTACTTCGACGATGCGAAGAATCTGGCGCTGCCCGACCCTGGCCTGAAGGCGGAGCTTTCCGCCGATGGCCACCGCCTGGTGGTGAGCGCGCAGCATCTCGCGCGCGAAGTGTGGGTGGATTTCGGCGATCTCGATGCGCGCCTGTCCGATAACGCTTTCGACCTGCTACCCGGCGAGTCGGTGACGTTGCATGTCGACAGCGCGGCCGATGCGGCGGCACTGCAGCATGCGCTGACGGTGCGCAGCCTGTATGGCGCTACGGTAGGTACGCCGTGACAAAAGGCCTCGCCAGCGCTGCGGCAATCGCATGGCTGCTGGCGGCGACGGGTGCCGTGGCACAAACGCAGGGCGCCGCGGCGCGCGCGTCGGCGCTGGTGGCGAAGATGGCGCTGGCGGAGAAAGTGTCCCAGCTGCAGAACGACGCGCCGGCGATCCCGCGCCTCGGCATACCGGCCTACGACTGGTGGAACGAGGGCTTGCACGGCCACGCGCGCGACGGCTACGCCACGGTGTTCCCGCAGGCGATCGGCCTGGCCGCAAGCTGGGATGCGCCTCTGTTGCAGGCGGTGGGGACGACGGTGTCGGTCGAGGCGCGTGCCCGCTTCAACGCGACTGGTGCAGGTCATGCGCACGCGCGCTACCAGGGCCTGAGCATCTGGTCGCCGAACATCAACATCGACCGTGACCCGCGCTGGGGCCGCGGCCAGGAAACCTACGGCGAGGACCCCTTCCTCACCGGCAGCCTCGCGGTGGCTTTCGTGCGCGGGGTCCAGGGCGACGATCCGCAGCACCCGCGTGCGATCGCCACGCCCAAGCACTTCGTGGCGCACAGCGGGCCGGAGACCGGACGCGACAGTTTCGACGCCAAGGTGTCGCCGCACGACCTGGAAGACACCTACCTGCCGGCGTTCCGCGCCGCTGTCGCCGAAGGCGGTGCTGGGTCGCTGATGTGCTCCTACAACGCGCTGGACGGCGTACCGATGTGCGCGAATGCGTCGCTGCTGGAAACGCGCCTGCGCAAGGACTGGGGCTTCCAGGGCTACGTGGTGTCCGACTGCGATGCGGTGGGCGATATTTCGTCCTTCCATCACTACAGGCCCGACGACACCCAGGCCGCCGTGGCCGCGCTGCGCGCCGGCACCGATCTCGACTGCGGGCACACCTACGCCAGCCTGGCGGCCGCGGTGCACCAGGGCGCGCTGCCCGAATCCGCGCTGGACGCCGCCCTGGTGCGCTTGTTCGCCGCGCGCTATCGCCTGGGCGAACTCGGTGGCGACGACACGTATGCCCGCCTCGGCGCGGACGACATCGACAACGACGCGCACCGCAAGCTTGCGCTGCGAGCCGCGCAGGAATCGCTGGTGCTGTTGAAGAACGCGCCCGGCACGCTGCCGCTGCGCGGCGGCCTGCGTCTTGCAGTCATCGGCCCCGACGCCGACACCTTGGAGACGCTGGAGGCGAACTATCACGGCACCGCGCGCGCACCGGTGACGCCGCTGCAAGGCCTGCGCACGCGTTTCGGCGCCGGCAGCGTGAGCTACGCGCAAGGCGCTCCGGTGGCCGCCGGCGTACCGGTGCCAGTGCCGGAAACCGCATTGCGCACATTGGATGGCGCGGTCGGCCTGCACGGCGCGTACTACGCGAATGCGGACTTCGCCGGTGCGGCCAGGCTCGCGCGCATTGATCGCATGATCGACTTCGATTGGGACCGCGCTGCGCCTGCCGACGGGCTGGATGCCGACCATTACGCCGTGCGCTGGAGCGGCGAATTGGTGCCGCCGGGAGCGGGCGACTACGTGCTGGCCGTGCACGTGGATCGCTGCTTCGACTGCGCCACCCACGACGCGGTGCGCCTGTTCGTGGACGGCAAGCCGGTGCTCGCGGACGACGGCGACGACACGCACGTGCAGGCGAAGCTGCACTTCGCCGACGACAAGCCACACGCACTGCGGGTGGAACTGGTGCACCGCAGCCGCGACGGCGGCGTGCGCCTGCAATGGCTGGCGCCGCCCGCGGCGCAACTGGCCGAGGCAGACCGTGCGATGCGCGCAGCGGATGCGGTGGTCGCCTTCGTCGGCCTGTCGCCCGACGTGGAAGGCGAGGCCTTGCAGGTCGAAGTGCCCGGCTTTGCGGGTGGCGATCGCACCACGCTCGACTTGCCGGCGCCGCAACGCGCGCTGCTGGAACGCGCCGCGGCATCCGGCAAGCCGCTGGTGGTGGTGCTGATGTCGGGCGGCGCGGTAGGCCTGGATTGGGCGAAGCAGCACGCCGACGCCATCCTCGCGGCCTGGTATCCGGGGCAGGCCGGCGGCACGGCGATTGCGCAGACATTGGCGGGCGACGTGAATCCGGGTGGACGGCTGCCGGTGACGTTCTACCGCTCGGCGCGCGACCTGCCGCCGTTCACCAGTTACGCGATGGCCGGGCGCACCTACCGTTATTTCCGCGGCACGCCGCTGTATCCGTTCGGTCACGGCCTGAGTTACACGCGTTTTACCTACGCCGCACCCAGCGTGTCGACGCGTGCATTGCGGGCCGGCGACACCTTGCAGGTGAGCGTCGAGCTGCGCAACGCCGGCGCGCGCGCGGGCGATGAGGTGGCGCAGGTGTATCTGGATGCGCCGCCATCGCCGTTGGCGCCAAGGCACACGCTGGTCGGTTTCCGGCGCGTGCATCTCGCGCCAGGCGAAAGCCGGCGCGTTAGCTTCGTGCTGTCGCCGCGGCAACTGAGCAGCGTGGACGCGGCGGGCAAGCGCGCCGTCGAACCCGGCCGCTACCTTGTGTTCATCGGCGGCGGCCAGCCTGGCGACGCCGCGGGTGTCGCCTCCACATTCACCATCGACGGCAAAGAGGTGTTGGCGCCATGAACATGGATAGGCTCTCGCGGCGCGACCTGCTCAAGCTGATCGGCGGCGGTGCCGTCGCGCTGGCCTTGCCCGGGTTCGCGGTGGCAGGTACGGCGTCGGCACGGCCCAGCCATCGCCCGGCGCCCGCCAAGCGCAAGTTCAGCAGCGCGGCGGTGGAGGCGGAGATCGCCCGCGTGCAGGCGAAGATCGGCGATCCCGAGCTGGCCTGGCTGTTCGGCAACTGCTACCCGAACACGCTGGACACCACCGTGCAAATGGGCACGCTGCGCGGCAAGCCGGATACCTTCATCGTTACCGGCGACATCGATGCGATGTGGCTGCGCGACTCCTCGGCGCAGGTGTGGCCCTACCTGCCGCTGGCGGCGCGGGACGAATCGCTGCGCCGGCTGTATCGCGGCCTGATCCATCGTCATGCGGCGTGCATCGCCATCGACCCGTATGCCAACGCCTTCCTTCCCGATCCGCAAGGGGGGACGACGCTGGCGTGGGCGCAGCACGACCTCACCGACATGAAGCCCGGCGTGGCCGAGCGCAAGTGGGAGATCGACTCGCTGTGCTGGACGATACGTATCGCCCACGGTTACTGGAAGGCTACCGGCGATCGCCTGCCGTTCGACGACGACTGGCGCGCCGCGATGCACCTGGTGCTGGCGACATTCCGCGCGCAGCAGCGTAAACATGGGCCGGGGCCGTACCACTTCCAGCGTGCTTCGGCCACGCCCACCGAGACGCAGCCGCTTGGCGGTTATGGCAATCCGGTCGATCCGGTGGGCTTGATCTGCTCGATGTTCCGGCCGTCGGACGATGCCTGCACCTATCCGCTGTTCGTGCCGGCCAATGCCTTTGCCGTGGTGTCGCTGCGGCAACTGGCCGAGATGTCGCGTTCGTTGCATGGTGATGCCGCGTTCGCTGCCGACTGCGAGGCGCTGGCTGCCGAGGTGCAGGCTGCGCTGGGACAGCATGCGGTGATGCACGAGGCCGGGGAAGACTTCTGGGCCTACGAGGTGGATGGCTACGGCAATCAGCTGTTCATGGACGACGCCAACGTGCCTAGCCTGCTGTCGCTGCCCTATCTGGGCTTCTGCGCGCGCGACGATGCGCGCTACCGGCGCACCCGCGCCCGCGCATGGGGCGAGCGCAATCCGTATTTCTTCCGCGGCAAGGCGGCGGAAGGCATCGGCGGCCCGCACGAGGGCCTGCGCATGATCTGGCCGATGTCGCTGATGGTGCGCGCGCGCACCAGCGACGACGCTGGCGAGATCCGCCAGTGCCTGCACTGGCTCAAGACCACCCATGCCGGTACCGGCTTCATGCACGAAGCCTTCGATCAGGACGATCCGGCGAAATTCACGCGGCCCTGGTTCGCCTGGGCCAACAGCTTGTTCGGCGAGCTGATCGTCGGGCTGGCCGACCATCACCCCGAACTGCTGCGCTGACAAGCGCATCTCCCTATCCCCGAAGGAGCCCGCGAACATGGTGACCCGTAGACGATTCCTGCAAGGCGCATCGGCATTGACCCTGCTTGGTGGTCTCGATGCGCGTGGCGCGCTGGCCGCGACACACAAGCACGGCGGTGCGGATGCGTTGTCGTTGTCGAGCTTGCCGAAAAACAACGTGTCGAAGTACGTCGACATCTTCGTCGGCACCGGCGGCCACGGCCACACCTATCCCGGCCCCACACTGCCGTGGGGCATGGTGCAGTTGTCGCCCGACACCAACAACTCCGGTTGGGATGCGTGCTCGGGCTACCACCAGGCCGATGGTTCGATCATGGGTTTCTCGCACACCCATCTCAGCGGCACCGGCGGCGCCGACATGATGGACGTGCTGGTGATGCCGGCGCAGGGCGAGGTGCTGCTCGATGCCGGCGATCGTGGCCTGCCCGATCAGCTGTACTACTCCAAGTTCGACGGCGCCGCGCATGGCCCGCACCTTACGGCGAGCGCGGTAGCGCATCCGGGCAAGGGCTATCGCTCAGCTTACGACAAGGGTTCGGAACGGGCGGTGCCGGGTTATTACCGCGTGCGCCTCACCAAGCACGACATCCTCGCCGAACTCACCGCGACCTTGCGCACCGGCCTGCACCGCTACACCTTCAACAAACATGGCCCCGGCCATCTGCTGGTCGATTTCGCACACGGTTACCGGGACAAGCCGGACGTTCCGTGCAAGGTCACCGACGCCGAGCTGCGCCTGATCGGCAACGACACCTTGGTCGGCGGCCGCCGTGTGCACGAATGGGCCGACGGCCGCTACATCTACTTCGCGATGAAGCTGTCGCGGCCGTTCTCGCATGCCGCGCTGTATTCGGACGACAAGCCGCTGCCTGCCGGCGCGACCGAGGCCAAGGGCAACAACCTCAAGGTCGCCCTGCATCTGGACGACGCCGCGAAAGCGCCCTTGCTGGTCAAGGTGGGACTCTCCGCCGTGGACATCGACGGTGCCCTGCGCAATCTCGAGGCGGAGCTGCCTGACTGGGATTTCGAGCGCGTGCAGCGCGCAGCCGCGCAGCAGTGGGAGCAGGAGCTCTCGCGCATCCGCATCGAAAGCGCGTCCAGCGTAGTGCTGAAGACGTTCTACAGCTCGCTTTACCACACGATGGTCGCGCCCACGCTGTTCAGCGACGTCGATGGCCGCTATCGCGGCATGGACCTCAAGGTGCACAGCTTGCCGCAGGGTCAGCACACCTACAGCACGTATTCGCTGTGGGATATCTACCGCGCGCTGCACCCGCTGTACACGCTGTTCCAGCCGGAACGCATCCCGGACTTTGCCAACGACCTGATCCGCCAGGCGAACGAAAGCCCGCAAGGCCCCACGGTGTGGCCGCTGCAAGGCGTGGAAACCGGCACCATGATCGGCTACCACTCCATCGTGCTGCTCGCCGAGGCGCAGGCCAAGGGCTACCCGGGGATCGATTTCGACAAGGCATGGCCGGTCTTCCGCAAGCGTGCCTTCGACGACGATTACCGTGGTCTGCCGGATTACCGCAGGCTTGGCTACATCCCTGCCGACAAGGAGTGGGAGTCGGTCAGCAAGGTGCTGGAGTACTCCTACGACGACTGGGCGATGGCGCGCCTTGCCGATGCCGTGGGGCAGCACGCGGATGCCGAGACGCTGCGCCAGCGCTCGCGCAACTACCGCAACGTGTTCGACACCAAGCTCACCTTCATGCGCCCGCGCGACAGCGCCGGCAAGTGGATCGAACCGTTCGATCCGCGCGAAATGGGGCACTTCAAGAAGTGGCGGGATTTCACCGAATCCAACCCGTGGGAAGCTACGTTCCTCAACCAGCACGACTTGTACGGCTACATGCCGATGTTCGGCGGCGTGGCGGCGTTCGAGCGCAAGCTGGACGAACTCTTCACCACCAGTTCCGAACTGCCTGCCGACGCGCCACCGGACATCGCCGGCATGGTCGGCCAGTACGCGCATGGCAACGAGCCCAGCCATCACGTGGCCTATCTCTACGCCTACACAGGTTCGCACTGGAAGACACAGTCGCGCGTGCGCATGCTGCTGGAAACCATGTACCCGCCGTTGCCTGACGGCATCGCCGGCAACGACGACTGCGGCCAGATGGCGGCGTGGTACGTGCTGGGCGCGCTGGGCCTGTACGCGGTGGATCCGGTGAGCGCCGAGTGGGTGTTCGGCAGCCCGCTGGTGGACCGCGGCGAGGTCGTGGTGGGAGAGGGCAAGAAGCTCGTCGTCGAGACCAGGGGCAATGGCCCGGGCAAGCCCTACATCCAGTCGGTGACGTGGAACGGCAAGCCGTGGTCGAAGAGCTGGATCAGCCATGCGGAAGTCGCCGGCGGCGGCACGCTGGTATTCGAGATGGGCGACAAGCCAAATAAGAAGTTCGGTGCCGCGATGGAAGACCGTCCGCCGTCGTTCGGCCGCCTGGCCGGCAAGGGCGAGGCCTGAGCGATGCGGCGCAAACTGCATAGCCTTGGCCTGCTGCTCGCCTGTGCCTGCGCCAGTCTCGCCACGTACGCAGCGACGCCGGTCGTCGCAGCGGCGCCTTCGCAAGCTGCGCCCACCGAGGCGCAGCGCATGCAGTGGTTCGCGGATGCGAAGTTCGGCATCTTCATCCACTACGGCATCTACGCGGTGGATGGCATCGACGAATCCTGGTCGTTCTTCGACGGCTACGTCAGCTACGACCACTACATGCAGCAGCTCAAGGGCTTCACTGCGGCGGACTATCATCCGCAGGCCTGGGCCGACCTGATCCGCGAGAGCGGCGCGCGCTATGCCGTGCTCACCGCCAAGCACCACGACGGCGTGGCGCTGTGGAACACCGCACAAGGCCTCAACGTGGTGAAGGACACGCCGGCGAAGCGCGACCTGGTCGGGCCGTTCGTGCAGGCGCTGCGCAAGGACGGCGTCAAGGTAGGCCTGTACTTCTCGCTGATCGACTGGTCGTATCCGGACTATCCGGGCTTCACCAAGACCGAGTCGCGCTACGACGCCAAGGCCGATCCCGCGCGCTGGAACCGCTTCGTGAAGTACTACCAGGGCCAGCTGAAGGATTTGTCGCAACGCTACAACCCCGATCTGTACTGGTTCGACGGCGACTGGGAGCACAGTGCCGAAGAGTGGCAGGCGAAGCGGGTGCGCGAGATGCTGCTGGCGCGTAACCCCATGGCCATCGTCAACTCGCGCCTCGCGGGCTACGGCGACTACGCCACGCCGGAGCAGGGCGTGCCGGTTACGCCACCGCCCCAGAAGTACTGGGAGCTGTGCATGACCATGAACAACTCCTGGGGCTGGCAGCCGAACGACACCCACTTCAAGAGCGCCAACCAGCTGATCCGCATCCTCACCGACACCATCGGCATGGGCGGCAACCTGCTACTGGACATCGGCCCGCGCGCCGACGGCACGATCCCGCAGCAGGAGGTCGACACGCTGAAGGAAATCGGCCGTTGGACGCACAAGCATGCGGAAGCGATCTACGGCAGCCAGGCCGGCATCCCCAAGGACTACTACGCCGGCTCCAGCACGCTGTCGAAGGACGGCACCACGCTGTACCTGTTCCTCGATGGCCGGCCGAACGGCCCGGTGCTGGTGAAGGGCTTGGTGAACCGCGTGCTGCACACGCGCGTGGTCGGCAACGGCACCACGCTGGATACCCAGGTGGTGGGCAAGCCCTACTGGAGCCAGGTGCCTGGCCTGCTCTACATCACCGTGCCGCCCGCCGTGCTGGACCCGGAAGTCACCGTGCTGGCGCTCACGCTGGATGGGCCGGTGAAGCTGTTCCATGACGAAGTGAAGCCGATCGAGAGCAACTGACGGCGCCCGATTCCCTGAGCGCGGGGGAGCCGCGCTGCAATGGCCATGTCGCCATATTGCAATGCGGCTTGCATCGTTTATGGGTGAGTGATAGTTTCAAATATGAATCGATCTAAATGACGGCACGGATTTCAGCCGGCGATGGATAGCAGGGGGAAAGCGACTTGGCAGGCGGGATTCCGCAGGCCGCGGAACCAGGATTTCCGCTGCGGTTTGACACGATTCAATTGAGTCGAGGCAACGAATAACGAATCAACCGAGGCTGCACGGGGACAGGGGTGTTCCGTCAGCTGATGCGGCAACGGCCAATACAACAAACATGTTTGAGGGAGGGGTTTCCATGCGTCATGCCATCGCACTGCGTCGCAACGCACTCGTGAGTGCGCTTTCCATCGCCCTGCTGTCGCCAGTGGTCGCCTACGGGCAGACCGCGACCGCATCGGGTGACAACCAGTCCAACGCCCAGCAGGCCACGTCGTCCAGCCAGCAGAAGGCCGTGAACCTGAAAACCGTCACGGTCACCGGCTCGATGATCCCGCGCGTGCAGATCGAGGGCGATGCGCCCGTGGTCACCATCACCGGCGCGCAGATCAAGCAGCAGGGCTTCACCACCATGTGGGAATTCCTGGACTCGCTGCCGCAGATGGGCCCGCAGGTGCAGGATTCCGCTTCGTGGGGTGCCACCGCGGTCAACGCGCGCCCGCTCAACCTGCGCGGCCTGGGTCCCGGCTTCAGCCTGTTGATGATCGACGGCGTCCGCGTGGTGGATTACCCGCAGCCGTTGTACGCGAAAAGCAACTTCCAGAACCCCAGCAACATCCCCACCGGCATGATCGATCGTGTCGAAATCCTCGCCTCCGGCGCCTCGTCGATCTACGGTTCGGACGCGGTGGCTGGCGTGGTCAACGTGATCCTGAAGAAGAACTATCAGGGTGACGAATTGCAGGTGACCGGCGGCGGCGCGCAGCACGGTGGCCGCGCCTATGGCGACGTCAACTTCTTCGGCGGCAAGTCCGGCGAAAACTGGCACATCCTCTACAACGTGGAGAAGTCCAACCGCTCGCCGATGTGGGGCATGGATCGTCCGTACCAGGATTCGGAATCCGATGCGGGTTATGGCTCCTGGAATCCGAATGCCCGCATGTTCGGTTACCCGGACAGCCCCGCGCTCTTCGCGGCGGACGCCAATGGCAATTACATCACGCCGGGTACGAGCAGCATCACGGGGCAGTACACGGGTGCCTGCGGCAACTTCAGCAACTCGCAGCTCTACCATGCGCACAGTGTCAGTACCAATGGCACCCAGGTCACCGGTGTGACCGACCTCGGCTACTACTGCAAGCAGCCCGCCTTGTTCCAGAACTGGGTGCTGACGGGGGGGAGCCGCAGTAACAATGGCTACGTGGCCGGCGAGTACGACTTCAAGAACGGCCTGCAACTCTACGGTTCGGCGGCCCTGTACGACTCGGTGGGCACTTCCAACACCCAGTTGTGGGGCATAGGAACGGGCGGGTTCTACGACCAGACCTCGGGGCAGGTCATCAGCAATGCCGCACGTCAGTTCACCGCGCAGGAAACGGGTACCTCGATGAATACCCATGACCGCGAGCAGAACTGGAATATCACCGCCGGTGTGCGCGGCACCATGTTCGACGGCAACTTCAACTGGGATTTGAGCCTCAACACCCAGAAGTACATCGTGCATGAGGACTACACGGCCTTCAATCAGCAGGCCGCGAACAATTTCTTCCTCGGCCCGCAACTGGGTACCAATGGTGGCATGCCCGTCTACGCGATGAACTGGCAGCAGTGGTGGAGTCCGATCACGCCGCAGCAGTACAGCCAGTTCTCGGTCAATGGACAGGACAGCGCGGCATCGTGGCTGGACCAGGCGCAGTTCCGCATCAACGGCGACCTGTTCAAGTTGCCGTGGGTGGACCAGTCGGTGGGCTGGGCGGCGGTGCTGGAAGCCGCGCACAACGGCTTCCAGCTTTCGCCCGACGCGCGCGCATCGAATTCGGCGACCTTCGTGAATCCGTTCTATTCGGACAACACCGGTGCCGGCAACCGCCAGCGCTACTCGCTGGGCACGGAGTTCCGCGTGCCGATCCTTGATTCGCTGACCTGGACCATCTCTGGCCGCCTGGACAAGTACAACGACCACAGCCGCGCCGACGTGGCCCGCACCTGGGGCACCGGTCTCGAGTGGCGTCCGATCGACAGCTTGCTGATCCGCGGCAGCTACGGCACCAACTTCAAGGCGCCGGACATGCAGGCGGTCTACCAGACCGGCTCCACCGTGCCGGTGGGCATCTATGCGGATAACCTGACCTGCATCAAGGCGCTTCAGGCAGGCGATACCAACAACACGTGGTGCAACCCCAACATCCAGCGTCCGCAGTCGCAGTACTACACGTCGCTGACGGGTGGCAACAAGTTGCTGCTGCCGGAAACCGGTCACTCCTGGACCTACGGTTTCGTGTGGCAGGTGCCGGGCGTCGAGGGCTTGTCGATATCCGCCGACTACTGGCACATGGGCGTGGACAACTCCATCCAGTACCTCGATAACGGCACGGTGCTGAAGGACGAGGCAGGTTGTCTTACCGGCTTGCAGGTCGTGGGCACCAGCACGCTGGAGCCATACACGGCGCATGATCCGGGTTCGGCGTATTGCCAGATGGTGATCGGCATGGTCCAGCGCAATGCGGACGGCACCATCAATACGGTGCACTCCGGCCCGATCAACGAGGCTTCGCTGTACGTGAGCGGCGTGGATGCCTCGCTGGACTACAAGTGGCGCAGCGAGAATTACGGCGACTTCACCACCAGCATCGTCTACACCGACAACCTCTCGTACAAGCAGCGCGTGCTGGCCTCCGATCCGCTGTTGAACACCCGCTACAACAACGCGGCGAGCAGGGTCACGTGGATGGGCACCTGGCACAAGGGTGACTGGAGCGCGTCGATCTCCGGCGTGCGTGTCGGCAGCGTGCGCGCCAACAACTACGGCGGCTGCAACGTGCTGGACAACGGCATCCAGCCGGGCATGGGCACGGCTACCGCGGCCGACGGCACCGTTTACAGCACCGGCGTCTGCACGGTGTCGTACAACGGCGGCACCCAGGTCGTGAACGACACCATGTACACGGGCCGTGTCCCGCCATGGATCACCTGGAACGGCTCGATCGGCTGGCAGATCAACCCGGAGACCAAGGTCACCTTCACGGTGTCCAACATCTTCGACAAGATGGGGGCGATCCCGTACTACTCCGGTGGCTTCGAGTTCGTGCCGACCAACCAGACCGCCGACGAGTACACCGGCCGCGAAATGTTCCTGTCGTTCGATTACAAGTTCGACTGATCCCTCTCAGGTTGAACTTGCCCCACGCCCCGGCTTCGGCCGGGGCGTTCTTTTTTGGGCTTCCGCGAAGGCGGTGCCTGCGATGCCGCGCCGACGCAGGCGCGGTGTCAGTCCGATCTTCCGTGCGCTGAAAAGAAGATGCCCGCTCGCGCGGGCATCGGGTCAGCCGGAATCGGATGCGGCGGGTGTCAGCGGGCGTACACCTGCAGCAGTTCGTAGCACGCGCCCATGGTGTGGTAGTCCACCTTGCCGGCGGGGCTCTTTTCGTCGCTGTATTTGCGGTTATCGACCGTGAGGATGCGATACCAGGCGCCGTACTCGTGGTCGACAAAGTGCTTCCACGAGTAGGCCCACAGCTTGTCGAACCACGTGGCGTAGGCGGCATCGCCGGTGCGTGCGTGGAGCAGGGCGGCGGCGGCGAGCGATTCGGCCTGCACCCAGAAGTACTTATCGTCGTCGCACACACTGCCGTCGGGGGCGAAGCCGTAGCACAGGCCGCCGTGCGTGTCGTCCCAGGCGTGCTTCACCGCGGTGTCGAACAGGTGGCGGGCGGTGGGCACCAGCCAGCTTTCCTCGCGGTTGCGCTCCAGCAGCAGCGATTCGAGGATCAGCAGCAGCTTGGCCCACTCGGTCTGGTGGCCGGGCTGGAAGCCCCAGGGGCGGAACAGGTGCTTCGGATCGTCCTTGTGGTAATCCCAGTCGATGCGCCACTGCGCGTCGTAGTGCTCCCACACCAGGCCGTCGGCCAGTGCGGCCTGGCGGCGCGTCATGTGGTCGGCGAGCGTGAGCGCGCGCTCGAGGTAGCGTGGCTCGTCGCTGGCCTGGTACGCGGCCAGCATCGCCTCGCACATGTGCATGTTGGCGTTCTGGCCACGGTAGCTGCTGAAGTGCCAGTCGGCGTCGGCCTCATCGCGGTACAGGCCGGCTTCGGCATCCCAGAAGCGCTGTTCCAGCAGCTCCCAGGTCTCGTCCATCCACGCGGCGGCTTCGGCGATGCCGGCCTTGCGCGCGCTGGAATAGGCCAGCAGCACGAAGGCGACGCCGTAGGCGTGGTTGGTGCGGTCTTCGGCCTTGCCGTCGCGGATCGTCCACGCGTAGCCGCCGCTCTGCGCATTGCGGTGCACGTCGCGCAGGTAGCGCAGGCCGTGGCGCACGGCATCGCGGTACTCGGCGGCGAGCTTTGCGTCGCCGGCGAACTCGATCGCCGCCATGGCGTAGTTGAAGACGAAGCGCGTGCTGCTCACCAGGTGGCGGTGGTTGCGGTCGTAGATCGTGCCGTCGTCCTTGTAGTAGTGGAAGAAGCCGCCGGCCGGGTCGATCGCGTGCGGGTGATAGAACGCCATGGTGTCGGCGATGTGCCGGCGCAGGAAGGCCGGCGATCGGAAATCCGGCAGGGGTGTGGCGGGAAGGACGGAACTCATGCGTGCGTTTCCATGAAAGCGAGGACTTCTTCGGTATTCGGCAGCGAGGCGAACGAGCCCTGCCGCGTCACCGCCAGCGCGCCGGCGGCGGCGGCGTGGCGCAACAGCGTGTGCAGGCGCGGCAAGGTGGCGACCAAGGTGTCGAGGTCGTCCGGGCCGACTCGCTGCTCGGTCAGCTGCTGCAGCAGGCCGCCGACGAAGGCATCGCCTGCCGCGGTGCTGTCCACGGCGGGCACGCGGTAGGCGGGCAGTTCGCCCTCGGCGTCGGGATGGAACCAGCGCAGCGGGTTCGGGCCGTCGGTGACCACCAGCAGGCGCGTGCGGCCCTGCCACAGGCGTTCCAGCACGGCGTCTTCGCCGTCCACCGCCAGCCAGGCGAATTCCTCGGCGCTGAGCTTCACCAGGTCCGCCAGTTGCAGCGCCGGCCACACCTGGGTGCGTGCATCGGCGTCGCGCGGCCACAGCGCGGGGCGCAGGTTGAGATCGAAGCTGACCAGGGCGCCGGCGACATGGGCGCGGCGCATGCCTTCGCGGGTGGCTTCCGCGGCGGCGGGTTCGGTCATGCTGTTGGAGCAGACATGGAACACCGCGGTGTCGTTGAAGGCGTCGGCGTGGAAGTGCTCGGGCCGGAACAGCAGGTCGGCCGAGGGCGGCCGATAGAAGCTGAAGCTGCGTTCGCCGTGCGCGTCCAGCGCCACGAAGGCCAGCGCGGTGTTCGCCTCGCCGGTGCGCGCCACGTCGCGGGTGCCCACGCCGGCATGGTGCAGGCTGTCCAGCAGCAGGTCGCCGAACAGGTCGGTGCCCAGCATCCCGGCGAAGCGTGCACCACCGCCCAGCTTGGCCACGGCCACCGCCACGTTGGCGGGTGCGCCGCCGGCGAAGGGCACGAAGGCGCGCGGATAGCCGTGCGGGTCGCGGCCCTCGGCATGGAAATCGATCAGTGCTTCACCGAAGCAGAGTACGGAAGGCATGGGGCGGGATCACTTCGGGCTGGTGGCGAGCTCGCGGATCTTCGATCCGCGGCGGCCGTAGAAGACGATGTAGGCGTAGCAAAGCACCGGCAGTACGAAGGCCGGATGGATGCCGATGTGGTCGGCCAGCATGCCCTGCAGTTTCGGGATCACGGCACCGCCGACGATAGCCATCACCAGCAGGCTGGAAGCCTTGTCGGTCAGCGGGCCGAGGCGCTCGATGCCGAGCGCGAAGATGGTCGGGAACATGATCGAGTTGAACAGGCCCACCGCCACGATGCTGTACATCGCCAGGGCGTGGTGGCTGAGCATGCTGGTCAGCACCAACGCACCGGCGATGGCGGCGAACAGCGCCAGCAGCTGGCGCGGATTGAAGCGGGCCAGCAGGAAGGTGCCGACGAAGCGCCCCAGCATCGCGCCGCCCCAGTAGTAGGCCACGTAGTCGGCTGCGTGGGCTTCGCTGATGTTGCCGATTTCCGGCTGCGACAGGTAGCTGATCAGGAAGCTGCCGATGGATACCTCCGCGCCGACATAGCAGAAGATCGCCAGCACCGCGTAGGCGACGTGCGGCACGCGCAGCGCATCCCACAGCGAATGGCTGCCATCGTCGGCAGCCACCTGGCCCAGCCGCGAAGGCAGGCGCACCCACCAGACGAACACCGCCAGCAGCACCAGCAGCGCGGCCAGCACCAGGTAAGGCACCTGCACCAGCTGTGCCTGTTGCACGTGGTAGGCGGCGAGCTGCGCGTCGCTCAGCTTGCCGAGCTGATCCGCGCCGAGGATGGTGCCGAGGATCACCATGCCCCCCAGCTTCGGCCCCAGCGTGGTGCCGAACGAGTTGAGCGTCTGCGCCAGGGTCAGCCGGCTGGACGCGGTGCGCTCCGGCCCGAGCAGGCCGACGTAGGGATTGGCCGCGACCTGCAGTACCGTGATGCCAGTGGCGAGCACAAAGAAGGCCGCGAGGAACAGGTCGTAGTTCCGCCACTGCGCGGCCGGCCAGAACATCGCCGCACCGATACCCGCGATCAGCAGGCCGGTGACCATGCCGAACTTGAAGCCGATCCGTTCCACCAGCTTGCCGGCCGGCAGCGACATCAGGAAGTAGGCGCCGAAGAAGACGAACTGGACCAGCATCGCCTGGGAGTAGTCGAGCGTGAACAGTGCTTTCAGGTGGGGGATCAGCACGTCGTTGAGGCTGGTCAGGAAGCCCCACATGAAGAAGATCAGCGTGCAGGACGCCATCGCCGCCGGGTAATCGGTGAAGCGGCCGTTGCCGGCGCTGTCATTGGCGGCTAGCGAAGGTTGTGGTGCGGAGGCGAAGGCCATGCGGTTCCCCTGGTCGGTGGGCGCGCTCAGGCGCTGGTCGGCGGGCAGCTGCTGGCGCGTACCACCAGTTGCACCGGTGCGATGGTGCGTTCTGGCGTCGCCTGCGGGTCGCGCAGGCGTTGCAGCAGCAGTTCGGCCGCCTGGCGTCCGCGCGCGCGCGGCTTGGAGGCGAGCGTGGTGAGCGGCGGCGCGCTCAAGGCGGCTTCGGCGATATCGTCGAAGCCGGTGACGGCGAAGTCGCGCCCTGGCTGCATGCCGCGCTGGTACAGGCCCAGCATCAGGCCCAGCGCCACCGCGTCGTTGTAGCAGACCGCCGCGGTGGGCGCGGGCGCGTCGAAGAACAGCGCGCCGCATTGTGCTGCCGCGTCCACGCGGTTCGGAGCGCACTCGATGCGCCAGTGCGGCTCGATGGTCAGCCCGGCCGCCCGCATCGCCTCGACATAACCGGCATGGCGCTGCTGGCAGGAGCTGGAGCCCTGGTGGCCGCCGAAGAAGGCGATGCGCTTCTGGCCCAGCGCGATCAGGTGTTCGGTGGCGAGCCGCGCGCCGCGCTGGTTGTCCAGCATCAGCCGGTCCCAGGGCGCCTCGGACGAAGCCTCGCCGGCGAGTTCGCGGTTGAACAGCAGCAGCGGCGTATGCATGCCCACCGTGGCCAGCACCCGCGCAGCGGCGCTGCCCTCGGCAGGCGACAGGATGATGCCGGCCGGGTCGTGTTCAAGCAGCGAGGCGAGCACGGCCTGCTCGCGGGCATTCGATTCGCCGGTGCTGCCCAGCAAGGTGACGTAGCCCGCGCCGCCGAGTGCTTCGTCCACGCCCGTGGCAAACTCGGCGAAGAACGGATTGGCGAGGTCGTTCAGCACCAGCGCGATGCTGGACGAGGTGCGCCGGCGCAGATTGGCCGCAGCCCGGTTGTAGACGTAGCCCTGCCGGCGCAGCTCCTCCTCGACCCGCGCGCGGGTGAGCTTGTTCACCAGCGGGCTGCCGCGCAGCACCAGCGACACGGTGGCGCGCGACACGTCGCAGCCTGCGGCGATGTCGGCGAGGGTGACCTTGCGATTGGCGTGAGGCGTACTGTCCGTGGCCATGCTCGTCGTTATGGGCAATTGGAACGATCAAAATGTACCGGAACCGGGAGTGGGATGGTTCCGCGATGCAACATGCGCGGGCGCGAGGCCCGGTGTTAGCGTCTGCAGCTTGGAACGATCCAAATTTCGACGCAAGGGGAGCCCCCAATGAAACATCATGATCCGCGCGCATGGCAGACGGTTGCACTGGCGGCTTCCCTGGCCCTGCTCTCCACCGGCGCTCTGGCGGCCAATGGCCATGCGGCCGCGGTCGATCCGCGCATCGGCACCGGCGGCGACGGCCACACCTTTCCTGGCGCCACCGTGCCGTTCGGGATGATCCAGCTCTCGCCCGACACCGCGATGCCGGACTTCAAGCACGCCTACAAATGGGCTGCCGGTTACCAGTACGGCGACCCCAGCATCATGGGTTTCTCGCACACGCATTTCTCCGGCTCCGGCCATTCGGACCTGGGCGACGTGCTGGTGATGCCGGTCGCCGGCGACGTGAAGCTGGACCCGGGCGAACCGGACAAACCGGGCAGCGGCTACCGCTCGCGCTTCAGCCACGACAGCGAGGTAGAGCAGGCCGGCTACTACGCGGTGACGCTTTCCGATTACGGTGTGCGCGCCGAACTCACCGCGGGGCGGCGCGTCGGCTGGCATCGCTACACGTTTCCGAAGAACCGGCCCGCGCACGTATTGCTGGACCTGCGTCCCAGCATCTACGACTACTCCGGCAAGGTGCTGTGGTCGCGCCTGCGCGTAGGCGCCGATGGCACCGTCAGCGGCTGCCGCACGACGCGCGGCTGGGCGCCGGGACGCGAGCTGTGCTTCGCGATGCGCTTCTCGCAGCCGATGGTCTCGCGCACGCTGTACGACCGCGAGACGAACGTGGTCTACAAGGGGTTCCAGGGGCCGGGCAACCAGGCCGAGGACCATGACGCCGAGAACGGCCGCGCGCTGGAGGGCGTGTTCGACTTCGGCAAGCTCGACAAGCCGCTGTTGGCGAAGGTGGCGATCTCGCCGGTGAGCGAGGCCAACGCCATCGCCAATCTCGACCAGGACGGCAAGGGCTGGGATTTCGACGCCCGCCGCACCGATGCCACCGCGGCATGGAACAAGGCGCTGTCCGTGATTGACGTGGAGGGTACGCCGGCGCAGCGCACCGGCTTCTATACCTCGCTGTACCACGCGATGCTCGCACCCACGCTGAGCATGGACGTCAACGGCGAATACCGCGGCCCCGACCATCAGGTACACAAGGCCCAGGACAAGCAAGGGGCGTACGACTTCTATTCCAGCTGGTCGATGTGGGACGTCTACCGCGCCGAGGAGCCGCTGATGGTGCTGCTTCGGCCCGACCTCAGCACGCAGTTCATCCGCTCGCTGATCGCCACGCAGCAGGACAGCCCGTTCGGCATGCTGCCGGTATGGGCGTACCAGGGCCTGGAGACCTGGTGCATGACCGGCTACCACGCCGTGGCGATCATCGCCGACGCCTACGTCAAAGGCGTGCGCGGCTACGACGCTAATGCCGCGCTGAAGGCGATGGTGTCCACCGCCACTTACGGCAATTACGGCGACCTCGCCGATTACATGAAGCTCGGCTACGTGCCGATCGACAAGGAAACCGAGGCCGGTTCCAAGACCCAGGAATATGCCTACGACGACTGGGCGGTCGCGCAGATGGCCAAGGCCATGGGCAAGAACGACGTCTATGCCAGCTTCGAAAAACGCGCGGCCAACTGGCGCAACGTGTGGGATCCGCAGACCGGCTTCATGCGCGCCAGGTTGAGCAACGGCCAGTTCCGCACGCCGTTCGATCCCGCTTCCGCCGCCTACGGCAGCGACTACACCGAGGCCAATGCCTGGCAGTACTCCTGGTACGTGCCGCAGGACGTCGCCGGGCTGGTGGCCGCCTACGGCGGCGATGCGAAGTTCGTCGGCAAGCTCGACCAGTTGTTCGACGCCAAGGTCGACCCGGCCATCTTCAAGAACGTGGAGGACATCACCGGCCTGATCGGCTGGTACGCCCACGGCAACGAGCCCAGCCACCACATCGCCTACCTGTACGACTATGCCGGCGCGCCGTGGAAGACGCAGCAGCGGCTGAAGCAGATCATGGACAGCCAGTACCACGTCGGTCCGGATGGCCTGGTCGGCAACGACGACCTCGGCCAGATGTCGGCCTGGTACATCTTCACCGCGCTGGGCTTCTACCCGGTGACGCCGGCCAGCGTCGAATACGCGATCGGCCGGCCGTTCGTGCCGAAGGCGGTGCTGCATCTGCCGAATGGCCACACGTTCACTGTCGTGGCCGAGCACCTGGACGATGCGCATCCTTATGTCGGCCAGGTCACGCTGAACGGCAAGCCGCTGGACCGGGTCTACCTGCGCCACGGCGAGATCCTCGCCGGCGGCGAGCTGCGTTTCGTGATGCAGGCCGAACCGAATCGCCAGTGGGGCGCGGCAGTGTCGGCGCGGCCGGCGGCGATGAGCGCCTACCGGCCGTGAACCGCCGCCTCGCCGGGCTGGTGGCTGGCGGCAAAACCTGCGCAGAATAGCCCGGTGCCCGACACGGCCCGGGCGACGCCGGGCAGGAGCCGCCGATGACGACTGTCCAATGAAAGTCAGGGGTCTGCTGCGCTGGCGTGTCGCCGGTCTGCTGCTCGCGATGGTCGTCATCGTGGCGCTGCCGTATCTCGCCACACGAGTGATGGCCGACGAAACGCAGCAGACCAACCTCTGGCTCAACCATGCCAGCATGGTCAAGGCGGTCACCTACCGCATCGCCTACCTGATCCGCGACAGCGAGGCGGCGTGCTACCGCATCCTGGCCGGCGACGGCGACGCGGCGACCGGGCAGCGTGCCGGCAGCGCCAGGGACCAGGTGCCGGCCCTGCTGGCGCAGTTGCGCACCCTGACCCGCGACAACCCCGACCAGCAGGCGCGCATCGGCGCGCTGGAAAGCGTCACCAACGGCCGCGTCACCCTGGTGGACCAGGCGCTGGCGCGGCTGCGCAAGGGCGACACCGATGGCGCGCGGCAGTCGCTGCGCGACACCGGCGACCTGTTTCACATGCACGTGCTGATCGACGGCATCGCACAGACCGAGGACCGCCTGCTGGCCGACCGCACCCGCGACGTCGTGCAGCAGGTGACCCGCAGCCAGTTCGTGCTCGGGCTCACCGCGCTGGCCCAGCTGGTGCTGCTGATCGTGGTGGTGATTTCCTCCGAACGGCAGATCGGCAAGCGCCAGCTGGCGGAAACCCGCGAAGGCCGCGCGGTGCTCCGCTCGCAGATGATCGTGCAGGCGGTACGCGAGCCGATCGCGCTGTTCGACGAGCAACTGCGCAGCCTGCTGGTGAACGCCGCCTTCAGCGAGCTGTACGGGCTGGACCCGAAGCACCAACGCGCGTTGCCGCTGCCGCAGATCGGCGATGGCGCCTGGAGCGACGGCGCGCTGCTGCAGCGGCTCAACGACGTGCTGCTGCGCAACCGCGAACTGTGGGACTACGAGCTGGTGCAGCGCACCGCCGACGGCGTGGACCGCCACGTGGTGATCAACGCCCGGCGCATCCAGCAGCAGGACAGCGACGCACAGGCGCTGCTGCTGACGGTGAGCGACGTCACCGCGCGCGCATTGGCCGAGCAGAAGGTCAGCGAGCTGAACCATCAGCTGGAAGGCAAGGTGGCGCAGGTTTCCGACGTCAACCGCGAGCTGGAGGCGTTCAGCTACTCCGTCTCGCACGACCTGCGTGCGCCGCTGCGCCACATCGCCGGTTTCGCGCGCAAACTGCGCCAGCACCTGGGCGAACGGGTGGACGACACCGGCAGCCACTACCTCGACGTGATCGGCAACTCGGCGCAGCGCATGGCGCAGCTGATCGATGACTTGCTGGTGTTCTCGCGCCTCGGCCGCGGCGCGCTGCGGCTGCAGCCGGTGGACATGCAGTCGCTGGTCGAAGAGGCGCGTGCACTATGCGAGGCGGAGGGCGCGGACCGGCGCATCGCGTGGTCGATCGCGCCGCTGCCGATCGTGGTGGGCGACGAGAACATGCTGCGCACGGTGTGGCAGAACCTGATAGGCAATGCGGTGAAGTACACCGGCCAGCGCGAGCTCGCGCACATCGCGGTGGACGTACAGCGCAATCGCAACGGCGACTACGAATTCACCGTGAGCGACGACGGCGCCGGCTTCGACATGCAATACGCCGACAAGCTGTTCGGCGTGTTCCAGCGCCTGCATCGCGCCTCGGATTTCCCCGGCAACGGCATCGGTTTGGCGAACGTACGGCGCATCCTCGCCCGCCACGGCGGCCGGGTCTGGGCCGAGTCCGAGCCGGACCGGGGCGCACGCTTCCACTTTTCGCTGCCGGCACGGGACCTGTCCGGCGCATCACCCGAGAGAAGCCCATGATGAATCGCTACATCCGCACCATCCTGCTGGTCGAAGACAGCATGGCCGATGCCGAAATGTCGCTGGACGCGCTGCGCGAAGCCAATCTCGCCAACCCGGTAGTGCATCTCGAGGACGGCGTGGAGTGCATGGACTGGCTGCAGTGCCGCGGCGCGTGGGCCACGCGCGAACCGGGCAATCCCGCGGTGGTGCTGCTGGATATCAAGATGCCGCGCATGGACGGCCTGGAAGTACTCACCCGGATGCGCGCCGACGAAAAGCTGCGGCGCATCCCGGTGGTGATATTGTCCTCCTCGCGAGAGGAAAGCGACCTCGCGCGCAGCTGGGACCTTGGCGTCAATGCCTACGTGATCAAACCGGTGGATGTGGACCAGTTCTTCACCGCGGTACGCACGCTGGGACAGTTCTGGGCGGTGCTGAACCAGGCGCCGGAGCAGGACTGACGCGGCGGCGCCGAGGCGAGGGGAGAACGCATGCACGGTCCGCACGACCACGCGGCGCGCCTGATCCGGGTGTTGCTGGTGGAGGACAACCACAACGACGCCGAACTGGCGCTGGCCGAGCTCGACAACGACGAGCTCGCCCACGACGCGCGCGTGGTCGACAGCGAGGAGGCCTATGTCGTCGCGCTGCACGAGTTCGTGCCCGACATCGTGCTGTCCGACCTCAGCCTGCCGGGGTTCTCCGGGCAGCGCGCGCTGGAACTGCTGCGCCTGCACGACACGGACCTGCCCTTCATCTTCGTTTCCGCCACGCTGGGCGAGGAGGCGGCGATCGAGGCGCTGCACAACGGCGCCACCGACTACATCCTCAAGCAGAATCCCGCGCGCCTCGCCAGCGCGGTGCGGCGCGCACTGGCTGAGGCCGCAGAGCGGCGCGCCAGCCATCGCGCCCAGGCCGAGCTGATCCGCGCACAGCGCTTCGAGAGCCTGGCGATGCTGGCCGGCGGACTCAGCCACGACCTGCGCAACCTGTTGCAGCCGCTGCTGCTGGCGGGCGAAAGCCTGCGCGATCATGCCGACGATCCGCAGCTGGCGCGTCTGGGCGCGCTGGTGCGCGACTGCGGCAAGCGCGGGCTGGACATGGTGCAGTCGATGCTGTCCTTCGCACGGGGCGCGCGGCGCGCCGAGCAGGTGCGCCTGGGAGCGCTGATGGATGCGCTGGGCCTGTTGCTGCAGGGCAGCGTGCCACGCGCGATCGACATGGAAATGGCGGTCGATGCGCCCGAGCTCACGTTCGCCGGCAACCATACCGAGCTGCAGCAGTGCCTGCTCAACCTCTGCCTCAACGCGATCCAGGCGATGCCGGAAGGCGGCCAGCTGCGCATAGAGACGGCGCAGGAACGGCTCGATGCGGAGTTCTTCGTATCTGAGGAACAGCAGCGTCCCGGCCGGCACCTGCGCCTCAGCGTAATCGACAATGGCCCCGGCATGAGCCGCGAAGTGCTGGCGCGGCTGTTCGAACCGTTCTTCACCACCAAGGAAACCGGCACCGGCCTGGGCCTGCTGTCATGCCGGCGCATCGTAGCCAGCCACGGCGGCGTGATGCGGGTGGACAGCGTGACGGGCCACGGCACCCGCTTCGACCTGTACATCCCGCTGCAGGAAGCGGCGGCGGACGCAGCCGAGTCGAACGGCGACGACAACGACAACCTCGAGGGCGCTGCCGAGCAGGTGCTGGTGGTGGCCGAGGCGGCCAGCCAGCTGTCCCTGCTCAGCGACACGCTGGATGCATGGGGCTACCAGGCCCATGCCAGCCAGAGCGGCACCGCCGCGCTGCAGTGGATCGGTGCGCACGGCCTGCCCGACCTGGTGCTGATGGACGCCGACATGAACCTGTTCACCGGCGTGCGCACGCTGGGCGCACTGATCGAGCAGGGCTACACCGGGGCGGTGGTGATGCTGGTACGCCCCGACGCACCACCGAACCTCGGCGAACTGCCGCCGCTGCCGCGCCTGCACGTGCTCGACAAGCCGGTCACCACGCGAACGCTGCTGCGCTCGCTCAGGTTGGCGCTGGTCGACGCTGTGGACTGACCAGCTCAACGCTTGTTTCCTGCCGGAGAGCGCGTGGGATGCCCGCGCGGTGCTGCATTTGCGCGTCTCCCCTCTCCCGCAAGCGGGCGAGGGGAGAAAGCATGGGCCTCTCCCAGTCTTTTCAGGGGGCCGGCGGCGTCAATCGATGCCTAGCTTCTTCAGCTTGTAGCGCAGTGCCCGGAATGTGATACCGAGCTTTTTCGCGGCGGCGGTCTTGTTGTAGCGCGATTCTTCCAGCGCCTTCACGATCGCGCCGCGTTCGAGGTTGCTGATGTAGTCGTCCAGACCGCCGTCGCCAGCTGGGGCCGGCGCTGCTGCTGTCGCGGCCGGTGCCGGCTGACCTGCGCCGGCTGGCGCGGTCTCGGCGCGCGGCATGCGCTGCGGCAGCATCAGGTCGCTGGCGTCGATGTGCTCGCCGTCGCACATCGCGGTGGCGCGCTCGAGGATGTTTTCCAGCTCGCGCACGTTGCCGGGGAAGTCATAGCCTTCCAGCGCCTGCCGCGCCTCGGCCAGCAGCTGGCGCGGGTTGCCGCCGTCCTTGCGCGAGAGGCCTTGCAGAATGAAGCTGGCCAGCAGCGGCACGTCGCCGCGGCGTTCGCGCAGCGGCGGCACGCGCAGCTCGATCACGTTGATGCGGTAGAACAAGTCCTGGCGGAACTGGCCTTGTTCGACCAGGGCGGCGAGGTTCTTGTGTGTGGCAGAGAGGATGCGCACGTCCACCGGCACCTCCTCGCGCGCGCCGATCGGGCGCACCGCCTTCTCCTGGATCGCGCGCAGCAGCTTCACCTGCATGTGCAGCGGCAGCTCCGCCACTTCGTCGAGGAACAGCGTGCCGCCGTGCGCGGCCTGGAACAGGCCTTCCTTGTCGGTGTGCGCGCCGGTGAAGCTGCCCTTCTTGTGGCCGAAGAACTCGCTTTCCATCAGTTCGGACGGGATCGCGCCGCAGTTGACCGGCACGAAGGGGCCTGTGGCGCGCGGACCTTGTTCGTGGATCAGCCGGGCCACCAGTTCCTTGCCCACGCCGGATTCGCCGGCGATGTACACCGGCGCCTGGTTGCGCGCGAGCTTGGCGATGGTGGCGCGCACCATCTGCATCGCCGACGAGTCGCCGATCAAGCGCTCGCCCGCGTTGCCGGCCTTCGCCGCGGCCTTGCCGCTGCGCCGCTCCTCGGCCAGGCGCAGCGCGGTGCGCACCAGCTGGCGCAGCATCTGGATGTCCACCGGTTTGGAGACGAAGTCGAAGGCGCCGGCCTTCAGCGCGTTCACCGCGGCGTCCACGTTGCCGTAGGCAGTGATCATCGCCACCGGCATCTCCGGGTGGTTGGCGGCGATGTGCTCGACGATCTCGTGGCCGGTGCCGTCGGGCAGGCGCATGTCGGTGAAGCAGAGGTCGTAGGCCTTGTCGGCCAGTGAGCGGCGCGCCTCGGCGACGGTGCCCACGGCGTCGACCTGCAAGTCCATCCGCCCCAGCGTGATGGTGAGCAGTTCGCGGATGTCGCGCTCGTCGTCGATGACCAGGACGGTCTGCTGGCTCATGGGCTGTGGCGGTGGTGGCGGGAGTGCGGTGAGGATACCCGCGGCGCCGACGGGGGGCAAAGCGCGGAGCGGGCGGCCGCGTCCCGGCTCAGCGGGCCAGATGGTGGTCGAAGAAGGCGGTGATGGCGGTGTAGGCCTGCTGCGACTCCGGCAGCTCCGGGTCGGAGAAGAACGCGTGCCACATGCCCTCCCATACGCGCAGTTCGGTGGGCACGTCGGCCTGGCGAAGCAGCTCGTTGCTGCGCACCACCGAGCTCAGCGCCATGTCGCGTGTGCCGGTGATCAGCAGCGCGGGCGGGAATTTCGCCAGCAGCGCGGGCGACAGGCCGGGCTGCAGCAACGGGTCGTGCGGGTCCGCGCCGTGGAAATACGGCAGCGCGTCGAGGCCGAGCGGATGCGCCGGTACGCCCTGGCCGTTGAGCAGCGGTGCGACGAAGGACGCGTCGCCGGCAAGGTCCAGCAGCGCGCCGCAGAACATGCCGATGGCGCCGGGTACGGGTAGCCCGTCGTGGATGAAGCGCGCCACCGCCTGGCCGGTGAGAATGCCGCCGGCCGAGCAGCCGTAGATGCCGATCTGTTCCGGGCGATGGGTTTTCAGCAGCTCGCGGTAGACCGTCGCGACGTCCACGCTGGCGGTGGGGTAGCTGTATTCCGGACCCTGCCGGTAGTCCACGCCGATCACCTCGATGCGGCCGAGGCTGGCGATCGGGATGGACTCGACCAGCGCGCCGCTGTGCGCGCCCCACAGGAAGGCGCCGCCGTGCAGGTTCAGCAGCACGCGGCGGCGGTTTTCCGGTGCCACGCCTTGTGCGGGCAGCACCACGTCGGCGCCCACGCCGGCGATCGTCTGGTGGCGTACCTGCACCGGGTAGAGCTTCTCCATGCGCGCGGCACGGTCGCTGTTCATGCGGTCGTAGAAGGCGCGGCTCTCGGCGATCGGCGCGGTGATCGGCGGCGCCTTGGCGCCCGCGGCGAGCATTTTCGGGAAGAACGCGCGCGCCTGCGGCGAGGCGAGCGCGGAGTAGGGCACGCTGGTGGTGGGGGCGGTGACGGTGCCGTCGGGTTTCACCCCGGGCCTGGCGTCCTGCGCAGTGGCGGCCAGGCTGCCGCAAAGCAGCAGGACGATGCACGAAAGATGCCGGTGGCGCATGGCGATGCCTCGCGGGAGCGGGTGGAGTTCACGGTGTCGTGGTCGGCTGGCTTGCGGATTTTCCGGTGCTGCCATCCAGCAGCTGCCGCAGCTTCAGGTACACGCCGTTGGTCCAGCCGAAGCCGATGACGTTGGCGGTGTAGCCCGCGCTCACTTTCACGTCGGCGTTGCCCAGCGTCATGTTGTATTTCTCGCGGATGGTGCCGTCCGCGGCGAGGCTGCGATCGACGGTGGCCATGAACTTGCCGGCGAGGCGGTGCGCGTCGTCGTGGAAGCCATAGGCGTCCAGGCCGGCGATGGCGAGCCAGTTGGTCGGCGCCCAGCCGTAGGGTGCGTCCCACTGCGCGCCGGTGACGTGCGTGCTCATGGCCAGGCCGCCGCGTTGCTCGAACAGCGCGAGCTTGCCGCGCACGGCCTGCGCCTGTGCGGTGGAAGCAGCGCCGGCCCATAGCGGATAGAAGGTGGAGAGGTAGGGATCTCGCGACGGCTTGCCCGCGACGAAGTCGTAGTCCATGTACATGCCCTGCGCAGGCTGCCAAAGGTAGCGGTCCATCGCCGCCTTGCGCGCAGCCGCGGCCTGCGCCCAGCGTGTCGCGTCGGCCGCCTTGCCGAGCGCGGCGGCGAAATCGTGCAGGTCGTGCTCGTAGCGGTAGAGCAGGCTGTTCAGATCCACCGGGGCGTAGTGATGGGTGGCGCCGGCGAACGGGCCGAAGTGGAAGTTCACGTCGAAGCCCGATTCGCGCATCGCGCGATCGCCGAGGTAGTAGTCGGCGGTGAGGCGGTAGCCATCGACCCACGCCTCGGCGCAGGCCTTCGATGCCGCGACGTCGCAGCTGGCGGTTTTCAGGCGCGCCGCTTCGGCGGCATCGGGGTGTTGCGATGCCTTGAGGAGGTAGCCGGGGTCGTCCGCGCGATGCGCCAGCAACCAGCGGATCACGCCCTGGTAATAGCTGGCGTCGTGCGCTTCCAGCACCGGGCCGTGGCCGTAGTCGAAGTAGCGCGCCAGGCCGGTATCGCCGGCGCGGTGTTCGGGGCGCATCCACAGGTCGTGGTTGCGCACCGCCAGCGGATAAGCCTGCGCCAGCCAGGTGCGCTTGTCGGCGTCGTCGCGGAAGCTGGCGGGGGCGTCCAGCAGCGCGGCCATCATCGCGCCGAGGAACGGCGGCTGCGAACGACTGAGGTAGTAGCTGCGGTTGGCGTTGAGCACGCCGCCGTAGTGCTGCACCTCGAACAGTGCGTTGTCCACCATGTCGCGCGCCAGTGCCTCATGGTGATCGGCGAGCAGGCCCAGCTCGATGAAGTAGCTGTCCCAGCCGTACATCTCGTTGAAGAAGCCGCCGGGCACCACATAGGGATGCGGCAGGTAGAGCAGGCCTTGCAGCGGCAGCGTGGCGGGATCGAAATCGCCGAGCTGGCGTATCGCCTGCGGCAGCCGGTGCACTTCGACATGGCAGGCCGCCGCGATGCGCGGAAGCGCGCCCGGCATAGGCAACTGCTGCGGCAGGTAGACGGCGAGTTGCGTGTCGCCCGGCCCCTTGCCGAAGGCGGAGCAGTCGTCCATCCGGCGGGTGAGCGTGGACCAGGCATGGTGGACGTAGTTCAGCGTCTTCGCGGCGTCGGGGGTGGCCGCCGGAGCCTGGGGCGCGGACAGCATCGCAAGCAGCAGGGAGGCAAGGCAGGCGCGGAATTTCATGGCGGAGTATCCCCGGTGGGACGGATGGCGGTTATCGACAAGGCGGCGTTGTCGCCGGGTGGGGGCACCCGGCGGCTGCGCAAGGCGGGGACGGGCGCGCTGCGCTTCATGCGGCGGCTCCCGGTACAAGGTCGAAGGCGACCGTCAGGCGTGCATGGTCGCTGCGGAACGGCACGGTGCCGTGCCAGAGGTAGGACGGGAACAGCACCAGCCGCCCGGGTTCGGGGCGCACGGAATGCTGGGCATGCAGCGGCGGCTGCGTGGCGATGCCGGGCTCGCCGAAGGCGAGGCAGCCGTCCGGCGTAGCGGCGCCGGCCATGCCGTCGGGCAGGTCGACGTAGAAGGCCGAGGAGATCCAGCCGCGCGGATGCACGTGGCTGGCGTGGTAACCGGCGTTGCGCAGTCGTACCGACCAGCTGCCGTTGTAGCGGTAGCGGCCGTGGTTGCGGCGGCGCAGGGCATCGTCGCCGTGGCCGATCTGCGCGAGGTAGTCGTTGATCGGCGCATCGAAGGCCCGGAACAGCGCCTGGATCGCCGGATCGGCGTGACGCGCCAGGTCGCCGGTGGTCTCGGTGCCGTGGCGCAGCGACTGGAACAGCAGTGGATGGCCGTGCGGGTCGTGCAAGCGTTCCAGGCTGCGTTTCAGGTCGGCGAGGAAGCCGGCGAGGTCCGGCCATCCCGGCGGCGCTTGCAGGCGATACGGCCGCACCCGCTGTGGGTAGTCGCAGTAGACGTCGTGGCGCGCGTCGCCGAGCAAGCGCCAGGCGGTGGTCTGCAATGCAATCAGATACTGGTCGTCGGGTGCGCCGGCCAGCAGGATGTCGCAATGCCCGAGGGCATGGCGGGCGTCGCCGACGCCGAGCAGGGCCGCGGCCAGCAGGCTGCGCGCGGCGGTGCTGGCGGGCGACCGCTGCAGCGCGCGTTCCGCCAGGGCGAGCGCGGTGGCGGGTTCGAATTCCAGTGCGGAGAGGCCCGCGCGTACCAGCAGGGCCGGCGCGGCTTGCGCATGTGCGGCGGGAGCCGCGAGACAGGCATAGGCGCCGCGTGCGTCGCCAGCGCCCTGCAGGATGGCGGCCTTGGCGGCAAGCAGCGCGGTGTCGCCGGGGAACCTGCGCAGGGCTTCATCGAGCGTGGTGGTGGCCTGGGCGAGGTCGCCGCTGCGCATCCACACCAGCCGGGCGAGATGGTCGTGCGCCTCGACGTGGCGCGGCTCCAGCCGCAGGCTGTCGCGCAGGGCGGCTTCGGCGTGGGCGAATTCGCCCAGCGCGACCAGGCTGCGTGCGCGGGTGAAGTGGGTGGCGGCGGTCGCGGCGCCGAGCGTCAGCGCACGGGCAGCGGCGCGTTCGGCCTCGACATGCTCGCCGCTCGCGCCGAGCGCGATCGCCAAGGCATGCACGGCGACCGGATCGGTGGGGGCGGCTTCAACCGCGCGACGGTAGAAGCCTGCAGCCTCGTCGCGGCGGCCCAGCGCGGCCAATGCGGCCACATGCTGCGTGGCCAGCTCGGCATCGACCGCTCCGCTGGCGCACAGTGGCGCGAGCAGTGCGAGTGCTTCGGCCGGGCGCTGGCTGTCGTTGCAATGCCGCGCCAGCAGCAATGCGGCACGCGGGAGTTTGGTGGCCGCGCGGCGCAGCAGCGGTTCGGCTTCGCCGGGACGGCCGGCGCCGAGCAGCAGTTCACCGAGGGTGGCGAGCGTGGGCGCCCAGTTCGGATCGAGCGCCAGCGCGTGGCGCAGCAGTGTCTCCGCGCCTTCGGTGTCGCCGAAGCCGGAGTGCAGGCCGCCGAGCAGGCGCAGCGCTTCCACGCAATCCGGATGCGCCGCGACGATGGCTTGCAGCCGGTCGTGGGCGTTGCGCAGGTCGCCGGCTTGCAGCAGCGCGCCGACCTGGCGCATGGCTTCGAGCAGCGGGAGCGTGGCAGTGGACATGGCGTGGGTTGGTGGAACTCGGTTCTATGCTGGCGGTTCCACCCGGTCCGTCAATGTGCGTGTTGCACCAGTGTCGCCTTGCCCGACGCGTCGCGCTCGACCGTGATGTCGTAGCGTTTGCCGCGGAAGCTCACGCCCTTGAGCGTGAGCGACTTCCATGCAGGCGGCAGTACCGGTGCGTAGGCAGGGTCCAGCCCCTTGTCGTCGATGCGCAGGCCGGTGAGGCCGTAGACCAGGCTCTGGATGTAGCCGGCCGAGGTGGCGAGGATGTAGCCGGCGTTGTTGGCCGCGGTCTCGGTGCGCACGTTGAAGGGCGGTTTGAGGAAGCCCACCAGGTTGCGCTGCAGCCATTCGCCGGCGGCCTTGCCGTTGCCGAGCTCCGCCTCGCCCACGGCGAGCATCACCATCATCATCTCGTTCGGGTCGTCGCCGTGGGTCTTCAGCTCGTGCAGCTGGAAGTCGAAGTCGTTGCGGCGCACGGCGTCGCTCATCGGCAGGTCGAGGTTGGGGTACATCAGCCAGGCCAGCGAGGAACCCATCCAGGTGATCTTGTCGTGCGGCACCGAGGGGTCGAAGTCGTAGTGGCGCTGCGCAGCGGCGTCGAACGGGATGTACATCTTGTCGGCGATGCGCGACCACTGCGGGTCGGGCGTGGCGCCGACCTGTTTCGCCGCCGCCACGGCGATGCGCAGCGCCTTCTGTGCGGCGGCATTGGTGAACGCGTCGTTGGGCACGTCGTTGTAGGCCTCGTCGGGCGAGGTGACGTGCAGGATCTCATAGCGGTCGCGCGCCTTGTCGTAGCTGACGCGGCTGGCCCAGAACTCGGCCACGCCCTGGATCACCGGCCAGCCGTACTGTTTCAGCCAGTCCCGGTCGCCGCTGGCCAGCCAGTACTGCCATTGCGCGATCGCGGCATCGGCGTTGACGTGGATCTCGCGGTACACGTCGTAGGCGAAGTGGGGCGTGTTGTCCACGCCGGTCTGCGGATCGGATTCCCACGGATACATCAAGCCCTTCGCGCCGTATTGCCGCGCGCGTTCGCGCGCCGGCTGCATGGTGCGGTGGCGGAACATCGCAATCGGCTTGGCGCGCTCGGGATGCAGCAGCAGCAGCGCGGGGAACACCCACGAGTCGCTGTCCCAGAACGCGTGGCCGGCGTAGTTCGGAGTGAGCGCGCAGGCGCCCATCGGCCAGGCGGTGCCTACGGTGGAGTTCGACAGCAGGTAGTACAGGTCGGAATGCACGGCCTTCTGCACCTGCGGATCGCCGTCGACCACGACGTCGGATTGCCACAGCCGGTGCCACGCGTCCCGGTGTCGCGCGAGCAAGCTGTCGAAGCCGGTCGTGCGCGCCTGCGCGGCGAGGGCAAGGTCGGCCTTCGCGTCGCCGCCCCAATCCTCGCGCGAGATGGCGACGTACTTGGTGAAGGCGTAGCTGTGGCCACGTTCGACGTGCACCGTGAGTTCAAGCGAGAGCTTGTATGGCCCCTTCGACACCGTGGCGCCCTTCACCGCGATGCCGGCCGGCAGTTCGAGCGCAGCGGCCTCGGTCATCGCCAGGCCTTGCTCGGCACGGCCGTCCAGCCACAGCGTCAGCGCCTTCGCGTCGCCGTCGTTGGACACCACCCGGGTGTAGCCGGGATACCACACCGCCGCGCGGTCGGGTGTGGGTACGGGCTTGTTGTCGAGATTCTGCCCGCTGGCGATCACGGCGGCGATCATCTGGTCGCCGTTCATGCTGCCGATCGGGAAGCGCGGCTGGTGTTCCGACCACAGCCGGATCGGGAAGCTGAGTTGCACGTCGCCGTCGAACTGCGGAGTGATGGTGAAGCGGACTGCGGCGAGGTGCGGGTTGGCCTGGCTGACGAAGCTCTGCACCTCGACGCCGGTCGATTTGTTGGCGTAGTCGAATCTGTAGCGGGTGGTGAGCGTGGCGTCGTGCATGTCCAGCGTCTGCGCGTAGCCGCTGAAGATCTTCGCGTCCAGCCGCGTCGCGTTGAGCCAGCCGCCGCCGGGGTTGTAATCGATCTCGTTCCAGCCGGGGATCGCCGCAGGGCGGGCGATGTCGCCCTTGCCGTAGTCCATGAACGCGACCATGTAGCTGCGGCCGGGTTCGGTGCCGCGCGGCGAGGTCATCACGGAGAAGTAGCCGTTCGCCAGATAGCTCGGGAAATAGTTGCCGAAGTTGTCGCTGGTGCCGGTCAGCAGGAAGCTGGGGTCGGTGGCCGCCATCGCTGGCGCGGCGAGCAAGGCCGCGGCGGCGAGGCAGGCGAGGCGGACGAGACAGGCTTTCATGCGTGCTCCGGCAGGGGCTGGGCGTGGATCGGTCGATGCCTGGCGGCGGGATGGTTCATTTGGCGACCAGGCCGATGGCGGTCGGGCCGGTCGGGCCTCTGCGATCTGTTTCGCGCTTGAAGAAGAACAGCGCCAGCAACACCAGGCTCATCGGCAGCAGCGAAAAATAGAACGCGTCGATGCCGTTGGAGCGGGCGAATACGACCGCGGTGATGCGCGAGCCCAGGGTGCCGCCCAGCGCCGAGAAGATCACGATCAGCCCGGTCATCGCCGCGTGCGACGGCTTGGGCAAGGAACTCAGTACCACGGAATTGATCACCGGGTAGATCGGCGCCATCAGCAGCCCGACCAGCGGGAACAGCCAGGCTGCCAGCGGGGCGTTGCGCCAGCTGATGTCTGCGCTCGGCGCCACATCGCGGGCCAATGGCAGGCTCACCAGCACGATCGCCGCCATGCCGACCACGCAAATGTTGAGCAAGGTGTACCAGTGCAGCCGCCGCAGCGCCTGGCCGGCGGCGAGGCGTCCCAGCGCGATCGCGCCGGGCAGGATGCTGGCGAGCTGGATGCTCATCGCGTTCGGCAGCTTCAGGATCTCGTTGTTGAAGGTCGGCAGCCAGGTGGAGAAGCTCTGCTCGATCAGCACGTAGAGGAAGGCCGAGATCAGGAATACGTAGACCAGCGGCCGCACGAACAGCTGCAGCATCTCGACCAGCGAGCCCTTGATGGTCGAGGTGTGTCTGTTGTGCGCCGCCGATTCGTCCATGCGCGAGCTGGCGAGCAGCGCGATCACTACCACGCACAACGCGGCCAGCACCCAGTACACGTTGAGCCACGCCAGGTCGGCTGGCGCGGCATGGTTGATGAACGCGCTGAACAGCCAGTTGCCGGCCAGCACGCCGAGCATGAAGGTGCCCTCGATGGTCGAGGTCAGCCGGCCGTGCGCGGCGCGGTCGCTGGTGAGCAGGCCGATCGACGAATACACGCCGACCTTGGCCAGCGCGAACGAGATGCCGACACAGGTGAACAGCACTTCGGTGGTGCGGAAACCCGGCCACAGCGGCATCAGCACGCAGGCGACGCCGAGCAGCGCCAGCGCCAGGATCATCGCGCGCCGATAGCCGATCAGCGGCAGGAAGGAGGCCGCGCCGAAGGAGACCGCGGCGATGGTGAGGTCTTTGAACAGTTCGAGCAGGCTGGCTTCGGTCTTGCCGACGCCGAAGCTGGCGATCGATTGCAGGATCACCGTGCCCACGCTGTTGAGCAGGATCGCGAAGACCACGTAGGTCAGCGCGAGCGCGGCGATCATGCGGAAACGATTCATGCGCACCTCTGGCGGATGACCCGCGCCGAAAAAGGCGGCCCGGACCGATGTTACGCAATCCGGGCCGCCGCGCGGGGTAAGCGATTACCTCAGAACTGGTATTTCACCTGCAGGTTGTACTCCTTGCCTTCCAGCGGGCGCGCCAGGATCACGCCGGTGGCGCCGGCCGCCGAACCCGCGATGCGCGAGTTCGATTCGGTCAGGCCCAGCGTGTCGGTCACGTTGGAGCCGACCAGGGTGAACAGCCAGTGCGGGCCGTAGTTGTATTGCGCGCCCACGCTGAAGTCGGTGTAGTTGCCCAGCTGCTGCAGGGCGAGCTGGTCCTGGGTGTGGTTGCCCACATACTCCATGGTCACCCACAGGCGCAGGTCGCCATAGGCCGTGGGGAAGCGCAGGGCCGGGGTCAGGCGGACCTGGAACTTCGGCTGGCGCTGCAGCTGCTTGCCCTGGTAGGTGCCGACGAATTCGCCGGTGGGGTTGCCCGGCGTCGGCAGGCCGTAGAACACCGCGTCGCCCTCGAAGTGCGAGTAGTGGCCGTCCATCCAGTCGCCGACTGCGGTGACCGAGAAGATCTGGTCTGGCGTGTTGGCGTGCAGGGTGAAGTTGATACCCTTGGTGTCCGAGCCGTAGGTGGACTTGCTGCCGAACGGCACGCCCAGCAGCGAGGGCTGGTAGCTCAGGCCGTCGAACTGGCGGTGGTAGAACGAGATGTCGGCGTTGAACACAGGGGCCTGGTATTTCCAGCCGACCTCGAAGTTCTGGACCTTCAGCACCGGCAGCGTATCGCCGGTGACGCTGCCGCGCAGATCGTCGAAACCGTTGAAGTGCACGCCCTTGTTGGCACGGGCGTAGACGGCCATGTTGTCCTGGATCTTGTAGGTGACGCCTGCGGTCCACGAGGTGTGGGTCTTGTTGTAGTCGGTGACTGCATAGGTGCCGTTGCACATTGCCACGGCGTTGTCGTAGAGCGTGTTGGGGTTGCCGTCGATATTGACGTTGGAGAGGTTGCACACGGTGTTGCGGGCGTCCTCGTTCTCAAGCCGCGCCGAGGCGTCGAAGATCCACTGGTCGAGCTTCCAGGTGTCGGACAGGTAGAACGCCTTGTTGGTGGCTACGCCGTTCTCGGTGATGTTGTAGCCACCGTTGTAGATCAGGCCCTGGCTGTTGGTGACGTAGTAGGTCTGGCCGCCTTGCACGTAGCTCACCGCGATCGGCGTGGCGTTCGGGGTGTTGGTCATCAGCATCGGGTTACCGAGCGACCAGCGGTCGTTGTCGGTGTAGTGCGCCAGGTACAGGCCGGCGGTCAACGTGTTGCCCTCGAACAGTTCCTTGCTGAGGCGGAAGTCGTTGACCACGCTTTTGAGGTTCTTGTGGATGTGCCACAGCCCCTGGCTGATCACGTCCGCGTTCGGGTCGGTGACGATGCCCGAGCCGTTGGTGTAGCTGGCGGTGTACACAGCCCCGGCGGGGACGGTGTTGCTGGGGTAGGTGCCGGCGGTGTTCTCCCAGCTGCTGAGCGTCTGCGGGTTGCTGCCGGAGAACAGCCCATTGGTATCCATGTTGCCGCCGTCGACCAGGAATTTGTCGCTGACATTCCAGCCGTTGCCGAAGTCCCAGTCGAAGTTGACGCCGAAGAAGCCGAGCTGGGCGCCGCGGCCGTCGGCGAGGTTCACGCTGGTGCCGCCGCCCGGGTAGCTCTCCAGGTAGGTGTGCTGCATCGCGTTGCTGTAGTAGGTGCTGGTCAGCGGATTGAAGCCGGGGTAGGCCGAGAAGATGCCTGAGCGGTCCTGGATCAACGGGATCGGCGTGATGAACTGGTTCTTGTCGTCGAGGCCGCGCGCCCAGAACATCAGCGTGCCGTTGTCCCAGTCCTTGGTCAGCGTGGCGGTGAGCTGGCCGCCCTTGTCGGACGCGTATTGCGGATCGCGCACGCCGTCGGAATCGCGGTAGAAGCCGCCCACGCTGCCGTACCAGCCGTTCTTGCCGATCGGAAAGCCGTAGAAGCCGTCGATGCGCTTGAGGTTTTCCGAACCGTAGGTCACGCCGATGCTGCCCGACGGCGTGTCGGTGCCCTGCTTGAGGATGTAGTTGGAGGTGAGGCCGATCTGGCCGTCGCCGAACACCACCGACGGGCCGCCCTGCAGGATTTCCACGTGGTCGATGGTGTCGTCGAGGCGGAACATCGAGCTCTGCTCGAAGAACGACAGCGACGGCATGCCGTACAGCGGCGTGCCCATGATCTGGTTGGTGTAGAACGGCGCGTCGCCGCCACCCGGGAAGCCGGCGATCTCGATGTTGGCGCCGGTCTCGCCGCCGGTGGATTCGGGCCACACGCCGGGCGAGATCTTCAGCAGGTCGGCGGCGCTGCGCGGATTGGCCTGCTGGATCTGGGCGGAGGTGGCCGTGGTGATCGAATAGCTGGCGTCGATCTTGCGCACGCCTGCAGTACTGGCCGAGCCGGTGACGACGACTTGCTGCAGCGCCTGCACCGACTTGCCGTTCTTCTCCTTGGCGTCGGCCTTCTTCGCGGGGCTGGTGGCGGTCGCCGCCGGCGTGCTGCCGGTGGCCTGGGTCTGGCTGTTGTCCTGGGCCAGCGCGGTGCCGGATCCCAGGGCGGCCGCGATCGCCGCGGACAGCGTCAAGGTGGTGAATAGCCGAGCGCTCATGTTCTGACTCCCCGTCAGTTCGATTGCTATGGTGATGCGGCGTCGGCGCGAGGCCGGGCCGATGGGCCGCTTGTCGTTGTGATCCGGCCGATGTCGAACGCGGCGATGTCCGACAACAGTACGTCCGCATCGGCCAGGGCCTCCGCCCGGCCGATGCCTATCGCCGCCATTCCGGCGGCGTGAATACTGGCGATGCCTGCCGCGGCGTCTTCCACGCCCAGGCAGTCGGCTGGCGCCAGGCCGAGGCCGGCGGCGGCAGCGAGGAAAATTTCCGGATCGGGCTTAGAGCGCGCAATGCGGCCTGCGTCGACCACGTAGTCGAACAGCCCGGCGATGCCCAGCCGTTCGAGCAGTTGCGGCGCGTTGCGGCTGGCCGAGGCCAGCGCGGTCCTCAGCCCGGCGCCACGCACCGACTCCACCGCGTCGCGCGCGCCGGGCAGCAGGTGGCGCGGGTCGAGACGGTCGATCAGTTCGACGTAGCGGGCGTTCTTGCGCGCGGCCAGTTCGGCTTTTTCCGCGTCGCTGTACTGGCGTGGCGCGCGCTCGAGAAGGATCTCCAGCGAGCCCATGCGGTCCACGCCCTTCATGCGTTCGGCGATCACCTCGTCGAACGGCGCATCGATCTCGGCGGCCAGCTGTTGCCACGCCGCACGATGCAGCACGGCGGTATCGGCGAGCACGCCGTCGAGGTCGAAGATCACCCCCTTCACGGCATGCGATGGCGTGGCGGCCTGCGCCAGCTGCAGCGTCTCGCCCCTGCGCAGGTGCTGCGCCTGGCCGCGATGCAGGAATTCCAATGTTTCGCCGTCGACCAGCGTGTAGCGCACGCCGGCGGCATCCACTTCCACGCGCAATTGCGCGTCGCGCCAGCGCAGGCCGAAGCGGTAGCCGCGCCAGGCGTGCGGCAGCTGCGGCGCCAGGGCGGGCCGGCCGCCCTGCACGCGCAGGCCGCCGAAGCCCCAGCTCAGCGCCAGCCAGCTGCCGGCCATCGCCGCCATGTGCAGGCCGTGTCCGGCATTGCCGTGCGAATCGTCCAGGTCCACCCGCAAGGTGTCGAGGAAGTAGCGGTACGCCTGCGCTTCGCGGCCCACCTCGGCGGCGATCACCGCGAAGGTGGAGGCGGACAGCGTGGAGTCGTGCACGGTGACGCCTTCGTAGTAGTCGAAGTTGCGCCGCTTGGCGGCGGCGTCCACGTCCTCGCCGGCCAGCATCAATGCCAGCAGTGTGTCGGCCTGCTTGCACACCTGGTGGCGGTAGATGGTCAGCGGATGCCAGTTCAGCAGCAGCGGCCGCAGCGACGGGTCGCGCATCTGTTCGGGCGTGAGCCGTGGCTTGTCCAGGAAGCCGTCGTCCTGCGGGAAGATGCCCAGCGCGGCGTCGGTCGGCAGGTGCATGGCCTCGGCGGCGCGGCGCCACTGCGCGGGCTCGTCCGCCGCGAGGCCGATGCGCTGCGCCAAGTTGGCGTATTCCATCGGATGCGCGGCGGCCAGCCATTCGACCGTGGCGGCGGCATCGCGCAGGTGCCGCTGCGCCATGCGGTTGGTGTAGTGGTTGTTGTCGACCAGGGCGGAGTATTCGTCCGGACCGGTCACTTCGTGGATGCAGAAGGCGCCGCCGCGGCGCGGGTTGTAGTGGCCGATCCCTAGCCAGATGCGCGCGGTCTCGCACAGCATCTCCGCGCCCATGTCGCGCAGGAAGGCCACGTCGCCGCTGGCGTCCACGTACAGCCGGATCGCCCAGGCGATGGCCGCGTTGATGTGGTACTGCGCGGAGCCGCCGGGAAAGTAGGCCGAGCATTCGTCGCCGGCGATGGTGCGCCAGGGATACAGCGCGCCGCGTGCGTGGTTCAGTTCGCGGGCATGGGCGCGCGCGCGGTCCAGCGTGGCGTGGCGCCAGGCCAGCATGTGCCTTGCCAGCTGCGGCGCCGCCGTGGCCAGCGCGGGCAGCATGAAGGCTTCGGCGTCCCAGAAGCAGTGCCCCTCGTAGCCTTCGCCGGTGAGGCCTTTGGCGGCGACGCTGCCGTGGTCGTCGCGGTTGCCGGACTGGAACAGCTGGAACAGGTTGAAACGCAACGCCTGCTCCACCTCCGGCGCGCCGTCGATGGCGAGATCGGCACTGCGCCACAACGCGGCCAGCTGCCCCGCCTGGCCGGCCAGCAGGGCGGGGAAGCCTGCGTGGCCGGCCGAATCCAGCGCGTCCGTGGCGCTGGACAGCAGGACAGGGTCGATGGCGGAACTGGCCTCGGGCGGCGACCAGGCCCAGGCCGCGAATTTCTCCAGCACCACTTCGGTGCCGGGGGCGAGCTGGCCGGTCCAGGTCTGCGACACGCCGTGCGGCGTGCGCGTCGCGTTCTGGAGAGTTAGTGTGGCGTCGGCCACGCGGTGCGTCTGCGCGCAGACCAGCCGGATGCCGCTGTGCGCGGTGTGCTGGCCGACCCAGGCCAGCGTCGGATCGGCATGTGCGTTATGCAGTTGCAGGCCGCCGCTGAGGTGCGCGCCGATGCGCGGGTCGTCGCCTTGGGCGGCGGCGGTGCGGGCGGTATCGATCGCCGATTCCAGCGTGACTGGGCCGCGATAGTCGATCGAGTGCACCCGGTAGCGGATCGCCAGCAGGCCGGGGCGGTCCAGCGCGACCAGCCGTTCGGCGACGATTTCCAGCGTGCCGCCGCCCGGCGCGCGCCAGCGCAGCGTGCGCCGGTAGCAGCCGTCGCGCAGGTCGAGCCGGCGCTCCAGCGCCAGCCAGTCGCCTTGGTCCAGTCGCACCGGCGTCTCGCCCAGTCGCAGGCGGATGCGGCTGGCGTCGGCCACCGGCACGCGGGTGTCGGTATGGCGGGCAAAGCCGGTGAAGCGCTCGTGGTAGGCGATGGTCGAGCGTTCCCACACGCCGGCGAGGAAGCAGCCATGGCTGGCGCTGTCGTCCTCCTCCAGCCCGCCGCGCACGCCCAGCGAACCGTTGGCGAGGGCGAACAGGCTTTCGTCCTGGGCAAAGCCGCTGCGATCACGGCCGCAGCGGACAAGCTGCCAGGGGTCGGCGGTGCCGGGGGCATGCGGCGCCGTACCCGTATCGACGGGCTGGGCAGGCGAGGCCGCATCATGAGTCTGCACGTAATGATTCCCTTTGCACGGCTGCAATGGGCGCCAGAGCGCGATCCGGCGCCGATTCGCGGGCAGCATACGGGCGAATGATATCGATATCAAGATATCGATATCATTCGACTTGGGCCGGGTCTGGACGATGGATGGGCCGGCCGGCAGCGCATTGAACGCATCGTCACCGCAAGCGACACTGATCCATCGGTTTTTGTCGCCCGCAGCCATCGCCCGGAGGGGTTGTCGCGTGAGTCCCGCCAAGAAGAAGCAGCCCACCGCGGCGCAGTCCGGCCTGACCATGGCGGACCTGGCGAAGCTGGCCGGGGTGTCCAAGATCACCGTGTCGCGTGCGCTGGGCGATAGCCCGCTGGTGACGCCGGAGACGCGCGAGCGCATCCAGGCGCTGGCGCGCAAGCACGGCTACAAGCTGAACGTCAGCGCGCGCAACCTGCGGCTGCGGCGCAGCCACACGGTGGCGGTGATCGTGGAGATGAAGCCGTCCTCGAGCCGCACCATGTGGGATCCCTATCCGCTGTCGTTGCTGGGCGGCATCTCGCAGGAGCTGACCTCGGCCGGCTACAGCGTGCTGCTGACCACCCGCCACGACGCGCCGAACGCGGCGGTGCAGGCCGCCGACGGCCTGATCCTGCTGGGCCAGGGCGTGCACCAGGACGCCGTGAAACTGTACGAGCGCATGGGCTTGCCGATGGTGGTGTGGGGTGCCGAATCGGCACAGGACAGCCACATCGTGGTGGGCAGCGACAACCGCCACAGCGGTGTCAGCGTGGCCGAGCGTTTCCTGTCGATCGGGCGGCGCCATCCGGTGTTCATCGGCAACTCCGACCACCCGGAAATGTCCCAGCGCCTGCATGGTTTCGTCGATGAGCTGGCCGGCCACGGCATCAAGCCGCTGTTGCTGCAGCGGGTGGACTGGACGCTGGAATCGGGCGTCGACGCGGTGCGCTCGCTGGCCAGCCGCAAGGTGCACTTCGACGCGATCTTCGCCTGCAGCGACCTGCTGGCGATGGGCGCGATCCGCGCGCTGGTGGAGCTGGGCTTGTCGGTGCCGAACGACGTGTCGGTAGTGGGCTACGACGACACGCCGCACGGCGCCAGCTTCCTGCCGCCGCTGTCCACGGTGCGGCAGAACTGGCAGGAGGGCGGCGTGCTGCTGGCGCGCAAGGTGCTGGCGCTGATCGAGGGCCAGCCGGTGGCTTCGCAGATGCTGCCGACCAGCCTGATCGTGCGGGCGACCTGAAACGGGAGCGGGGCTCTAGCCCGCGGCCGCCTCGCCGGCCATGCGGTTCATCTGCGGCGTGAGCACCAGCCGGAAGCAGCTGCCGCCGCCAGCCACGCGCACGTACTCCAGCGAGGCCTGGTTCGCTTCGGCCATCTGCCGCGCGAGGTACAAGCCGAGCCCGGTGCCGTATTCGTGGGTGGTGTAGAACGGCTCGAAGATCTGCGCGGCCACCTTCGGCGCGATGCCGGGGCCGCGGTCGGTGACCTCGAGGATGGGTTCGCCGTGTTCGCCGTTGCGCACGATCACGATCACCCGTGCCGGCTCGGCGGGCAGGCGGCCGTAGCGCAGCGCGTTCTGCACCAGGTTCCACATCACCTGCTGCAGCTGTTGCGGGTCCGCCATCGCGGCCACCTCGGCCGCCCCGCCGACGACTACCCGCAAGGTGTCGTTGCCGATGTCGTTGCCGAGCTTGTATTCGTCCACGAAGCTCTGCGCCCAGCGGCCCAGATCCAGCGTTTCCGGCCGCGAACGTTCGCGCCGCGACAGCTGCAGGATGTTCTCGATGATCTCGTTGAGCCGCACGCAGTGGTTGTTGATGATCTCCACCATGCGCTGGTCGGCGCTGTCCATTTTTTCCGACTCGGCGAGCAGCTGCGCCGAGTAGCGGATCGCCGCCAGCGGGTTGCGGATCTCGTGCGCGATCGATGCGGACAACCGGCCCAGCGAGGACAGCGTGAGCTCCTCGGCACGGCGCGACAGCAGCGAGGTGTCGTCGAGGAAGATCAGCACCAGCGAATCGTCGTTCGGCGCGAGGCGGGAGAAGCGCGGCACCACCTCGGGCACGCCATCGGCGAGCTGGGTGGCGGTCTCGTCCAGCTTGCCCGAGGTCATCCAGTGGTACAGCCGGCGCGACAGCTCGGGCGCCAGCCGGCCCAGGTCGCGCTGCTCGGCGCTGGGATTGCCCAGCAGCATCCAGGCCGACTCGTTGATCTGGTGGATGCGGTTGGCGTCGTCCACCAGCAGCACGCCGGTCTTCATGCGGCGGATGATCAGTTCGTTGACCTGCGAGAGGTTGGCCAGGTCGGTGCTGCGCTGTTCGGCCAGCGCTTCGCTGGCGCGCAGCTGGCGGCCGAGCACGTGGCACAGCGTGGTGATCGCGAAATAGGCCAGGCCGAACAGGGCCGATTCCAGCAGGCTGCGCTCGCCATTGCCGCCGCCGGGCTGGGCGAACAAGGCGTGGGCGAGCAGGCCCAGCGTGGCCAGCGCGGCGAAAAAGCTGGACAGCCGCAGCGACAGGATCAGCGCGCCCACGCCGAGATTCACCGCCAGCATCATCGCGATGCCGATGTGGGCGTAGTCGATCGCGCTGAGCGCCAGCACGGCGGCGGCGACGTCCACGGCCAGCCAGATCGATACGGTCACCTTCGCGTAGGGCACGCAGCGCCGGGTCAGCGCCAATGCCGCTATGGCGAACAACAGGTAGGGCAGGGTGACCAGCAAGGCGAGCCGCATCGAACCCAGTGGCTCGCCACCGATCTGCATCGGCGCGAACGCCAGGCCGATGTACAGCAGCGCCTGGACCAGCCGGAAGATGTTGAGGAACAGCATCTCGTGGCGGATCGCCGCCGGAATGGCCCGCTGGGCGTTGAGCTGCGGCAAGACGGGGCTGGACACGTTGGGCGGCACTCCGGGGCGGTCGAGGTCAGTATAGGTGTGCGCTCCCGGAAACTTCGAGGTGCCGGGCAGGGTTCGGGCAGGCCGGCGAGCGGCCGGTTCCATGGCGCTCCAAGGCCGGGGCGGGCGCCCGCGGCCGGGCGGAAAGCCGCTCCCCGGGCCGGTTTCGGGGGCGCCCCTTTCCATCGGGGGCCGCTTCCGCGAAAATAAGCGGCCGTGTTGCGCGGTTTCTGCCCTGTCGAGGCATGCCGCGCACGGCATGCCGGCAGCGCATCGCAACGCCGTCCGACCCCCACAAGCCCGCGCCGCGTCCCTTCCGCGCGAGGCCGTGTTTCCCCGTTCGCTCGAGGCTATCGAATGAATTTCCACGAATACCAGGCCAAAGAACTGTTCGCGCAGTACGGCATCAACGTACCGCCGGGCAAGGTCGCCAACTCCCCCGATGCCGCTGTCGACGCCGCCAAGGCGCTGGGCGGTTCCCAATGGATGGTCAAGGCGCAGATCCACGCAGGTGGCCGCGGCAAGGCCGGCGGCGTGAAGTTCTGCCGCAGCCTCGACGACGTGCGCGCCGCCGCCAAGGGCATGCTGGGCACCAAGATGGAGACCTACCAGTCGGCCGGCCGCGCGCTGCCGGTGAACCTGGTGCTGGTCACCGACGCCACCGACATCGCCAAGGAGCTGTACCTGTCGATCCTGGTGGACCGCGACACCAAGTCCGTCTCCTTCATCGCCTCCAAGCACGGCGGCGTGGACATCGAGCAGGTGGCCAAGGACACCCCCGAGGACATCCACACCATCGTGGTGGACTTCGTCGAAGGCCTGCAGCCCTACCAGTGCCGCAACCTCGGCTTCGCGATGGACCTCAACGCCAAGCAGGTCGGCCAGCTGACCAAGATCATGCTGGGCCTGTACAAGCTGTTCAACGAGAAGGACCTCTCGCTGGTCGAGCTGAACCCGCTCGCCATCCTCGCCGACGGCAGCCTCGCCGCGCTGGACGGCAAGGTGAACTCCGACGACAACGCCGAGTTCCGCCACGCCGACCTGGCCGCGATGCGCGACCTCACCCAGGAAGACGCCGCCGAGGCGGCCGCGGTGCAGAACAACCTCAACTACGTGACGATGGACGGCACCATCGGCTGCATGGTCAACGGCGCGGGCCTGGCCATGGCCACCATGGACGTGATCAAGCTGGCGGGCGGCGAGCCGGCCAACTTCCTCGACGTGGGCGGCGGCGCCACCAAGGAGCGCGTCACCGAGGCGTTCAAGCTGATCACCTCGTCCGACAAGGTCAAGGCCATCCTGGTCAACATCTTCGGCGGCATCGTCCGCTGCGACATGATCGCCGAGGGCATCATCGCCGCGGTGAAGGAAGTGGGCCTGAAGATCCCGGTGGTGGTGCGTCTGCAAGGCACCAACGTGGAACAGGGCCGCGCGCTGCTGGCCAACTCCGGTCTGGCGATCACGCCGGCCGACGATCTCAACGACGCGGCGCAGAAAGCCGTGGCCGCCGCGAAGTGAGGAGCAACTAAGTCATGTCCGTTCTGATCAACAAGAACACCAAGGTGCTGGTGCAGGGCTTCACCGGCCAGCAGGGCACCTTCCACGCACAGCAGGCGATCGACTACGGCACCAAGGTCGTCGGCGGCGTCACCCCCGGCAAGGGCGGCAGCGAGCACATCGGCCTGCCCGTCTTCAACTCGGTGTCCGAGGCCGTCGACGAGACCGGCGCCGACGCGTCGGTGATCTTCGTGCCGCCGCCGTTCGCGGCCGACTCCATCCTGGAAGCCGTGGACGCGGGCATCCGCGTGATCGTGGCGATCACCGAGGGCATCCCGGTGCTGGACATGCTGCGCGTGAAGAACGTGCTGGCGCAGCATCCGGAAACCGTGCTGATCGGGCCGAACTGCCCCGGCGTGATCACCCCGGGCGAGTGCAAGATCGGCATCATGCCGGGCCACATCCACCAGCCGGGCAAGGTCGGCATCGTGTCGCGTTCGGGCACGCTGACCTATGAAGCCGTGTTCCAGACCACCAACGAAGGCCTGGGCCAGTCCACCTGCATCGGCATCGGCGGCGACCCGATCAACGGCCTCAGCTTCATCGACTGCCTCAAGCTGTTCCAGGACGACCCGCAGACCGAAGGCATCATCATGGTCGGCGAGATCGGCGGCAGCGCCGAGGAAGACGCCGCCGAGTTCATCGGCGAGTACGTCAAGAAGCCGGTGGTTTCGTTCATTGCCGGTGCTTCGGCTCCGGCCGGCAAGCGCATGGGCCACGCCGGCGCGATCATCTCCGGCGGCAAGGGCACGGCAGCGGCGAAGTTCGCCGCGCTGGAGAAGGCCGGCGTCACCACGGTGAAGTCGCCTGCCGACCTCGGCAAGACGCTCGCCAAGCTGATGAAGAAGTAATCGGGTCCGTCCGACCGATGCGAGAAGGGCCGCCGTCGTGCGGCCCTTCTTGTTTTCCACGTAGAAAGGTTTTCTACGTAGAAGAGCGGGTGGCGCGGAGGCCTTGCCGGGCCGCGCGCAGCAAGGCGTCGGTGACTTTGGCCAGGGCGGCCGAACGGATCGACCAGTGCTGCCAGTACAGCGGCACGTCCAGCCAGCGCCCGGGCGCGATCGGCTGCACGGTGCCTTGGGCGAGGGGCTGTTCCAGCATGGCCTCCGGTGCCATCGCCCAGCCCAGGCCCAGCGCCGCGCCTTCCACGAAGGCGGTGGAAGAGGGCAGGTAATGCATCGGCGGGGCCAGCCGGGCGTGGGTCACGCTGCGCATGAAGCGCCATTGCAAGGCGTCCTTGCGGTTGAATACCAGCATCGGCGCCGTACCCAGCGAGGCGGCGTCCACGCCCCGGGGAAAATGCCTGGCGACGAAGTCCGGCGAGGCGATCGGCAGGTAGCGCATCACGCCCAGTTTCTTCACCGTGCAGCCCTGCACGGGGCGGGCATCGGCGGTGATCGCGCCGAGTACCGAACCGTCGCGCAGCAGGCGGGTGGAATGATCCTGGTCTTCCACCCGCACGTCGAACAGCAGTCCGTCGCGCTGGTGCGGTTCGACCAGGGCGCCGAGTACCCAGGTGGCGAGCGAATCCGCGTTTACCGCGATCGATACCGTGACCGGCGCGGCGTGCGCGGTCTCGACGGCGAAGTCGCCCAGGATCTCGGCTTCCAGCAGGCGCATCTGCTGCACGCCGCGCAGCAGCCGCTCCCCTGCGGGCGTGGCCCGGCTGGGCGATTGGCGCAGCACCAGCACCTGGCCCAGGCGGTCTTCCAGCGCCTTGATGCGCTGCGAGATCGCCGACGGGGTCAGCGCGAGCCGTCGCGCGGCGCCGTCGAAACTGCCTTCGTCCAGCACGGCAACGAAGGCGGCCAGTTGGGGATTGAGCATGCGCACGGGTGTTTCCTGAATTCAGAAAAACTGAATTGGGTTAAGCAAATATAGTTTTACTGATGCGGACGGCCATACGAAAGTGGGCCTCATCCCGTGAGGTCCCCCATGCTGCCATCCGCTTATTTCGCCGGACTCGGTACCGGCGCCGGCCTGATCGTCGCCATCGGCGCGCAGAATGCCTTCGTCCTGCGCCAGGGGCTGCAGCGCCTGCATGTTGGCGCGGTGGTGCTGGTCTGCGTGCTGGCCGACGTCGTGCTGATCGCGCTAGGCGTGGCTGGCATGGGGCTGGCGGTAAAGCAGCAGCCTGGCTTGCTGCAGCTTCTGCGCTTCGTGGGGGCGGCCTTTCTCGCCGCGTACGGGCTGCTGGCCGCGCGGCGCGCCTGGCGCGGCGAGAGTGGCTTGCGCCCCGCCGATGCAGCGGCGAACGGGCGTGGGCGCACGGTGCTGGCCTGCCTGGGCTTCACCTTGCTCAACCCGCACGTCTACCTGGACACCGTCGTCCTGCTCGGCAGCCTGTCCACCCATTACGACGGCGGCGGCCGGTGGTCGTTCGCGGCGGGGGCGGGCACCGGCAGCCTGTTGTGGTTCACCGCGCTCGGCTACGGTGCGCGCCTGCTGTTGCCGGTATTCCGCAGTCCGGCGGCCTGGCGTGTGTTCGATGTGCTCGTGGCGATCCTGATGTGGGGGCTGGCCGTCGTGTTGCTGTCGCAACCGATGGCCTAGGGCGCAGGAAGCCGGCGAGGCGTGCGGGGACGCTTGTACCGAGGGCGATGCACTACCATTTCGTCCCCGATTCCATCCCTCGAAGAGCTTGATCCATGGCTGTCCTGAGACTGGCGCTGGCGCAGCACGATTTCCCGGTTGGCGCGGTCGCGGCGAATGCCGCGAAGGTGGGCGACCTGATGGCGCAGGCCCGTAGCGGCGGCGCCGAACTCGTACTGTTCCCCGAGTTGACCCTTTCCGGCTATCCGCCCGAAGACCTGCTGTTGCGCCCCAGTTTCCTCGCTGCCTGCCAGCAGGAGCTGGAGGCGTTGGCGGCGGGGACGAACGGCCTGGCCGCGCTGGTGGGCTTCCCGCACAGCGAGGGCGAGGTGTTCAACGCCGCCGCGCTGCTGCGCGATGGGCGCATCGCGCAGATCGCGCACAAGCAGGCGCTGCCCAATTACGGCGTGTTCGACGACAAACGCTACTTCCGCCCCGGTCATGCCAGTGCGGTGACCACGCTGGCCGGCGTGCGCATCGGCCTGCTGATCTGCGAGGACGTGTGGCGCCCCGAGCCGGCCGCCGCCGTGGCGCGCGCCGGCGCCGAACTGATCGTGGTGATCAACGCCTCGCCCTGGGACGACGCCAAGCAGGCCGAACGCGAGGCGGTGCTGGTCGCGCGCGCGCAGGAAACCGGTTGCGCCCTGGTCTATCTCAACCTGGTCGGCGGCCAGGACGAAGTGGTCTACGACGGCGGCTCGCTGCTGGTGAACGGCGACGGCACGATCGCCGCCCGCGCGCCGGCCTTCGTCGACGCGCTGCTGTGGGCCGAGTTCGATCCGGACACGCGCACCTTGCATGCCGACGGCTGGCCGGTGCAGGACGATGCGTGCAGTGAAGCAGTGCTGTACGCCGCGCTAGTGCGCGGCATCCGCGACTACATCGACAAGAACGGCTTCCCCGGCGTGCTGCTGGGCCTGTCCGGCGGCATCGATTCGGCGCTGACCCTGGCGTTGGCGGTGGACGCGCTGGGCGCCGGGCGTGTCACGGCGGTGATGATGCCCACCCGCCACACCTCGCAGCTGTCGCTGGATGGCGCCCGCGTCCAGGCGGAGCGGTTGGGTGTGGACTATCACGTGATCGACATCGAGCCCACCTACCGCTCCTTCCTTGGCGCGCTGGCGCCGGCCTTCGCCGGCAAGGGCGCCGATACCACCGAGGAGAATCTGCAGTCGCGTACCCGCGGCGTGATGCTGATGGCTTTGTCCAACAAGCACGGCAAACTGCTGCTCGCCACCGGCAACAAGAGCGAGATGGCGGTGGGCTACTGCACGCTGTACGGCGACATGTGCGGTGCCTACGCACCGCTCAAGGACGTCTACAAGACCGCGGTGTACCGCTTGGCGCGCTGGCGCAATGCGCAGGCCGGCGGCGAGGAGGCGATCCCGGTGGCGGTGATCGACCGCCCGCCTTCGGCGGAGCTGCGCGACAACCAGACCGACCAGGATTCGCTGCCGCCCTACGAGGTGCTGGACGCGATTCTCGAGCGTTTCATCGAGCGCGAGCAGTCGCAGGCCGAGATCATCGCGGCGGGTTTCGCCGCCGACGTGGTGCACCGCGTGGTGCGGCTGGTGCTGGTCAACGAGTTCAAGCGTCGCCAGTCCGCCCCCGGCCCGCGCGTCACCACCCGCGCGTTCGGGCGCGAGCGGCGTTATCCGATCACCTCGGGCTGGCATTGAATCGCCGCGGGCGCGGCTTGCGGCGGGCATAAAAAAACACCGGGCGAGGCCCGGTGTTTTTTTGGGGTACCGAAGTACTCAGTGGTGTCGCATGAACGGAATCATCTTGCGCCACGTCGCCACCTCGTGCGGCCACTTCGGGTCCTTCAGGTAGGGGTGGTTCGGGTAGTTCAGGGCCAGCACCTGGCGGGTCTGCGCGGCCAGCTTGTCCTGGTCCAGCGCAAGGTAGCTGCGGGTGAGAATGGCCAGGGCGTCGCCGGTCTGCGGCGCCTGCTGGTAGTGTTCGATCACGTACTGGGCGCGGTCGGCGGCGCCGACGTACACGCGGTTGAACAGGTAGAACTCGGCCACGTTGACCTCGTACTGCGCCAGCACGTTGCGCAGGTAGATCATGCGCTGCCGCGCATCGGCCGCGTAAGCGCTGTTCGGGAAGCGGCGCGACAGCTCGGCGAAGTCATCGAAGGACTGCAGGTTGTAGCCCTGGTCGCGGCGCGACTGCGCTTCCTTATCGTGCGAAACGCGGTCCATGAAGCCGGTGGTGCGGTCGAAATTGATCAGGCCGCGCAAGTAATAGGCATAATCCGCATGCTTGTTGGCCGGATAGGTCTTGATGAAGCGGTTGATCGTCGAGTACGCATCGTCCAGCTGGTTGTCCTTGTACTGCGCATAGGTCAGGTCCAGCTGGGCCTGCTCGTTGTAGTCGCCGGACGGGAAGCGGGCGATCAGGCGCTGGTAGGCCTTGATGGCTGCGGTGTAGTCGGCGTTTTCCAGCGAGTTGTGCGCGGTGTTGTACAAGGCTTCCACCGGCATGGTATCGATGTTGTCGTGCTTGTGGCCGAACAGTGAGCAGGCGCTCATGGTCAGCGCCAGCGCGAGCACGGCGAGCGTCCTGAGGCAGAACCGGGTGGTCATCGGCAGCTTGAGCGAGTCGATTGTTGGACGCATGGATAAAGAATTCAGATGTTTGATCGAAAAAGCATGATAGCCGAAACCGGAGCCGCGCCGCGGCATGCCGCCTTCCGCCCTGCGGGAGCCGGCGCATGACCGCGATACGCCATGAAGCCCGGGTGCCGCTGTCCGCGGCCGGACGCAGGTTCGACCAGGCGTTGGCCGAGTTGTTCCCCGACTACTCCCGATCGCGCCTCTCCGCCTGGATCAAGTCCGGCGCGGTCACGCTGGACGGCGCCACGGCGCCGCCGCGCCAGCTGCTGCGCGGGGGCGAGCAGGTGCGGTTGGAAGCCGAGCTGGAGGCCGAGGTGGCGAGCGCCCCGGAGGCCATCGCGCTCGCCATCGTGCACGAGGACGAACACCTGCTGGTGCTGGACAAGCCGGCCGGCCTGGTGGTCCACCCCGGCGCCGGCAACGCCTCGGGCACCCTGCTCAACGCGCTGCTGCACCACGACGCCCGGTTGGCCGAGCTGCCGCGCGCCGGCATCGTGCACCGGCTGGACAAGGACACCTCCGGCCTGATGGTGGTGGCGAAGACCCTGCCTGCGATGACCGCGCTGGTGGATCTGCTGTCGTGCCACGAGGTCGAGCGCCAGTACGAGGCCGTGGTGCTGGGCAGCATGGTCTCCGGCGGCACGGTGGACGCGCCGATCGGCCGCAGCATGGGCGACCGCCTGCGCCAGGCCGTGCGCGACGAGGAGAGCGGCAAGCACGCTGTCACCCATTACCGCCTGCGCGAGCGCTTCCGCGCGCACAGCCTGCTCCAGTGCAACCTGGAGACCGGCCGCACCCACCAGATCCGCGTGCACCTCACCCATATCGGCCACCCGCTGGTGGGCGATCCGCTGTACGGCGGCGGCCTGAAGCTGCCGAAGCGCGCCACGCCGGAGCTGGCCGCGGCGCTGCGCGGCTTCCGCCGCCAGGCGCTGCATGCGGAGCGGCTGGCGTTCGAGCATCCGGTCAGCGGCGAGCCGCTGTCCTTCGCCGTCGAGCGCCCGGCTGACATGACGGCGTTGATTGCCGCGCTGCGCGACGATCTCGCCGCCCACGGGCACGACGACGATTGACCGCAACGGGCGTCGCTCCCCTGCGCGCAGGGGAGCGCGCGGGCCCGAACCACGAAGCGGCACGGCTGTGTGCTGCGGCGCCGGTGTGCGATGCTTGTCGCTTCCCCGCCCCCACCCCCGTCGAAAGACATGACCGATACCTGGATCTTTCCCGACTGGCCGGCGCCGGCGCGCGTGCACGCGGCGGTAAGCACCAGCGAAGGCCCCGGCGTCTCGGCGCCGCCGTTCGGCCGCTTCAACCTCGGCTTGCGCAGCGGCGAATCCGCCGAGGTGGTGGGCAGCAACCGCAGCGTGCTGCAGCAGGCCCTGAACCTGCCCAGCGCACCGCGCTGGTTGCACCAGGTGCACGGCACCACCGTGGCCGAACTCGGTCCGTTGCCCGGGGCCGCCGAACCGCAGGCCGACGCCGCGGTATCGCGCATCCCCGGCACCGTGCTCGCCATCCTCACCGCCGACTGCCTGCCGGTGTTGTTCAGCGCCGACGACGGCGGCGCCATCGGTGCCGCCCATGCGGGTTGGCGCGGCCTGGCCGCGGGCGTGCTGGAAGCCACCATCGAGCAGATGCAGACCTCGCCGTCGCGCCTGATGGCCTGGCTGGGGCCATGCATCGGCGGGCCTTCCTACGAGGTGGGCGACGAGGTGCGCTCGGCCTTCGTGGACCATTCGGCCGGCGCGGCCGCCTGTTTCGTGGCGACGCGGCCGGGGCATTGGCGCTGCGATCTCGCGGCGCTGGCGCGGCAGCGCCTGGCGGCGGCCGGCGTGGCGCGCGTGCATGGGGGCGGGTTCGATACGTTCGCCGATGCGCGGTTCTACTCGTACCGGCGCGAGGGCGCGCGGAGCGGGCGCTTCGCCAGTCTGATCTGGTTGGCGAACAACTGATCGACCCTGCCGCCGGCTGAAGCCTTGACGCCGGCTAGCCGCGCCGCCTGCTTGAATCGCCTGGCGCCGTCCGCATCTCCCTGGCCAGTGGCGGCGCAGCCGCCAAACCTTTGTGGGGATAGCACCGATGCGGATGGACAAACTCACCTCGCGTTTCCAGCAGGCGCTGGCCGACGCGCAGTCGCTGGCCGTCGGCCGCGACAACAACATGCTCGAACCCGTGCACGTGATGGCGGCGCTGCTGGCGCAGCAAGGCGGTTCGACCGCGCCGCTGCTCACCCACGCGGGCGTCAACGTGCCGGCCTTGCGCCAGCGCGTGAACGAGCTGCTCGATCGCCTGCCCAAGGTCAGCGGGCAGGAGGGCAACCTCAACGTAGGCAACGAGCTCAATCGCCTGCTCAACCTCACCGACAAGCTGGCGCAGCAGCGCGGCGACCAGTTCATCGCCAGCGAGTTGTTCGTGCTGGCGGCGCTGGAGGATAAGGGCGAGCTGGGCGCGGCGCTGAAGGCGGCCGGCGCCACCAAGGCGAAGCTGGAAGCCGCCATCGAGCAGGTGCGCGGCGGCGAGAAAGTGCAGAGCGAGAACGCCGAAGACCAGCGCCAGGCGCTGCAGAAATACTGCATCGACCTCACCGAGCGCGCCGAGTCGGGCAAGCTCGATCCGGTGATCGGCCGCGATGAGGAAATCCGCCGCACCATCCAGGTGCTGCAGCGGCGCACCAAGAACAATCCGGTACTGATCGGCGAGCCCGGCGTGGGCAAGACCGCCATCGTGGAAGGTCTGGCCCAGCGCATCGTGAAGGGCGAGGTGCCGGAAGGCCTGCGCGACCGCCGCGTGCTGGCGCTGGACATGGGTGCCCTGATCGCCGGCGCGAAGTTTCGCGGCGAGTTCGAGGAACGGCTGAAGGCCGTGCTCAACGACCTCGCCAAGAACGAGGGCCAAATCATCTTGTTCATCGATGAGTTGCACACCATGGTTGGCGCCGGCAAGGGCGAGGGCGCGATGGACGCCGGCAACATGCTCAAGCCCGCGTTGGCGCGTGGCGAGCTGCACTGCATCGGCGCCACTACGCTGGACGAGTACCGCCAGTACATCGAGAAGGACGCCGCGCTGGAGCGCCGTTTCCAGAAGGTGTACGTGGGCGAGCCCTCGGTGGAGGACACCATCGCGATCCTGCGCGGCCTGAAGGAACGCTACGCCGTGCATCACGGCGTGGAGATAACCGATCCCGCCATCGTGGCCGCGGCCACGCTGTCGAACCGCTACATCCCCGACCGCCAGCTGCCCGACAAGGCCATCGACCTGATGGACGAAGCGGCCTCGCGCATCCGCATGGAGATCGACTCCAAGCCCGAGGAACTGGACCGCCTCGAGCGCCGGCTGATCCAGCTGAAGATCCAGCGCGAGATGCTGAAGAAGGAAAAAGACAGCGAGTCGAAGCAGCGCCTCGCCGACCTGGAGACCGACATCGCCAAGCTGGAGCGCGAGTTCTCCGACTTGAACGAGGTGTGGAAGTCGGAGAAGGCCGCGCTGCAGGGCACCACGAAGGTGAAGGAGCAGATCGAGCAGGCGCGGCTGGAGCTGGACGCGGCACAGCGCCGGCAGGACTACGCCAAGATGAGCGAGATCCAGTACGGGAAGCTGCCGGAACTGGAGAAGCAGCTCGCCGCCGCGCAGGCCGCCGAGCAGAAGGGCGAGTTCAAGCTGGTGCAGGACAAGGTCACTGCCGAAGAGATCGCCGAAGTGGTGGCGCGCTGGACCGGCATCCCGGTGTCGAAGATGCTCGAAGGCGAGCGCGAGAAGCTGCTGCACATGGAGGACGAGCTGCACAAGCGCGTGGTGGGTCAGGACGAGGCGGTGCGTGCGGTATCCGACGCGGTGCGCCGCGCGCGCGCGGGCCTGTCCGATCCGAACCGGCCCAGCGGCTCGTTCCTGTTCCTCGGCCCCACCGGCGTGGGCAAGACCGAGCTGTGCAAGGCGCTGGCCGAGTTCCTGTTCGACACCCAGGACGCGATGGTGCGCATCGACATGAGCGAGTTCATGGAGAAGCACGCCGTGAGCCGCCTGATCGGCGCGCCTCCGGGCTACGTGGGTTACGAAGAGGGCGGCTATCTCACCGAGGCGGTGCGTCGCCGCCCGTACAGCGTGATCCTGCTGGACGAGGTGGAGAAGGCGCATCCGGACGTGTTCAACATCCTGCTGCAGGTGCTGGACGACGGCCGCCTCACCGACGGCCAGGGCCGCACGGTGGACTTCCGCAACACCGTGATCGTGATGACCTCCAACCTCGGCTCGCAGCTGATCCAGGAGCAGGCGGGCGATTCGGAGGCGGACTACATGCAAATGAAGGCCGCGGTGCTCGGCGTGGTGCAGGCGCATTTCCGTCCCGAGTTCATCAACCGCCTCGACGAGCTGGTGGTGTTCCGCCCGCTGGAAAAGAAGCAGATCCGCCGCATCGCGCTGATCCAGCTCACGGCGCTGGAAAAGCGCCTCGCCGAGCGCCAGCTGAAACTGGAGATCAGCGAGAAGGCGCTGGACCTGCTCGGCAACGTCGGCTTCGATCCGGTGTACGGCGCGCGGCCGCTGAAGCGTGCGATCCAGCAGCAGCTGGAGAATCCGTTGGCCAGGGAAATCCTCGAAGGCCGCTATGCGCCGGGCAGCACCATCGCGGTGGATGCCAAGGGTGGCCACTTGGCGTTCGATGCGACATGAGCGACGCGCGTCGGCCGGGGCAGTATCAGGTCGACGCGCCGCCGGCGCGCCACGCAGTGCTGGAGGTGCTGGGGCTGCGCTGCGAAGTGCTGCACGCCGCGTTCGGTGCGCAACGCTTCGAGCGCCACTACCACGATGGCTTCTCGATTGGCGTTGTCACTGCCGGCGCCAACGTGTTCGATTACCGCCGGCGGCGCGTGGAGGTGCCTCGTGGCGCGCTGTGCCTGGCCGAGCCTGGCGAGGTGCACGATGGCGGCCTTGCGCGGATGGCCTGGTCTTACCTCGACGTGCAACTGCCTGCGGCCCTGCTGCGTGAACTGGCACGGGACGTGGAGCTGGACGGCGTGCCGTCGTTCGCCGCGGGCGGCTTTGACGATCCGTCATGCGCCAGGGAACTGGTCCACTGGCTGCAGCTCTGTCTCCATCCGCGACACGACGTGATGGCCTGCGAGGAAGCTGCCGTGCAGGCACTGACGCGACTGATCCTGCGCCATGCGGAAGGTGTCGCGCGCTTGCGTCTTCCGCCGGACGACCGGGTGGCGCGCCTGGCGCTGGAACTGCTGCACGACACGCCGCATGCGCCGGTGGCGCTGGAGACGCTCGCTGCGCAGGCCGGGGCCAGCCGCTACCGGGTGATCCGCGCAGTGAGCGCGGCCACCGGCCTTCCGCCGCATGCCTATCACCTGCAGTTGCGGCTGCAGCGTGCGCGCGACCTGATCCTCGTCGGCCTGCCGATCGCGCAGGCCGCGGCGGCGACCGGTTTCGCCGACCAGGCCCATCTCACCCGCGCGATGCGCGCCCGCGCCGGCCTGACGCCGGGCATGTTGCGGGTGCGATGATCCGCGCAGCCGTTTCTGCCGCATCGTCGGGTTCCGGTGCCACGCGGATGACGTTCACCAGTACCGCTGCCACCACGAGGGCCGTGCCGGCCCATTGCGCCGCATGCAGCCGTTCGCCCAGCAACAGCGCCGAGAGCAGCAAGGCGGTCGGCGGCGCCAGCGCGGTGAACGGTGCCGCCTGCACACCGCTGAGTCGCGCCGCACCGCGGTACCACAGCCAATAACCGATCGCGGTAGGTCCCAGCGCATACCATGCCACCGCCAGCAGGGCGGTTGGCGACCACGCCGGTGCCGGCTGGCCGGCAAGCTCCAGCAGCGCCGGCGGCAGCGCCAGCAGCAGGCCGAACCCGCTCATCAGCGTGGCCTGCGCCAGCGGGGCGATGGGCGTGCGCAGCCGCTTGTTGAGCAGTAGGAACAGAGCCTCGCAAGCCACCGCCGCCAGCACCAGGGCATCGCCGAGCAGCGCGCGCGCCGAGGGCAAGCCCGTGCCAGCTTGCAGCGCGGTCAACAACACGCCAATGGTGGCGAGGGCGATCGCCAGCAGGTTGCGCGGACGCAAGTGCTCGCGGAGCAACAGCACCGACAGCACACCAACCGCCGCCGGCAGGGCTCCCAGGAGCACGCCCGCGTCGGCGGCTGGCGTCAGTTTGAGCCCGGCCAGCAGAAAGACGGTGTAGCCCGTGCTGCCGGCGGCCGCCTGCACCACCAGCAAGCCCAGCGTGCGTGCGTCGAGTCGCGGCCAGCGTACGCCGCCCAGTTGCGTCGCCAGCGCCAGCAGTGGCGTGGCCAGCGCAAAGCGCAGCGCGGTGGCGAGGAACGGCGGCAACCCGTCCACGACGAGCTTGCCAGCGACCACGGTGCTGCCCACGGTGAGCATGGCCAGCGCGAGGCAGAGCCGGGCGGAACGTTGGGGTGAGGTGGTTGTCATGCGGGCCTCCGGTTGCGGGAGGCCGCAGTGTCGAAGCCCGCGTGCGCGGCGTATTGAACGAAATTGCATCAGGTCCGGCGCCAACGAAAACCCCGGCTCGCGCCGGGGTCTCGTGCCGCGTGTCGCTTGTTGGGGGTCGCCCTTACCAGCTGTAGCGCACCTTGCCGTAGACGTAGGCGCCGTTGTAGCCGAACGGCGAGAACGTGGAGTAGGGCAGGGTGCCGTTGTTGGTGTTGTTGGCGATGTTCTTGTCCGGATGGGTGTCGGCGGCGTCGTCCACGCCCACGGTGAAAGTCCAGCTCTGCCAGCGGTAGCTGCCGGACAGGTCGAGCAGCCACTTCGGGGTGAAGGTCTGGTCGACCACGCCCTTTCCCGGGTTGTAGCTGGCCAGGCTGCTCACGTAGCTGGTGTAGCGGCCGTAGCGGGTCAGCGTGCCGTTGAAGCTCCAGTTGCCGATGCTGTACTGCTCGCCAAGGATCAGCTTGCTGCGCGGCGTGGAGTTGGCGAGGTAGCCCTGGATGTCCTGGCGGTTGAGGCGCACGAAGTTGACGCCGAGGTTGTTGAGCACCGCCGGGTTGGGTTTGACGCTGGTCACCTTGTTCTGGTTGTAGTTGGCGCTCAGCGTGGTGGTGAAGGTGCCGATATCGCCGAGGTCCTTCACCCAGGTGCCGACGAAGTCCACGCCGCGCGTGCGCGTATCGCCCGCGTTGGTGAAGTAGTTGACGCTGCTGTAGTTGAGGTTGGTGACGCCATTGGCCGCCAGGTAGCGGGTCACGGCCGGCGAGGTGGTGGAGATGGCGCCCGACAAGGCGATGCGGTTATCGATGTAGATCTGATAGACGTCGACGCTGAGGTTCAGCGTGTCGGTGGGGTTCCACACCGCGCCGAGGGTGTAGTTGCGCGACTTCTCCGGCTTCAGCGCTTCGGCACCGAGCAGCTGGGCGATCTGGCTGCCCACCGGCACCAGGCCGCTGTTGTAGATGCCGGCCGGCAGGCCTGCCGAGTTGCCGCTGGCGAAGAACAGCGAGGAGGTCTGCGAGAAGTATTCCTGCCCCAGCGACGGTGCGCGGAAGCCGGTGCCTGCGGTGCCGCGCAGGGCGAAGCTGTCGGTGAAGTCGTAGCGCAGCGACAGCGAGCCCGAGGTAGTGTTGCCGAAGTCGGAATAGTCCTCGTGGCGCACCGCCACCGAGGCGCCGAGCTTGTCGGTGAGATTGGTTTCGAGGTCGACGTATTCGGCCACGTCGTGGCGTGCGGCATTCACGGCGTTGACGGGCTGCCAGCCGGCGAAGCCCTGTGCGCCGCCGGAGGTGCCCGAGGTGCCCACGTACCAGGAGGGCAGGTCGCCCGGGCTGATCTGGTAGCTCTGCCGCAGGTACTCGGTGCCGAAGGCCACGGTCAGCGGATTCGGCAACCAGCCCGGGCTGAAGTCCTTGGCGATATCGATGTCGAACGACTGCTGGTTGGCCTTGAGGATGCCGTCGTGGAACACCGTGGGCGAGTAGCCGAAGTCGTGGAAGAAGGCGAAGTTCATGCTGTCCTGCGTCTCGTAGGCGACGCGGTTGCCGCCCGCATTGGCCGAGACGTCCCAGCGCCAGCCGTCCACCGTGCCGCGCACGCCGGCGACCAGTGACTGGTCGGAGGAGTCGGCGTTCTCCAGCGGCAGGAAGCCGTCCGGATACATCGACGCCATCAGCGGGCTCTTCGGCGAGGGCGAGTTCAAGCCGTAGCGGAAGAACGCCGGCGAGATGCTGTTGCGGCGGCCGTAGTGGCCGAAGGCGTAGAACTGCACGTCGGGCGTGATGTCGTACTGCGTGTTCAGCAGCACGTTGTTGCTGTGCACCCAGGGGTCGCCCTGGCGGAAGTTCACGCCCAGCGCCTGCCAGGCCGGCGAGCGGTTGTCCGGGCCGGCGCGGTTGGTGTTGTCCTCGTTGCCGCTTTCGACCGCAAGGCGCAGCCAGCCGGCGTCGCCGCCGAGCGGGATGCCGAAGTTGGCCGAGCCCAGCCACTGCCGGCCGTCGCCGGCGGAGTACTGTCCGCCGCTCACTTCCACGTCGCCGCCCTTGGCGCCCTTCTTGAGGATGATGTTGATCACGCCGGCGATGGCGTCGGAGCCGTATTGGGCGGAAGCGCCGTCGCGCAGCACCTCGATGTGGTCGATGGCCGACAACGGGATGGTGTTGAGGTCCACCGGCTGCGAGCCGCGCCCGATCACACCGTTGTTGAGCAGGATCGCACCGGGATGCCAGCGCTTGCCGTTCACCAGCACCAGCACCTGGTCGGGCGACAGGCCGCGCAGCTGCGCCGGGCGCTGGGTGTCGGCGGTGTCCGCGGCCGCCGGGCGCGGGAAGTTCAGCGAGGGAATGATGCGCGCCAGCGCGGTGGGCAGGTCGGTGGTGCCGGTCTGCTGCAGCACCTGGGCGGAGACCACGTCGATCGGCGTCAGCGCACTGCTTTCGGTGCGGCTGGCGGAGCGGGTGCCGGTGACGATCACCGTCTGCAGCTGCTTGGGCTTGGCGGTGGCGTTGCCGCTGCCGCTGCCGGCGGTGTTGTCCTGGGCGGCGGCGGAAGTGCTGGCGAGCGCCAGCAGCACGCCTGCAGCCAGCGTGGAAAGGAGCAGGGTGTGGTGCGGCTTGTTCATGGTGTCTCCCTGGGCAAATGGTTGTGCATCGCAACAATTGCAGGCTAGTGGCGAGACTTCCATTCGTCAATAGCCGTATAGACGTCCAAATGAAAAAGCATGCGTGTTCTGGGGCGCGTCGCCTGGCGGCCTGGAATCCCCTGATGGGCAGCCTGCCGCGACTCGTGCCTGCCTGTCCATGCGCCACTTGGCGCATTGAAAAGCGGAGGCCTGGCCCGAATAATGGGATGCTGCCGCGTCGCCTGCCCGATCCTGGTGCGACGGCCCGGCAGTTCCGGAGTACCCATGCCCATCTACGAATTCGAATGCAGCCAGTGCGGTCACCGTTTCGATCGCCTGCAGAAACTGTCCGACGCCGATCCCACCGATTGCCCCGAATGTGGCGCGCCCAGGGTTCAGCGCCGCGTGAGCGCGCCCTCGTTCCGGCTGGCCGGCGGCGGCTGGTACGAGACCGACTTCAAGAAGGACGGCGACAAGAAGCGCAACCTGGCCGGCGACGGCAGCGCTGCGCCGGCCCCCGCTCCGGCCTCGGCACCATCGCCCGCCCCAGCCCCCGCCGCAGCGCCTGCCGCCGGTTCCTCCGCGGGCAGCGGGTCAAGCTGAATCGCTGCGTGCCGCGCTGACTGCCGCGTGCTACCCGCCTGACGGCGGCTGGGCTACCTTGGCGTCACCGTCACTGTCAGGGAAGGGCTGTCATGCAAACCACGCTCAAGATCGTGTTGGCTGCCGGCGTGATGCTGGTCGCCGGGGGCCTCGCTCCGCGCGGCGCGCAGGCCCAGGGTTACGGCGATCGCGACCGCGACCGCGGCCAGAACCAGGAGGTCTATTGCGCCAGCAACGACTCCCGCGGCTCGCGTTGCCAGATGCCGTGGCGCGATTCGGTGCTGTCGCAGCAGATGTCCAAGGCCTCCTGCATCGAGGGGCAGACCTGGGGCAGCGACCCTTACAGTGTCTGGATCAAGGGCGGCTGCCGCGGCAACTTCCGCAATGCACGGGGCTGGGACCGTCCCGGCTATGGCGGCGGCCCGGGCGGCCAGGAAGTCTATTGCGCCAGCAACGACAATCGCGGCACGCGCTGCCAGATGCCGTGGCGCTACTCGGTGCTGTCGCGGCAGATGTCGGACGCGGCCTGCATCGAGGGCCGTACCTGGGGTAGCGATCCTTACAGCGTATGGGTGAAGGGCGGATGCCGGGCCCAGTTCCGCGATGCCCGGGGCGGGCGGCCGCGCTGGTAGTCCGCCGTCGCCGGCCGATGCGGGCGGGATGCTAATATTCCGGGTCTTTCCTCCCGTTCCCCAAGGGCCGCGGCCCGGAGTTCCAAGCGCATGCGCACGCATTTCTGCGGCCTCATCGACGAGTCGCTGCTCGGCCAGACCGTCACCTTGTGCGGCTGGGTCAACAAGATCCGCCTGCAGGCCCACGTGGCCTTCGTCGACCTGCGCGACCACGAGGGCCTGGCGCAGGTGGTGGTGGAGCGCGAGAACGCCGATGCGTTCGCGGTGGCCGGCGAGCTGGGCTACGAGTATTGCGTGCGTGTCACCGGCACCTTGCGCAAGCGCTTGTCGGTGAACGACAAGCTGCGCACGGGCACAGTGGAGGTGCTGGCGGACAAGGTGGAGATCCTCAACGCCGCGAAGGACTTGCCGTTCGCGCTGCACGAGAATCCGAACGAGGACATGCGGATGACCTACCGCTACCTCGACCTGCGCCGTCCCGACATGCAGGCGATGATGCGCAAGCGCATCAAGCTGGTGCAGGCGCTGCGCCGTTACCTCGACGCGCGCGGTTTCCAGGACATTGAGACGCCGATCCTCACCAAGGCCACGCCGGAAGGCGCGCGCGACTACCTGGTGCCCAGCCGCGTGCATCCGGGCCAGTTCTACGCGCTGCCGCAGTCGCCGCAGCTGTTCAAGCAGATCCTGATGATGGCGGGCTTCGACCGCTACTACCAGATCGCCCGCTGTTTCCGCGACGAAGACCTGCGCGCCGACCGCCAGCCGGAATTCACCCAGCTCGACCTCGAATTCGCCTTCGTCGAAGAGAGCGACGTGCAGGACTTCGTCGAAACGATGATCCGCCACGTGTTCAAGGAAGTGCAGGGCGTGGAACTAGCCCAGACCTTCCCGCGCATGACCTGGGCCGAGGCGATGCGCCGCTACGGCTCCGACAAGCCCGACCTGCGCATCGCGCTGGAGCTGGTGGACGTGGCCGAGGCGCTGAAGCACGTGGAGTTCAAGGTGTTCGCCGAGCCGGCCAACGATCCGGCTGGCCGCGTGGCCGCGCTGCGCGTGCCGGGCGGCGCGGCGCTCTCGCGCAAGGAGATCGACGGTCTCGCCGAATACGTCGCCAAGTACGGTGCCAAGGGCCTGGCCTGGATCAAGGTCGAGGACCTCGCCAAGGGCCGCGAAGGCGTGAACTCGCCGGTGGCGAAGTTCCTCGACGACGCGGCGCTGGACGCCGTGCTCAAGGCCACGGGCGCCGAATCCGGCGACATCGTGTTCGTGGGCGCGGGCAAGTGGAAGGCCGTCACCGACTTCATGGGCGCGCTGCGCCTCAAGGTCGGCAAGGATCGCGGCCTGGTCGCGGATGGCTGGTACCCGTTGTGGGTCACCGACTTCCCGATGTTCGAGTACGACGAGGAGGAGCAGCGCTACGTGGCCTTGCACCACCCGTTCACCGCGCCGAAGATCGACGACATCGCCGACCTGCGCAGCCATGCCGCCACCGCGGTGAGCCGCGGCTACGACATGGTGCTCAACGGCAACGAGATCGGCGGCGGTTCGATCCGCATCCATCGCCCCGAGATGCAGAGCGCCGTGTTCGAGCTGCTCGGCATCGGCGCGGAAGAGGCCGAGATGAAGTTCGGCTTCCTGCTCAAGGCGCTGAAGTTCGGCGCGCCGCCGCACGGCGGCCTGGCCTTCGGCATCGACCGCATCGCCGCGCTGATGGCCGGCACTGAGTCGATCCGCGACGTGATCGCCTTCCCCAAGACCACCAGCGCGCAGGACTTGATGACCGACGCGCCGTCGATGGTGTCCGAGCCGCAGCTCAAGGAACTGCATGTGCGGATTGCTGCGGCGGACAAGTTGCACGGTTGATCCGTCGCAGGCCAGGAGTGGCCGGTTTTGTGACGGGCGGGGTGGCGCCATCGTGGCGAACCTGCCTACCGTTCCAATCAGCTTTTCCGGGCATTTCCGCGCATGACCGAACATGTGATCCTGCTGCATGGCCTGTGGATGCGCGGCTTCGCGCTGGGCATGCTGCACCGGCGACTGATCGCCGATGGCTACCGTGTGCATCGCTTCGATTACCTGAGCGTGGCCTCGTCGCAGCAGCGCATCCTCGCGCGGCTGCAGACGCTGATGGGCGAGTACGCGCCCGATGCGGTGCACCTGGTGGGACACAGCCTGGGTGGCCTGCTGGCGTTGCGCGCATGCCTCGACGGCGGAACCCTGCCGTCGGGGCGCGTGGTTTGCATCGGTTCGCCGCTCAAGGGCAGCGCGGCGGCACGTGCCTTCGCCGCCTGGGGGCGTGGCGGCGAGGTGCTGCTAGGGCATAACCGCAGTTTGCTGGAGCAGGGTTTCGAGCGCTGGGACGGTCCGCGCGAAGTCGGCGTGATCGCCGGTCGCCTGCCGCTGGGGCTGGGGGCGATGCTGGGCCAGCTGGCCGGCGAGCACGACGGCACGGTGGCGGTGGAAGAAACCCGGTTGCCCGGCGTGGCCGATCACTGCGTGGTCGAGGCCAACCACACCGGCCTGCTTTTTTCGCAGGACGTGGCGCAACGGGTGGATGCCTTCCTGCGGCACGGGCGGTTCGGACCGGCTCCGAGGCCGCACACTGGCGGCGGCGAGCCCGACTTGCAGTAAAATCGCCCGCTTGTCCTTTTCGAGCAGGTCCGGGTGTCGCCATGGGTAGAGGTCCGTCCATTGAAGGCCGCAAGAATGCCGAGGACGCCAAGCGCGCCAAGGTGTTCACCAAGCTGATCCGCGAGATCACCGTCGCCACCCGTGCCGGCGTGGCCGATCCCGCCAGCAATCCGCGCCTGCGCGCCGCGGTGGACAAGGCGCTGGCCGCCAACATGACCAAGGACACCATCGAGCGTGCGATCAAGCGCGGCTCGGGCGCCGATGGCGCCGGTGAGGAAATGCGTTACGAAGGCTACGGTCCGGGCGGTATCGCGGTGATCATCGATTGCTTCACCGACAATCCGGTGCGCACCGTGGCCGATGTGCGCCACGCGCTGACCAAGCACGGCGGCAACCTGGGCACCTCGGGCTCGGTGGCCTTCCAGTTCACCCGCTGCGGCGAGCTGGTGTTCGCCACCGGCGGCGACGCAGCGAAAGAAGAAAAGGTGTTGGAGGCCGCGCTGGAAGCCGGCGCCGACGACGTGGTCAACGAGCACGGCGAGAGCACCGTGCTGTGCGCACCCGAGCATTTCGAAGCGGTGCAGCAGGCGTTGGCCGCGGCCGGTCTGGAGTCCGAGCACGCCGGCGTGAGCATGCGTCCGAACAACCGCACCGCGGTGAGCGGCGAGGCGCTGGAAGCGCTCACCGCGATGCTCGACAAGCTCGACGCGCTGGACGACGTGAGCGAGGTGTACCACAACGCCTTGCTGCCGGCCGAGGCGGGCGCGTAAGCGGCTACGCGCCGCTTGCCGCTCGCACTCCTGCGATGACCCGCATCCTTGGCATCGACCCGGGCAGCCAGCGTACCGGCGTGGGCATCATCGACGTCGATGCGGCCGGCAAGCTCACGCATGTGTTCCACGGCGCCTTGGCGGTGGCTGGCGAAGCCAGCTTCCCGCTGCGCCTGAAACGCATTTTTGACGAACTCAATGACATCATCGCCGCCCATGGTCCGGACGAGTGCGGCATCGAGCGCGTGTTCATGGCGCGCAACGCCGATTCGGCGTTGAAGCTGGGACAGGCGAGAGGGGCCGCGATTTGCGCGGTGGTGAGCCGGGGAATCGCGGTGCACGAATACGCAGCGACGGAAGTAAAGCAGGCGGTGGTCGGCAGCGGCCGCGGCGACAAGGCCCAGGTGCAGCACATGATCGGCGTGCTGCTGGGACTGAAGGGTCCGATGCAGGCCGATGCCGCGGATGCCCTGGCGATCGCGGTGGCGCATGCGCACACTCGTGCCAGCCTCGAACGAGTGGGCATTCCGCGTGCGGCCTGGAGGCGGCGGCGATGATCGGTCGCCTGCGCGGCATCCTGGTATCGAAGCAGCCGCCGTGGCTGCTGGTGGAAGTCGGTGGCGTCGGCTACGAGCTCGAAGCGCCGATGTCGACCATCTACGATCTGCCGGGGCTGGGCAAGGAAGTGATCCTGCTCACCCACTACGCGCAGAAGGAAGACAGCGTGGCGCTGTACGGCTTCCTGCAGGAGGCCGAGCGGGCGCTGTTCCGCAACCTGCAGAAGGTCAGCGGGATCGGCGCGAAGATCGCGCTGGCGGTGCTGTCCGGCGTGTCGACCAACGATTTCGCGCGCCTGGTGCATGCCGGCGACGTGGTGGCGCTGACCAAGATTCCCGGCATCGGCAAGAAGACCGCCGAGCGCATCGTGGTGGAGTTGCGCGACCGCGTGGACGGCATGGCCGTGAGTTTGCCGGGCGCCACGGCGGCCGGCGCGCCGCCCGACGCGGCCGGCGAGGCCACCGTGGCCTTGCAGCAACTCGGTTACAAGCCCGCCGAAGTCACGCGGCTGGTACAGAAGGTCGCCACTGACGGCGACAGCGCCGAAACCATCATCCGCAAGGCGCTGCGCGCCGCGCTGGGGAGCTGAATCAAGTGAGCCATACCGTAGCCGGCGGCGACGCCGCGGAGACCAAGCGGCGCCTCGCCGCGCTGGCGCTTGGTGCCATGGGCGTGGTGTACGGCGACATCGGCACCAGCCCGCTGTACACCTTGCAGACCACGCTGAGCCATGACGGCCTGCATCCCACCCAGGAAAGTATCTACGGCGTGCTGTCGCTGATTTTCTGGGCGCAGATCCTGGTGGTGTCGCTGAAGTACGTGGTGTTCATCATGCGCGCCGACAACAAGGGCGAGGGCGGCATCATGGCGCTGATGGCGCTGGCCCAGCGCAGTGTGCGCGAGCAGCCCAAGTTGCGCTGGGTGCTGGTGATCCTCGGCATCTTCGGCGCGGCGCTATTCTACGGCGACGGCGTGGTCACGCCGGCGATCTCGGTGTTGTCGGCGGTCGAGGGCGTGAAGGTGGCCGCGCCGGGCCTGGGCAAGTGGGTGGTGCCGATCACCGTGGTGGTGTTGTTCCTGCTGTTCCTGCTGCAGAGACATGGCACCGAACGCGTGGGCAAGCTGTTCGGTCCGGTGATGCTGGTCTGGTTCGTGGTGATCGCACTGCTCGGCGTGAACATGATCGTGCGCCACCCGCAGGTGTTGTACGCGGTACTCCCCATCTATGGAGTGAAATTCTTCCTCAGCCACGGACTACAGGCCTTCATCGCGCTGGGTGGCGTGGTGCTGGCACTGACCGGTGCCGAGGCGCTGTATGCGGACATGGGGCATTTCGGCAAGAAGCCGATCCGCATGGCCTGGTTCAGCTTCGTGCTGCCGGCGCTGCTGCTGAACTATTTCGGCCAGGGTGCGCTGCTGCTGATGCACCCGGAGGCGATAGACAACCCGTTCTTCAAGCTGGCGCCCACGCTGCTGCTGTACCCGATGATCGGGCTGGCTACCGTGGCTACGGTGATCGCCTCGCAGTCGGTGATCTCGGGCGCGTTCTCGATGACCCGCGAGGCGATGTCGCTGGGTTATTCGATGCGCATGCCCGTCGTGCACACCTCGCGGGAGATGTCGGGCCAGATCTTCGTGCCCTGGGTCAATTATTTCCTGTTGCTGATGGTGCTGTTCGCCGTGTTGCACTTCGGCAGCTCCGAACGCCTGAGCGCGGCCTACGGCATCGCCGTGACCGGCACCATGGCGATCACCACCATCCTCGCCCTGATCGTGGCGCGCCACCAATGGGGCTGGAAAATGCCGGCGGTGGTCGCGGCAGGCGGGCTGTTCCTGGTGATCGACTTGTCGTTCTTCAGCGCGAACCTGATCAAGATCGAGTACGGCGGCTGGTTCCCGCTGGTGCTGGGCCTGGCGGTGTTCACCTGGATGACCACCTGGCGCCGCGGCCGCGAGCTGGTGGTGCGCGAGATCAAGCAAGGCGGCCTGGCGCTGGCGCCGTTCATCGCCGCTATGCGCGAGCATCCGCCGCTGCGCGTGCCGGGCACGGCGGTGTTCCTCACCGCGAACCAGCACGCAGTGCCGCATGCATTGCTGCACAACCTCAAGCACAACAAGGTGCTGCACGAGCGCAACGTGCTGCTGACGGTGGAGATGCTGGAGTCGCCGGTGGCGGAGGCCGAGGAGCGCATCCACATCGACGCGACGGGCGACGAGTTCTACGGCATCGCGCTGCGCTTTGGCTTCGCCGAGGATCCGAACGTACCGCTGGCGCTGTCGCAGTGCGCGCGCGGCGGCCTCGGGTTCGACATGATGGACACCACCTTCTTCCTGTCGCGCGAGAACATCGTGGCCGACAAGCGCCGCCCGGGCATGGCGCTGTGGCGCGACAAGCTGTTCGTCTTCATGGCGCGCAACGCGCTGCCCGCCACGGCGTATTTCCAGATTCCCGGCAATCGCTTGATAGAACTCGGCGCGCAGGTGGAAATCTAGCGGGCCATGGATGGCCCGCACGTCAGCCGATCACTCCGTGATCGGCTGACGGAGCCCCGGTGGGGCAGGACTGCCCGGCAAGGGCACGAAAAGCACGGCGGCTCTTGCTCTCGATGGCGGTCCCATCGAAGCGCTCGACCCGCCATAATGTCCCCATGACCGACTCCCGCATCATCACCCCCGTCTCCCAGCTCGACGACGAGGCGCTGGAGGCGACGATCCGTCCGCGCCGTTTCGCCGAGTACCTTGGCCAGCAGGCGGTGCGCGAGCAGCTGGAGATCTACATCGAGGCCGCCCGGAAAAGGGGAGGCGCGCTGGACCACGTGCTGATCTTCGGCCCGCCGGGCCTCGGCAAGACCACGCTCAGCCACGTCATCGCCAACGAGCTGGGCGTGAACCTGCGTTCCACCTCCGGCCCGGTGCTGGAGCGCGCCGGCGACCTCGCCGCGCTGCTCACCAACCTGCAGCCCAATGACGTGCTGTTCGTGGACGAGATCCACCGGCTGTCGCCCGCGGTGGAAGAGGTGCTCTATCCGGCGATGGAGGACTTCCAGATCGACATCATGATCGGCGAGGGCCCGGCCGCGCGCTCGATCAAGCTCGACCTGCCGCCGTTCACCCTGATCGGCGCCACTACCCGCGCCGGCATGCTCACCGCGCCCTTGCGCGACCGCTTCGGCATCGTGCAGCGGCTGGAGTTCTACACCGCCGACGAGCTCACCGCGATCGTGCGCCGCGCCGCGAAGATCCTCGGCATCGCCTGCGAGATCGACGGCGCGCAAGAGATCGCGCGCCGTTCGCGCGGCACCCCGCGCATCGCCAACCGGCTGCTGCGCCGCGTACGCGACTACGCCGAGGTACGCGCGGGCGGCCAGATCACCCTAGCCGCGGCACAGGCCGCGCTGGACATGCTGAAGATCGATCCGGACGGCCTCGACGAGCTGGACCGCCGCATGCTCGGCACCATCATCGAGAGCTTCGACGGCGGCCCGGTGGGCGTGGAGTCGCTGGCCGCGGCGCTCAGCGAGGACCGCGGCACGCTGGAAGACGTGGTCGAGCCCTACCTGATCCAGCAGGGTTTCCTGGTGCGTACCGCGCGCGGCCGCATGGCCAGCGCGCGGGCCTGGCGCCACCTGGGCCTGAACCCGCCGCCGCGCCAGCCGCAGGCGGCCGACCTGTTCGCCGGGGATGCCCTCGATGGCTGAGCGCGAGCCCTTCCGCTGGCCGGTGCGGGTGTACTGGGAAGATACCGATGCCGGCGGCGTGGTCTACCACGCCAGCTACCTGCGCTTCCTCGAGCGGGCGCGTACCGAATGGCTGCGCGCGCTCGGCATTGGCCAGATGGCGTTCAAAGAGACCACCGGACTGGCCTTCCTGGTGCGCGAAATGCAGCTGGATTTCCTGCGCGCCGCCCTGCTGGACGATGAACTGTCGGTGACGGTGGCTGTCAAGGAACGGCGTGCAGCCAGTATCCTGTTCGGCCAGACGATCGAGCGGACCGACGGTGCCTGCCTGGTCCGCGCCGATGTGCGCGTGGCCTGCGTGGACACCCGGCGCATGCGCGCCGTGGCGATACCCGCCGACCTGATCCTAGAACCTTCCCCCTGATCACACTGCCTGTGCGGAGTACCCCAAGCCCATGAACGGCGGACTTAACGTTTTCGAACTGATCGCCAATTCCAGCTATCCGGTGAAGGGTGTGCTGCTGATCCTGATGATCTTCTCCTTCATGTCGTGGGTGATCATCATCCGCAAGTACGGCCAGACCAAGGCCGCGATGGAGAACGCAGAGGGCTTCGAGGAGCGTTTCTGGTCCGGCGGCGATCTGGCCCAGCTGTTCCGCGAGGTGAGCCACCGTGGCGCCGAGGGCGGCCTGGAAACCATCTTCGAGTCGGGCTTCCGCGAATTCGCCCGCCAGCGCCAGCGCAAGACGCTTGACGCCCGTGGCGTGATCGAGGGTTCCGAGCGCGCGATGCAGGTTGCCAGCACCCGCGAGATCGGCGTGCTGGAGCGCAGCCTGGAATTCCTCGCCAACGTCGGCTCGATCAGCCCCTACGTGGGCCTGTTCGGCACCGTGTGGGGCATCATGGGCGCGTTCCAGGGCCTGGGCGACATGAAGGACGTCACCATCGCCGTAGTTGCGCCGCACATTTCCGAGGCGCTGATCGCCACCGCGATGGGCTTGTTCGCGGCGATCCCCGCGCAGTGGGCCTACAACCGCTACGCCACCAAGGTGGAGCGCATCGCCTCGCGCTACGACGTGTTCCAGGAGGAGTTCTCCTCCGTGCTGCAGCGGCAGATCCAGTCCGACGACGCGGCCTGAGCGGAGCCCTGTCATGCGCAACGCGAAGCGCCAGCGGCGCTACAAGCTGAAATCCGAGATCAACGTCGTTCCCTACATCGACGTGATGCTGGTGCTGTTGATCATCTTCATGGTCACCACGCCGATGCTCAACTCCAACGTGGACGTGAACCTGCCGCAGGCCAATGCCAAGGCGTTGCAGGGCAAGAAGGATTCCCTGGTCATCCAGGTGGCGAAGGACGGCCAGCTCTCCCTCGTGCTGGGCAACGGCAAGCCGGAGCCGGTGGACGAGGCCGGGCTGCAGGTCAAGGTCAAGGCCTTCATGGACGCCAACCCGCAACTCAGCGTGCTGGTGGCCGGCGACACCGGCGGCAACTACGGCGGCGTGTACAAGGTGCTGGCGGACCTGCAGCAGGCGGGCGTGGACAAGGTCGGCCTGATGAGCACGCCTGGCGACAGCTCCGGCCAGGGTCAGGGGTCCCATGGACGACCGTAAGGCGATTCCGCGGGCAGTGGTGCTGTCCGCCCTGCTGCACCTGGGCATCGTGGCGTTCCTGTTCCTCGCGGTGCTGCCGTGCGCCAGCTACGAGGGGTTCTTCAACGCGCTGCACCTGCCGGCGTGGCTGAACCCGATCACCTGCTCGCGCCCGCTGGAGCTCAAGGGGCCGGTGATCGAGGCCACCCTGATCGGTCCCACCGGCAGCCCGCCGCCCAAGTCGGTGAAGGCCAAGCCGATCCCCAACACCGTGCCGCCGCCGCCGGCCGTGCCGCCACCCCCGCCGCCGCCGGTGGTGCAGCCCAAGGTCGCGCCGCTGCCGCCGCCGCCCGAGCATCCTGACATCAAGGACCAGGAGCGCGTGGTCGAGCAGGGCCTGCAGCAGGCCGAGGAAAAAAAGGTGCAGGAGGAGAAGCAGCGCCAGCGCCAGGCCGAACTGGACGCCCAGGCTGCCGCCAAGAAGAAGCAGGATGAGCTGAAGAAGATCGACGACTTGTTCGCGAAGATGGATGCCGCCTCGGCGCGGACCAAGCAGGCCGACAGCAAGGCCAAGCAGGCCAAGCAGCAGCTGGCCGACCTCAAGAATGCCCAGGACAACGGTCAGGCCGACCTGCCCAATGCCGCGCAACAGCAGACCGGCAACAATGCCCAGAACAGCAATCTCTCCGACGAATATGCGGCCGCCATTCAGAATGCGGTCACGCCGAATTGGTTAAGGCCGGATAACATGCCGGGTGCTCCATGCAAGGTCCATATCGTGCAGTTGCCGGGCGGTGACGTGATGAGTGCTACCGTCGACCCCAGCTGCCCCTACGACGACGTGGGCAAGCGTTCGGTAGAGAACGCGATCCTCCGCACCAAGACCTTGCCGTACAAGGGTTTCGAGAGCGTGTTCCAGCGCAACCTGACCTTCACCTTCACGCCGCAGGGATGAGCCCGATGCGCAAATCGAATCCGCTGTACGCCCTCGTCCTGCTGCTCGTGACGGCGCTGTTCGCCGGACCGGCAGCCGCCCAGTCTTCCGGACTCGACATCCAGATCGTCGGTGGTGTGAAGACCGCCACCCCGATCGCCGTGGTGCCGTTTGCCCAGCCCGGCGTGGCGCCGCTGCCCACCGACGTGGCCGACGTGATCCGCAACGATCTCAACCGCAGCGGCAAGTTCCGCTCGCTGGCCAAGAGCGACATCGTGGAGTTCCCGGCCAAGGGCGCGGATATCAAGTTCGCCACCTGGCGCCTGCTCAAGCAGGACTTCATCACGGTGGGCAGCATCAGCGACGCCGGCGGCGGCATGCTGAAGATCAACTACGAGCTGTGGGACGTGAACAAGCAGCAGAACCTGCTGGCACAGTCCTACACTGCGCCGGCGGGCGACCTGCGCGGCGTGTCGCACCAGATCGCCGACGCGATCTACCAGAAGATCACCGGCGTGCGCGGCGCGTTCTGGACGCGCATCGCCTATATCACCCAGGTGGGCCTGGGCAACAACACCAACTATTCGCTGGTGGTGGCCGATTCGGATGGCTACAACCCGCAGGTGGTGGCGCGTTCGCATGAATCGCTGATGTCGCCGGCGTGGTCGCCGGACGGCAAGAAGATCGCCTACGTCTCCTTCGAGAGCGGCAATTCGCAGATCTACGTGCAAGACCTGACCACCGGTGCCCGCCAACTGGTGGAATCGCACGCCAAGGGCATCAACGGCGCGCCGGCGTGGTCGCCGGACGGCCGGAGGCTGGCGGTGGCGCTCTCCTATGTGGGCAACCTCGAGCTGTTCGTGCTGGATCTGGGTTCCCGCCAGGAGACCCGGCTGACCCACAACCTTGCGATCGACACCGAGCCGGTGTGGTCGGCGGACGGCCAGTCCATCTATTTCACCTCGGACCGTTCCGGCCGCGCCCAGATCTACAAGATCCCGGCCGGCGGCGGCACGGGCGATCGCGTCAGCTTCCAGGGTCAGTCCAATTCCAACGCCGATATCAGCTACGACGGCAAGGAACTGGCCATGGTCCAGGGCAACGGCAACGTGTTCCGCATCGCGGTGATGGACCTGGGCCTGGGCGGGCAGGTGCATTATCTTTCGCCCGGTCCGCTGGATTTCGGCCCCAGCTGGGCGCCGAACGCCAGCATGCTGCTGTACGGCGCTACTGAAGGTCCGCGCGGTGTGCTGTATGCTACGTCAGCCGACGGCATGGTGCGCCAGCGTCTCGCGCTTGCCAACGGCAGCGTGAGTGATCCTGCTTGGGGACCATATCGACAGCAATAATTGTTTCGTACTGTCGCATTCGCGTGCGGCGGTCGATGCCGGGGACGGCCCGCGAGGGTCGCGCCCGGCGTGTTTTGCCGGCCGTAACGCCTTCGCGCGCCAGGGTCAGCCATTGGAGGCGCGCATCACACGCCGTTGATCTTGCAGTACCAGAATAAATAACAGCCGGCCCACCGGCGATTTCGTCCCGTAACCAGTCCGTCACTGTATGCCGGAACTCAACACGTTTGAAGGAACGTCACCATGAATAAGACCGTTCGCGTCGCCCTGGTCGCCCTGCTTTGCGTTGGCGCGGCCGCCTGTTCCAAGAAGCAGGAAACCAAGCCGCAGGCTGTCCAGCCGGAGCAGCAGGCTCAGACCGAAGTGCCCTCCACCAACGGCAAGTACACGCCGGCCGACCTGAACACCGATGCCTGCCTGCGTCAGCGCGTCGTGTACTTCGACTTCGACAAGACCGAGATCAAGCCGGAGTTCCAGCAGATCATGGCTTGCCACGCCAAGTACCTGCAGGACCGCCCGATGGCGCAGATGCGTCTGGAAGGCAACACCGACGAGCGCGGTTCCAAGGAATACAACCTGGGCCTGGGCGAGCGTCGTGCGAACGCGGTCTCCAGCGCGCTGCAGGCCAATGGCGGTTCCGCCAGCCAGGTCAGCGTGATCTCCTACGGCAAGGAAAAGCCGGTGTGCCGCGAGCACAATGAGGATTGCTGGAGCAAGAACCGTCGCGTCGAGATCGTCTACACGGCCGAGTAAGCGATGAAGCATCTGGCCAGCAAAACTGCAGCCAGGATCGGCATGGCGGGCGCAATCGCGTCCGCCATGCTTTTCGTGCTGCCGGTGTTCGCGCAGGACTCGCGCCTGAGTCTCGCGGACCGCGTCTCCCTGCTTGAGCAGCGGGCGCAGAACAAGGACCAGAGCAGCGTGCAGATGGTCAACCAGCTGCAGCAGATGCAATCGCAACTGCAGCAGATGCAAGGCCAGATCGAGGAATTGCAGCACCAGCTGCAGCAGCTCCAGGACAAGAGCAAGGATCAGTACATCGACCTCGACTCCCGCATGGGACGACTCGAGGGCGCCAGCAAGACGGGCGCGGCGCCGGCCTCCGGCGGCAGCGCACCGGCCACGGCAGCCGCCGCCACGGGCGCGGCCGCCGCAGGCACCGCCGCGGCAGGCAATGCGCCGGGCAACACGGCTCCGCCGGCAGCGGACACCAAGGCGCCGCCGGCCAAGGGCGGCAAGCCGCTTTCCGCCGCCGACAACGCCGCGGCGCAGGCTGCCTACGACGCGGCCTTCAAGACCTTGCGCGGTGGCGACTATGTCGGCGCCTCGCGCCAGTTCCGCACCTTCATCGAGAAGTACCCGGACCATTCGCTCACCCCGAACGCCTTCTATTGGCTGGGCGAGTCGTACTACGTCACCACCAACTACCCGGTGGCGCTGCAGGCCTTCCAGCATCTGCTGAGCCAGTTCCCGCAGAGCGAGAAGGCGCCCGACGCGCTGCTCAAGGTCGGCTACTGCCAGCTCGAACTGAAGCAGGCGCCGGCCGCCAAGGCCACGCTCGAGTCCGTGGTCAGCAAATACCCCAGTTCCAAGGCTGCCAGCCTGGCGAAGGAGCGGCTGCGCCGCATCCAGACCACGGCCGGTTGAGGGTCGTGCGGTGAGCGAAGCCAGCACCAGCGCGGTTGACGCCGCGTCCCCGGTCGCCGCCGAGCGGCTGCGCATCACCGAGATCTTCCATTCGATCCAGGGCGAAGCCGACGCGATCGGCTGGCGCACCGTGTTCGTGCGCCTCACCGGCTGCCCGCTGCGCTGCGTCTGGTGCGATACCGAGTACTCGTTCCACGGCGGCCAGTGGCACGCCATCGACGCCATCCTGGCCGAGGTCGCCAGCCACGGCGCCCGGCATGTCTGCGTCACCGGCGGCGAACCGCTGGCGCAGAAGCGCTGCCTGGTCCTGCTGCAGCGTCTGTGCGACGCCGGCTACGAGGTCTCGCTGGAAACCTCCGGCGCGCTCGACGTGGCCGCGGTCGACCCGCGCGTGCGCAAGGTGATGGATCTGAAGGCGCCGGACTCCGGCGAAAGTGCGCGCAACCTGTGGTCCAACCTGGATCATCTGCTGCCGCACGACCAGGTGAAGATCGTGATCGCGAGCCGCGCCGACTACGAGTGGGCACGCGGCGTGGTGGCTGAGCACGCGCTGGAGCAGCGTTGCATGGTGCTGTTCTCGCCGGTCTGGGGCAAGGTCGAACCGCGCGAACTGGCCGAATGGATCATCGCCGACAAGCTCCCGGTACGCTTCCAACTGCAGCTGCACAAGCTGCTGTGGAACGACGCGCGAGGAAAATAGAGCGGGGGTGGCTGAAACGCGTCGCGCACTCTCGCTGCACCCGCTCCTGTTTCAATCGCTGTGGCCTGTGTCGCCGCATGCGCTTTCCCGGCCGGTGACCGGCCGTACTTCAGTGGATGAACGCCATGTCTGAAACATCTCCCCGCAAGGCCGTCGTGCTCGTCTCCGGCGGCATGGATTCGGCCGTCACCATCGCCATCGCGCGCGAACAGGGCTACCAGGTGCATGCGCTGAGCGTGGCCTATGGCCAACGCCACAGCTCCGAGCTGGAAGCCTCCGAACGCGTATCGAAGATGCTCGGCGCGGTCGAGCACAAGACCGTGCAGGTCGACCTGCGCAGCATCGGAGGCTCGGCGCTCACCGCAGACATAGCCGTGCCGCTGGACGACGACGCGCACGACGGCGACGGCCACATCCCGGTGACCTACGTGCCGGCGCGAAACACCATCATGTTGTCGATCGCGCTGGGCTGGGCCGAGGTGCTGGGTTCCACCGATATCTGGTGCGGCGTCAACGCGGTGGACTATTCGGGCTATCCCGATTGCCGGCCCGCCTTCATCGAGGCCTACGAGCAGCTCGCCAACGTGGCCACCAAGGCGGGTGTGGAGGGTGCGGGCATCCGCATCCACGCGCCGCTGATGGCGATGAGCAAGGCCGACATCGCGCGCGAAGGCGCGCGGCTGGGCGTGGATTTTTCCGCCACGGTGAGCTGCTACCAGGCCGACGCCCAAGGCCGCGCCTGCGGCCACTGCGACGCCTGCCGCCTGCGTGCGCAGGGCTTCCGCGAGGCGGGCCTGCCTGATCCCACGCATTACGTCTGAGCCGACTTTTGCTTGTGCGTATGCGGCGCAATCCCTAAAATCGCCAGTCCACTTGCATGACGGGTCGTTAGCTCAGTTGGTAGAGCACTGGACTTTTAATCCATTGGTCCCGGGTTCGAGTCCCGGACGACCCACCAATCCAGAGCGCCCGCCGGGCGTTCTTTTTTTGTCTGGAACGGGCGGCCGCGGGTAGCCGCCCGTTCCATTCCCGCGAGCGGCAACAGCCGCGAAATCTCAGTGCGAACCGACCACCAGCGCGGTGAAATCCTTCACCGGGGCATGACGCGGCGCGGGTGCAGCGGTCACCAGCCATACGCGGTGGGTGGACTCGTCCAGCGCCATGGTGCGGGCGCCGGCCTGGGTGGGCACGTTCGTCACTACGCTGTAGTGGTTGGCGTCGTCCTCGTGCACGATGGTCAGCGTGCCGTCGTGGTTCGAGCTGTAGGCCAGTCGGGTGCTGGGATCGAAGCCGGCGGCGTCCGGGCCGTCGCCGATGGCCACGGTGGCGACCTGGTGGCCGTCGTCGGCGTCGGTGACCACCATGAGCTTGTTGTCGCAGACCGAAAACAGGCGGCGGGACTGCGCGTCGAGGGCCAGGCCGCTCGGCGAATCGCAGGGCGCGAGCTTCCACACGGCATCGGCTTTGTTCGCCTTCGTATCGATGCGCACCAGTTCGCTCTTGTCCTCGATGTTGGCGTACACGTGGCCGCGGCCGTCGCTGACCGCGAATTCGGGCTTGCCGGGCAGGGCGATCTCGGCGATCGCCTTGTCGCTGGCCGGATCGATCACGCTGGCGTCGCCGCTGTGGCCGTTCATGGTCAGCACGTGGCCGCTGGCCGGGTCGAACACGATGGCGTCAGGCCCCTGGCCGCCGACCGGGATCGTGCGCAAGTCCTTCAGCGTATCCAGGTCGATCACGTGGACGCCGTTGGCGGTGCCGTCGCTGACGTAGCCGTGGCGCAGCTTCTGCACCAGCGCGATGCCGTGGACGTGCTGCATGCCGGGAATCTCGCCGGCCAGCTTGCCGTTGCGGGTGTCCACCGCCATCACGCGGTCGTTGCGGGCGATCAGCAGGTGATGCGCGGCCGGGTCGATGGTGAGGTAGTCCCAGCCGCCGCTGCCGCCCAGCGGATAGTGTTCCAGTACGGCGTAGTGCGGCATGGCAGTGGGTGCGGTCGCGGCAGCGGCGCTGCCGACGGCGGCGAGTGACAGCAGCAGGGCGAAGGACTTCATGGCTTGCTCCGGCGGGTGGGTAAGCGTGATTCGCGCAAGCATGCGCGCCGGATGATTAGCAAACGCTGTGGCCGCTCAGCAGGTCAAGCCGCGCGCTGCCGCATGGCGGCCATGCGAGGGCAACCCGGGCTACGCGGAGACATTGAACAGGCTCTTAGTCCTGCGTGGGCGGCGGAAGGTGCCGCCAGCGCCGGGTGAGGCGCTCGATCAGCAGCGGCAGCAGCGCGAGCAGGGCGAGGGCGCCCATCGGCAGCAGCACCGAGGCGTGCAGCAGCAGCCCTGCGTCGAGCGCACCGTCATGGCCCAGCGCCTCGCCCAGTCCCGCGCCGATCGAGCATTCGAACACCAGCGACACGGTACCGCCCAGCCAGCTGGCGCCGAGGAACAACCACATCGGGCAGCGCAGCCAGGCCAGCCCCACGGTGACGGCGCCAAACGGCATCACAGGCACGAAGCGCAGGAACAAGGTGTAGCTCACCGGATGGCGTTCGAAGCCATGGTGCAGCCGGGCCGCGAACGGCGGTGGCGGGCGCGTGCCGGCGCCGAAGGCGTAGCGGCTGGCCAGGTAGAGGATCAGCGAACCCAGGGTCAGCCCGGCCGAGGAGCACAGGGTGCCGTCGACCACGCCGAAGGCGAAGCCGCCGGCCAGGATGATCACGATGGTGCCCGGGATGCCGGTGGACATCGCCAGCGTGAGCAGGCCGATGAAGGCCAGCCGGCTCAGCCAGGGGTGTTCGGCGATGTGCGCGTGCAGCTCGTGCTGGTGGGCGACCAGGTGTTGCGGGCTGAACCGGTCCAATGCGCCCGACGCATACAGCACGATCCCCGCGAGCAGCAGCAGGAGCAGCGGTAGCGCGGCACGCAGGCGTTTCAATACGATGCGCCGCGGGCGCCGTAGTCGGCGAGGACGCTGCGCGCCTGGTCGCGCAGGATGTCGCGGCGCACGGCGATGCCGCGGCGCGCGAGCTCGCCGATCCAGTCGGCGGGCAGCGGGCCTTCGTCGAATTCGGTGAGTTCCTCGACGTCCTCGGCGCGTGCGCCGACCAGCAGCTCGTCCACGCCGGCCCACACCGTGGCGCCGTAGCACTGGCAGCAGGGCTGGGCGCTGGTGGCCAGCGTGTAGCGGCCGCCGTCGGCGTTGAGGCGGAAGCTGGCCAGGCGCTGCTGCGCGCTCATGTAGGCCATCATCTCGGCGTGCGCCACCGAACAGGTCTGCGGCACCACGCGGTTCACGCCCACCGACACCACGCGGCCTTCCGCGTTGAACACCGCGGCGCCGAACGGGCCGCCCGGGCCATGTTCGATGTTGCGGCGGGAGAGCGCGATGGCCAGGCCCACGCGCTCCTCGTCACTGGCGTAGCGGCGGCTGTCGTCGACCATCTCTGCAACCCAGGGTGGCAGGGTAAGGTGGATCTGCATCGGCAGGAACATCGTGCCTCAGCCTTGTTTCGACCAGGTGTCACGCAGCGTTACGACGCGATTGAATACGGGCGCCTCGGCGCGGTGGTCGACGCGGTCGGCCACGTAATAGCCCAGCCGCTCGAACTGGTAGCGCTGCTCCGGCTCCGCCTGCGCGGCGGCGGGCTCGATCCAGCCCTGCACCACGCGCTTGGCATCGGGATTGATATGCGCGGTCCACGGCCGGCCATCGTCCTCGGCGTCCGGCGCGGGCACGTTGAACAGGCGGTCGTAGATGCGCACTTCGGCGGCGACGGCGTGCGGCGCGCTGACCCAGTGGATGGTGCCCTTCACCTTGCGGTCGGCGCCGGGCAAGCCGCTACGGGATTCGGGATCGAGCGTGCAGCGCAGCTCGGCGACGTTGCCGGCGCCGTCCTTCAGCACCTCTTCGCATTTCACGATGCCCACGCCGCGCAGGCGCACTTCGCCGCCAGGCACGAGGCGCTTCCAGCCCTTGGGCGGCACCTCGGCGAAATCCTCGCGCTCGATCCACAGCTCGCGCGCGAACGGTACTTCGCGCGAACCGAAGCTTTCGTCCTTGGGATGGTTGGCGAAGACCAGCGTTTCGGCGTGGCCTTCGGGCAGGTTGGTGATGACCAGCTTCAACGGATCGAGCACGGCCATGCGGCGCGGCGCGGCGGCGTCGAGATCCTCGCGCACGCAGTTCTCGAGGATCGCGTAGTCGATTACGCTGTTCTGCTTGGAAACGCCCACGCGCTCGACCAGCAGGCGGATGCCGGCCGCGGTGAAGCCGCGCCGGCGCAGGCCGCGCAAGGTGTTCATGCGCGGGTCGTCCCAGCCCTCCACGAAGCCCTCGTTCACCAGCTGCGCGAGCTTGCGCTTGCTGGTGATGCAGTAGCTGAGGTTGAGGCGGGAGAACTCGATCTGGCGCGGCTTGGCGGGCTTCGCCTCCAGCCCCGCGGCGACCACCGACTGCCACAGCTCGGGATGGTTCGGCAGGTCGACCTTGTCCACGCACCAGTCGTACAGCGGGCGATGGTCCTCGAATTCCAGCGTGCACAGCGAGTGGGTGATGCCTTCCATCGCGTCGGAGAGCGCATGCGCGAAGTCGTACATCGGGTAGATCGGCCAGGCGTCGCCGGTGTTCTGGTGGGTGACCTTGCGGATGCGGTACAGCGCCGGGTCGCGCAGGTTGATGTTGCCCGCGGCCATGTCGATCTTCGCGCGCAAGGTGCGGCTGCCGTCGGCGAACTCGCCTGCGCGCATGCGCTGGAACAGGTCGAGGTTCTCCGCGACGGAACGGTCGCGATGGGGCGAGTTGCGGCCCGGCTCGGTGAGCGTGCCGCGGTATTCGCGCATCTCTTCGGCGCTGAGGTCGTCCACATAGGCCAGGCCGTCACCGATCAGCTTGAGCGCGGCGCGGTACAACACGTCGAAATAGTCCGAGGCGTGGCGCAGCGTGTGCCAGTCGTAGCCCAGCCAGCGCACGTCGTCCTTGATGCCCTGGACGAATTCCGGATCTTCCTTGCCGGGATTGGTGTCGTCCAGGCGCAGGTTGCACCAGCCGCTGAACTCGCGGGCGATGCCGAAGCTCAGGCAGATCGCCTTGGCGTGGCCGATGTGCAGGTAACCGTTCGGCTCGGGCGGGAAGCGCGTATGGACGGCGACGTGTTTGCCCGCGGCCAGGTCCTCTCGGACGATCTGGCGGATGAAATCGCGCGGGCCCTCGGCCGTCGCGACGGCGGTGGTGGACACGGCGGGGCTGGACGGACTCGACATCGGGCACGACTCGCGTAGGTAACGGAACCTGTGGAGTTTACCTTGTCCCCGCCGGCGACCGAAGGCGCGGGCGCGGGGCGAGTCAATGCGCCGAGACTCAATGCTCCACGACTGCCGGCGAGCTGGCGCAGACCTGGTTGCGGCCCTGCGCCTTGGCCAGGTACAGCGCGACGTCGGCCTGCTTGATCCAGGCTTCCACGTTGGGGTGCCGCGGCCCGACCTCCGCCACGCCGAGGCTGAGGGTGCATGGTTGCATCGGGGCGTCTTCGGCGGCCCAGACCAGTTCGACCTGCTGGCGGATCCGTTCGGCCACTTCGCGGGCGCGTTCCAGGCCGGTTTCCGGCAGCACCACGCCGAATTCGTCGCCGCCGAGACGGCCCGGGGTGTCCACGCTGCGGAGGTTCTCGCGCAGCACTCCGGCCAGCTCCTGCAGCAAGGTGTCGCCGGCAGCGTGGCCGTGGCGGTCGTTGACCAGCTTGAAGCCGTCGATGTCGAGCAGGATCAACGTGGCCGGCCGCTGGTTGCGCAGGTAACGATGCATTTCCCGCGCGGCCGTTTCCAGCCAGTGCGCGCGGTTGGCGAGCCCGGTGAGCGTGTCGGTGCGGTTGAGCTGTTCCAGCAGGCGGTTCTGCTGGCGGATGCGGCGGCCGAACTTGTAGTTCACCGTGCTCAGCCAGACCGGGTAGATCGCCATCATCGGGATGCAGGCGACGATGTCGAGCATGTCGCTGCTCGGCTGCCAGGCGAAGCCGGTCAGCCAGGCGACCAGAACGCAGGACGCGACTTGCAGCAGCAGCGCGCGGACCAGCACCCGCCAGCCGCCGGCACTGATGCGGTCCATCGCCATCATCGAGACCAGCATGGCGCAGGGCAGCAGGTTGAACCGCATCGTCGCGATCCAGGCGCCCAGCATGACCGAGTCGGCCATCAGGTTGAACTGTTCGTGCCGCACCGGCCGGACCGCGCGCACGGCGTGCAGCCAGGCCAGGTGGGGCCACAGCAGGCCGTTGGCGAACAGCAGCGACCACAGCCACAGCGGCGCCTGCTGCTGGTAGAGCACCGCGGCCACCGGCAGCATGCCCAATCCCAGCCCCAGCGTGCGCAGACGATGGGCCAGGCTCACGAACTTCAAGCCTTCGTCGCGCTTGCCCATTGGATGTCCCGGCCCCCGTATCGCCCTGCGGCGCACCGGCGCCGCTGGCACGACGATAGAGCAGATCGCCGCCGTCCCGCCACTGGCGGTGCCCCGGGGCTTGCCGGCGGCACGCGGCGGGACTAGCTTGCCGTCATGCACACCGTCTACCGCGCCGAAAACCTGTTCGACGCGCATCTGGTCAAGGATGCGCTGGAACATGCGCAGATCCCCGCCTTCATCGCCGGCGAGTACCTCACCGGCGGGGTGGGCCAGTTGCCGGCGCTGGACTATCTCGCGGTGATGGTGCCGGACTCCAGCGTGGCGACCGCCGAGGGCATCGTGCACGATGTCGAGGCGCAACTGGCCGAGGCACGCGAGGCCATGCGCGAGCTTGGCGCCGATGACGCGCCGGACGGCCCGCTGGCCGCGCCCTGCTGAGCCGTATCCCCCGCTGACGTATCTGCTTCCGTGCTGCGCCGCGTCCGGCATCGCGGCGCGCCCTGTTTCGACGATGGAGAACACGATGCACGCTTTCGCCGACCTGATCCGCACCGTGCCGGACTTTCCCCAGCCCGGCGTGCTGTTCCGCGACATCACCCCGCTGCTGGCCGATGCCTCCGGCTTCGCCGATTGCATCGCCGCGCTGGCCGCGCCGTGGCGGGATGCCGGCGTGCAGGCCGTGTGCGGCATCGAGGCGCGCGGCTTTATCTTCGGTGCCGCGCTGGCGCAGGCGCTGGGCGCGGGCTTCGTGCCGCTGCGCAAGCCGGGCAAGCTGCCGCCGCCGGTGCTGGCGGTCGACTATCAGCTGGAATACGGCAGCGACCGGCTGGAGGCAGGCAGCGGTGCGCTGAAACCCGGCGAGCGTGTGCTGCTGGTGGACGACGTACTTGCCACCGGCGGCACCCTGGTCGCGGCGCGGGCGCTGGTCGGGCGTTTCGGCGCCGAGCTTGCAGGCGCGGCGGTGATCATCGAGCTGGAGGCGCTGCGCGGGCGTGAGCGCTGGATCGACGGTCAACCGCTGCGCGCATTGTTGCGTTACTGAGCCGCCGGCAACCGTGCCGACGGCGCACCAGGAGTACTGCGGATCATGATCGGCATCGGTGCGTGGAAGCAGCGCATGCCCCCGCGCGACGAGGCCTTGCCCGGGCGCGAACAAGCGTTGCTGCCGACGCGGACGCACCACGTGCTTGGCCGCTCGCTGCTGGTGGCGGACCACCCCGGCATGGCGCGGATCTGGTTCGGCATGGGCTGCTTCTGGGGCGCCGAGCACACCTTCTGGAACCTGCCCGGTGTGGTGAGCACGGCGGCTGGCTACGCCGGCGGCTACACGCCCAATCCCAGCTATCGCGAAGTGTGCGGCGGCATGACCGGGCACGCCGAGGTGGTGCAGGTGATCTACGACCCGGCGCGGACTTCGCTGGACGAACTGCTCAAGGTGTTCTGGGAGAGCCACGATCCCACCCAGGGCATGCGCCAGGGCAACGACGTCGGCACGCAGTACCGTTCGGCGATCTACGCAGCCGACGTGACCCAGCTCGCCGCCGCCGAGGCGTCCGCCCGGCGTTACTTGGTGGCGCTGGAGCACGCCGGGCTGGAAGGGATCACCACCGAGATCGCGCTGGCCGGCCCGTTCTACTACGCCGAGGACGAGCACCAGCAGTATCTGTCGAAACATCCCGACGGCTATTGCGGCCTGGGCGGCACGGGTGTGAGCTGCCCGGTCGGGCTTGCGCCGAAGAGCTGAGAGCCTGAAGCCTGAGCCTCAGTCGAAGTCCGCGGCCAGCGTGCCGCATTGTTCGGGCGTGAGGATCGCCTCCACCGGCATCGCCGGCAGGCTGCACGCCAGCGTCACGGGTGCTCCGGCCTTCCATGCGGCGATGCGCGCCTCGTCTAGCGGAAAGCGCAGGAAATGCACCGCGGCGGTCTTCTCGTCGTTGCTGCGCTCCATGTCTTCGTCGGCCACCGCGATGGACGGCGCGTGGCCGTGCACGGTCAGCGCGATCGCATGCTCGATGCCGCGCAGTCGCATCAGCTCGCGCTTGCGCAGCTCCACGTCGTCGTACTCGATCAGCAGCGTGGCCTTGAGATTGTCGCCGTCGGGGATCAGCGGGTTGTAGGCGTCCAGTTCGTCCTGGATGCCGGCGGGTTCGAAGATGCGCTCGATGCGCAGCATCTCCTGCACCTGGTACTGGATGCTCAGGCGATCCTCGAAGATCAGCGTGAGGTGCCCACCCAGGTGCACGGTGCGTCGCTTCTTGTGCGCCATTACGCTGGCGCGGAATTCGGCGCGTTCCATCGCGTAGTTTTCCAGGCTGAGCAGGTCGCCGCGTTCGAGCTTGTCCATGGGAGTTCCCCGGTTTGCTTTTTGTCCCTCTCCCTGTGGGAGAGGGTACCCGAAGGGCGGGTGAGGGTGGGGCGGAGCGAGGCGTTGCCGGTTTTGCTGAACCTCACCCCCAACCCCTCTCCCGGCGGGAGAGCGGCTTCAAATGCCATAGGCCTTGCGCAACAGGCTGAGCGGGTGCTCGGCCTGCGGCTGGTCGCCCAGGCCGTGCGCGATATGGCCGCCGGCCATCGGGCAGTCGCTGGTGAAATGCGCGGGTTCGGCCTGCGCCACGCGGTTTTCCACCGGCTTGGCCAGCTTGCGCGACAGGGCGTAGGTCTTGTGCTTCACGCCATAGGTGCCGTCGTGGCCGGAGCAGCGCTCGATGGTGAGCACCTCGGTATCGGGCACCAGCTGCAGGATCTCGCGCGTCTTCGGGCCGATCTTCTGCACCCGCTGGTGGCAGGGCACCTGCCAGGCGACCTTGCCCAGCGAGGTCTTGAAGTCGGTCTTGAGCAGGCCGGCCCGGTGGCGTTCGGCGAGGTATTCGAACGGGTCGAAGAAGCGTCCGCGCACCAGGGCCACGTCGGCGTCATCGGGGAACATCAGCGGCAGTTCCTGCTTGAACATCAGCACGCAGGAGGGGATCGCCGCGGTGAAGTCCCAGCCCTCGCGCGCCATCTTCGCCAGCACCGGGATGTTGCGCTCCTTGTACTTGCGCACGGTGTCGAGGTCACCCAGCTCCAGCTTGGGCATGCCGCAGCAGCTTTCCCGTTCGACCAGCCGGTGCGGGATGATGTTGTGCGCGAGCACCGCGGCGAGGTCCTCCACGGCGCCCGGCTCGGAGTGGTCGCAGTAGCAGGTGGCAAAGATGGCGAGCTTGCCACTCGTGCGACCGGCCGGCACCGCATCGCCGTGACCGTCGAGCTTCTTCAGACGCTTGCGCGCGGTGGGCGCGTGGTACTCGGGGACGCGGGCCTGCGCATCCACGCCCAGCGTCTTCTCAAGCAGCTTGCGCGCGACCATGTTGCGGTTGGCGGCGTTGACCACTTCGACCACCACCGGAATCGAGGCCAGCTTGCCCACCGCGCGGGTATTGGAGAGGACTCGCGCCGACAGCGGCGCGCCATGCTCGCGGAAGTCGACCGCCTTGGCGCGCAACATCAGGTGCGGGAAATCCACGTTCCACGGATGCGGCGGCGTGTAGGGGCATTTGGTCTGGTAGCAGAGGTCGCACAGGTAGCACTGCTCGACCACCTTGGGGTAGTCGGCCTTGGCCACGCCGTCGATCTCCATCGTCTTCGACGCGTCGATCAGGTCGAACAAGGTGGGGAAGGCGTGGCATAGGCTCACGCAGCGGCGGCAGCCATGGCAGATGTTGAACACGCGCTCCAGTTCCGCGTCCAGTGCGGCCCGGTCCCAGAATGCGGGATCGTCCTGGCCCAGCGGGTGGCGGATAGGCGCTTCGAGGTTGCCTTCGCGGCTGCTGTCGACCGGTTCCGACATGGGCGTCTCCGTGGGCGCCGCGGCGCCCATGACCTTGCGATGGCCATGCCGGCAGCCCGCAGGCTGCCGGCAGGCGACTCAGCCCAGTTCGCCCAGCGCCTTGGTGAAGCGGTTGGCGTGCGAGCGTTCGGCCTTGGCGAGGGTCTCGAACCAGTCGGCGACTTCGTCGAAGCCTTCATCGCGTGCAGTCTTGGCCATGCCCGGGTACATGTCGGTGTACTCGTGGGTCTCGCCGGCAATCGCGCTCTTCAGGTTGGCGTGGGTCTCGCCGAACGGCAGGCCGGTGGCCGGGTCGCCGCACTGTTCGAGGTATTCGAGATGGCCGTGGGCGTGGCCGGTCTCGCCTTCCGCGGTCGAGCGGAACACGGCGGAGACGTCGTTGTAGCCCTCCACGTCCGCCTTGGCGGCGAAGTAGAGGTAACGGCGGTTGGCCATGGATTCGCCGGCAAACGCGTCTTTCAGACTCTGCTCGGTCTTCGAGCCTTTCAGCTTGCTCATGACATCACCTCGTGGCGTCGGGCTGGGAGGGGGATGCGGGAGCGGCCTCTTGGGGGTCGCGGCTAGTCGAGCCTAACGCCGCCACAGGCTTCGTTGAAATTGATTGTGTTTATCAGGACGATCGTTGCCGACTATCGCGACGGGGCCTGGCGCATGCATTCGCGGCAGGGCCTGCATGATCGCCGGGATCGCGCCGGCGGCCGGTTTGTTCTTCCATGCCGGGGGCGGGCCACCGCTGTCGATGCGCACGGATGGCTACGGCGGGTCGGGCGAGGCCGCAATGGCTTGTGCGCCGGATCCGCCGACCGAGGTGACATAGAACAGTTCGCAGGCGCCGGCGCCGGTGTCGTCGCGGGTGAGCGACGTGCGCCAGTGCCAGCCATCCTTGCGGTCGGCGTCCACGAGAAAGCCGTCTAGCGCCACCACTTGCCCCACGCGCACGCGCTCCAGTGCGCGGTGCACGCCTGCATCGGCGGGGATCAGGTGCATGTTGGCGCTGTGCGTTTCGATCTCGCGGCGCGGTATCGGAAACTGCTGCACGTGCCAGTAGTAGAAGCGGCCGGACTGCGAGATGTCGATGTCCTTCAGCACCGCGCTGTCAGACATGCGGCCCCAGCCCAGCGCGAAGTCCTCCGGCACCAGCGCTGCGCCAGCGTCGAAACGATAGTGTTCGGTGGACAGCACGCGCGCGACGAGGTCGAATTTCGCGCGCGGGGTGAGTACGAAGTCGCCGAAGCGGATGGGTTCCACCGGCTCGTCCAGCGCCGTCTGCGCGGGCTCGTCCGGCGCCAGCTCGCCCGGTCCCGGGTGCAGCGGCCGCGTGTGCCACCACGACCAGCCGCCCCAGAGCGCAAGCAGCAGGAGGGCGATGAGCCAGGGGCGGCGCATCATCAGGCGGACGCGGGGCGCTTTGCGTTTGCGGGTGCGAGCACGTCGCTCGGATCGAGCAAGCCCTCCGGCAATTCGCGGAACACACCGGCGAGCTGCTTGAGGAAGCCGCCCATCGCAGAACTCTTGCGCCACAGCATGGCGATGCGCCGGCTCGGCGGGTGGCTGCCGCGGAATTCGATCAGCTGCACGTTCGGCGCCTGCGCCACCGGCGGTTTCACCGCCAGCGTGGGCAGCAGAGTGATGCCCACGTCGGCGGCCACCATCTGGCGCAGCGTCTCCAGGCTGGTGGCGCGGAAGCCGCTCTTCTCGCCCGCGCCGGCAAGGTGGCAGACCTCCAGTGCCTGGTCGCGCAGGCAGTGGCCGTCTTCCAGCAGCAACAGGCTCTGGTCGCCGAGGTCGGCCAGTTTCAGCGAGGGGCGGCGCGCCAGCGGATGCGACTGCGGCACCGCGAGCAGGAAGGGCTCCTCGAACAGGAATTCCGCGTGCAAGCTGTCGTCGTGCACCGGCAGGGCGAGGATGCCGGCGTCGAGCCTGCCCTCGCGCAGGCGGCGCAGCACTTCCTCGGTCTTTTCCTCCACCAGCAGCAGTTCCAGCCGCGGGAAGCGCTGGCGCACCAACGGCACCACATGCGGCAGCAGATAGGGGCCGAGCGTGGGGAAGATGCCCAGCCGCACCGTGCCGGACTCGGGGTCCAGCGTGCGCCGCGCGATGCCCTTGATCTGCTCCACCTCGTTCAGCACGTCGCGTGCGCGCGCCACGATCTCGCGACCTACGTCGGTGAGCAGCACCTTGCGCGGCGTGCGTTCGACCAGCGCCACGCCCAGCTCCTCCTCCAGCTTCTTGATCTGGGTGGACAGCGTGGGCTGGCTGACGAAGCAGGCTTCCGCCGCACGGCCGAAATGCCGCTGTTCGGCGAGAGCCACCAGGTAATGCAGGTCGCGCAGGTTCATGGCATGCCTACCGATAGAGCAGGTCTATGGAGGACATGTTAGCCATTGGCAGGGCGTGTGCAAGCACCCACGGTCGGCCACCGCCACCATGCCTTGTGGCACTGTGTGGGAAGTCATGTGCCGCCTAGCGTGGCGGGTTCCTGTAAACGTTCGGGGAAACTGTTATGCGTCGCCACATCCGTCCTCTTCTGTTCACTGCGCTGGCCGCCAGCTGCGGCATGGCGTTCGCCGCCGGCGCCGACCAGGCGCCCAAGGGCCGCCTGCCGTCCTGGGCGGTGCCGCAGTCCTACCAGATCGCCTTCAAGGTGGATCCGGCGCAGGCCGATTTCTCCGGCACCACCACGATCAAGGTGAAGCTGGCCAAGGCCTCCGACCATGTGTGGCTGGACGGTGCCGAGCTGAAAGTGTCCAAGGTGACGGTCACCGACGCCGCGGGCAAGACGCACGATGCGAAGTACGTGGAAGCCGACCCCAAGGCCGGCGTGGTGCGCGTGGACTTCGGCAGCACGCTGCAGCCCGGCGAGATCGCGCTGAGGTTCGAGTACACCGCACCGCTCAATGCGCAGTTGCAAGGCCTGTACAAGGTCAGCGCCAAGGGCCAGCCCTACGCGATGACGCAGATGGAGCCGATCAGCGCGCGCTTCGCGTTCCCGAGCTTCGACGAACCCGGTTTCAAGACGCCGTTCGACATTTCCATCACGCTGCCTGACAACCAGGTCGCGGTGGCGAACACGCAGCAAGTGAGCGAGAAGCCCGCCGGTCAGGGCTGGAAGACGGTGACCTTCGCACCGACCTTGCCGCTGCCCACCTATCTGGTGGCCTTTGGCGTCGGTCCGTGGGACATCACCCCGACCGCGGAAATCTCGCCCAACGCCTACCGCAGCAAGCCGCTGCCGCTGCGCGGCATCGCCGCCGCCGGCGAAGCGCACCGCATGAGCCACGTGATCTCCGAGACGCCGAGCATCGTCCATGCGCTGGAGAACTACTACGGCTTCGGCTACCCGTGGGACAAGCTGGACGTGCTCGCCGCGCCGGACTTCTCCGCCGGCGCGATGGAGAACGCGGGCCTGGTCACCTTCCGCGACTGGCTGCTGCTGCTCGACAAGGATTCGCCGGCGCGCAACGTGCGCGGCTCGTTCAACGTCACCGCGCACGAGCTGGCCCACCAGTGGACCGGTGACGCCGTGACGCTGGCCTGGTGGAACGACATCTGGCTCAACGAAGCCTTCGCCACCTGGATGCAGGAAAAGGTCACCGAGGAAGTCCATCCCGAATACCGCGCCGACCTCGACCGCGTGCGCGGCGCGCAGGGCGCGATGGCCAACGACAGCCTGGTCAGCGCGCGCAAGATCCGCCAGCCGATCACAGGCAACGGCGACATCGAAACGGCCTTCGACGGCATCACCTACCAGAAGGGTGCCTCGGTGATCGGCATGTTCGAGAACTACGTGGGCGAGCAGACCTTCCAGAAGGGCATGCGCGCCTACATCCAGGCACACAAGTTCGGCAACGCGGAAGCGGACGACCTGGTCGGCGCGATCGCGACGGCGGCAGGCAAGGGCGACGCGTTCAAGCACGCGTTCAAGAGCTTCCTCGACCAGTCCGGCGTGCCTTACGTGCAGACGAAGCTGGTGCAGAAGGACGGCAAGACCGTGCTGGAGCTGAAGCAGAGCCGCTACCTGCCGCTGGGCAGCCGCGGCGATAGCCAGCGCATCTGGGGCGTGCCGGTGTGCGTGCGCTACGGCACCGCCGACGGCAGCAAGGTGGCGTGCGAGATGCTGGACAAGGCCACCGGCTCGGTGACGCTCGCCGACGCCAGCAAGCCGACCTGGGTGATGCCGAACGCGAACGCCGCCGGCTACTACCGCTTCAGCCTCGACAAGAGTGAGCTTGCTGCGCTGGTGAAGCAGGTCGCCAAGCTCAGCGACACCGAACAGCTGGCCTATGCCGACGCGATCGGCGCCAGCTTCCAGCACGGCGACCTCGATGCCGGCCAGGTGCTCGCCGCACTGCAGCCGCTGACCACGTCCAAGACACCCCAGGTGTTCACCGCGCCGCTGAACGAGGCGAGCTGGATCTATCACCACGTGGCGAAGACCGACGCCCAGCGCGCGCGCATCACCGACTGGGTCAAGGCCGCCTACCTGCCGAAGCTGGAATCGCTGGGCTACCAGCGCAAGCCGGGTGAATCGGAGGACGATTCCCTGCTGCGCAGCACGCTGGCCGGCGAACTGGCCCTCGACTACAAGCTGCCCGCCGTGCGTGCGGCTCTGCTCCAGCAGGGCGAGGCGGCATTGAAGAAGAAGGCCGACGGTCGCCTCGACCTCACCGCTGCCAACCCCGACCTGCTCGGCGACGCGCTGGGCGTGGCGGTGCAGACGCAGGGCAAGCCCGCGGTGGACGCGCTGATCGCCGAGCTGCCGCAGACCAGCGATCCGGCGTTGCGCAACGGCATTCTCGGCGGCCTCGCCGGCGTCGAGGATCCCGCGCTCACCGAGCAGGTGCGCGACTTCGCGCTGAGCAAGCCGGTCAAGGTGGGCGAGATGGCCTCGCTGCTGCGTGCCGGCCGCGATACCGAAGCCCAGCGCAATGCGATGTGGACCTGGTTCACCGGCCACTACCCGCAGATCCTCAAGCGCACCGGCAGCTTCGCCGGCGGCTACCTGCCGATGCTGGCCGCGGGCGGCAGCTGCTCCACCGCCGAGGCGCAGCGCGTGCAGGCGTTCTTCAAGTCGCGCATGGACGATGCCGCCGGCATCGCCCGCGGCCTGGCGCAGACCACCGAGTCGATCGAACTGTGCTCGGCGCTGCAGGCCAAGCAGGATCCGGCCTCGATCCTGCGCTGACCGTCCCGGCAGCTGCACCGGCAAGCCCCGCTTCGGCGGGGCTTGTCGTTTATGGGGACGGGGCGCCCTGTCGTAGCATGGGCGCGCAATCCGGCGTGCCGGCATCGCACACAGGGGGACGGATGGTCGAGCTGGAAATCCAGGCGCTCGCGTTGCAACGCGAAGGCCTGCTCATCGAAATCGGCCGCCTGGTCGGCAGCTGCGGCTTCACTCTGCTGCGGCAGCGCCTGGTGCAAGACCCGCACGGCACCTTGCTGACCATGGCGGTGCGCGGTTCATGGTTCAAGAAACGGGCCTTGCGCAGCGCGCTGGAGGCTTGCGATCGCCTGGTCAACTTCGAGCTGCTGCCCTCGGCAGATGGCGAGCTGCGGCCGCATTTCGCCGCCACGCGCAAGGTCACCAGCGGCTACGTGCCGCCGCCGTCACCGCCAACGGCGACGGCGGATGCTTCGACCGGAGGCGCAGATGGCGCCAATGCAGTAGCGGTGGATGTCGGTGCTGCGCCGCCCGCTGCGGCGGACGCACCATCGCCGGCTGCTCCGGAGGTGTTTGAGGATTTCATCGCTGCCCGCGAACCGGCGCCACCGCCTGCACCGACGCCGGCGGAACCCGTGATCGAACCGTTCGTCGACGTGCCCGTGCTGGAAGCAGACGTGCCGGCTGTCGAGCGGGCGCTGACCACACTGGAACACGACTACCCGCGCATCGTGCCGCGTCTGCTGGCGCTGGATCGCGCGGTCGCCGCCGGCGCGCGCGAATCCTCGCTGCAGCTGGCGGGGCAGCGTGTCGGCGCGTGGCTGTTCGCGCGCGAGTACGCGCTGGACACCGGGCTGGAGCTGGGGGCAGCGCTCACTTCCATTGCCGCGCCGGCCCTGCATGCATTCGCCGAGGTCGACCTGCAAGGCAGCCAGCTGCACATCCGGCACAGTCCGCTGTGCGCCGTGGATGGCCGCTCCGGCTGCAGTTTCTTCGGTGGTTTTCTCGAAGGCTTGCTGGGTCCGGCGATCGCGCCCGGCGGCATGTCGATCTTTCCCGTCTGCTGCCGCAGCTGCGGTGCGGACGAATGCGTGCTGGCGGTTTCGGAATGAGCTGTTGCAGTTGCAAGTGAGTACGCCATAGCCGTTGCTTCCCGCGGGCGGCCGTGTCGCCGCCATGTTCCACTTACACTGTGCCGACAGCGCGGCATACAGGGAGAAACGCATGCTTGCTCGACTCACCGGATTGTTGGGCCTGTGGCTGCTGCTGGCCGCGCCGTTGCCGGCGCAGGACGTGCCGCCACCCCTGCGCGACTGGCAAGGCTGGGTGTTGCACGACGAACCGCAGCATGCCTGCCCCTTTTTGGCCAACCAGCAGCCGGACGAGGACAGCTACCAGTGCGCCTGGCCTGGCCGCCTGACGCTGGATGCCGGCAAGGACGGTGCGCGCTTCGGCCTGGACGTGCACGTGGACGCGCCGGGTTGGGTGGCGCTGCCGGGCGACGAACACGCCTGGCCGCAGTCGGTGACCGTGAACAACCAGCCCGCCGTGGTGCTGCAGCACGACGATCAGCCGATGCTGTGGCTGCTGCCCGGCGACTATCAGTTGCGCGGCACGCTGCCGTGGGAAGAGCGCCCGGCGCGCCTGCGAGTGCCGACGGAAATCGGTCTGGTCGCGTTGAGTCTGGATGGCGCGGCGGTAACGCGCGTCGAACGCAACGGCAACGAACTCACGCTCGGCGAGGCTGCCGCCGCACAACGCACTGCCGATGCCTTGTCGTTGCGCGTCTACCGCGAACTGGCCGACGGCCTGCCCGCCATGCTGCAGACGCAACTGCAACTCGACGTGGCCGGCAGCGCCCGCGAAGTCGTGCTTGGCCCGGCCTTGCCCAGCCGCTTCGTCGCCGCCGCGCTCGACGGCGACCTGCCTGCGCGACTGGAAAGCGATGGCCGCCTGCGCGTGCAACTGCGGCCGGGACACTGGCTGCTGAACTTGAGTGCGCGTGCCACCGCACCGCTGGAAAAAGTGGCGCTGAAGCTGCCTCCGGCGCCATGGCCGCGGCAGGAAACCTGGAGCTATCGCGACGATGCCACGTTGCGCGGCAGTCGCGCGGAAGGGCAGGGCATCGATGCTGCGCAGGCCGGCGTGCCGGACGATTGGAGCGATTTGCCGGCGTTCGCGCTGGGTGACGATGCAGGCCTGACCATCGTCGCCGGCGCGCGCGGCGACGAAGGCGGCAAGGGCGACCAGATCCGCCTGCAGCGCGAGATATGGCTGGATTTCGACGGCGGCGGCTTGCGCGCGGCCGACCATCTCAGCGGCGACCTGCGCCACCACCAGCGACTGGACGCGACCGCGCCGTGGCAACTGCAACGCGCCAGCGAGGGCGGCAAGCCCTTGCTGGTCAGCAAGGGCAGCGAGGGCCACAGCGGCGTCGAGCTGCGCACGCGCAAGCTCGACCTGGATGCCGGCCTGCGCCTGCCCGTGCATGGCAGCGCGATCCCCAGTTCCGGCTGGCAACTGCCGCTGGAAGGCATCGAGGCGAGGCTGCATTTGCCGTTCGGTTATCGCCTGATCGCGGCGCCCGGTGCGGATCGCGCGCCGGATACCTGGGTCGCGCAATGGAGCCTGCTCGATCTGTTCGTGCTCGCGTTGATCGCCTTGCTGGCCGGTCGCCTGCTCGGCTGGCGCTGGGGCTTGCTGGCGGCGCTGTATCTCGCGCTGGGCCGCCACGAGGCCGGCGCGCCGTTGTGGACGTTGGCCGTGGTGTTGTTGCTGGCGTTGCTGCTGCGTGCGCTGCCGGAGGGGCGGCTGCGCGCCGTGGTGCGCGGCACCGCCATCGCGGTGTTCGCACTGGCGGTGCTGTGGAGCCTGCCGTTTGCCGTGCGGGAGTTGCAGTACGCCTTGCATCCGCAGTTGGAGGGTTCTTCAGGGGCGCGCGTCGTGGAGGCGCAGTTTGTCGAGCCGTACGCCGCAGTGCAGCCACCGCCGAAGGTCATCAGGCAAGTGGCACCGCCTCCGGTGGAAGAAGCTCCCGTTCCGGCTGCGATGCCCCAGCCACCACCACCACCCGCCCCGTCGGCACCGCCATCGCTGCGCATGGGGGCGGCAAGGGTTAGCGGGCTTGCATCCATCACCGTGACTGCCAATGCGCTGCAAAGCCCGGGCCTCAGCGACTTCGACAGCCGCAGCACGATCCAGGCCGGTGCGGGCACGCCGGGCTGGGACCAGGACAATGACTACCAGCTCGGCTGGTCCGGCCCGGTAGGTGCGGATCAGACCACGCGCCTGCTGATCGCACCGCGCTGGCTGGTGCGCCTGCTGCGGGTGGCGATGATCGCCTTGCTGGTGGCCTTGCTCGCCAAGCTGATCGCCAGCCTGCGTCCCTGGCGCCTGCCTTGGCCGGCCGCACGCGGCGCCAGTGCGGCCGCTGCGTTGCTGCTCGCGATCGCGCTGCTGCCTTCGGCCTCGCATGCGCAGAGCTTGCCCAATCAGCAAATGCTGGATCAGTTGAAGGCCCGTCTTACCGAGGCGCCCAAGTGCGCACCCGACTGCGCCACCGTGGCGCAGGCGCAGTTGCAGGCCAGCGGCGACACGCTGGACCTGGCGCTGGAGGTGCACGCCGGCGCCGCCGTGGCCTTGCCATTGCCGCAGCCCGACGACGCGCTGCAACTGCTCGATGCCAGCGTGGACGGCCATCCCGCGGCACTGGCCCGCAACGATGACGATGCGCTGCTGCGTCTCGATCGCGGCGTACACCGCGTCGGCCTGCATTACCGCATCGGCACGGCGGACAGCGCCAGCCTGCGCTTCGCGCTGCGCCCGCAACGCGTGGCGTTCAGCGGGCAGGGCTGGTCGCTGGATGGCGTGGACGGCGGGCGCATGCTGGGCGACAGCCTCGCACTGCAGCGCGTGCGCGTGGCCGATCACGGCGGACCGGCGGTGGCCGCGCAGGATTTCCCGCCCTACGTGCAGCTGACGCGTCGCCTGCTGCTGGGCGTGGACTGGCAGGTGGAGAACACGGTCGAACGCATCGCGCCGGCGAATGGCGGTTTCAGCCTCAGCCTGCCGCTGTTGCCCGGTGAGCATCCGCAAGGCGACGGCGTGCTGGTGAAGAACGGCCGCATCGACGTCACCTTCAACGCGGGCAGCCATCAGGTGAGGTGGACCAGCCGGCTGGATCACGCGGCCACGCTGTCGCTCGCGGCGCCGGCGCTGGGCGAGCGTGCCGAGGTATGGGAAGTCGTCGCCGCGCCGATGTGGCATGTCGACGCGCAAGGCGTGCCGACCAGCGCCAGCGCCGCCGGCCTGCGCTTCCAGCCGTTGCCCGGCGAAACCCTGCAACTCGGCTTCAGCCAACCGGCCGCGATCGACGGCGGCAGCCTCGCTTTCGACAACGTCGGCGTGCACAGCGAGGTGGGTGAACGCAGCACGGAAACCAGGCTCGTGCTCAAGGCGCGCAGCACGCGCGGCGGCGAACACGCGATCGGCTTGCCGGCCGGCGCGGAGTTGCTGGAAGCGAGCCGCGACGGCGAACCGGTGAGCCTCGCTGTGCGCAACGGCAAGCTCGGCCTGCCGCTGCTGCCCGGCGCGCACGACTACGCCGTGCGCTTGCGCGAACCGCATGGCATGGCGGTGCGCGTCGCGACCTCGTCGTTCGCACTGGAGGCGCCGGTAGCGAACATCAGCAGCGAACTCGACCTGCCGCAGGATCGCTGGGTAGTGTGGACCTGGGGACCGACCACCGGCCCGGCGGTGTTGTACTGGTCGCAGCTGGCGATGCTGCTGCTCGCCGCATGGCTGCTCGCCCGCTACGCGCCTGCACCGTTGCGCTTCCGCCATTGGCTGCTGCTGGGGCTGGGCTTCTCCGCCTTCGCATGGGGCGCGTTCGCGCTGGTGGTGGCGTGGCTGATCCTGACCGGCCTGCGCGCGCGCTGGGCGCCTGCGGAACAACTGCCGGCGACCCGCTTCAACCTCGCGCAACTCGGCCTCGCCTTGCTCACGGTGCTGGCATTGGGCGTGCTGGTGGCGGCCGTGCCCAAAGGCTTGCTCGGCGTGCCCGACATGCATGTGGCCGGCAACGGCTCCGACGCTTGGCAACTGCGCTGGTTCGCCGATCAGAGCAGCGGTGCGCTGCCTGCCGGCGGCGTGATCAGCGTATCGCTGTGGTTCTACAAACTGGCCATGCTGGCCTGGGCGCTGTGGCTGGCCTTCTCCCTGATCGGCTGGCTGCAATGGGCTTTCGCGGCATGGACGCAGGGCGGTTATTGGCGCAGGCGCGAACCGAAGCCGGTGGTGCCGCCACCGCCGCTGCCAGCCGCGAAAGAGGAGTCGCCGCGTGCCTGACGTGCGGACCATGCTGGCCTCCGCCAGCGCGCGGCTGGGCGAGCGCGCCGACGCCGAGGCGTTGCTGCTGCACGTGCTCGGTCGGCCGCGCAGCTGGCTGTTCGCGCATGCCGACGACCCGCTGGATACGGACGTCCAGACGGTTTTCGAGGCGCTGGTCGCACGCCGCGAGGCCGGCGAGCCGGTGGCCTACCTCACCGGTCGCCGTGGCTTCTGGACACTGGAGCTGGCGGTGACGCCGGCCACGCTGATCCCGCGCCCGGAAACCGAGTTGCTGGTGGAGCTGGCGCTGGAGCGCTTGCCGCAAGACGCCGCGGCCCGCATGGCCGACCTCGGCACCGGCAGCGGCGCCATCGCGTTGGCCATCGCCAGCGAGCGGCCGCACGCGCAGGTGCTGGCGACGGACGCCAGCGCGGATGCGTTGGCGGTCGCGCGGCGCAACGCGCAGCAGCTGGGCATCGGCAACGTGCGCTTTGCGCAGGGCGACTGGCTGGCGCCACTGGCGGACGGGCGTTTCGCGCTGATCGTTTCCAATCCGCCCTACATCGAGGCGGCCGATCCGCATCTCGCGCAAGGCGATCTGCGTTTCGAACCGGCTGCGGCGCTGGCTTCCGGCGCCGATGGCCTGGACGATATCCGCCGCATCGTCGCCGGCGCGCCCGCGCACCTCGATGCGGGAGGCTGGTTGCTGTTCGAGCACGGCTGGAACCAGGGCGACGCCGTCCGCGCGCTGCTGCGCGCAGCGGGCTATGCGCAAGTGTTCACCGCGCAGGATCTGGAAGCGCGCGACCGGGTGAGCGGCGGGCGCTGGCAGTCCGCATGAACGACGACGCCCCGCCGTAGCGGGGCGTCGTCGCATGGCAGGAGCATCGGCTCAGCCCGCGCTGGCGATGTTGCTGCCGGCCAGTTGCGGGAAGCGCGCGTGGATCGCGCGGCGGATGCCGGGCAGGTCGAGGCCGGCCATCGAGAGCACTTCCTCGCGGCTGCCGTGTTCGAGGTAGGCGTCGGGTAGACCCAGGTGCAGGATCGGCTTCACGATGCCGTGCGCAGCGAGGCACTCCGCCACGGCGGAACCGGCGCCACCGGCGATCGCATTGTCTTCCAGGGTGACGAAGGCGTCGTGGGTCTTCGCCAGTTCCACGATCAGCGCCTCGTCCAGCGGCTTCACGAAGCGCATGTTGACCAGGCTGGCGTCGAGCTCGCCGGCGATCACCCCGGCAGGCGCCAGCATCGCGCCGAAGCTGAGCAGGGCGAGGCCGCGGCCGCGGCGGCGCAGTTCGGCCTTGCCGATCGGCAAGGTGTCGAGTTCCGGCCGGATGGCAATGCCGGGGCCGGTGCCGCGCGGGTAGCGGACCGCGGCGGGACCGGCGTACTGGAAGCCGGTGCTGAGCATCTGCCGGCATTCGTTTTCGTCGGCCGGCGCCATGATCACCATGTTCGGCAGGCAGCGCAGGAAGCTGAGATCGAAGCTGCCCGCGTGGGTGGCGCCATCCGGGCCAACCACGCCGGCGCGGTCGATCGCGAAGGTGACGTCGAGGTTCTGCAGCGCCACGTCGTGGATCGCCTGGTCATAGGCGCGCTGCAAGAAGGTGGAGTAGATCGCCACCACCGGCTTGGCGCCTTCGCAGGCCATGCCCGCGGCCAGCGTCACCGCGTGCTGCTCGGCGATCGCCACGTCGAAGTAGCGCTCGGGATATTCCTTGGAGAAGCGCACCAGGCCGGAGCCTTCGCGCATCGCGGGCGTGATGCCGAGCAGGCGCCCGTCGGCGGCGGCCTGGTCGCACAGCCAGTCGCTGAAGATGTCGGTGTAGGTGGGCTTGGCGGGCGAGGCCTTCTTCGCCAGGCCGGCCTCGGGATCGAACGGGCCGACCGCGTGGTACTCGATCTGCGCCTGCTCGGCCGGGGCGTAGCCCTTGCCCTTGGTGGTGACCACGTGCAGCAGCTGCGGGCCGGGCAGGTTCTTCACCGTGCGCAGCGCGGCCAGCAGCTGCGGGATGTTGTGGCCGTCGATCGGGCCGGTGTAGTGGAAGCCCAGCTCCTCGAACAGCGTGGAGGGCACGAACATGCCCTTGGCGTGTTCCTCCCAGCGCTTGAAGAAACGGCCGGCGAAGGACTGCTTGGGGATCGCACGCTTGGCGCGTTCGCGCATGGCGTTGAGCCGGCGGCTGGCCAGCGCGCGCGACATGATCTTGGTCATCGCGCCCACGTTCTCGCTGATCGACATGCCGTTGTCGTTGAACACCACCAGCATGTTCGGCTCGACGTCGCCGCCGTGGTTCAGCGCCTCGAACGCCATGCCGGCGGTCATCGCGCCGTCGCCGATCACCGCCACGACCTTGCGCGGATCGCCCTTGCGCTGCGCGGCGATCGCCATACCCAGCGCGGCCGAGATCGAGGTGGACGAATGGCCCACGCCGAAGGTGTCGTATTCGCTTTCCTCGCGGCGCGGGAACGGGGCTAGGCCGTCCTTCTTCTTGATCGTGGTGATGCGTTCGCGGCGGCCGGTGAGAATCTTGTGCGGGTAGCACTGGTGGCCCACGTCCCATACCAGTCGATCGGTGGGCGTGTCGAATACGTGGTGCAGCGCCACGGTGAGTTCCACCACGCCCAGACCCGCCCCGAAGTGGCCGCCGGAACTGGCCACCGCCTCGATCAGGTACTGGCGCAGCTCGTCCGCGACGGCGGGCAGCTCCTCGTCGGGAACGCGGCGCAGGTCGGCCGGCGCCTCGATGGCCGCCAGGTGGGGGTAGCGTGCAGGATCTTTCATCCGCCTATTGTTGAACCAGCGGCGGGGCGGGGCAAGGGCGCCGGGCTGGCCGGGGTATGACAGGTTCAGCTCATCGCCTGGCGCCGGTCGCGCGGCAGGTGGCTGACCAGGAATTCCATCTGGTCGGCCAGGATGTTGCGGTTGGACAGGATCAGGTGCTCGACCCAGCTGGGGCGATAGGGCACGGCCAGCAGCGGCATGTGCGCCTGCTGCGGGGTGCGGCTGCCCTTCCTGAGATTGCAGGCGAGACAGGCGCTGACCACGTTCTCCCACTCGTCGCGGCCGCCTTTGGACACCGGCTGCACGTGGTCGCGGGTCAGTTCGCCGCGGTTGAAGTGCTCGCCGCAGTACAGGCACAGGTGGCGGTCGCGGGCGAACAGCGCGCTGTTGGTGAGCGCGGGGGCGGGGTCGATCGCATGCTCGTGGCAGTGGCCGGTGCTGGCCACGATGGGGTGCAGCTCAAGCTGGCTCTGCGCGCCGAGCGCACGGTTGTGGCCGCCGTGCACGGTGAGGCAGGGATCGCCCAGCGTCCAGGCCACCGCGCCGCGCACATAGAGGCACACGGCGTCCTGCCAGCTGATCCAGTCCAGGATGCGGCCGGCGGCGTCCAGTGACAGCACGCGGGTCGAACAGAGGTCGGCCCGGTTCGTGACTTCCATCAGCATGCGGTTCGTCCTTCCTCATCAGAAAGAGCGGTGCAGCGGCGCCCGGATGCACCGCAGCATAGAACACTTTTGTGGCAAAACGCATGCGAAAAGCTTTGCGGTCAAGCAGATAGGTCCCGGGTCCGGGGATTCGCGGACGGGCCCGGGCGCTGATATAGTGATCGTTCATCTGTAGACCCGACGCCGGGTTTGGGAGGGGAAGCCGCTAGTGGCAACCCCGGCACGGCGGGGCAGAGGTAAAAACGTGGCTGAAGTGATCTTCTACGAGCGCCCGGTGCCGCTCAATCGCAACGAACACAAGGATCTGCGCCTGAAGCCGATCCCGAACATGAAGTTCGCGCTGGATGCTCATTCGGTGCCGCTGACGGGCGTGGAGTTCGGTCTGGCCGCGCGCGACTTGCCGATCGTGTTCGCCGGCAACGACCTCAGCGACGCCGGTCCGGTGGCGCTGCTGGGCCTGCGCCAGAGCGAGAACCTGTTCGTCGACGCCAACGGCCAGTGGGCGCCGAACGTCTACATCCCCGCCTTTGTGCGCCGCTACCCGTTCGTGCTGGCCGAGAAGCCGGCCGGGCAGGAAGGCGACGACTTCGCCGTGTTCCTCGACGAAGGCTACGAGGGTTTCAACACCACCGAGGGCGACCGCCTCTTCAACGAAGACGGCAGCGACACCGAAGTGCTGACCCGCGCCGTGGGCTTCCTCGGCGAGTTCCAGCAGCACGTGACGCGCACCCGCTGGTTCGTGGAGCAGCTGCGCAAGCACAACCTGCTTGAACCGCGCAACATGAGCCTGCGCAAGGGCTCGCCGGACAACCCGGAAGGCCACGTGATCAACCTCAACGGCTTGTTCGTGGTCAACGAAGAGAAGCTGCGCCAGCTCGACGAAAAGACCACCCACGAGTTCCTCCGCGAAGGCATCCTCGGCTGGGTCTATGCGCACCTGATGTCGATGAACAACATCGACCGTCTGGGCCAGCGCCTGGGCGAGCGCGAGGACAGCGAGGCGGGCGCTTCCAGGAACTGAGGCATCGATGAGGCGATGCTCCGGGCATCGCTTCGACAGGCGCCGCGACGGTCTCCGTCGCGGCGTTTTTTTTGCGATCGTCCTTGATCGCGAAGATCGAACGGGCGGCCATCCATGGCCGCACTTTTCCATGGGCGGCGCTAGACGGGATCAGTGCGCCACCACCGGCAACGCGATATAGCTGGCCTGGTCCGGCGCGTGGTAGACGCGCTGGGTAGCCTTCACGTAATCCGCCGGACTGGCCAGGAAGATGTTGGGCACGAAGGTCTGCGGATTGCGGTCGTACAGCGGGAACCAGCTCGACTGCACCTGTACCATGATGCGGTGGCCGGGCAGGAACACGTGGTTGGCGGCGGGCAGGTCGAAGCGATAGGCCAGCGGCTGGTTGGCGGCGATGGCTTCGGGTTTGTCGTAGCCGCTGCGGTAGCGGCCGCGGAAGATGTCCATCGCCACCGCGAGCTGGTAGCCGCCCATCGCCGGCTGCTCGGCCACCTGGTCGGGGTAGACGTCGATCAGCTTCACCACCCAGTCGCTGTCGCTGCCGCTGGTGGAGGCGACCAGGTGCACCTCGGGCACGCCGGCGATGGTGAGCGGCCGATCCAGCGGCGCCGTTTCGTAGCTGAGCACATCGGTGCGACCGGACGCCTCGCGCTGGTCGTCCACCAGCCATTCGGACCAGGTGAGGCCGTTGTCATAGCCGACCGGCTGGATCGGCCGCGCGCGGAACGGCACCGGATGCGCGGGATCGGAGACATACTCGTCATAAGCGTTGCCGTTCGCGGGCGCGTCGAAGCCGAGCCGCATGCCGGCTTGCAGGTACAGTGCGCGGCTCTTGCCGGGGCAGTTGCCGTCGCAGGACAACGGCCAGCGGTCCAGTCGCTGCCACTGGTTGGTGCCGGTCTGGAAGGCAGTGACCGGGGCGAGGTCCGCCTTCGGCGCGCCGTCCTTGAGGTGTTGCGCCAGGAACGGACGCAGGATGTGCTGGCGGAAGTATTTCGCGGTGTCGCTGCCGAAGCGGACCGCGCCCAGCGAGCTGCCTTCCTCGATCTCCTGGCCGTGGTGCCACGGGCCCATCACCAGCTTCACCATGCTGCCGGTGGTGTCCTTCGGCTTGATCGCGCGGTACACGGCCAGGTCGCCGTAGATGTCTTCCTGGTCCCACAGGCTGTGCACCAGCATCACCGGCACGGTGAGCGGCTGCGCGGCGAGCAGCTTGTCCATCGCCTGCTGCTGCCAGAACGCGTCGTAGGCGGGGTGGGCAAGGATCTTGTTCCAGAAGCCGAGCTGCTGCATGCCGTAGGCCTCGCCCATCGCGCCGGCCGAGCCGTAGTGCATGAACAAGTCGTACTCGTCGTGGAAGCTGGTCCACCACTTGGCGGTGTTGTCGCGGGTGGCTTCCTGCTCGTAGATGTAGCTCAAGTTCTGTTCGCGGAAAGCGCCGTGGTGAAACCAGTCGTCGCCCATCCATCCGTCCACCATCGGGTTCATCGGCACCGCGGCTTTCAGGGCGGGGTGCGGATGCACCAGCGACATCAGCGGCTCGAAGCCGTCGTAGGAGATGCCGATGGTGGCGACGCGACCGTTCGTCTCCGGGATGTGCTGCACCAGCCAGTCGATGGTGTCGTATGTATCGGTGGCGTCGTCCACCGGCGTGGGGTTGAGCGGGCCGTGCACCGGCCGGTTCATCACGTAGTCGCCTTCGGAGCCGTACTTGCCGCGGATGTCCTGGATCACCCGGATGTAGCCGTCCTCCACGATCACGTCGGCGGCGTTGTCGTAACCCTGCAGCAGCGGTTCGAGGTGGCCGCTCATGGCATTGTGGGTGAGCTGGTGGGCGTCGTAAGGCGTGCGCGTGAGCACGATGCCGGCATGCTTCGCGCCCCTGGGAACCAGGATCACCGTGTTGAGCTTCACGCCGTCGCGCATCGGGATCATCACGTCGCGCTCGACGTAGTCGAAGCTGCCGCTGGCCGGCTTGAAGCTGGCCGGCGTCTCGCTGGGATAGCCGGGATATTTGGCCTGCGGCGCGTCCGTGGCCGGCAGGGCGCCGCTGGCGGCGAGCAGGAAGGCGAGCAGCGCGGGCTTGAGTCCCGTGGCGAGGCGGCGCGAAGGCATGGTGGTCGGACCCCTGGATGGAAGCAGCCGCCCCAGCTTACCGCGACGCAACCCCGTGTCGTCATGAGCCCGGAGCCGCCACGATAAGAAAGGCCTAAGCGCCCCCCGCCAAGCTGTGAGGATGATCCTTCATGCGTGCCTGCGCCCATCCCTTCGCGCCAGCCTGCTTGCCGCGGCAACGCTGCTGTGCGGTTGCGCCACCTACCACGCCTTGCCGCTTGGCCATGGCGAAGGCGCCGCCAGCGCCGAACGGCTGAGCGTGCCGGCCAGCACAATGCCGCTGCCGGAACTGGCGAGCCACCGCTTCGATCCCGCCGACGGCCTGGATGTCACCGAGGTGGCGATGCTGGCCGTGGCGAACAGTCCCGACCTCAAGGTGCAGCGCGATGCGCTGGGCGTCGCGCGCGCGCAGGCTTTCGCCGCAGGCCTGCTGCCCGATCCGCAGCTGAGTTTCGGCGAGGATTTCCCGCAGCACTCCAGCGACGGCTCCACCACGGCCTACAACCTCGGCATCAGCGCGGACGTGAGCGCCTTGCTGCTGCGTTCCACGCGCAAGCGTGCGGCGAACGCGCAGGCCGAACAGGTGAACCTCGACCTGCTGTGGGCGGAGTGGCAGACCATCGCGCAGGCGCGGCTGCTGTTCGAACAGGTACAGAGCCTGCGCGCGCAACAGGTCGGGCTGGACGCCGAGCTGCGCGCGCTGGCGCCGGTGGACCAGGCGGTGCAGGCGGCGCTGCACGCGGGCAACCTCAGTTACGACGGCGCCAGCGCCGGACTCAACGCGATGGCCGATGCGCGCCAGCGCGCGGCCGACAACGCGGTGGCCTTGCACCAGGCCGAAAGCGACCTGCGCCAGCTGCTGGGCCTGGCGCCCACCGCGCCGCTGGACCTGGTAGGCGCGCCGTACCAGGTCGATCCCGACGTCACCCAACTGCAGGCGGCGCTGGCCGACCTGCCGCGTCGCCGTCCCGACTTGCTGGCGCTGCAGGCGGGCTACCGCGCGCAGGAGGCGCAACTGCGCGGCGCCATCCTCGCGCAGTTCCCGGCGATCACCCTTGGCCTGGACCATGCACGCGACAATACCGGCATCAAGTCCAGCGGCTTCACCATCGGCATCACGCTGCCGCTGTTCGACCGCAACCGCGGCAATATCGCGATCGAGAAGGCCACCCGCCAGCAGCTGAAGGACGACTACGAGGCGCGCCTGCTGGCCACGCGCAACGACATGCAGCGCCTCGCGGCCGACTTGCAGACGCTGGATGCCCGGCAGGCGACCCAGGTCGCGCACGCGCAACGGCTCGATGCGGCGCGCGACGCTGCCGAACAGGCCTGGAATAAAGGCCTACTCGATTGGCCCACCTATCTCTCGATCCGCGCCAATGCGCTGGCCGCCGACAGCGACCTGCTCACGCTGCGGCAGGCGCGGGCCACTGCGGCGATCGCGCTGGAGGCCTTGCTGGGCCGCACGGATTTCGTCATGCAACGGATGTCCAAACGATGAAACGAAACTTGCTTGCGCGCTGCGCCGCGCTGGCCTTCACGGCCTTGCTGCTGGCCGCCTGCGCCAAGGGCGGCGACGACGATGATCATGCCGACGACGCCAAGGGCGTGGCGTTGGTCACCACCGCGATGCCGGTGCAACGCAGCTTCCACGACAACGTGGCGGCCTGGGGCAGCGCGGTGGCCGATCCGCATCGCGCGCGGGCGATCAGCTTCGCGCACGGCGGCCAGGTGGTCGCGCTGCAAGTGAGCGCGGGCCAGACGGTCAGGCGCGGCCAGCCGCTGCTGCTCGTGGCGCCCGATCCGACGGCGCATAGCGCGTACCAGCAGGCACAGAGCGCGCTGACCCTGGCCGACGGGGAACTCAAGCGCACCGAACAGCTGGCCGCGCAACACCTGGCCACCGCCTCGCAACTGGCCGCGGCGCGCAAGGCACTGGCCGATGCGCAGGCCACGCTGGCGGCGCAGCGTGCGCTAGGCGGCGGCGCGGCACAGGAAACCGTGGCCGCGCCGGACGACGGCGTGGTCACCGTCTTGTCGGTGGCACTGGGCGACCGCTTCGCTGCCAACGCGCCGCTGCTCGGTTTCATGCCTGCGCACGCGTTGATCGCCGAACTGGGCGTGCAGCCGGATGCCGGCGCGCAGCTGCGCGTGGGCTTGCCGGTGTCCATGCACGGCGTGTACGGCGACGGCAAGGCCTTCGACGGCAAGCTGGTGATGGTGGGGCGCGCGATCGATCCGCAAACCCACCTGCTGCCGGTGCAGGCGCAACTCCCCGCAGAGGCCGACGCGGAATTGGCCGCCGGTGCCGCACTGCAGGCCAGCATCCAGAGCGGCAACTACACCGCCTGGGCGGTGCCGCGCGCCGCCGTGCTGCATGACGAGCAAGGCGACTACCTGTACCAGGCCGACCACGACAAGGCGCATCGCGTGGAAGTCACGCTGCGCCAGCCGGCCGGTGACACCGTGGGTGTGCTCGGCAAGCTCGACGCGAAACTGCCGGTGATCGTGCAAGGCGCCTACGAAGTGGACGACGGCGCCGCCGTGCGCCAGGGCGACAGCGCGGCCGGCAGCGAGCCGAAGCCGTGACGGCCGTACCGATGACGATCACCCAGTGGATGCATCGGCACCGGCGTTCGCTGCTGTTCCTCGCGCTCATCCTCGCCATCGGCGGCATCGCCGGCGCGTTCAACCTGCCGGTCTCGCTGTTCCCCAATGTCTCGTTCCCGCGCGTGCGGGTGACGCTGGATGCCGGCGACCAGCCTGCCGCCCAGATGGTGGTGAGCGTGACCCGGCCGGTGGAGGAGGCGATCCGCCGCGTGCGCGGCGTGCGCGAGGTGCGTTCCACCACCAGCCGCGGCAGCGCCGAGATCAATATCGGCTTCGACTGGGGCGCGGACATGGGGCGCGCCCTGCTCGACGTCGACGCCGCGATCGGCGAGACCTTGCCGAGCCTTCCGCCTGGTCTGGACGTGGAGGCGATCCGGCTCGATCCGACGGTGTTCCCGATCCTCGCCTACAGCCTGCGTTCCGACACGCTCACGCCTGCCGAACTGCACGATATCGCCGAGTTCCAGCTGCGCCCGCTGCTGTCCGGCGTGACCGGCGTGGCCCAGGTGGACGTGCAAGGCGGCGACGTGGCCGAGTTCCACGTGGACGCGGATGCGGCCAGGCTGCGCGCGCAGGGCCTGACATTGGCCGATCTCGAGCATGCGGTGGCCAGCGCCGCCACCATCCAGTCGATGGGCCGGCTGCAGGATCACTACAAGCTCTATCTACTGCTGGCCAACAACCAGCCAGCCAGCGCCACGGCACTGGGCGATATCGTGCTGCGTGCCGACGCGCACGGCGTGCTGCGCCTCAGGGATGTGGCCACGGTGGGCATGAGCCACCAGCCGCAGTGGGTGCGTACCACCGCTGATGGCCGAGACGCCGTCCTGATGCAGGTGTTCCAGCAGCCCGACGGTAACAGCGTGCAGATCGCCCGTGACGTGAAGCAGCGCCTGGCCGACTACCAGCGGCAGGCGCCGAAGGGCTTGCACATCGCCAACTGGTACGACCAGACCCAGCTGGTGCTGGGCGCCGCCGGCAGCGTGCGCGATGCGATCCTGATCGGCATCGTGCTGGCGGGGCTGGTGCTGTTCGTGTTCCTGCGCAACGCCCGCGTGATTCTGGTGGCGTTGATCGTGGTGCCGGCCACGCTGGCCATCACCGTGCTGCTGCTCGACCTGCTGCACATGAGCTTCAACATGATGACGCTGGGCGGCATGGCCGCCGCGGTGGGTCTGTTGATCGACGACGTGATCGTGATGCTGGAGCACATCATGCGCCGGCTGCACGGCGGCACCGGGCCGAACACGCCGTCCAAAGTCAGTGAGCGCATCGCGGGTGCGGCTTGGGAATTCACCCGCCCGCTCACCGGCTCCAGCGCGGCCACGGTGGTGATCTTCCTGCCGCTGGCCTTCCTCACCGGCGTCACCGGCGCGTTCTTCAAGGCGTTGTCGCTGACCATGGCCAGCGCGCTGGTGATCTCCTATCTGCTGACCTGGGTGGCGGTGCCGCTGCTGGCCGAGTGGCTGATCGACGAGCGCCATGCCGTGGAGCATCCGCCGGGCCGCGTTTCGCAGCGCCTGCTGGCGGGCTACGAGCGTACGCTGGGGCGCCTGCTGCAGCGGCCTGTGCTGGTGCTGGTCGGCGTGGTTCCGCTGTTGCTGGCCGGCGTGCTGGCGTACGGGCAGGTGGGCAGCGGCTTCATGCCGAAGATGGACGAAGGCGGCTTCACGCTCGATTACCTTTCGCCGCCCGGCACCTCGCTGGACGAGACGGATCGCCTGCTGCAGCAGGCCGAAAAGATCATCCGCGCCAATCCCTACGTGGATACCTACTCGCGGCGCACCGGCCTGCAGCTGGGCGGTGGCCTCACCGAGGCGAACACCGGCGACTTCTTCGTGCGCCTGAAGAACGGCTCGCGGCCTTCCACCGCCGACGTGATGGAGCAGATCCGCCAGCAGATCGCGGCGCAGGTGCCCGGTCTCGACGTCGACGTCGCGCAGTTGATGGAAGACCTGATCGGCGACCTCACCGAGGTACCGCAACCGATCGAGATCAAGCTGTACGGCGACGACGAGGCGCAGCTCGATACCACCGCCAAGAACGTGGCCGCGGCGATCGCCAAGGTCAACGGCGTGGCCGAAGTGCGCAACGGCATCAATCCCGCCGGCGACGCGCTGGACGTGCATGTCGACCCGGTCAAGGCCGGCTTGCTCGGGCTGGACCCGGTGGCGGTGGCGCAGCAGGTGTCCGACGCGGCAGCCGGCAACGTGGCAGCGCAACTGCCGCAGGGGCCGAAGATGATCGGCGTGCGCGTGTGGTTGCCGCCGGTGTCGCGCGCGCAGCTGGAGCAGCTGCAGGCGCTGCCGATCCGTGCCGCCGACGGCCATGTGGTGCCCTTGTCCGAACTCGCCACGATCCAGGCAGTGCAGGGCCAGCCGGAAATCAATCGCGACAACCTGAAGCGCATGGTGGCGGTGACCGCGCGTATCGTGGGCCGCGACCTCGGCTCCACCGCGGCCGACGTGAAGCAGGTATTGGCCAAGCCCGGCCTGCTGCCGGCCGGCATGTACCACGAGCTGGGCGGCTTGTACGCGCAGCAGCAGATCGCCTTCCACGACCTCAGCATCGTGATGCTGGCGGCGATCGCGCTGGTGTTCACTCTGCTGCTGTTTCTCTACGAGAGCTTCCGCGTGGCGCTGGCGATCATGGTGGCGCCGCTGCTGGCGCTGGCGGCGGTATTCGTGGGGCTGTGGGTCACCGGCATCGAGCTCAACATCTCGGCGATGATGGGCATGACGATGATCGTGGGCATCGTCACCGAGCTGGCGATCTTCTATTTCACTGAGATGACCGATGCCGAGCGGCGCATGCCGTTGCGCGAGGCGCTGCTGTATGCCGGCCACCACCGCATGCGGCCGATCCTGATGTCCACCATCGCCGCGATTCTCACCTTGCTGCCGCTGGCGCTGGCCATCGGCCAGGGTTCGCAGATGCAGCAGCCGCTGGCGGTGGCGATCATCGCCGGCATGCTGGTACAGGTGCCGCTGGTGCTGCTGGTGATGCCGGTGATTTACGCGGTGCTGCGTCAATCAAAAGGCACGCCGCCGGTGAGCGCCGGGTCGCTCCCGGCAACCGATCGCTGAAGCCGCGGACCCACCGGCGCCCTCACACCCTCTCCCGCTTGCGGGAGAGGGTTGGCGAGAGGGAACACTCCGTGCGCAGCCCCGCTGAAACCGCGCTGCAAGCCTGGTCGCCTCATGGAATACTCCAGCTGCCGTCCGTCATCGCGGAGTCCCCCCATGTCCCATCACGGCAGTTGTCACTGCGGGCGCATTGCATTCGAGGTCGAAGGCGAGTTCGATACGGTGATGGAGTGCAATTGCTCGCACTGCAGCCGCAAGGGCTACCTGCTGTGGTTCGTGCCGCGCGAGCACTTGCACCTGCGCATGCCGGAAGCGGAGATGGCGAGCTATCGTTTCAACAAGCACGTGATCGACCATCGCTTCTGCCCGCACTGCGGTTGCGCACCGTTCGGTATGGGCCATGGCCCGGACGGCAAGCCGATGGCGGCGATCAACGTGCGCTGTCTCGAAGACGTGGCGCTGGACACGCTCAAGCGTGTGCCGTTCGACGGCCGCAGCCGCTGAGCCTCGGCTTTGCTTAGCCGGAGCGTAAGAACGACCTAAGTGCCGTGGCATAGTGTGCGCACATTGCCCGCGATGCAGGCGTTGCGCGGCAATCCACGCCACCTCCCAAGGAGCAGACCATGCGCAAGTCCGTCGTTCTCACCTTGTCGTTCGCCCTGTGCGGCCTCGCCTTCGTTGTACAGGCGGAAACACCTTCCCAGCTGGCGGCACAGGCCAAAATCAGCATGAGCCAGGCGCGCAAGATCGCGTTGCAGGCAGTCCCGGGCAAGGTGGTCAAGCAGGAGCTGGAAAAGGAAGCCGGCGGCAGCGGTCTGCGTTACTCGTTCGACATCAAGGCCGGCAAGGACACCCGCGAAGTGGGCGTGGACGCGAAGACCGGCAAGCTGCTGGAAAACTCGCTGGACAACAACGACGCGGACTGATCGCGCGCCGATGCCGTACTGGGCGGCATCGGCCTTTCGTGTGCCATGTTCAGCGCAGCGGTTTCGCCAGCCGCAGCAAGTCCGCGCCGAAGCCCGCCGCTTCGTACACCTTGCGCGCGCGCTCGTTGCCGGGGAACACCGCCAGCGTCACCAGCTGGCACTGATGCTCGCGCGCCCATTGCTCGGCATGCGCCAGCAAGGCCTGGCCCACGCCGCGGCCCTCGTGCGCAGGCACCACCGCGAGGTCGGAGATATGGCAGTTGCTGCGCCCGGTGAAGAAATCCTCGGTGCGCTGCAGATGGATGAAGCCCACCCGCGTGCCGTCGGCATCCTCGGCCACGAACAGATGGCTGTTCGCCGGCTGGTCCTCCAGGTGGCGCAGCAGTTCGTCGCGGATGCCTTCGATGCATTCGTGCCGCCGCCGCCAGGTCGGCAGCGGGAAATCCACGAAGCGCGGCACCAGGGCCAGGATGAAATCGTCGTCGTCTTCGGCCAGACGGATCAGCAGTGACGGGTTGCTCATGGTCGTCGTGATTGCGGGGGTGGGCAGGGCGTCGGGAGGTGTTTCTTTGCTTGCCCGACCTGCCGGTTCTACACCGTCGCGGCGCGAGGCGAAAGTGCGCTGCGCCGGTCGGCGCAGCGGCTATAGTGCGGGCTTCGTGCTCCACGTGCACCCACGTCCGGGAAACCGCATGCCCGCCACCCGTATCCGCCTGCAGGCCGGCGACGACGCCACCCTCGCGCAGGGCATCGCCGCGATCCAGAACGAAATGAAGTTGCCGACGGCGTTCCCGCCCGAGGTCGAAGCCGAGGCCAGGCAGGCAGCCGCGCAGCCGCGCTTGCCCGATCTCGATCGCACCGACATCCCGTTGGTCACCATCGATCCGCCCGGTTCGATGGACCTGGACCAGGCCTTGCACTTCGAACGGCGCGATGGCGGTGGTTACCGCGTGCATTACGCGATCGCCGACGTGGCCGCCTTCGTGGCACCGGGCGCCGCGGTGGATGCGGAAGCGCACCGCCGCGGCGAGACCTTGTACGGTGCCGATTCGCGCATCCCCTTGCATCCGACGGAGCTGTCCGAAGGTGCGGCTTCGCTGTTGCCGGACCAGCTGCGGCCCGCACTGCTGTGGACGATCGATCTGGATGCCAGCGGCGAGATCGCCGCCATCGACGTGCGCCGCGCCCGGGTGAAAAGCCGCGCACGGCTCGACTACGCCGGCGTGCAGCAGCAGCTCGATGCCGGTACCGCCGATCCGCTGTGGACCTTGCTGCGCGAAGTGGGCGAACTGCGCCAGCAACGCGAACAGGCGCGCGGCGGCGTCAGCCTCGCCTTGCCCGAGCAGGAAATCAGCGTGGTGGACGGCCAGTGGCAACTGGCGTATCGCGCCAATCATCCGGACGAGGACTGGAACGCGCAGATCTCGCTGCTCACCGGCATGGCGGCGGCGCAGCTGATGGTGAAAGGCAAGGTGGGCATCCTGCGCACGCTGCCGCCACCGCAGCCGCAGGACATCGCGCGGCTCAAGCGCACGGCGCAGGCGCTGGCGATCGCCTGGCCGGACGGGCAGAGCTACCCCGATTTCATCCGCTCGCTCGATCCCGCACAGGACACCCACGTCGCGATGCTCACCGCGTGCACCACCGTGTTGCGCGGCGCAGGCTACGTGGCCTTCGACGGCGCGCTGCCGGCGCAGCCGATGCAATCCGCGGTGGCAGCGGAATACGCACACGCCACCGCGCCGCTGCGCCGGCTGGTGGATCGCTATGTCGGCGAGGTCTGCGTGGCGCTGTGCGCGAACCAGCCGGTGCCGGACTGGGCGCGTGCCGCGCTGCCCGGGTTACCCGACCTGATGGCCGAGGCGGATCGCCGCGCCAAGCACTACGAGCGCCAGGTGATCGACCTGGTCGAAGCGGTGCTGCTGGCGCCGCGCGTGGGCGACACCTTCCAGGGCGCCATCGTCGAGGCCAACGGCGTGGAGCATGACCGCGGCAATGGCCACGGCAATGTAAGTGCCAGTGCTGGTGCCGGCGCTGCGCACAGCGGCGTGGTGATGCTGCGCGATCCCGCGATCGAGGCGCGCGTCACTTCCGCAGCGCCGTTGCCGCTGGGGCAGGAGGTAACGGTGCGGCTGGCCGAGGCCGATCCGCAGAAGCGGGTGGTGCGCTTCGAGCTGGTAGTTTGAGAGTTCGCGCTCAATCCGCTCCCGGCGCGCGTATCGCCTGCGAGAAATCCTGGTCCGGCCGGCTGGCGCGGGCATGCTCGGTGATGCGGGCATGCGCGTTCCATTCGTCCAGCGTGAGGCGGTGATCGAGTGCGCCGATCTTGTAGAGGTAGCCGGGCAGGTAGCCGGTGAGCAGCAGACGCAGGTCCAGCGGCAGGCCGGGGTCGAGATGGCGCGCCATGCGATACACCACCGTGCTGCAGTTCGAGGTGACGGTGTTGTAGAACGCGGGTTGGACGGCCAGCTGGTTCGCGGTGTGCACGTAGGACACGAACAGCGCACGCATCGTCTCGCGGCTGATCGCCAGCGGATAGAGGTAGTCGTCCTCGCCGCGCACGTTGGTGCGTACGCGGATCAGGTCGCTTTCCGGCGCGGCGATCAGGATCGCCTCGAAGTCCTTGAAGAAGCCGCCGATCGAAGAGAACTGCTGGCCGCGCCGCTTGCGGACTTCCACCGAGAACACCAGGTGGCGGCCATCGTCGAAGCCGAACGAGACCATCGCGTGGGCGATCGCCTTGCTGCCCCAGTGCGACAGCACGGCGTCGGCGGAGACCAGGTGGTCGAGGTCGTAGCTCTGCGTTTCCCAGCGCGCGTCGTAGTCGTTGTCGCTGCGCCAGACGAAATCGCGCACGTTGTGCAAGGTGACCACGTTGCCGTGCACCTCGCCGCCAAGCAGGCGCGCGACATCGTCGGACCAGGCGCGGTCATTGCGGGGCATGATGGCGGACCACCACGTCAGCAGCAGCGCGTACATCAGCACGTAGGCACCCAGCGGCCACCACGCGCGGCGCAGCATCGCCACGGCGGCCAAGCCCAGCGCCGCGCCGGCCCACAGCGCAGCGCCCAAGGTGCGCATGGCGACGCCGCCGGGCAGTTGATACCACAGCGCCAGCGCGCCCCAGGTGCCGGAGGCGAAGGCAAGCAGCGCGCCCAGCAGCAGGGCCAGGCCCCGTCCCATCGCTCGCAGGAGGTTGGTCATGCAGTCGCCCATGCCGTGCCGGATACCGCCAGCCTGCCGCGATGCGCGCGGGAAGACAACGGTGTGTCACCGGCTGTGACTACAATCGCCCCGGGCTTCATGGCGGAGGCGGGGCGAGGCATGCAAGGTGATCCGATCGGGCACGGCTGGTTGCCGCGGCTCGCCGTGGCGGTACTGCTGCTGTGCCTCAATGCCTGCGCCATGGTGGACGTGAGCCGGCTCAAGCCGGGCGACGTGGTCAGCGAACAGCGCACCGACGTGATCGGCGGCAAGCAGTACAGCGACAGCACCGTGCAGGCGCTGAACGTATTGGCGCTGAACGCGAAGCAGTGCACCAAGTCCTTCGGCAGCTGCGCCGAAATCGTCGAACACGCCAGCGGGCTCGACGAGGAGCGGCGGCTCTCCGCGCTGTCCGAGATGTGGCTGGGACGCGCGCTGCGCGGCGACCGCGGTCCGGTGATGGATGACGCCACGCTGGACGCCTACCTGCAGTGCGCGCGTTACGCCTATGCCTACCTGTTCTACACGAAGCGCACGCCCGCCGAGCGCGTGTTCGACCAGCGCCAGGCCAAGGTGATCGCGTTCTACGACTACGCGGTGGAACGCGTGGTGGGGCGCTGGTTCCAGGAGTTGCCCAAACTCAGCAACGGCTGGACGCAGACCGGGCTGGCGGGTTGGACCGTGCTACGGCCGGATACCGACTTGCATACGCGCGCCGCCACCGCGGAACTGATTTCCGCTTCGACGCTGCGCTTCAAGGGCTTGCGCAACGTCTACCGGCGCGACGGCTTCGGCACCGACTTCGTGGCGGTGGCGCCGGCGGTCGCGGCGGATGCGCCGGCCGCGCCGTGGCGCGAGCCGCGCTATGTGGCGATGACCGGTGTGCTGGTGTTCGGCGGCCACACGCTGGAGGAAGTGATGGATACGCGGCAGGTGAAGCTGCTGGCGCGCGATCCTTACCGCGATGCGGACGTCACCATCGCCGGCCGCAGCGTGCCGCTGGGCGCGAACTTCACCGCGCCCTACGGCCTGTGGCTGGCCCGCTCGGGTTTCGCCATGCAGTCGATCCGCTCGCTGCTGGGGCGCGAGGGCGGCATCAAGGAGCCGCGCGTGCTGCTGATGCAGCCTTACGATCCCGGCCGCCTGACCGTGGTGATGCTGCACGGCCTGGCAAGCAGTCCCGAAGCCTGGGTGAATGTGGCGAACGAGCTGCTGGGCGACGAGGAGCTGCGCCACAACTACCAGGTGTGGCAGGTCTACTACCCCACCAACGCGCCAATCGCAGTGAATCTGATGCAGATCCGGCGCGCGCTGGACGCCACCATCCACCACTTCGACCCTGCCGGCACCGCGCGGGCCACGCACCACATGATGCTGGCGGGACACAGCATGGGCGGCGTGCTCGCGCGTCTGCTGGTGTCCTCCAGCGGCGACAAGCTGTGGAGCCTGATACCGGAGGGCAGGAACCTGTCCGCCGCGAAGCGCGCGCGGTTGCACCAGCAGCTGCAGCCCTACCTGCAGTTCTCGCCGATGCCGCAGGTGGACGAGGCGGTGTTCCTCGCCGCGCCGCATCGCGGCACGGCGATGGCGCGGCACACCCTGGCCCGTTGGGTGGCCGAACTGATCCGCCTGCCGCTGGGGGTGCTCAAGGAAGTAGCCAACATCTCCGACCTGCTCGGCGACGAAGGCAGCAAGGGCGCGCCGCTGCACGTTTCCAACAGCGTGGGCAATCTCAGCGACACCGACCCCTTCATCGTCGCCACCGAGAGCCTGCCGATCTCGCCCGCAGTGCGCTACCACTCGATCATCGGCTTGTACAAGCCGAACGGGCCGCTGGCACAGAGCAGCGACGGTGTGGTGCCCTACGCCAGCGCGCACCTGGCCGGCGCCGAGTCCGAGGTGGTGATCCCGTCATGGCACAGCGTGCAGGAAACGCCGGCGGCGATCCTGGAGCTGCGCCGCATCCTGCGGTTGCACCTGGCGCGGGCGGAAGGGAAGCTGCCGACGCCTGCAGCACGACAGCCCTGAGCCGGCGACCCTATCGGGCGCGGCTCAGTCGACGATGAACAGGCGCGCGCCCGTCGGCGTGGACGAGCGGTGCGCCGCGTCGCCGTAGTCGGAGACCTGGTAGCTCATGCCCGGCGTGAGCACGAAGCGGCGGCCGTCGCGCAGTTCGCTGTGCAGCTCGCCTTCGAGCACGTACAGCACGTGGCCGCGGTCGCACCAGTGGTCGGCGAGGTAGCCCGGACTGTATTCGACCAGTCGCACGCGCAGTTCGCCGGCCTGGAACGTGTGCCACAGGGCGACGCCGGTTTCGCCCGGATGGCGCGTGGCGGGCAGTGTGTTCCAATCCGTCACGGTGAAGGGCAGGGCAGGCAGTTTCATCGGGTGTTCCGGTGCGGGGTCGGAGCGCAATCTGCCACGCGGGCGGCTTGTCCGGATGATCCGGAAGTCACGACGAAAAACGCCCGGACCAGGCCGGGCGTTCTCGTGCGGAGGATCCCGACGAGGCTGCGTCAGGATGCTGCGGAAGCCGTGGCGCCGGCGCCGGTGGAATCCACGGTCAGCGAGGCGCGGCGGTTGTCGGCGCCGCGGTCGTGGCTGGCGCCCTTCACCACCTGGCGGTTGCCGGCCGAGCCGTAGCTCACGGTACGCAACTGGTCGGCGTTGATGCCGCTAGCAACCAGGAAGTCGCGCACGGCCTTGGCGCGTTCCATGCCGAGCTTCCGGTTATAGGCATGCGATCCGGCCGGGTCGGCGAAGCCTTCCACGGTGATCAGCACGTTCGGGTGGTACTTGCTGATGGTCTGGGCGAAGTTCTGCAGCGCAGGCTTGTCCTGGTCGCTGAGATCGGCGCTGTTGAAGGCGAAGTGCGCCACGGTGTCCACGCTGACGCGGCCCTGCATGGCGGTGATCTGCGTGTCGTACTTGGAGAACTGCGACTGCATCTGCTGCTTGATGTCGTCGATCTGCTGCTGCTGGTCCTGCTGCTTCTGTTGCAACTGTTGAACGGCGGCGTTGAGTTCGTCCCTCTTCACGTACTGCGAGCAGCCCGCCAGGCCGACGGCCAGAATGCTCGCCGCCAGCACGGCGATTCGTGGGGTTCGGATGTTCATCGATATCTCTCCTGGTGTGCGTGCCGACGCTGCGGATGACAGCGACGGCGCCGGCCGTTCATGGATACCCCCAGTCGTGTGCTGCCTCTTGGAACCTAACCCATGTCGGCGCGGAACCGCGCATATCGATGACCCATCGCTACGCTTGTGTTCAGTTTTTTCAGTTTTTCGTTGCGACGACGATGTCGATGTAGAGCGCTGCGGTATCCGTGCGCGCACGCCGCCATAAACGCGAAGCCCGGCAAGTGCCGGGCTTCGCTTCGACGCGGATGCGGATCGTGCTCAGGCGATGTCGGGCAGCGTCGCCACGCCGGCCTCGATCGCCGCCTTGTGCGTCAGGATGCGCGGTAGGATGCGCGCGAAGTAGAACGCCGCGGTATCGCGCTTGGCCTGCTTGAACGCGGCGGACTGGCTGCCCGCTTCGGCGGCGGCCACGCTGCGTGCCCAGAAATAGGCGAGGGTGACGTAGCCCGAATACCACAGGTAGTCCACGGCGGCGGCACCCAACTCCTCGGGGTTGGCTTGCACGCGCTGGGCCAGCGCCGAGGTGAGTTCGCTCCATTCCTTGGCGGCGGCGGCAAGCGGGCCGATCAGCGTGCGCAACGCGGCGTCGCCTGCATGCGCTTTGCAGAACGCGCCGATCTCGCCCAGGAAGTGCTTCGCGCCCACGCCTTGCAGCTGGAGGATTTTCCGGCCCAGCAGGTCCGCGGCCTGGATGCCGGTGGTGCCTTCGTACAGCGTGATGATGCGTGCGTCGCGCACGAACTGCTCCATGCCGTTCTCGCCGATGTAGCCATGGCCGCCGTACACCTGCAGCGCTTCCTTGGTGCACTCCTGCGCCAGCTCGGTGACCACGCCTTTCGCGATCGGGATCAGGAACGCCACCAGCTCGCTGGCCTGGCGGCGCTGTGCTTCATCCGCGCCGCGCGCCTCGATGTCGGTTTGCAGCGCGGTGTACAGCAGCAGCGCGCGCGAGCCTTCCACGAAGGCGCGCTGGGTCAGCAGCATGCGGCGCACGTCGGGCTGCACCAGCAGATTGTCGGCCGGCTTCTCCGGCAGTTTCGCGCCGGACAGCGCGCGGCCCTGCAGGCGCTCGCGCGCATAGTTCAAGCTGTTCTGGTACGCACGCTCGGCGAGCGCGAGGCCTTGCACGCCCACCGATAGACGCGCCGCATTCATCATGGTGAACATCGCGGCCAGGCCCTTGTGCGGCTGGCCGATCAGGTAGCCCTCGGCGCCGTCGAAATTCATCACGCAGGTGGCCGAGCCCTTGATGCCCATCTTGTGCTCGATGGCACCGGCGTAGGCCTTATTGCGTTCGCCCGGCGAGCCATCCGCGTTCGCCTTGAACTTCGGCACGATGAACATCGAGATGCCGCGGCTGCCGGCGGGCGCATCGGGCAGGCGCGCCAGCACCAGGTGCACGATGTTCTCGGCGAGGTCGTGTTCGCCGGCGCTGATGAAGATCTTGGTGCCGCTGATCGCGTAGCTGCCGTCGGCGTTCGGTTCGGCGCGGGTCTTCAGCAGGCCGAGGTCGGAGCCGGCCTGCGGCTCGGTGAGACACATCGTGCCGGTCCAGCGGCCTTCCACGATGGGCTTCAGGTAGGTGTGCTGCTGGGCCTCGGTGCCGTGCAGTTCCATCGCGTGGCAGGCGCCTTCGGAGAGCAGCGGGTACAGGCTCCACGACAGGTTGCCGGACTGGAACAGCTCGGTAGTGGCGGTGCCGAGCACGCCCGGCAGCGCCTGGCCGCCGAATTTTTCCTGCGCGGTGAGGCCGGCCCAGCCGCCTTCGGCGAAGGCCTTGAACGCCTCTTTGAAGCCTTTCGGCGTGGTGACGGCGTGGGTGGCCTTGTCGTAGTGGCAGCCCTCGGCATCGCCCGATGCATTGGTGGGCGCCAGCACTTGTTCGGCGAGCTTGCCGGCTTCTTCCAGCACCGCGTCGAGCAGGTCGCGGCCGTGCTCTGCGCCGCCTTGCAGCTTCGTGAGAATGGCCTCGGCGCCCAGCAGGTCGAACAGGGCGAAGCGTTGGTCGGCTAGCGGGGCCTTGTAGATGGTCATGGTCGTTCTCTCGGAAAGAAGAAATCAGCGGAAAGTGTTGGCGATGCCCGGCACCGGCGACAGGAAATCGTTGTGCTGGAACGGGAAGTCCTGCGCGTTCTTGTTGTCCGGGTGATCGGCCAGGTCCGGCTGCGCGTGGATCGTGCCGCCGATGGCGTAGGCCAGCGAGCCGGCGCTGCCTTTCGCGGCCACGGCGGCGAGTGCCTTGCCCATCGCCGGCGTGGGCGGCACGTCCACCGTGGTCACGTCACCGGCGAAGGATGGGATATCGAGGTCGAAGGCGGCGTGCAGGCGCACCGGTATGCCGTTGGCCACCTGCAGCGTGCCCTCGATGGCGCTGAAATCCATGCCGCCGTAGCTGTTGTTCTGGATGCGCACGGTGAGCCGCCACATGCCGTTCGGCAGCACCTGCATCTGCTGCACGGTGAGCGAGGGCGGGAACACGCTTTTGCGTTGCGGGCCGCAGGCAGCGAGGCCGGCGGCGAGGACCAGGAGCACGAGGCAGCGGAGCAATCGCATGGTGACCATTCCTCAAACGATTGTTTGAATCTTGACCCGGTATCGGCGTACGCGTCAATGCCGGGAGCCTGGATGGTTTCCGCCGTACGAGTTTCCTCGACGGTTTCCACCGACATGGACTGCAGGCATCATGGTGCGTTCCCCACCTATATCGAATGCCATGACCCGTCGCATCGCCGCCCGCCGCTCTCCCATCCACGGCAATGGCGTGTTCGCTCTCGCCCCGATCCGCAAGGGCGAGGAAATCGTCCAGTACAAAGGCACGCTGATGACCCACGCCGAGGCCGACGACATGTACGGCGACGGCGGCGAGACCGGCCACACCTTCCTGTTCACGCTCAATGACGACTACATCGTCGACGCCAACCGCAAGGGCAATACCGCGCGGTGGATCAACCACAGCTGCGCGCCCAACTGCCGCGCGGTGGTGGAGGAAAGCGCCGACGGCAATCCGCGCCACGACAAGGTGCTGATCGAGGCGACCCGCAACATCAAGCCGGGCGAGGAACTCACCTACGACTACGGCATTACCCTCGAGGTGCCGCACACCGCACGCCTGAAGAAGCTGTGGAAGTGTCTGTGCGGTGCGCCCAACTGTACCGGCACGCTGCTCCGGCCCAAGCGCTGAGGCAACGGACCGCTCCCCGCTTGCGCGGCCGTTTCCGCGCCGCAAGTTCCTGCCGCCCGGGTGCCTAGGCAGCCGTCGAAAAGCGCCTCTATACTCGCGCGACACGCCCAGTACAGGGGATGGGCGGCCAGGGACTGCAACAGGGGATGACGATGGAAAGCAATCCGTACGCGGCGCCTGCCGCGGTGGTGGAGGACGTGGTCGGCAGCTATGCCGACGACCTGGAAAGCCGCAAGGCCGGCCGCGGCAAGCGGCTGGGCGCTGCGCTGCTGGATGGCCTGACCAACTTGCCATGGCTAGGTTTGTTCGCGTGGGCGGGCGTGATGTATTACAACGCGACCCGGCAGGGATTTCCGGCGCCACGCACAGGCGGCATGTTGATCTTCCTCGGCTTCGTGGTGATGCTCGGCCTGTTCGTGGTCAACTGCATGATGCTGCACCGTAGCGGCCAGACCATCGGCAAGCGCGCGCTGGACATCGCCGTGGTGCGCAGCGACGGCAGCCCGATCACGGTGCTCCGCTACATCTTCCTGCGCGTGGTGCCGGTGGCCCTGCTCGGCGCGGTCCCGCTGGTGGGACGCTTCGTCGGCCTGATCGATCCGCTGCTGATCTTCGGCAAGGAACGGCGCTGCCTGCATGACTTGATCGCCGACACCATCGTCGTCGACGTTTGATGCTGGACTCCGTCCGCGAGATCGAGACGCCTGAAGGCATCTCGCTGCGCCTGCGTGCGGCCGGCCCGCTGACGCGCGCGCGGGCGTGGATGATCGATTCGCTGATCCGCCTGGTGCTGCTGATGCTGGGCATGGTGCCGCTGTCGCTGCTTGGCACCGGCGGCCACGGGCTGGCGATGCTGCTGATGTTCGCCCTGCTGTGGGCGTACTGGGTGATCTGCGAGCTGTGGCTGGATGGGCAGAGCCTGGGCAAGCGGGCGATGGGCCTGCGCGTGGTCAACCTGGACGGCACGCCGGTGACCTGGCTGCCGTCGGTGACGCGCAATCTGCTGCGCGTGGTGGACGCCTTGCCGGGCGTGTATGGCGTGGGTCTGGCCAGCACGCTGGTCGATCCCTGCGCGCGGCGGCTCGGCGACATCGTGGCCGGCACGATGGTGGTGCACACAAAGGAACCCTCGATCGGCCAGCTGGTGCCGTCGGCGCCGGCGCGGCCGCTGCCGGTGCCCTTGGCGCCCGAGGAACAGGCGGCGCTGGTCGACTTTGCCGAGCGCGCCGGCCAGCTCACCATGCAGCGCCAGGAGGAACTGGCGAACCTGCTGGAGCCGCTCACCGGTTGCCGCGACGGCGCCGCGGTGTCGCGCTTGCTCGGCTACGCCAACGGCTTGCTGGGGCGTCCATGAAACAGGAACGCTTCGTGGCCATGCACGCGCAGGAATGGGACCAGCTGCAGGCCTGGCTGGGCGAACTCGACCGCCAGCCCGTGCGCGGCATGCGCCGCGAACAGGCGCTGGAGTTTCCGGCCGCGTACCGGCGCATCTGCCATCACCTCGCGCTGGCGCGCGGCCGCGGCTACAGCCACGAGGTTACCGAGCGGCTGCAATTGCTGGTGCAGCGCGGCCATCGCGTGCTGTATCGCCCGCCGCCGCCGCGCTGGCATCGCGCGGCCGCCTTCCTGGTCGTCGACTTCCCGCGCCTGGTGCGCGCGCAGTGGCGCTGCATGGCGCTGGCGGCCGCTTTGTTCTACGTGCCGGCGCTGGCGCTGCTGGCCTGGTTGCAGATACACCCGGAACTGGCGCACACGTTGTTCAGCAGCGCGCGGCTGGCCGAGTTCGAGCGCATGTACGACCCCGCCAATCCGCACCTGGGCCGCAGCAGCGGCACCAACCTGCAGATGTTCGGCTTCTATGTGTTCAACAACGTCAGCATCGCCTTTCGCACCTTCGCGTCGGGTCTGCTGTTCGGCGTGGGCGCGATCTATGTGCTGGGCGCCAACGGCATCATCATTGGCGGAGTGGCCGGCCACCTCACCGCGATCGGCTACGGCGGTCCGTTCTGGCGTTTCGTGGTGACCCATTCGGCGTTCGAGCTGAGCGCGTTGGTGATCGCCGGCGGCGCCGGCTTGCAGCTGGGGCTGACCTTGCTCGCGCCCGGCCGGCGGCGGCGCGGGCCGGCGCTGGTGGAAGCCGGCTGGATCGGTGCGAAGCTGGCGCTGGGCGCCTTCGCGATGCTGGTGGTGGCGGCGTGCATCGAGGCGTACTGGTCGTCGCAGGCGGCGCTGCCCGATGCGCTGCGCTTCGGCAGCGCCGCGCTGGCCTGGCTGCTGGTGCTGGGCTGGCTGGGTTTGGGAGGCAGGGCGGGTCGGCATGGAGCTTGAACGGATCGGCGTGGTGCTGCGTCCGCGCGAGTCGCGCGAAGCCCTGGACCTGGGTGCCGCGATGCTGCGTGCGAACGCCGGTGCGGTGTGGTCGGCATGGTTCGCCTTCACCGTGCCGCTGTTCGTGCTGTGCAACGCGCTGGGCCTGCTGCTGCAGTTGCCCTGGCTGGGCCTGCTGCTGACCTGGTGGCTGAAGCCGCTGTTCGACCGCGTGCCGCTGTACGTGCTTTCGCGCGCCGTGTTCGATCGCGCGCCGCGCTGGCGCGAGACGTTGCGCGGCCAGCGCGCCATGCCATGGAGGCCGATCGTGGCCGGGCTCAGCTGGCTGCGCCTGGACAGCCATCGCGCCTTGCGCCTGCCGCTGGAACTGCTCGAAGGCGCGCCGCGCCAGCAGCGCGCCGCGCGCTGGAAAGTGCTGCGCCGCAAGCTGGTGGGCGAGGCCAGCCTGCTCACCTGGGGTTGCCTGCAATTCGAGCTGGTGCTGTTCCTCAGCGTCTGGATGCTGGCCGTGTGGCTGCTGCCCAAGGAATGGTGGCCGGCCTCGTTCGCCGATTTCTTCCGCCGCGACCTGCACAGCGGCGGCACGGCCTGGATGCTGGCGGCATCGACCGCGACCTATCTCGCGATGAGCGTGATCGAGCCGTTGTACGTGGCCTGCGGTTTCGCGTTGTACCTCAACCGGCGCACCGAACTGGAAGGTTGGGACATCGACCTCGCGTTTCGCCGGCTGCGCGCGCGCCTGCAGGGGTTGGGCAAGGTGCTGGGCGTGCTGCTGCTGTGCCTGTGCTCGCCGCTGGCAGGCCATGCCGCAACGGCGACGGCAGCGGCGCAGAAGCCGGCGACAACCACGCCGCAGCAAGTGTTCCACCAGCCGCTGGATGACGACGATCGGCGCTTCGCGGCGGCCGCGACCCAGGTGTATCGCGATCCGCATTTTGGCGGCGAGCATCATGTGCGGCGCTGGGAATTGAAGTACACCAGCCCGCCGCCGCAGCGCGTGGACATGGGCATGGCTCCGCTGCAGTTGCTGTCCGGCGTGTTCAACATCTTGCTGTGGCTGCTGGTCGCGACGATCGTGGCGGCGCTGGGCTGGTTTGCCTGGCGCTGGCGCGGTACGGGATACGAAGCGACCGAGCCGGCACTGGAGGCAGCCTCCCATGTGACGGTGGACGAAGCGCCCGAGGTCTTGCCGCAGGACGTGCCAGGCGTTGCCCGCGAGCTGTGGCAGGCGCGCCGCCGGCGCGAGGCACTTGCCTTGCTGTATCGCGGTTGCGCCGAACGCATCGCGCAGCAGCTGCAACTGCCACCCGCGGTCGATGCCACCGAGGCGGACTGGCTGCGCCATGCCGCCGCGCTGGACGATCCGACGCAGACACGGCGTGTCACCGCGATCGTGCGCACCTGGCAGTACGCCGCCTATGCCGGCCGCTACCCCGACCAGACCGCGTTCGAGCAGTTGCTGGATGGCTGGTCCGGAGGCGGCGCATGAAGCATCGTGGCCTGCTGGTCGCAGCGCTGGTGCTGCTGGGCGTCGCCCTGCTGGTCGGCCTGTTCTTCGCCACTTTCCAGCGGCGCGACGTGGTCGAGCCGACGCCAGCCAGCGGCATGGCGCAGACCAACCCCTTGTTCGCGCTCGAGCAAGTGTTGCGGGACGTGGGCGAGCCGGCGGTGTCGCTCACCACGCTGGACCCGCGCCAGGCGCCGCTGCAGCCGGGCGACACCGTGCTGGTCGCCGCCGATGCGGGGCGCATCGATGCGGAAACCGCCGCGCGATTGATCGCCTGGGTGCGGCAAGGCGGCCATCTGCTGCTGATGCCCGGAGCGGAGGCGCGTGCGCCGGTGTTTACGGCACTGAACCTGCTCGATCCGCGTCCCGGCAAATTCGCCTGCAGCCCCCTCGGCGACGAACGCGGGGCGGCGAAGCTGTGCGGCCTGCGCTTCCGCTTGCAGCCCGCGGCTGCGCCGCTGGCAGACGCGGTGATCGGCGATGCGGGCAACGGCTACCTGTTTGCGCGTACCGCCGTGGGCCGCGGCCATGTCAGCCTGCTTGCCAGCTTCATTCCACTGGAACGGCTGCAGCTGAAGCAGGCCGAGGCACAGCATTTCGCCTGGCGCTTGCTGGCGCCAAACCGTGGCCGCGGCCAGGTCTACCTGGTCTATGCGCTGGACGGCCAGCCGTTCCTGAAGCTGCTGGTGACACAGGGTTGGCCCGCCTTGCTGGCACTGGCCCTGCTGCTGGCAGCGTGGATGGCGATGCGCGGCGCGCGCTTCGGCCCGCTGATGCCGGCACCCGTGCCGCATCGCCGCGCACTGCTCGAACACGTGCAGGCCGCAGGCGAATTCCTCTATCGCCGCGACGGCGGCCGCGGCCTGCACCAACTGGCCTGCCAGGCCGTGCTGGAGCGGCTGCGCCGGCGCGATCCCGCTTCCGCACGCCTGAACGGCGAAGCCCTGTACCAGCGCCTCGCCGAGCGCGGCGGGCTCGATGCTGCGCAGGTAGCGCAAGCCTTCCAGTCACCCGCGAACGCGCAGGCGTTTCGCAACTCCCTTTTCACCCTGGCGCGACTCAGGAGCCGCCCATGACCATCGAGACCCTTGCCGCCCCGGCTGCCGTACCGGCCGCCGCGATGCCGATGCCGATAACCGAGCTGGGCGAGCACGCCCGCGCGCTGCGCGACCAGGTCGGGCGCGCCTTCATCGGCCAGTCCGAGGTGTTCGAGCAAGCGTTGCTGGCGCTGCTGGCCGCCGGCCACGTGCTGGTCGAAGGCGTGCCCGGGCTGGGCAAGACCTTGCTGGTGCGTGCGCTGGCCGCCGCGGTGGGTTGCAGCTTCGGTCGCATCCAGTTCACCCCCGACCTGATGCCGGCCGACGTCACCGGCCACGCGGTATACGACCCCAAGACCGAATCCTTCCGCATCCGCCGCGGTCCGGTGTTCGCCAACCTGCTGCTGGCCGACGAGATCAACCGTGCGCCGGCCAAGACCCAGGCCGCGTTGCTGGAAGCCATGCAGGAAGGGCAGGCCACCATCGAGGGCCGCCGCTTCCCGCTGCCCGCACCGTTCATGGTGGTGGCCACGCAGAACCCGATCGAGCAGGAGGGCACCTACGCGCTGCCCGAGGCGCAGCTCGACCGTTTCCTGGTCAAGGTGCTGATCGGCTACCCCGGCCTGGAGGACGAACGCCGCATGGTGGCCGCGGTGGTGGACGGCAAGGTGGCCGCCGACCTCGATGTGTCCAACGTCAGCCAGGTGATCGACCAGGCCGGCCTGCTGGCGATGCAGCGCGGCGTGGCGGCGATCCGCATGGATGCGGCGGTGACCGACTACGCCGTGCGCATCGTGCGCGCTACGCGCGAGTGGCCGGGCGTGATCGGCGGCGCGGGTCCGCGCGGCGGCCTGGCGCTGGCGCGGTTGGCGCGTGCGCGCGCCGCACTCGATGGCCGCGATTTCGTGACGCCGGACGACGTGCGCTCGGTCGTGTTGCCCGCCCTGCGTCATCGCCTGCTGCTGGCGCCCGAGGCGCTGCTGGAACGCCAGCGTCCGGATGACGTGCTGGGCGCACTGCTGCACAAGGTGGTCGCGCCGCGCCAATGAGGCCTGCACCGCTATTGCTATGGCTGTTGGTGGTCTGGACCGCGCTTGGCGTGGTGGCCAGCCTCGGCCGGCTGCCGTTGTCGGCATGGCTGGTGTTCGGCGCGGCGCTCGCCGTGCTGGGTGTGCTCGATGCCTGGCGCCTGCGCCGTACCGCCTCGCCCGAACTGCGCCGCGAGCTGGCACCAGTGCTGCCGCTGGGACCGGAAGCGACGGTGGCGCTGCACCTGCGCAATTCCACGCGTCGCAGCCAGCCGCTGCACCTGCACGATCTGCATCCCGGCGGCTGGGCAGTGCGCGGCCTGCCGCGTCGCGTCACGCTGCCGCCCGGCGGCGCACTGCGGCTGGACTACGCCACCACGCCCGATGCGCGCGGCCAGTTCCATTTCGGCGGTTGTCACGCGCTGCTGCCTTCGCCGTGGCGGCTGTGGCACGGGCGGCGCGTGCTGGGCGAGCCGTCGTCCACCCGCGTCTATCCCAACTTTGCGGTGCTGGCCGAGCTGGCCGGGCTCAGCGTGGAACTGGCCTCGCGCAGCGTGGGCGCGCGCCTGCAGCGCCGTCGCGGCGAAGGCACCGAGTTCCAGGAATTGCGCGACTACCGTGACGGCGACAGCCTGCGCAAAATCGACTGGAAGGCCACCGCGCGCAGCCACCGGCTGATCTCGCGCGAGTACCGCGAGGAGCGCAACCAGCAGGTGATCCTGATGCTCGACTGCGGCCGCCGCATGCTGGCCCAGGACGGCCCGCTGGCCCATTTCGACCACGTACTCAACGCCTCGCTGGCGCTGGCCAGCATCGCCTTGCGCGAAGGCGACGCGGTGGGCCTGCTGGCCTGCCTCGGCCAGCAACAGCGCTGGCTGCCGCCGCAACAAGGCAGCGGCGGTATGGATCACCTCTTGGGCGCGGGCTACGACCTGCACGCGCAGCCGCTGGCCACCGACTACCTCGCCGCCGCCGGCGCGCTGCAGACGCACCAGCGCCGGCGTGCCCTGGTGATCGTGGTCACCAACGTGCGCGACGAGGACGACAAGGAACTGCGCGCCGCGCTGAGCCTGCTCTCCCGCCAGCACCTGGTGGTGCTTGCCAGTCTGCGCGAGCAAGCGCTGGACGATGCCGCCCACGAACCCGGCACGACGCTGGAAACCACCATCCGCAGCGCTTCGGCGATGCATTACCTCGCCGAACGCGAGCGCGTGCACGAGACGCTGCGACAGGAAGGGGTGAACGTGCTGGATGTGCGTTGCGCGGAATTGTCCGGGGCGTTGATCGAGCGGTATCTGGCGATCAAGCGGGGGAATCGGTTGTGAGGGGAGGGCGGGCTGGCTGAGGGCAGGTCGCCCTGCGCGCTTGCCGCTGCGGATCTCGGGGTGGGAGGATCGTCGCGCAGCCGACGTCAGCGAGAAAGGCTGCAGGATTAGACGGCGGGGTTAGGCGGCATGGTTGAGGGAAATTCGTTGACTTGCATGGAAGCTTTTGTTGGCTGTGAGCTGATTTGCCGGGTTGGGCTGCAGGATTGCGCTGCAATTTGAAACCTACTTTGAGTTAGCCAATGCATCGCACAATCCTCACCTACGACAAGCCACTTCTCCACCAGGCCGTCAGCGGTTTTTGGTGGCGCGTCGTTGGTTTTCGCTTTCTTTTAGCACTTGCACTAGTCGGTACCGGGCTCATCGTCTCCATTCGCGGAGGAGACACATCGTGGGTCGTGGGGGTTCTGGGCAGCGTGCTCGCTCTCGGCATCTATTTCGCTGTGGCGCTGTACGTTGTCCACTATCGCAACGCTGTTCATAAGTTAAGAGCCATGGGCAGCCCTCAGGCCACGCTCGAAGCTTCCGAGAATTCTCTATCACTTTCTTCAGGTGCTGGTACTGCTTCGCTTCCATGGTCTGCCATCACAGAGGTGTGGCAGTTCAAAACTTGCTGGCTGCTTATGCTATCCAAGTCTCAGTTCCTCACTCTTCCGCTTGCGAGCTTGACACCAGAGTTGGCGGCATTCGTACTCGCCCGCGTACAAGCGTCAGGCGGTAAAGTTGACTAACAACTCGTGCAAGGCGGACGGCTACGCCGTCGCTTAACTCCAGCGTTAGGCCGCAGTGGCGGTTCTATGAGGAAGAGGAAGCATTCGTGCCATCGCCGCTAACCGACGCTGAGCTTCTCGAGCTCAAGGCCGCATTCGCCGACCTCATCAACTATGAGTCGGACGACCCTGAAAAGCCAATCGAGCCACTCTCTTATCGCGCGCCTGACGGCGATAGCTGCTTGCACGTCGCTTCTCATCGCGGCAACCTTCGTGCGGTTCAGCTTCTTGTGCGGGCTGGCCTAGACATCAATGCACCTGGAGACATGGGCTACACCCCACTTCACTATGCTGCAACCGCCGAGGTCATTGAGTTCCTGTTGGCTAATGGCGCTTCTCCCACGATCAAAAACGAGTTCGGCTCGTCCCCCATCGGTTGGAAGGACCGCTCCTAGTGGCTCTACTAGCAAAGCGCTCCGAGGTTTGCTCCCTAACTATGCGCTCAAACGGACCTGCGTGGAGTAGGCTGCTTGCTCTATCACGCATCCCGGCCGCGCAGGCTGCTTAGCTTGGGCGTTAGGCTGTCAGAGGGGATTCATGGATACGTACTTTGCATTGGGAAAAATCATTGTCGGGTTTGCCGTAATCGCCCAGCTCTCACTTCTTGTAATCTACGCTTGGGCACTCAAGCGCAACCGAAGTCGCTGCTTCACACTACTCGCCGCAGGCGCTCTCGTTGGCCTTGTCTACGCGGTCCTCGGTGGGCTGCCGTTTTTTATCTCTCTGAATCTTTCTACACACTTGCTTATTGCCAAAGCAACATTTGCACTGCTTGTCGTTGGTTGCGCTCTTGGCATATGGGGCATGCTTCTGCTCGTGCGCTCCCATTTGAGCCTGGTAGAGCAGGCTTCAGGTGGCTCCTGTGCGCGCACGTGACAATTCGCTCAAGGCGGGCGGCTACGCCGCCGCTTGACTCCGGCGTTAGGAGTAAAAAATGGAATGTTTCGCTCATTCGAATTCAAATGCGGTTGGTATCTGTAAGTCTTGTGGCAAAGGCGTATGCCACGCCTGCGCAATTCCGGTCATGCGAGGTCTCGCTTGTTCCGCCGAGTGCAAGCCCATCGCAGAGTCACTCTCAAGAGCTCAGCTAGTCTCCATCCGCAACATTGGACTTGCTTCAGCGCAACGTACAATGCAGCCGTTTTTTGCTGTTATTTTATTGGGCCTTGGCCTTTTCCTCTTGGCAAGAGGCAGCTCGGATGCATTCACATGGTTCTTTATCCTCACCGGAGGCGGTATCGGCTTAGCTCTGCTCGCGTCGTGGCGCAAGCGCGGCAATTGATCTGCGCACGGCACTCCTGACAATTCGCTCAAGGCGGACGGCTACGCCGCCGCTTAACTCCAGTGTTAGGTTGCAAGGAAGACCCAAGTGAGCGACCCGTACAGTTCATGCGCGATGAAACAGACTTTCGCCATCGGCACGCGAGTCCTCGTTTCAGCGACTTGCGGTGGCTGGCGCAACGACTTTCGTGGCGTCATATCCAGCACTTCGGAAACTATCCAAACAGTGCGAGGCGAAGATTACCTTTACTGGGTACAGTTCGATGCTCCGCAGCATGATCTGAGCAGCGACGGCCCGTACTGCAAGGCTCAGATACTCAGCCGCTGCCTCACACATGCAGCCTAACATTTCGTTCAAAGCAGACGCCTCCGGCGCCGCTTAACTCAAGCGCTAGAGGGCAGAATGAAGTACGCAGACGGCCGAAACATTGAACCCGGCGACATCGTCCAGATCGATGTGGTTCATCGTGGGACGGTCATGGCCTCGATGGACACCGATCAGTACCTGCCGGGTTGGGAGGACTAGTCTTACCTCAAGCAGGGGATCATGGTGGACACCAGCTTTGGTGGTTTGGTGCACTACACCTCTGAGGCCACGGACGAACTAGTACTCATCTCGCGGCCAGCCCGCTAACTAAACATTCAAGTCCTGACGTTAGCTACAGCCAAGGAGGATTCGCATGAAACGCGTTACCGGCATAGGCGGCATCTTCTTCAAGGCCAAGGACCCGAAGGCTCTGGCCGAGTGGTATCGGGTTCACCTGGGCGTTCCGGTCGAGGTGTGGGGCGGCGCGGCGTTCCGTTGGGCGTCGCCAGACAATCCGTCCGGCACCGGCACAACCGCATGGAGTACGTTCGCGGCTGACACCGACTACTTCGAGCCGAGCCCGGCGCCTTTCATGGTCAATTACCGGGTGGCCGATCTGCACGCCTTGCTTGCCGCCTTGCGTAACGAAGGCTGCAACGTCGTCGACAAGATCGACGAGTCCGAGTTCGGCAAGTTCGGCTGGGTCATCGACCCGGAGGGGAACAAGGCGGAGCTGTGGGAGCCGCCGGCTGGCCGGTGAGTCCTGGGGCTAAGAGCCGTCGGGCGTGCCGTGGTGCAGCCAGGGTAGGGAACACATGTGTGTGAGTCCAAGACGGCAAGCGTCCTAGCTGCCCGCATTCACTCAAAACTGATCAGGGGGGGATCATGGAAAATCCGTATCAGAGTCCGGGCGCCGTCGTGGATGTCCGGGAGAAGCCAAACGTCTCGTTAGGCGATGTGGTTTCCGGTCAGAAGCTGGTGATCTACGCGATCCTGCTGTACTTCCTGGCAGCGGCGCTTCGCACCGTGATCGGTCCGATTTCCCTGCTGCTCGTATTTGCATGCCTGGTCATGTCTTGGATTGGCATTTACCAGATCGCGTGTGGCCTGAGCTATCCCCTTTGGTGGCGAGTCATCCTGCTTTTGCTGATGCTGGTCCCGTTGGTTGGGCTGCTGGTGTTGGTGATGCTGAGCTCCAAGGCCACGGGGCGACTGCGGAAGGCGGGTTATTCAGTGGGGTTGATGGGGGCAAGGGATTACCAGGAATGATCTGATTGATTGGCATCCAACGGCTCACAGTTGCTGGATCCCGGCTTTTGCCGAGATAGCGGGCGAAATCAGGGTTCCACGGGCCGCAGGTCCGAGACTCGACCAAGGCTGAGGCAACGCTTTTCAAAGGCGCATGCCCGTTTTCGACTCGCCGAATCCGCCCAAGGCCGAACCTGGCTCTGCCAGATCAACGCGCATTCGCGCGTTGATTCGCGAGCGGTCCATCCATGGACCGCTAGTCCTCTTCAAGCTTCGGCCGCCACGCCTCGCTGAGCTGCTTCTGCACCGGCGCCGGCACCGGCTCGTAGTGGCTTAGGTCCAGGCTGTAACGGCCGCGTCCGCCGGTCATGGCCTTGAGTTCGGTGGGGTAGTCGGTGAGTTCGGCCAGCGGGGCCTGGGCGCGGATCATCAGCTCCCCGCCGCGCCGGCTGTCGGTGCCGAGGATGCGGGCGCGCTTGCCGGCGAGGCCGCCGGTGACGTCGCCGACGTCGCTTTCGGGGATGGACACCTCCACGTCGACGATGGGCTCCAGCACGATGGGGCGTGCCTTGCCCACGGCGTCGAGGAAGGCCTTCTTGCCCGCGCTGACGAAGGCAACTTCCTTGGAGTCGACCGGGTGGTATTTGCCGTCGTATACGGTGACGCGCAGGTCTTGCAGCGGGTAGCCGGCCACCGCGCCGCGTTCCATTGCCTGACGCACGCCTTTCTCGATCGCGGGCAGGAACGTGCCGGGGATCACGCCGCCCTTCACCGCGTCGACGAATTCGAAGCCGCTGCCGCGTTCCAGCGGCTCCACGCGCAGAAACACTTCGCCGAACTGGCCGGCGCCGCCGGTCTGTTTCTTGTGGCGGTGGTGGCCTTCCGCCGGCGCGGCGATGGTTTCGCGGTAGGCGATGCGCGGCGGATGGGTGACGACTTCCACGCCGTAGCGTTCGCGCATGCGTTCCAGCGTGATCTTGAGATGCAGTTCGGAGAGACCGCGCAGCACGGTTTCGTTGAGTTCCTTGTGGTGCTCCATGCGCAGGCAGGGATCTTCCTCGGCCAGCCGGCCCAGCGCGTTCGCCAGCTTCTGCTCCTGGCCCTTGTGCTTGGGTTCCAGCGCGAGGCCGAACATCGGTTGCGGGAAGCGCATCGGCGCGAGGTGGATGCGGTCTTCCTCGTGCGCGTCGTGCAACACGGCGTCGTAGTGGATCTCCTCCACCTTGGCCACCGCGGCGATGTCGCCGGGCACCGCCTGCTCGATCTCCACGTGGTTCTTCGCACTAGGCCGGAACAGGTGGCCCACGCGGAACGGCTTGCGGCCGTCGTCAACGAGCAATTGCCCGTCGCGGCGTACGGTGCCCTGCCATACGCGGAAGATGCCGAGCTTGCCCACGAAGGGGTCGTTGACGATCTTGAACACGTCGGCGATCACGTGTTGCGTCGGGTCGGCGTTGACGGTGATCGCCTCGCCTTCGCCGTTGACGAAGGGCGGCGGGTTGCCTTCGGCGGGATTCGGCAGCAGGCGGTCGGCGATGTCCAGCAGTTCGGCCGCGCCCGCGCCACTGCGCGCGCTGGCGAAGCAGATCGGCACCAGATGTCCCTCGCGCAGGCATTGCTCGAATGCGTCGTGCAACTGCTCGCGGCTCAGTGCGGCCTCGCCCTGGTCGAGGTAGGCGCCCATGGTGGCCTCGTTGATCTCCACCACCTGGTCGAGGATGCGCTGGTGCGCGGTGGCCAGCGAGGAGAAATCGGTGGTGCCCTCGGTGTGGAAGAAGCAATCCAGCACCTGCTTGCCGCCTTGCGCGGGCAGGTTCACCGGCAGGCACTCGGGGCCGAATTCCTCGCGCAGTGCTTCCACCAGCGCGCTGAGATGGGCGCCCTCGAAGTCGATCTTGTTGATCACCAGCACGCGGGCGAGGCCGCGCGTGCGTGCGTGTTCCATCATGCGGCGCGTGCTGTGCTCGATGCCGTTGACGGCGTTCACCACCACCATCACAGTTTCCACCGCGGCGAAGGCCGAGAGCGTGCCGCCGCGGAAGTCGTCGTAGCCAGCGGTGTCGATCAGATTGATGTGGCAGCCGCCGCGGTCGATGCCGGCGATGCAGCTGTCGATGGAATGGCCGCGCGCTTTCTCCTGCGCGTCGGTGTCCGACTGCGTGGTGCCGCGCTCGACCGAGCCTTGCGACTGGATCACGCCCCCGGCGTGCAGCAAGGCCTCGAACAGCGTGGTCTTGCCGCTGCCGGCGTGGCCGGCGAGCGCGATATTGCGGATGCTTTCCGTGTTGTAGGACACGATGCGACCCTCCTCTGCTAAAGACATGGCATCGTGTGGCATGAGCGGCGCCGCACGAAAGCCGCGCGTGGCGACTGGCGGGCCGTCATGGTCGTCCGGGCGCAGACGCGGGGGCGGTCATGGCGGGTGAGTTTGGCGATAGTACGTCGCCGCGGGGTTAGCCTCGCGTCAACGCTGGGGACGGTTCGCGGGAACCGTCGCCGTTCGCCGCGGTCTTGGGGGTACGGTTCAAACAGCGCCGTTGATACTTTCTCATCCTTCCACCGGCGCACAGGTATCCCCATCGTCCCCCGCATGCAGGCCGAAACCCGCGCCACGCCGCCGCCCGGCTCCGACCGGGACGGCGCGCTTGCGCTCGATATCGCCACCGCCGCGCGGCTGCGCCGACAGCGCTGGCGCGAACCCTCGCGCGGGTACCGGCTGGCGTGGCTGGTGTTGCTGGTCACCGGATTGCTGCATTTGCTGTTCGCGGTGGTGGTGTGGCGGGCGATGCGTCCGCCGCCGCTGCCGCCGGGCAACGCCGTTGCGGCCACCGACATGCTCGAGGTGCGTTTCATCCCCGCGGCCACCGCGCCGGCCGCGAAGGCGCCGCCACCCGTGCCGCTACCCCCTCCGCCGCGCGCGCCGTCGCGGCATTCCACCGTACCTGCGGCGAAGCAGGCGTTGAGCGTGCAACTGCCCGCGCCTGCACCCGCGGCCAGCGTGGCCGCGCCGCGACTGTTCGACCGCAACGGCCAGATCATCTTGCCGGCCGCCGCCAGTACCGCGCCGTTGCCCGAATACGTGCAGCACCTGCCGCAGGGCGATACCCGCATCATGCAGCACAACAACCCGGTGAAATACCAGGCCACCCGCTTCGAGAAGGACTGGGGCAACGGCACGACCAACAGCATCGACGACGCGCTGCAGAAGGCCGTGGACAAGACCACGGTGAAGCACACCTTCCATCTGCCCGGCGGCATCCACATCCATTGCGCGGTGGCGCTGGCGGCGCTGGCGGGCGGCTGTGGCGGCGACCCGCCACCACCACCGCCGCCGAAGGACGGCGACGTGCGCCTGAACATGGCGCCGGCCCGGCCACTGGCGCCTGGCCTGAACACGCCGAAGCCGCCGCCGCTGTCCGAATGCATCGCCTTGTACCGCGCCGGCAAACCGCTGGCCGAAGGCTGCCCCAGCGACACGCCGATCCGCGCGGTGGACGAGGAGATGCGCGAGCAACGTGCGAAGCAGGCAAAGCAGGCGGCGGGGCAGCAATAGAAGTTGCGGTAGCGCCCGCTACACTCGCCACATGCCGCTGCCCACGGACCCGAACGCGTCGCGCCCGCCCAACCAGCGGCCGTCGCAGGTATTGCTGAACTCGCCGTTGGCGACCGCGTCGCGCCTGCGTATCCAGCGCACGCGGCGCGACGAGCAGCCGCGAGTGCTCTGGCGGCGCGTGCTGGCCGTCGTCGGCAGCATGCTGATACATGTGTTCTTCCTGTTTGCCTTCATTCTCGGGCCGGCCTGGGAGCCGCCGCCGCCCGGCGAAGCGAAGCCGGCGCAGTTGCAGGCGCATTTCATCGAGTTGCCCGAACTCGCGCCGCCACCGCCGCCGAAGGGCGAGCCGCCGCGCCAGACAGGACCGGTGCATCAAGGCCACGCAGCGGCGAATCCGGGGGCGCGTCGCGCCGCGAGCGCCAGCGCCGCGCGCAAGTCGCCCAGCCCGCCCGCCGTCGCCGCGCAGGCAACAGCCGCGCCGCGCGCAAAGAGGGCAGCGGCACCGGTTCCGCCGCCCAGCGTGCCGCAGCCAGCGCCCACGCCGCGGTTGCAACCGGTGCCGCTGGCGAACCAGCCGCCGCCGGTGGACCTGCCCAAGCCCACGCTACAGCCGCCGGTGCCGCCGAAGTTCCAGCCGCAACCCGTGCGCGCGCCGCAGGTCGAGGGCAATCAGCCGATGCCGCCGCCGCCATCGCTGGCCTTGCCGAAGCTGCCGCCGCAGGCGCCGCCGGTGATCGCGCCACCCAGCGTGGCGCTGGATCGCGTGGCGCCGAACACCCCGGCGCCGACCATCGTGCAGCCAGTGCGGGTGGATCTGCCTGCGGCTCCGCCCGCGCCCGAACTGCAAGCCGTGCCGCTGCCGGCGCAGGCTGCGCCGCAGGTAAGCCTGCAGGCCTCGCTCAGCGTGCCTGCGCCTAGCGTGCCGCGGCATCTGCCGAAGCTGCAGGCGCCGGCACCGGTCGAAGTGCCGGAAGAACAGCCGCTCGCTGCGATCCCGCAAGCTGCGACTGCCACGCCCAGCGTGACGCCGGCACCCAAGGCCACAATCAAGATCGCCAACGACCAGGCACTCACCCGGATCAGCCAGCTGGCGCCGGTCGCCGTGTCGTCCGACGCGAGCACGGCGGCAGCCAGCGCATCGAACGCGTCGGCAGCGCAGTCGACCGCGGCGAACGCTACGAGCGAGGCCGCCGGCAAGGCGGGCGAAACCGCCGCACCAGATGTCAGCACGGCGCCGAACGCAAACCCGCAGGGCAACGACAACGCCCGTCCCGGCGAGCCGCAAGGTGAGACCAACGGTGTCGAAACGGCCACCGTGCACGGCAAAGGCCCGCCGACATCGCATGGCCTGGGCCACGCCACCGAGGGTGCGGCCGGCAAGGGTGAGGGTGAGCAGCCGGGGGCGCATGAAGGGCTGGGTGCGGGTACCGCCGCCACGGGCGCGCCGCCACCCGGCGAAGCACCGGGCAACGTGCCGGACTTCGTCCAGCTCAAGCCGACCGGCGACACCACGGTCATGCGCCACCAGATCAACGGCGTCAACTACAAGCCCACGCGCTTCGACCCCTACTGGACGCCCAAGGGCGAAAGCTCGGTGGATACCGCGCTGCGCCACGCGGCGGAAAAGACCACGATGCAGCACACCTTCCACCTGCCGCGCGGCATCCGCATCAAGTGCCAGGTGATGCCGCTGGTGCCGGTGGCGCTGCTGGGCTGCGGTGGCGCCGATCCGCCGCCGGCGCCGGTGGCGCAGAAGGTCTACGACCGACTCAATCTGCCAGACCTGCCCGGCGGCAGCGTGCCCAGCGTGCCGCCGCCGGCGTCCGCGGCGAGCGCAGCGGCACCCGCGCACGTGGCGTTGGACAACAGCGTGCAGTGCGCCGAGGCGCGCGTCGCCGGCGGCCCGTTGCCGCCCGGCTGTCCGCCGAGCGGGCCGGTAGTGAAGCGCTACCTGCCTGCCGCCTCGTCCAGCTCCTGGGTGCCGGCCAGCGACCAGTTCCATTGAACCGGCTGGGGGAATGACAATGAGCGACGCCTGATGCCTGTGTTCGATCGCGATGGCCGGGTTGGCATCTTTGCTTCGCTAGGCCGGTTGCGGGCGTGACAAACACCATGGATCGAGGGGGTCACATGCGTCGTCGATACAGCTTGGCGGTTCTGTGCATGGTCGCGGGGCTTGCGCTGTCGGCTTGCGCGGGCGGGATGCAGCGCAGTTCGCCGGCAAGCGCGGACGCCGCGCCGGAGATCATTCCCTTCGTCCTGACCGCGCAGAACAACATGGTCGTCAAGGCGGAACTCAACGGCACCGATTCGCTGGACCTGATGCTGCACACCGCGGCGACCGACGTGACCTTGACCGAGGAGGCCGTGCGCCGTTCGACCAGCCTCCGCTTCGATCGCGCGGACAGCGTGAAGAGCTGGGGCGGCAGCGAGACATCCCGCTACAGCACCGGCAACCGTTTGCGGATCGCGGGCCGGGAGTGGAAGGACGTCACGGTCTGGGAGGACAAGAACTCCGGTCATGGGACCGACGGCAAGTTCGGCCTGGACCTGTTTCGCGGCAAGATCGTCGAGATCGATTTCGAGCGCCGGCGCATCGTGCTGTACGAGCGGCTTCCGGCCGAGGTGGCCGGTTTCAGGAAGCTGGCGTTCGAAGCGCATAACGGCAGCATGTTCGTCCGCGCCGATTGCGTGATCGACGGCGTGGCATACCCGCACCTGTTCCTGTTGCACTCCGGCTATGCCGGTGGCGTGCTGTTGGACGATGCCTTCGTGGCGGAAACGGGGATCGACAAGAAGCTCAGGATCGTTGACGAGACGGTGCTGAAGGATTCCTTCGGCCATGCGATCAAGGTGCGCAAGGCGGTGCTGCCGGCTTTCGCGCTCGGCGGCACGCAGCTGGCGGACGTGCAGGCGGGCTTCTTCGCCGGCCAGATCGGAGCGCAACGGATGAGCGTGATCGGCGGCGACGTGCTCAAGCGGTTCAACTGGATCATCGATGCCGCGCATGGCGAGCTCTATCTGCGCCCCGTCGGCGCGTACGGCTCGCAACGGAGCTGAGGCAGGTCAAGCCGCGGCCCTCCGCCACGGCCGGAAGCCGGCCGCGGCGGAACGCTTCACAGCATCCGCAGGAATTCCTTCATCAGCGGCAAGCGGCGCACGCGCACCGCGCTGACGCGGAATACCGAATTGGCGAGCGCAGGAGCGGCCGTGGGCATGGCGAGGAAGCTGGCGCCGGTGGGCGGGCGACCGTCGTCGGGAACGGTGATCACCTCCACGGCGTTGGGCAGCAAGGCCATGCTGCCCAGCGGGTAGTCCTTCCATTCGCGTTGCTGGATCTGGCCGTCTTTGTAGGTGATGGCGAGATTGAGCGCGGTGGAGAGCGCATCCAGCGTGGCGCCGGCGACCTGGCCTTCGAGGCCGAGTGGGTTGATCACCCGGCCCACGTCCACCGCGCAGACGACGCGCTCGATGCCGAGCTTGTCGCCCTGCAGAGAGGTTTCGATGGCGTGCGCCACGTAGGCACCGTCCATCGCCCAGCAGGCGATGCCGAGGCCGTTGACGCTGCGCAGCCAGTTCTTCCAGCCGATGCGGTCAGCGACCAGCTGCAGCACGTTGCGCAGGCGGTCGGTATCGAGCACGCCGCCGTTCTTCAAGGCGATCGTGCGCGGCTCGCCGATCAGGCGCAGGCGGGTCTTCAGCGGATCCTCGCGCAGCTGGTGTGCGATCTCGTCGACGAAGCTTTCCACCGCGAACGCGTTGGACAGGTGTGGCATCGCGCGGTGCGGGCCGCGCGGCAGCGAGGATTCCAGCGCGTACCAGTCGCTGCGGTAATTCGGCACCAGGCCGGCAGGCAGCTGGTCGGGCTGCACTTCCGAGCTCCACAGCCGGTCGGCGGGCACGCCGCGCCCGCTGAGCGCGGAGGCGCTGGCCAGGCGCTGGTTCCAGGTGACCAGGTTGCGCTTGCCGTCGATGGTCGCGCTGATCTTGTGCATGCAGGCCGAGCGGTACCAGTCGTTGGCGAAATCCTGGTCGCGGGTCCACAGCAGGCGCACGGGCTTCTGCACCGCCTTGGCCAGCATCACTGCTTCGGCCACATAGTCGTGGTCGAGCCGGCGACCGTAGCCGCCGCCCACGCGCGGCACGCGGATCTCGATCTGGTCGGGGGCGAGCCCGGTGAGGCGCTGCACCACCGCCCAGGCCTGCTGCGGCGCCTGGGTGGGCAGCACCAGGCTGGCGCGGTCTTTGTCGATGCGTGCAAGGCAGTTCATCGGCTCCGGGCAGGCGTGCGCCAGCCAGGGCTGGTAATAGCTGGCCTCGAAACGGCGCGCGGCATGCTTGCCGACCTTCTCCACGTCGCCGTCGTCGCGCACGCGCGTGGTGGGCGCGGTGTCGCCGTCGAGCAAGCTGGTGGCCTGCTGCTCCAGTGCGCCGCTGCTGGCTTCGGCGCCGGCGCCGGGTTTCCATTGCAGCTTGAGCTTGTCGCGGCCTTCGAGCGCGGCCCAGGTATTTTCGGCCAGCACCGCCACCGCGGGTGCGATCACGGTGTGGCCCGGCAGCTGGCCAGGCTCGGGCTTGAGCTGCATCACCTTCACCACGCCTTTCACCGCCAGCGCGGGGGTGGTGTCGATGCGCTCCAGCGAGCCGTCCTGCCATGGGCTGTGCAGCAGCACGGCGACCAGTGCTTCGGCCTCGTGGTGGTCGATCGCGTACTTCGCCTGGCCGGTGACGATGGCGTGCGCGTTGACGTCGCCCACCGGCTTGCCGATCAAGGTGTAGCGCTCGGGCGACTTGGGCAGCGGCGCCTGCTTGGGCAGGTCGAGCTTGCTGGCGTCGTCGACCAGGCTGCCGTAGGTGACGCGGCGGCCGTCCGGCGCGATCACTGTGCCGGCCTCGCAGCGCAGGCGATCCGCGGCGATGCCGAGCCGGCGAGCGGCGGCCTGGGTGAGCAGCCAGCGCGCGAGCGCGCCGGCCTGGCGCAGGTCGCTCCAGGCGGCGGGGATGGAATCGCCGGTGCCGCCGCGCTGGCGGCCGTAGCTCCATTGCGGCTGGCCGTTGTCGGCGGCGCCGACACCGAGGCCCAGGTGCACCACGTTGACCCGGTTCCAGTCGGCGTCCAGTTCGTCGGCGATGATCATCGGCAGCGCGGTGGCGACGCCGGTGCCGGTATCGGGGTCGCGCGCGCCGATCAGCACGTTGCCTTCGACGTCGATGCGCACGTAGGCACCGAGCTCGTGGAAGTGGTTGCCCAGCCATTCCGGCGGCAGCGGCGGCTCGCTGGCCTCGGCCAGGCGCACGCCCACCACCAGCGCGCCGGCGGTGCCGGCGAGGATCTGCAGGAAGCGCCGGCGCGACAGCCGGATGCCGTTCGAGCTGTTCGCACTCATGCCTGGCCCACCTTGCCGGCGGCGACGCGCTTGATCGCGGCGCGTACCCGGGTCTGGCAGCCGCAGCGGCAGGTGTTGGACAACTGGTCGATGTCGGCGTCGGTGGGTTGCGGCTTGCGCTTCAGCAGGTCGATGCCGGCGATCAGCCAGCCCGGCGTGCAGTAGCCGCAGCCGATCGCGTCCTCGTCGATGAAAGCCTGTTGCAGCGGGTGCAAGGCGCCGTCGTTGGCGGCCAGGCCTTCCACCGTGGTGATGCGCCTGCCGTCGAGCTTGGCCATCGGCTGGGTGATCGCGGATACCGGCTTGCCGTCCAGCAGCACCAGGTCGGCGCCGTTCTCGCCATGGGCGCCGCCGTATTTGGTGCCGGTGAGCCAGAGCACGTCGCGCAGATACCACAGCAGCGGCATCTGCGGATCGCCGGTATGGACGAAGTGCTCGCCGTTGACCTCGATGCCGATGCCGTTGCGCGCCGCCTCGGGCACGATGCTGCTGTCCGGAACGACCGGCACACCGTGGGCTTGGGCTGGCGCCATGCGAAATCTCCTCAACCGTATCCGCGCATTGTCGCATTGCCGCGGCCGGCATAGGAATGCGCGGCGCTGAATGGGCCGGCCTGCCGGAAACGACGACGGCCGCTTGCGCGGCCGTCGTCCCGGCGAAACTGCGGCCTCGGAGCCTGTTCGACGTCTCCGCGGGCTATGTGGAGAGATTGAGCAGGCTCTCAGCGACCGCCGAGGAACAGGTTGAGGTTGGCGACGTCGAGCGTGCCGATACCGGCACCCGGCGTGTAGTTCGGCGCACCGTAGTAGAACCAGTTGTCGCCCGCCTTCACGCTGTTGAAGGCCGACCACGGGCCATAGCCGAAGATGTTCTGCAGCAGGTATACCTGCGGGTTCCAGAAGCCCACGCGATGGCCCGTGCTCTGCGCGAGCAGGGCGCTGACGCCATTGAGCTGGGGCGCCACGAAGCTGGTGCCGCCTTCCTGGACCACGCCGCCGTCAGTGGTGGATACCACGATGTAGCCGCTCTCCGGATCGGCATTCAGCGCGATGTCCGGCACGTTGCGGCCGCGGAAATTGGCGGGCAGGTCGAGCAGCGGGGTGGGGCCGGCGCTGGGATCGTTGTAGACCAGCGACTGGTTGCGCTCGCTGCGGCGGATGCCGCGGGTGAGCCACTGGTAGATCGGCTCCCGCCAATACACGCTGACGCCGCCGCCGCCGCCGGTCGAGAACAGCACGGCGTGCCAGCCGCCGGCGATCGGGGCGTAGGCATCGAGGTAGGACTGCAGATAGTCCCAGCCCCACACGCTTTCCTGCTTGACCGAGGCCACCGGGCCGCTGCCGAAGCTGAAGGAGTAGGGCACCGTGGTGCCGCCGGCGGCGGTGATGTACGGATCGGAGGCGGGTGAATCCACCGTCAGCGGTGCATTGAACTGGCCCGGGCCGGTACCCGTGCCCAGTCCCTGCACGGTGTCGTAGGCGCCCGAATCGCCGGAGGCGGCGAACACCGACTGCCCCTGCACGGCGGCTTCCATCAGGGTCTGGTGGAAGGCGCGCAGATCGCCCACGTCGGTCGTGTCGGTGATGCTGGCGCCGGGCGTCTGCAGTGCGGCGAAGTTGTAGATCTCCGGCGCGCCCCAGCTGGTGGAGATGCTGTCCGCCTTGTTGTCGGAAACCGCCTTGGCGAACGCGTCGATGAAACCGTTGCCGGCGTTCGGCGCGTCGTACACGATGATGTTCGCGTACGGCGCGATGCCGCCGGACTGCTCCACGTCCAGCGCGGTTTCGCCGCTGCCGCCGTCGATGGCGCCGCCGCCGTCCACGTGCACCTGGGTGATGCGGTTCGGCTTGGTGGCCAGGCCGATGGCGTCCCAGTAGGTCTGCGCGTCGGCCGGATAGAAGTCGGACAAGGTCACGATCGCCACCGTCGCGCCTTTGCCGCTGATGCCGTGCTGGTACAGCGGATTGATGTTGTAGAGATCGGCCACGTCGCCCACGGTGTAGCTGCCCGGTTGACCGGTGGCGGTGGGGTTGCCGCTGGCGCTCTTGCTCAATGCCCTCAGCGTGAGCGGTTGCTGCGGCGATGCCGGCAACTGCGGCGCGCGGATGCGGTGCGACAGGAACTGCCGTTCGTTGCTGAGTCCGCTGGCGAAGATCACGCTGCCTGCCAGCGCCGCCGGCATCTGCGGCGCCGTGGCGGGGCGATGGAAACGCCGGCCGGTGGTGGCCGAGACGTAGTCGTGGATCGGTGTCTGGAAGATCGCACTGAACTGGGCAAGCGTACCGTTGGTCTCGATCGCCAGATGGTTGGCCAGCACCTGGCCGCTCAGGCCGTGCTGTTGCAGGAACGCCTGCACCCGCGCGATGTCCGCGTCGCTGGCGCCGTACTGGCTGGCGAACTCGCCGGTGCTGAGGAACTGGCGATAGTGCGCGCTGCCGGGGGTGATGGTCTGCCGGATGTAATCCTGCAGCGCCGCCTCGTTGCGCAGCTTCAGCATCAAGGTGACATGCACGGGCTGGCTCGAAGTGGCCACGCCCATGTCGATGCTTGGCCGCACGTCGGCGGCGAGTGTGGTACTGCCCACGCCTGCAAACAGCAGGGCGAGGCAGCTGGCCAGGGATTTGCGATGCAGCTTCGCGAACATGGCACTTTCTCCTGATGGCAAGCAATTCAGGCGTGCACGGGCGACGGCATATCGCCGCGGCGCCTTCCGGTCGATCCGCAAGAGCGTTTCGTCTGAAATCTGGGTTTCCCCAGCGACGTCGTCGGTCTCCCCTGACGACTGGCGTTGCGCCGCCTTGTGAGCCTACTGCGGGGCATCGGGCGCCGGTAGTACCGCAGGAAATTGCGCGCCAGAATCGCAAGTTTGGGTGCGCGTGCGGGCTGCGGCACAATAGGGAGTTGGCGCCGCCGGTCCACGGCTGCAGCGCCCCTCATCCCCGCCGAAGCCATCGCCATGACCGCCATCAAGCAAGCCGACCTGATCCAGTCCGTCGCCGACGCCCTGCAGTACATCAGCTATTACCACCCGGTCGACTACATCAAGAGCCTCGCTGCTGCGTACGAGCGCGAGGAGTCGCCCGCCGCGAAGGATGCGATGGCGCAGATCCTGATCAACTCGCGCATGGCCGCCGAGGGCCATCGCCCTCTGTGCCAGGACACCGGCATCGTCACCGTGTTCCTGAAGATCGGCATGAACGTGCGCTGGGACGATGCCACCATGGGCGTGGAGGACATGGTCAACGAAGGCGTGCGCCGCGCCTACAACCATCCGGACAACAAGCTGCGCGCCAGCGTGCTGGCCGACCCGGCCGGCCGCCGCCTCAACACGAAGGACAACACGCCGGCGGTGGTGAACGTGTCGGTGGTGCCGGGCGACACCGTCGAGGTGATCGTGGCCGCCAAGGGTGGCGGCTCGGAGGCGAAGTCGAAGTTCGTCATGCTGAACCCCTCCGACTCCATCGTGGACTGGGTGCTCAAGACCGTGCCGACCATGGGCGCCGGCTGGTGCCCGCCGGGCATGCTTGGCATCGGCATCGGCGGCACCGCGGAGAAGGCGATGCTGCTGGCGAAGGAGTCGCTGATGGAACACATCGACATCCAGGAGCTGATCGCGCGCGGCCCGCAGAACCGCGTCGAAGAGCTGCGCCTCGAGCTGTACGAGAAGGTCAACGCGCTGGGCATCGGCGCGCAGGGCCTGGGCGGCCTCACCACCGTGCTCGACATCAAGATCAAGGACTACCCGACCCACGCGGCCAACCTGCCGGTGGCGATGATCCCGAACTGCGCGGCCACCCGCCACGCGCACTTCACGCTGGACGGCTCGGGTCCGGCGACGCTGGATCCGCCCTCGCTGGAAGACTGGCCCAAGCTCACCTACAACCCGCAGAACGCACGCCGGGTGAACCTCGACACCATCACCAAGGAAGAGGTCGCCAGCTTCAAGCCGGGCGAAGTGCTGCTGCTCAACGGCAAGCTGCTCACCGGCCGCGACGCCGCGCACAAGCGCATGGTGGAGATGCTCAACAAGGGCGAGTCGCTGCCAGTGGATTTCAACGGCCGCTTCATCTACTACGTCGGCCCGGTCGACCCGGTGCGCGAGGAGGTCGTCGGACCGGCCGGCCCCACCACCGCCACCCGCATGGACAAGTTCACCGAGCAGGTGCTGGCGCAGACCGGCCTGTTCGGCATGGTCGGCAAAGCGGAGCGCGGCCCGGCCGCGATCGAGGCGATCAAGAAGCACCAGTCCGTTTATTTGATGGCGGTGGGCGGCGCGGCCTACCTCGTGTCAAAGGCGATCAAGGCATCGAAGGTGCTGGCCTTCGAAGACCTGGGCATGGAGGCGATCTACGAGTTCGAGGTGAAGGACATGCCGGTGACCGTGGCGGTGGACAGCTCGGGCACCTCGGTGCACCAGACCGGGCCGAAGGAATGGCGCGCGAAGATCGGCAAAATCCCCGTAGTCATCGAATAAAAGCCGTGCGCACAGCGCACAGCTTCGCCTCCTCTCCTCGCCGGAGAGGGGGTTGAGGTGAGGGCGAGTGCTTGCGAGCGAGCTGGTTCGAAGCGCAGCGCATGTTTTTACCTCCTCTCCCCATCGGGGAGAGGATTGAGGTGAGGGGCGGGTGCTCGCGAGCGGGCTGATTCGGAGCGCAGCGCACGCTTTTGCCTCCTCTCCCTCCGGGAGAGGATTGAGGAGAGGGTGCGGGACTTGCGCGATAGGGCTTTTCAGGTAAGCCCACCTTCGCCGCCGCCCATCGCTTGCAGCGGAGCACCGAAGCGAATCACCGCGCCTGCGCGACTGAGGCGTCCTCCCGCAAGGCCACCCCGTGCTGCGCGCACGCTGCTTCCATTGCCTCGCGCAGCGCAAGCAGCGCCGGCAACAGTCGTTCCGTTTCGCGCAAGGCCTGTCGCGCCGCACCGACCGCGCGCCGCACGTTGCCCGGCGTGGCGCCTTGTTCGATCAAGGTCAGCGCAGGCGCACGACAGCCGGCCAGCGCCTCGATCCAGTCCGCCGGCTGGCGCCAGCGCGGTCGCAGGCCGAGCATGCGGGCAGCGCGGAAGGCCGGCGCCAGCGACACCACCGCATTGAGCGCATGAACGAAGTGCGCCGGTCTGCGCGGCGTGATCGCCGGGTCCAGCGCCTCGCCCAGTGCGGCCAGCGCATCGGCCATCCGCCGGCGCAGCACGCCGGTGGAAGGCACCGGCAGCACCAGCCAGCCCACGGCCACGCCGATCGCGGCGCCGGTGGCGATCGCCGCCAGCCGCAGCGTCATTTCCGAGGTCGCGGGCAGTCCGGCGTAGTTCTGCAACAAGGCCAGTGCCACGGTGACGCACAGCGCCCACCACGCGTAGTTGAGCGGGCGCAGCCAGCTGCCCAGAAACACCGCAAGCAAGACCATCGCCGCGGTACCGCTGCCGTGCGTGCCGGCCGGCGCGGCCAGCAAGGCCGCGGCAAGCGTGCCGCCGGCCGCGCCGCCCAGGCGCAGCAGGCTCTTGTACGCCACCTCCAGCCGGCCGCGATTGCCGCTGTGCACGATGAACGCGGTCAGCACCACCCACGGCCAGTGCCTGCCGAACCCGGCGTGCCCCACAGCGAAGGCGATGGCCAGCGCCACGGCCATCTGCAGCGCCATGCGCGTGGTGGCCGAGGGCCGCATCCGGCCGGGGCTGGTCCGGGCCGGTGCGGCAGGTGGGCGGTGCGCCGGCAGCATGTCCGGCAACAGGCGCAGTCGCCGGCCCAGCACGTCCAGCAACGACACCCAGGCCAGCGCCAGCAGCGCCACCGCTACCGGCACCAGCACGGCGGGCAATGGGCCGCGCTGCACGCCGGACAGGTGCGGCACGGTGAGCACGGCTACGAACGGCAGTGCGATCAGCCGGCTGGCGCGCCGCGCCAGCTCGCCGAATTGGCGCAGCCATACCGACGCGGAAACGCCGAGGGTGAACGCGGCGGCGCCGAGCCAGGGCGCATCGCGCAGCAGCAGACCGACGCCGGTGGCCGCCAGGCCCACCAGCGGCAGGGCGACGGCCGCTTCCAGCCGGCCGCGGCGATCGCGGTCGAGCCGGCTGCGGGCTAGCGACAGGCTCAGTACCACCGCCAGTACCGCGCTGCCGGGGCCGGGGGCGAGCCACTGGGCGCAGGCCAGGGTGAGCAGGGCGGCCGCCATGGCCAGGACCGCCTCGGGCAGGGCCTGAAGCGCAGCGGCACCGTGCGCAAGGGCAGGGGTCTGGTTGCTCATGCGCAGGCGGGCTCCGTTCCTTCGAGCGCGCAGTCTAGCAGCGCCGCGGCCAGCCGCCGGGTGCCGCGCGATGTGGACGTATGGACGTCCAAACGCAAGCGCATGGCGGTACAGTTGCATTCGGCTTGCCGCAGCGCAACACTGGCGGGATTATTTCCCCGCCAACCACCCAAGAGACCCGTGAATCCCAACGCCCCCGCGCCGCTGCCTGCGGACGCCCCCTGGATCGTGATGAAGTTCGGCGGCACCAGTGTCGCCACCTTGCCGCGCTGGCAGAACATCCGTGAGCTGGTCGCCAGCCGACGCGCCGAAGGCGCGCGCGTGCTGGTGGTCGTGTCCGCGCTCACCGGCATCACCGACGCGCTGAAACAACTGTGCGGCGAGGGCGGCCAGGGCAAACGCAAGGCGGCGGCCGGCGCGATTGCGCAACGCCACTACGACCTGCTCGCGCATATGCAGCTGCCGCTGCCGGCCACGCTCGGCGCGCGCCTGGACGAGTTGGCCGTGCTGGCCGCGGAAGGCCCGGCGCGGCTGGGCGAGCTGGCCTGGTCGGCGCTGGTGCAGGCGCATGGCGAACTGATGTCCAGCGCGCTGGGCGCGGCTTTCCTCAGCGAGAGCGGGCTGCCCACGCGCTGGCTGGACGCACGCGACTGCCTCGCCGCTGCCGCGCTGCCGAACCAGAACGAGCGTACCCGTCTGCTGTCGGCGATGGTCGAGGCCCGCCCCGATCCCGCGCTCAACGCGCGCCTTGCCACGCAGGGCGAGGTGTTCATCACCCAGGGTTTCATCGCACGCGAAAGCGAAGGCCGCACGGTGCTGCTGGGTCGTGGCGGCTCGGACACCTCGGCGTCCTACTTCGGCGCGCTGCTGAAGGCGGCGCGCGTGGAGATCTGGACCGACGTGGCCGGCATGTTCACCGCCAACCCGCGCCAGGTGCCGGGCGCGCGCCTGCTGCAGAAGCTGGATTACGAAGAGGCGCAGGAAATCGCCTCCACCGGCGCCAAGGTGCTGCATCCGCGCTGCCTGTCGCCGCTGCGCGAGCCGCGCGTACCGCTGCTGGTGAAGGACACCAACCGCCCCGAGCTGGAAGGCACGGTGATCGGCCCCGAGGTGCGCGACCATGCGCCGTCGGTGAAGGCGATCAGCGCACGCAAGGGCATCACCCTGGTGTCGATGGAGTCGGTGGGCATGTGGCAGCAGGTCGGCTTCCTCGCCGACGTGTTCGCGCACTTCAAGCAGCACGGCCTGTCGGTGGACCTGATCGGCTCGGCCGAGACCAACGTCACCGTGTCGCTGGACCCCACCGAGAACCTGCTGGACTCCGACGCGATCGCCGCGCTGGCCGGCGACCTCGCCAAGGTGTGCCGGGTAAAGGTGATCGCGCCCTGCGCCGCGATCACCCTGGTCGGCCGCGGCATGCGCTCGATGCTGCACACGCTGTCCAGCGTGCTGGCCGAGTTCGACCAGCTGCGCGTGCACCTGATCTCGCAGTCGTCGAACAACCTCAACCTCACCTTCGTGGTGGACGAGGATGTGGTGGACGACTTGCTGCCGCATCTGCACGAGCTGCTGATCGCCGCTGGCGCGCTGCGCACCGATGACAGTGTGCTGTTCGGCCCCAGCTGGCAGCACCTGTATGGCAGCGGCGAAGTGGCCATGTCCGCCGCATGGTGGCACCAGCCGGCACAGCGCCAGCGTCTGCTCGACATCGCCGCCGAGGCCACGCCGCGCTACGTCTACCACCTGCCCACCGTGCGCGCCCAGGCACGCGAGCTGAAATCGCTGTCGGTGGTGGACCGGCTGCACTACGCGGTGAAGGCGAACACGCATCCGGCGATCCTGCGCGCGCTCGCCGCGGAAGGTTTCGCCTTCGAATGCGTGTCGCCGGGCGAACTGGACGCGGTGTCGGCGGCGGTGCCGGAAAGCGTGCCGCTGCTGTTCACGCCGAACTTCGCCTCGCGCGAGGACTTCGAACGCGGTCTGGCGACGCGCGCCACCATCACGCTGGATGCGCTGCATCCGATCGAACACTGGGGCGAGCTGTTCCGTGGCCGCGAGATCTCGCTGCGCGTGGACCTCGGCCGCGGCCTCGGCCACCACGAAAAGGTGCGCACCGGCGGCAGTGGCAGCAAGTTCGGCCTGCCGCTGGAGCAGCTGGACGTCTTCCTGCGGCACGCCGATGCGCACGGTGTCACCGTGCGCGGCCTGCACGCCCACCTGGGTTCGGGCGTGCTCGATGCAAGGCATTGGGGCGAGGTGTTCAGCCAGCTCGCCAGCCTCGCCGAACGTATCGGCAGCATCGCCTTCCTCAATATCGGCGGCGGTCTCGGCGTGCCTTCGCATCCGGGCGAGGCGAAGCTGGACATCGCCGCGCTGGACGCGGTACTGCGCCAGGTCAAGGCGGCGTACCCGCATTACCAGCTGTGGATGGAGCCGGGGCGCTATCTGGTGGCCGACGCCGGCGTGCTGCTGGCGCGCGTCACCCAGACCAAGGGCAAGGGTAGCTGGCGCTACCTCGGCGTGGACACCGGCATGAACAGCCTGATCCGCCCCGCGCTGTACGACGCCTGGCACGAGATCGCCAACCTCAGCCGCCTCGACGAACCTGCCACCGGCTTGTTCCAGGTGGTCGGCCCGATCTGCGAGAGCGGCGATGTGCTGGGCAGCGACCGCCGCCTGCCGGAGCCGCAGGAAGGCGATGTGATCCTGATCGCCCAGGCTGGCGCCTACGGCAAGGTCATGTCTTCGCCGTACAACCTGCGCGGCGAGACTGAGGAAGTCGTGATCGACGCCTGACGCCGCTTTTCTCCCTCTCCCCGTTGGGGAGAGGGTTGGGGTGAGGGGCGGGTGCTCGCGAAGTGACTGCCAATGGAACGGAGGTTTCAAGGATGAAACGCCTGAACGTGGATCGAGCGAGGCGTTTGCGCACGAATCAAACCGATACCGAACAAAAACTCTGGCACCGCCTGCGCAACCGCCAGCTGCAGGGCTGGAAGTTCCGCCGTCAGCACGAGGTCGACCGCTACATCGCCGATTTCCTCTGTCCCGATGCTGCGCTGATCGTGGAATTGGACGGCGGACAATATGGCGAACAGCTGGCATATGACGAAGCACGTACGTACAAACTGGAATCCATGGGCTACCGCGTGCTGCGTTTCTGGGACAATGACGTACTGACGAATATCGAGGGCGTGCTTGAGGTGATCCTGGAAGCCTTGGCAAGCCCGGCCCCTCACCCCAACCCTCTCCCCGGAGGGGAGAGGGAGCAGGGCTAGCGGAGTATCGAGAGAGTGACGACTACCATCCAACCACGCCTGACCCAGGTGTTCCGCTTCCTGCACGCACGCTACGCCGACGGCGTGGCCGAACTGGCCTATGCCTTCGACGACGGCGAGCCGATGGTGGAGCGCATCCGCTTTCCGCATGCGCCGGCGCTGCCGCGCGAGCGGCAGGCGGCCTTCGATGCGGCACTGAAGCTGCTGCACCTGGTCGCCGGCGTGAGCTACTACAAGGCCGGGGTACCGCCGAAGATCGAGGTTGCCGACGGCCCGCTGGACGACGCCACCGCCGACCTGCTCGACGCGCTGTACCTGCACGGCCTGGCCGAGTTCGCGTATCGCAACGGACTCGATCTGCGTGGACGAGTCAACTTTCCGCGCCTTGGCGCGGAAACAAAAAGGGAAAGCCGGCGCGGCGGCGCCAGCCAGCCTGCGGCGAAAGCGCTGGGCCTGCCGCACCGCACCCTGGTTCCCATCGGCGGCGGCAAGGATTCCCTCGTCGCGGTAGAAGCGATCAAGTCCATCAGCGGCGACGCCACTGCCGTATGGGTCGGCAACTCCGCCCTCATCGCCGCCTGCGCCGCGCGCACCGGCCTGCCCACGCTGAACATCCAGCGCGAGCTGGCGCCGGCGCTGTTCGAGCTCAACCAGCGTGGCGCGTGGAACGGGCACATCCCGGTGACCGCGGTGAACTCGGTGATCCTCGCGGTGGCCGCGATCCTCTATGGCCACGACTCGATCGCCTTCGCCAACGAACGCTCCGCCTCGGCCGCCACGCTGGAGTACGACGGCCAGCAGGTGAATCATCAGTGGAGCAAGGGCTACGCCTTCGAGCAATTGCTCGGCGATTGGCTGCACAGCCACGTGGCCGCCGACCTCGACTACTGCTCGCTGCTGCGTCCCTACTCGGAACTGGCGATCACCCGCGCGTTCGCGAAGCTCACACCGTATTTCGACGCGTTCTCCAGCTGCAACCGCAATTTCAAGCTGCTGGGTCCCAAGCCGGCCGACCGCTGGTGCGGGCAGTGCCCGAAGTGCCATTTCGTGTTCCTCGCGCTGGCGCCGTTCCTGCCCAAGCCGCGCCTGCTGGCGATCTTCGGCCGCAATCTGCTCGACGACGAGACACAGGCAGCCGGTTTCGATGCCTTGCTGGAATACAAAGACCACAAGCCGTTCGAGTGCGTGGGCGAGGGCGCCGAGGCGCGCGCCGCCATGTATGCGCTGAGCCAGCGGCCGGAGTGGCAGGAGGATGCACTGGTGGCGCGCTTCCGCGATGAGATCCTGCCCCAGCTCGACGCCGCGCAACTCGCGTTGGAGCCCTGGCTCGAACCCTCCGCCGAGCATCGCGTGCCCGCGCGCCTGCAGGCGGCGCTGAAGGCTATCGGCTGATGCGCATTGCCGAGCTGGCGGGGCGTCGCGTTGCCGTCTGGGGCTTCGGCCGCGAAGGCCGCGCCGCAATCCGCGCGATCCGCGAACGGCTGCCGCAACAAGCGCTGGCGCTCTACTGCGGCGAAAGCGAGGCCGCCGCCGCGGGCGAGTTCGATCCCGCGCTCACCGTATATGGCCACGAGCCCGATGCAGTGGCGCTGTCCGCCTACGACGTGGTGGTGAAGTCGCCGGGCATTTCCATCTACAAGCCGGTCGTCGCCACGGCACAGGCGCAGGGCACGGTGTTCACCTCCGGTACCGCGCTGTGGTTCGCGGGCAACCCGGACGCGCGCGTGGTCGCCGTCACCGGCACCAAGGGCAAGAGCACCACCACGGCCTTCGTCGCGCACCTTGCGCGTGCGCTGGGCGTGCGCACCGCGCTGGCCGGCAATATCGGCCTGCCGTTGCTTGAGCTGCAGGGGCAGTCTGCCAACCTGTGGGCTGTCGAACTCTCCAGCTTCCAGACCGGTGAAGCCGGACCGCTGGAACTGGGCGTGATCACCAGCCTGTACGAGGAGCACCTCGACTGGCACGGCTCGCGCGAACGCTACGTGGCCGACAAATTGAAGCTCGCCGATGCGGCGCGCTCGCTGCTGGTCAACGCCACGCAGGCGACGCTGCTGGAGCGCGTGCAGCTGCATTCGCGGCTGTTGCGCTTCGGCCACGACGCCGGCTGGCACGTGGCCGAAGGCCACATCCGCCGCGGCACGCAAGACGTGTTTCCGCTCGCGCGAATGGCGGCGCCGGGCGCGCACAACGCGCTCAATGCCTGCGCCGCGTTGGCCGCGCTCGCCGACCTGGGCATGGACGCGCTCGCCGCCGCACCTGCGCTGGCCACGTTCAAGCCGCTGCCGCACCGCCTGCAGCCGCTGGGCACGCACGATGGACTCGACTGGATCAACGATTCCATCAGCACCACGCCGCTGGCCACGCTGGCCGCGCTGGACAGTCTCGCCGGGCGCGAGGTGACGGTGATCGTCGGCGGCCACGACCGCGGGCTGGACTGGTCGGATTTTGTGCGCGCCACCCAGGATCGCACCAGGCTGCGCATCGTGGCGCAAGGCGCCAACGGCCCGCGCATCGCGCAGGCGCTGCGGCAGGCGAAGACGGAGTTGCCGCTGGGCGAAGCCGAGGATTTCGCCGACGCCGTGGCGATGGCGCGCACGGTGACGCCTGCCGGTGGCGTAGTGCTGCTCTCGCCTGGCGCTCCCAGCTTCGACCAGTTCAAGGACTATGCCGAACGCGGGCGGCGCTTTGCCGAGCTGGCCGGCTTCGACGCCACGGCCATCGCGGGCATCGAGGGCCTGGGCATCGCGTAAGGAGGCCGGGGCTTGCCTGTCCCCGGCGCTTCCGCTCGGCACGGAGCGCGCACCGGCCCCGTTCTGCTCTGATTCCGTCGGGATGGGACCGCAATGCGTCCGGCCCTTCCTCGCCAATGCGCGGTTTGCAGGGCAAGCCGCGAGACGACGGTCATTCGACGGCGGACTTTCCCCGGCGCGTTGCGAACCCTGTGATCGCAGTTTGTCCGCGCAGCCGATCCGGGTGAATCCAATCGGGGCAGTCGCTGCATCCAAGGGGTCGATACCGCCATGTCGGCCGGTGACCCCGAAGAGCTCCCGCATGAACGACAGCCTCTCTCTTGCCAGGCGCATGATCCGCAAGTCCTGGTCCGTCCCCTTGTGGGTATCCCTGGCCTTGTCCTGCGCGCCCGCCACCGCGGCGGAAACGCTGCATCCGAACCTGCCCGATACACCGGTGGGAAAGCTCGCCGGCACGCTGGTCCGGCACATGGATACCGACCATCCCGCGCAGATCCGGCAGTGGGCCCCGAACATCCTGGCTGCGTCCATCGCGGCGGACGACAAGGCGGATTTCATCACCGGCCTGGTTTCGGCCGCACGCGACGAAGGCGGCGTGGACGTGTTCGACGTGCGCACCGATCCACACCAGCCGGGCATGCTAGAGGTCGCCGTCAAGGGGCGGCGCAACGGGCAGGCCGGCTTGTTTTTCCTGGCCGCCGACCCGGCGCATCCGGAGCGGCTCGCGCAGGCGATGCTGGTGCCGATGGACGATCCGCTTTATGCCGACTGGCCCAAAGGGGCGGTGTCGCACGCGGAGCTTGGAAAGCAGATACACGCCGTGCTGGACAAACTGGCAAGCGTGTCCGACTTCTCGGGTTGCGTGACCGTTCTCGACGGCGGCGAAATCGTGTTCGACGAATGCCGTGGTCAGGCAGACCGCAGCTTCAACGTGCCGGTCGATCGCCAGACGAAGTTCCGCGTCGGCTCGGTCGGCAAGATGTTTACCGCGGTCGCCGTCGCGCAACTGGTCGAGGCCGGCAAGCTGTCGTGGAACGACACGCTGGCGAAGCTGGTTCCCGAATATCCCGACCAGGCGACGGCGAAGAAGGTCACCGTGTGGGAACTCCTGCACCACACCTCCGGCCTGGGCGATTTCATGGTGCCGGACTATTTCGAGCATGCCCAACGCTACGCCAACCCGGTGGACTATCTGGGGCTGATCGCCAAGCAGCCCAAAGTGGGTGAGCCGGGCAAGGGCTTGAGCTACAGCAATGCCGGCTACATCCTGCTCGGCCGCATCGTCGAGAACGTTTCTGGCGAAAGCTACTTCGACTATATCCAGCACCATGTCTTCGATCCCGCGCGGATGACCTCCAGCGGTTTCGAGAGCGTGGACCAGATCGTGCCCGGGCTGGCGGTCGGCTACTTCCACGACGACGGCGTGTTCTCCCGGCGGTGGAAGGCCAACTGGGTGCAAGGCATCTACAAGGGCAGTCCCGCAGGCGGCGGTTATTCCACCAATGCCGACCTGCTGCGCTTCGCCGCGGCCTTGCATGGAGGCAAGCTGGTCAAGTCCGCCACGCTGGCGAAGATGTTCGACGGCGAAGTGCCGGCAGGCCCCGGCGCCATTGGAGCCGGCATCGACGACCGCGTTTCGCACGGCCGCCATATCCGGGGCCACCAGGGCGGCATCGAAGGCACCACGGCAGACCTGGAAATGATCTGGGAAACCGGCGCGGCCGTGGCGCTGACCAGCAACGAAGGGCCGTCGCAGCACTGGTTGCTGGCCGAGCAGATCGCTGATCTGCTGGCCGCCGAAGGCACGAAAGACTGAGTGCCGCCTGGCACGCCGTTTCCTGCAACCTTTCGACCCGATACACCATCTGGAGCAAGACCATGGAATTCCTTCTCATCCCCTTCGTCGTGATGTCGGCGCCGGTGCTGATCGTGCTGATCGTGCTGCGTTACCGCTACCAGCAGACGCAGGCGCGCTACCGCACCCTGCTGCAACTCGCGGACAAGGGCGTGGAACTGCCGCCGGCATTGCTGCTGGAACCGCAGGTGGCCTATTGCGAACGGCGCCGGGCGCTGGTGCTGATCGGTGGCGGCCTCGGACTGATCGCGATGTTCCTGGCCTTGCCGGGCCAGCTCGACAATGGCCTCGGTATCGACCGCCTGTGGGGCATCGGCTTGCTGCCGCTGATGACCGGCCTGGGCTATCTCGCCAGTTGGTGGTTGAACCGGCGAGGGGACGTGCGTGGCTGACAGCGCCGCCGAGGCGCGCATCGACCAGGCCCTGGTGACACGCATACGGCTGGAAGGCGATCAACGGGCCTTCGAGCAGCTGGTGCGCCGGAACCAGGGCCTGGTGCGTGCGCAATTGCGCCGGTTGCTGCATGGCGATGAGGCCGCGGCCGACGACCTGGCGCAGGAGACCTTCATGCTGGCGTGGCGCAAGCTGGACCAGTTCCGCGGCGATGCACGGTTTTCCACCTGGCTGTACCGCATCGCCTACAGCTGTTTCCTGCAGGCGCACCGCGGTCCGTCGCGGCACGAGGCCATCGACGACGAGGCGATGGAGCAACTGCAGGCGCCGGCGCAGAGGATCGATCTGCGGCTCGACCTGGAACGCGCCATGCAGCGCCTTTCCGCCGCGGAGCAGACTGTGCTGCTGCATTGCACGCAGCTGGGGCTGAGTCACGACGAAGCCGCCTATGTGCTGGCGATGCCACTGGGCACAGTGAAGACCCACGCGACGCGCGGCAAGGCGAAACTGAAGACATGGCTGGCGGCATGGCGCGATGCTGCCAGCGCGGAGGAGGGATCATGAGCGAACCGCACGACGAGGAAATCGAGGCGCTGCTGCGCCGACAATTCGAGGGGGCGGTGGCCGACGACGGCTTCAGCGAGCGAGTGATGCAGCGCCTGCCGCCGCGTCGCCGCCGCCATGGATGGCCGCTGTGGCTGGGTGTGCTGGCTGGCGCGGCGGCGTGCTGGTTGTGCCTTGCCGGCGCGCCGCTGCTGCATGCCGGCTGGCGCGCCTGGTTGCACGGCGAGTGGTCGCCGTCGGTCATCGGCGCGTGGCTGGCGATGGTCTGTCTAGCGTGGCTGGCCCTGGGATGGGGGCTGGCGGAAAGCCGCGACCGCTGAACCAGGGCGCCCGCCGCAACACGGTGGGCCTTCGCGGTCGCCGCCGTATGGCGACGGGCGTCATTCGCCCGTTTCGCGGGCCACCCGGGCGCGCGGATCCTCCTCGACATCGATCGGCCAGAACGGGCGCAGCTCGATGCTGCCGAAACGTGCCATCGGATGGCGGGCGGCGATGGCGACGGCTTCGTCATCGCTGGCGCAGTCCAGCAGGTCGAAGCCGGCGATCCATTCCTTGGCCTCGGTGAACGGCCCGTCGCTGACCAGCGCCTTGCCGGCGCGCACGCGCACGGTCTTCGCATGGGCGGGCGGGCGCAGCCGGTCGCCAGTGATCCGCGCACCGCTGGCCGAGGTATCGGCCACCCATTCGCCGATGTTGTCCAGCTCGGGGGTGTAGGGCTCCGCGGCGGGATCGTGCACCACGAACATCATGTAGCGCATGAGACTCTCCTTTTCGGTGGGGTGATGACCATGCGACGAACGGGAGACGGCGCGATCGACACGCGTTGCGGCCAAAAGAAAGGCCGCACCCTCGCGGATGCGGCCCCGGTTTCCGCCGTGGCGGCGGCGCCTACCAGATCTTCACCCGCTGGTCCGGCGCGAGGTACAGCTTCTCGCCCGGCTTGACGTCGAAGGCCGGATACCACGCGTCGAGGTTGCGCGCGGTCAGCGCGCGGAACTGCGCGGGGGCGTGCCCATCGGTGGAGAGGCGCTGGCGCAGGGCGGCGTCGCGCATCTTCGAACGCCAGGCCTGCCCGAAGGCGAGGAAGAAGCGCTGGTCGCCGCTGAGGCCGTCGATCTCCGGCGCCGGCTTGCCGCCAAGCGACTTGTGGTAGGCCAGGTAGGCGATGGTGAGGCCGGAGACGTCGGCGATGTTCTCGCCCAGGGTCTGCTCGCCGTTGACGTGCAAGCCGGGCAGCGCCTCGTACTGGTCGAACTGTTTGGCCAGCTGTTCGGTGGCGCTCTTGAAGTGGGCCTCGTCGGCCGGCGTCCACCAGTTCTCCAGCTTGCCCTGGGCGTCGAAGTCGGCGCCGGTGTTGTCGAAGCTGTGGCTGATCTCGTGGCCGATGATGGCGCCGATCGCGCCGTAGTTCGCGGCGGCGTCGGCCTTCGGGTCGAAGAACGGCGCCTGCAGGATCGCGGCAGGGAAATTCAATGCGTTCTGCAGCGGCAGGTTCACCGCGTTCACCAGCTGCGGAGTCATCCACCACTCGCCGCGGTCCACTGGCTGGCCGAGCTTGGCGAGCTGGTGCGCGTACTCGTGCTTCGACGCGCGCAGGTGGTTGCCTAGCGGATCGTCGGCGCTGATCTTGAGCGTGCCGTAGTCGCGCCATTTCTCGGGGTAGCCCACGCCGACCTTCAGCGTGACCAGCTTCTCCTTGGCCTTGGCGCGGGTGGCCGGCGTCATCCAGCTCAACGTGTCGAGGCGCTCGTCGAAGGCGGCGATAAGGTTCTTCACCAGTTGCTGCACTTCCGTCTTGGACGAGGCCGGGAAGTACTTCTTCACGTAGAGCTGGCCTACCGCGTCGCCGAGTTCGGTGTTGGTGGCGCCCACCGCGCGCTTCCAGCGCGGCTGCTGTTCGGGCGTGCCCTGCAGGGTGCGACCGTAGAAGTCGAAGTTGAGATCGGCGTAAGCCTTCGGCAGCAGCGGCGCGGCGTCGTCGAGCGTGTGGAAGGTGAGCAGGTCTTTCCACGCATCCAGCGGTTCGCTGGCTACCAGCGCAGCGAGGCCGGTGGTGGCGGTCGGCTGCCACACGTCGATCGCTTTCTGGCCGTCCAGGCCCGCGGCCTTGAAGTAGGCGGCCCAGTCGAGACCGGGAGCCTTCTGCGCGAAGTCGGCCGCCGTCCACAGGTTGTTCGCCTTGTGCACGTCCTGGCTGTCGATCAGGCTTTCCTGCGCCTTGGCGATCTTCGTTTCCAGCGCGACCACCATGTCCGCCTTGGCCGCGGCGTCGGCGATGCCGGCCTGCTTCAGCAGCGCCGTCACGTAGGCGTGGTACTTGTCGCGTGCCGCCTTCATCGCCGCGTCGGTCGACAGGTAGTAGTCGCGGCTGGGCATGGCCAAGCCGCCCTGCAGCAGATAGGCGATGGTGTGCGAGGGATCTTCCAGGCCCTGCGTCACGAACAGGCCGAACAGGTTTTCGGTGTGGAAGTTGGTGGAGTTGACCGGGTCCACGTCGGCGCGCAGGCTGCTGCCCAGCACGCGGGCGAGATCGCCCTTCGAGGCGATCGCGTCGATCGCGGACAGCTCGGGCTTGAGCGGCGCCAGGCCGTGCTTCTCGATCGCGGCCTCGTCCATGTAGGCGGCGTAGTAGTCGGCGATCTTGCGCGCATTGCTGCCGGCGGCGGGATGGCTGGCGCCGGCATGCTTGATGAGGTCAGCGGTGTGCTGCTCGGTGAGCTCGAAGATCTTGAGGAAGGTGCCGGTGCTGGAGCGGTCCGAGGGGATCTGCGCGGTCTTCAGCCAGGCGCCGTTGGCGTAGTCGAAGAAGTTGTCGCCGGGCTTCACCGTGTGGTCGATGCCGGCGAGGTCCAGGCCGATGTCGGTGGCATGCGCGGCAGGCTTCGCTGCCCAGGCGGGGGCGCCGCAGAGTCCGGCGGCAATCGCCGCGGCCAGGATCCATCGAGTGCGTTGCATGGGTGCCACCTCGTTGTCTGGGAGGCGTGCACGATAGCGCCAAGCGGACGACATTGCAGGTGCCGGCCGGCGTGGTCTTGCGAGCGGCATGCCGCCGCCACGGCCGTGGCGGGCGGCACGCCGGCGCGGCGTCAATGCTGCTGCGCGTCGTTGTGTTTCTTGTTGTCCTGGTTCGGTGCCTTGCCGTTCTCGTGGTGCTCGGGTGCCGTCGGGCGGGCGGCGGGATGCGGTGCCGGCACCGGCGCCGGTGCGGGCCGGGCTGCCGGCTGCGGCGCAGGGCGCTGCGGTGCGCGCTCCATCGGGCGCGGCGGAGCGGCGACAGGAGCGGCTTGCGGGCGGGGCGCCTCGTGCACGGGGGCGGCACGTGGCTGCGGACGGGCAACCTCGCGGGGCGCCTCGTGCACCACGGCACGTTGCACCGGAGGCGCGGGTTCGGGGGCGCGTGCCACCGGCGCGGGCGCTGCGTGGCGGGCCATCGGCATATTCGCGCTTTCCGCACGCGGCAGGTTGCGCGGCGGTTGCGGGCGTTCCGCCTGGGCCGGCGCGCCGCCGTGCGCAAAGCGTGCGGGCTCGGCGCCGCGCACCGGCGCACCGAAATGCGGCACGGTCATGGCTTGTTGCGCGGCCGGTCGCGGCGCGGCAGCGGCAGGCGCACGCTGGTTGATCGCGGTGCGGTTGCCGACATTCTCGTAGCGGCGGTTGTCCGCGCTGGTGTTGTAGACCGTGCGGTTGTTGCTGTTGACGGTGCTGTTGTTGACGGTGCGGTTGTTGCTGTTGATGTACGTGCGGCTGTTGTTGATGTTGTTGGTGACGTAGCGGTTCACCACGGTGGTGGAACGCGAGACGTAGACGTTGTTGTTGTGCACCACCGCCGGGCGCTGCCAGCCGCCACCCGGTCCGCCGCCGCCGTGGTTACCCCAGTTCATGCCCCAGCTGTTCCAGCCCCAGCCGGGGTTCGGACCCGGTCCGGAACCGCCGTCGTGGTGATGCTCGAACAGCGCGCCGACCACGATGCCGACGCCGAAGGCGATGGCGCCGGCCGCCACGATCTGACCGGTGCTGTAGCCGCCGGGCTGGTCATAGCTGTAGCCGGGATAAGCCGCCACCGGTTCACCGTAGACGGTCTCCGGATCGTATTGCGGCACGTAGACGGTGTCGGGCTGCGCCGGCAGGATCTCGATGGTCTGTTCCGGCGCCGGGACCACGGCCGGACCGTCATATTCCGGTGGGGCGTTGTCGTACGCCACGGACTGCCCGTCGTACGGTGCGGCCTGGCTGACCACCTGCATCTGCGACGAGTTGCGCAGGCTGCCTTTGCGCTGCGCGCGCTGGCGCATCACCTGGATCGCGTTCATCACGTCGGCGGGATCGTTGACGTAGGCCTCGCCCAGCGCGGTGGTCCACTGGATGTTCTGCGCCATCTGATCCAGCACGGAGGGAAACTGGGTCAGGCCCTTGACGCTGGGATCCCACGACTGCGGATTGACCGCGTCGGCCAGCAGCGCGCCTTTCAGGTTGGGGTTCTGCTGCAGCATGGTGTCGGCTGCGGTGATCTGATCGGGATAGGTCGAGCCGGCCAGCACCTGTGCCACCAGCTTGTCAGGGAACAGCGCGATCGGCGCGACCATCTGGTAGAGCTGGTCCGCGCTGGGCGGTGTGTAGGGCGCCGCTTGTTGCGCGGTGCTGCCGGCCGGCGCGGGCGCCGTGCCGGAGGCGGCGGGATTCGTGGCCTGCGGATTGGCTGGCTGGTTGCAGCCGGCCAGCATCACGGCGCCGGCGCAAAGCAGTGCGCATGCGGCGTTCCGGGCGGGGGCTCGGTCGATCATCGGAGCACTCCATTGGGATGACGATGGAACGGAGGTTGCGCCCTGATTATTGCCACGCGCATCGCGCGACGGCCGTTGCCGGCGACGCGCCGGTCATGCGCGATTCGGGAACAAACACGATGTCGCGGATGTTCTTGCGCGCGTGTTCAGCGCTCGTAGCGATAGTTGAAGCTGGCGCGATTGAATTCGGTGGCGCTCTGCGCCTCGAAGTTCCAGCGATGGCTGAGCCGGTAGCGCAAGGTGATCACCTCGCCGGGTTCGAAAAGACCTACGCCGTAACTGAGATACAGCCGCGGCGACAGGTACTTGCCCACGGTGAACGCGGAATTGCCGCCCAGCGCCTCGTTGCTGGAGACGCCGATATCGTCCACGCCGATCTTCGAGCCGATGCTCTTGGCCAGCAGGTTGCCCGCCGCCGAACCCAACGCCTGCGCGGCGGCGCCGAGCATGTCGCCTTCGCCGCCCTTCACCTGCGACAGCGGCTTGCCGGTGATCAGGTAGGACAGCGCATCGGATTGTTCCATCAGCGGATTGGAGAACACCGTGAGCACCGGCCGCTGCGCGGTGCCGGAGATCTGCAGGCCCACTTCCTGGCCTTCGTCGATGGTGGCGTTGGGATTGAGCTTGCGGATCGCGCGGATGTCCAGGCCGGGATTGTCGATCGGCGTGCTGGCGAACAGCAGCTTGCCGCGCTGGATGGCGAGGTTCTGGCCGTAGGCTTTGTAGGTGCCGCTCACCGTGATCTGGCCCTGGCCGGTGGTGGCGCGCCCCGGGCGTTCGTTCACCGTCAGCACGCCGCCGAGTCGGCCGTCCAGGCCCATGCCGGCCAGATGCGTCTTGCCGCCGAGGTCCACCTTCACCGTGGCGGTGAACGGCAGCGCGCTACCGGGCTCGGGCTGCTTGCGGTCGACCACCACCACGTCGGGCGAGGCCTTGCTGGCGCCGGCGCCGGGCAGCTTGTCGAGGTTCACGTCGGCACTGTCCAGCAATACCGAGCCGTTGAGGCCCAGCCCCTGCGCGTCGCGCTGCAGGCGCAGGTCGGGACTGACCACGACCTTGGCAGCGGGAATGTCGGCGGCGGTGAACTGCTTGCCCGTGATCGCGATGTCGGTGGTGACGGTGCCGCCCAGGCCGGCGACGCCGGCCACCGTCAGCGCGCCCGCACCGGATTGCACGCTGCCGTCGACGCGCAGGCTGCGGGCGTCGAGCGCGCTCACGACCAGCCGGCCCTTGCTCAGCTTGAGTCCGGCGGCCGGCACTTCGGCGGCAAAGTCGCTCAGCGTGGCGCTGCCGCTGACGGCCGGCTGCGCCAGCGTGCCGCCAAGCCGGAAGCTGCCGCTGGCCTGGCCGTGCACATTGGCCAGGGTGTCGCTCAGCAATTCGAGGAAGGCGAGGTTGTTGAGATCCAGTTCCAGCTGGCCGGCCAGCGCCTGTTGCTTGCCGCTCAAGCTCGCCTGGCCGTCGAGGCGGCCGCCATGATCGAGCCTGGCGCGCAGCTCGAAGCGCTGCGCGTTTGCGCCGAGTGCGGCGTTCAGCGCGAAATCGTCGTAGCTCAACAGGGGGGCGTCGGCGTGCTCGGTGTAGGTGATGCTGCCGTGGCTGGAGCCGATGCTGGCGTTGCCGCTGAGCGTGCCGCTGGCACTGCGGCGCAACTGGCCGTCGCCTTGCAGGCTGCCGTCCACGCGCAGCGGCAGGTCGGATTCGCCCGCGGCGTTGAGCAGCAAGGCCAGCGGCAGCGCACGCAGCCGGTAGCTGGCGTCGAGGTTGCCGGCCTTGTCCTGCTTCGCACTCGCGCACAGCAGCGGGTCGCCGGCGCTGAGGCAAAGTTCGGACAGGCTGAAAGCGCCATCGCGCCAGGCCAGCTGGCTGGCGTGCTGCAGGCGCCAGCCCGGCAAGCCCTGCGGTTCGAGGTTCAGCGTGGACAGCGTGCCGCTCCACGCGTCGTTCTTCAGCGCGCCATGCAAGGCCAGCGCGCCGGAGAGCTGGGCGCCGCGTGCCTCTAGTTCCAGCCGGTGGTCGCCCTGGCTGCCTTCGGCCAACAGGTGGATGCGCGGGAACATCAGGCCGCCGAGATGGGCGCCGCCGGCGGTGAGTTCCAGCTTGCCCGCGGGATGGCTGATGTCGGGAAGGCCGGCGACCAGCTGCAAGGTATCCACGCGTTGTTGCTGCCAGGCCAGCGTGTTTCCGCGCAGATGGCCATTGACGGCCAGCTTCGGCAGCAGGCCGCGAACGGTGAATTGGCCGTCCAGATGTCCGGAGGCGTCGGGCAGCCAGTCGCCGAGCGAGGCGATGGCGAGCTTGATGTCGGCATCGTTGCTGCGGCCGGGCCTGGCGTCGATCTGCACCGTGCTGCCGCCAGAGGCCAGCCGCAACTGGCCGTCGATCACTTTTCCGGGCGACAGGTGCAGCTTCCCGTGGCCGCCCACATTGCGTTCGCGCAGGCGTCCCGCGAGCTGCCTGAGTTCCAGCATGGCGTCGGGGCCGGTTTTCGCCAGCGTGCCCTGGCTGGCGAAGGCGAAGTCCAGCGCACCGTTCCATCCCGCGAGCAACTGGCCGGGATCGAAACGGCTGGCCTTGACGTCGAGCTGCCAGGCCAGCGTCGGCTGCAGTTGCAGCGTACCCTGTGCCTGCAGCTGGCCCTGCGGCTGCTGCAGCGTGAGTGGATGCAGGGCGATAGCCTGCGGCGTGCCGTCCAGGTTCAGCACCAGGTGTGCCGGTTTGCCGGGCGGGCCGATGGTGACGTCGCCATCGGCATGGAAGCGATCGGCGCTGCCTTGCGCGGCCAGCTTGCCGGCGCTGGCCAGCGGCTGGCCGACGAGGTCGGCGGGCAATTGCAGGTCGCTCCACTGGATCGCCAGCTGGCCGCCCAGCGGTTTCGCATCGAGCTGCAAGCTGCCGCTGGCATCGAGCAGGCCCTTGACCTGTGGCGAGGCCAGGCTGAGCTGCTGCAGTTCCAGTGTCTTGCCGTCGTCGCTGAAACGCAGGCGCAGCGGCTGCAGCAGCAGGCGGTATTGATCGAGATCCAGCGTGCCGTCGAGTTCGCCGCCGTGGCGGTCGCCGTGGCCTTGCAGCGCAACTGCCAGTGACTTGAGTGCGCTGTCGCCGAGCAGCGGCTTGGGATCGAAACGCGGCGCGCTCAGCGTGGCCTTCCAGTCGCAGCTGCGGCTTTGGCTGAGTCCGAGGTGCAGGTGCGCCGTCATCGGCTGCTGCAAGGCCAGGTCCAGCTGCGCGTGCGTGCCATCGCTGCTGGCGACGAGCTGGCCCGCGTACTCGGTATCGCCCAGCTTCCACGCGAAGCCGGCCTTGCCGTTGCCGCGCTGGCCGCTTGCAAGCGCAAGCTGGCCTTCGAGATCCACATGGCCGTCCGGTGCACGCAGTCGCAGCACCTCGACGGCAATGCCCGCTTGCGTCCAGCGGCCGGCGAGGTCGAGGCTGTCAGAGGCGAACAGCGGCTGGCCAGCCTGGCTCACGCGCACGTTGCCGACATGGACGCGATCGAACAGCAGATCCACTGGCGGCTGCAGCGAGAAGCTGCCGGAGCTGGTGCTGCTTTCCGTGCTTTTCGGCAGCGCTACCACCACGCCGTCGGCATCGAGATCGCGTACGTGCGCGCGGCGGGCCAGCAGCGGCCAGAAGCGCAGGTCGAGGCGCGCACGGGCCACGTCGACCACGGTGCCCTGGCCGTCGTCGTAGCGCAGCCCGTCGAGCTGCAATGGGCCGATCAGCGAGCCTTGCGCCTGCTTCCATTGCAGTGCGCCGTGTGTGGCCGACTGTGCGCGCGCCAGCGCGAAGCGCAGGCCCGCGCCAGTGGCGAGCAGCCACCACAGCATGGCCGCCACGACCAGCAGCAGGACGGCGAAAGCGATAGCGATGCGCTTCAACCACTTCATGAAACCGATGGCCTTGGTAATTTGCAGGTGCGCGTTTGTGCTATTCCGGAATCAGCAGCGAAGCCTTGCCTATGTCGAAAACGGGCTGTCCTGCCCATTTTCGACTCGCCGGGTCCGTTGCACGGACTCGGCCCCGCCGCATCGGCCACCAAGCGGCCGATGCGCGTGCGGCCATCCGTGGCCGCCGGTGATCGGGCGCCATCGCAGCCGATCACAGGTCCGGTCCTATCACCAGGTGCAGCACCACGCCATGGCGCTGCGAATCGTGGATCGGCGTGCCCAGGTCCACCCGGATCATGCCTACCGGCGAGCGCCAGCGCACGCCGATGCCGGTGCCGAGCTTGGGCCGGTAGTCGATGCCGTCGAAGGCGTTGCCTGCATCGAGGAAGGTGGCGATGCCCCAGTTGCGGGTGAAGTAGTGCTCTACCTCGGCGCTGGCGACCAGCAAGTTGGTGCCGCCGAGCACGCGGCCGTAGCTGTTCTCGGGGCCGATCGATTGGAAGCCGTAGCCGCGCACCGAGCGGTCGCCACCGGCGAAGAAGCGCAGCTGCGGTGGCAGCGCAGCGAAGTCGTCGGTCCAGGTGTGGCCGGCGCTGCCGCGCAGGATCAGCCGGTTGCGCTGTTTCGCGCCAAACGCGCGTATCCATTTCGCGTCGGCGGTGAGCTGGCTGAAGCTGGCCGAGGAGAGCAGGCCGCCGGCCGTGCTGCGCGCCGCGAAGTTCAGCGACCAACCGTTGTGCACGAAGTCGTAGTTGTCCGCCTGCTTGCGCGACAGCGAGGCCTCGGCGAACAGCAGGGTGCTGCTGCCGTGCTCGATGCCGGGCGTGCTGTCCGGCTCGTCGCCGCGCTTGCCCACGGCGAAGGTGCCGGACAGCGCGTGCATGCCCACGGTGCGCGTCCATCCGTGCCACAGCCGCGTCTCGTTGGCGACCAGCTCCAGCGTGCGCGACTGCGAGGTGCTGGTGTTCGCGTCGCGGAAGTTGGCGCCGAAGTTGAAGCTGCGCTGGTTGTCGCCGGGCATCGGGATGGAATACAGCGTGGACAGCGTCTTCAGCCGCTGCGCCAGCACCAGCTCGTTCTTCCACTTGTGGCCGCGCCGGTTCACCCAGCGCCGCTCCATGCCGGCGCGCACGCCGAAGCCGGTATCGGTGCCGATGAACGGGCCGCCGGTGTAGATCGTGCGCTTCGCCGGCGCCAGCTCGACCATGATGTCGACCTTGCCCTCGGCCTTTTCGTCGATCTGCGGCAACACGTTGACCACGGCGAAATAGTCGGCACCGTTCAGTGCCTGCTGCAGTTGCAGTAGCTGGTCCTGGTCGAAGTAATCGCCGGACTTGAACGGCAGGTAGCGGTCCAGGAAACCTTCCTTGAACTGCGAGCCTTCGAAATGCACCGCCCCGTAGCGATAGCGCCGCCCCGCCTGCCAGGCCAGCTTGATCGCCGCGCTGCGATCCGATCGGCGGACCTCCACGCGGCGCGTGACCAGCTTCGCGTCGAGGAAGCCGTTGGCGGTGAGCGCGGCCGACAGCGCGTCGCGCGCGGCATCGTAGCTGGCGTGATCCAGCCGCTTGCCGCGCATGCGCACGATCGCGTTGCGTGCGCGGCGGATCGACGGCAAGGCCAGCGCGGCGGCGTCGAGCTGCACATCCACCGAAGTGACCTTGACCGGCTCCCCGGTGCGCACGTCCAGCGTCACCTTCCAGTCCTTGCCGACCGGCTGCAGCTGCGCGGCGACGTCGGCATCGTAATAACCGTAAGGCTCCAGCGCCGCCTTCGCCTGCGCCGGCGCCTGCGCGTACAGGCGGCGGATCTGCGCCTCACTGACCTCGCGGTGCGCATATGGCGATAGCCCCACCGACGCGCCGATCGCCTGCTGCAGCGGTTCGTCCACCCCGCGCACCACCAGTTGCACGCCAGCCTGCGCCAGCGACGCGAACAGCAGCATCGGCAACAGGGCGAACAGGGCCAGGCGTCGGCGGAGGCGGCGCATGTGCAGGGGATCCATCCTCGAGGGGTATTTGGTGTGGCTGAGGACAGCTTACCGAAGTGGCGATGGGCTGCGGGGGAATCCGCGATTTGGGGACATGTCAAATGCTGACGGGTGTACAAGCGGTGTAGCGGTTTCGTGCCACCGCGGCGTCAGCTGCTCTCTCTCGTGCATAGTAGCCACGGGCTACCGACCGGCGCTGGAGTTACGCGGCGACGAAGCCACCCGCTTTGAACGAGATGTTAGGCCGTGCGGATAGCTGCGCAAGGGTTAAAGCTTGTGACCAAGGACCTCTTCGCTGACATCCCAGTTGAAGACTGTGCCGGCAGAGCGCGACACAGCAAACCAACCGACAAGACCGCTACCGACCCAGTTCGGATTGGCGTTAGGTGGCGCAGGGTAGTTGGACCGGAGTGCGAAGACGAAGTAACGGCCTTGACCCTCGTGCGGTGCGAGGTCGCAGCGATACTCGTTTGGGCCGTGACGAGGCGATTCCCTGTGAGCGACCGCAATCTTGAGGTGGTTACAAGCGAGTTCGCTTGTTAGCTCAGGCGCAGATGCGTGAGCCGATATGCAGAGAGCCGGTACTAGAAAAATCAAGAATGTCTTGAAGACGGATCGCATCGCTTGTGGTCTAACGCTTGAGTTAAGTGGACACGTTGCCGTCCGCCTTGAACGAGCGGTTAGATTTACCTGCCCGAAGTTGCACCATCGGGTTCTCCCGACAACGGTAGGCCACAATTCATGCAGCGCTGAGCAAAGGGGTTTGACCATGAGGACATGCAGAAAGTGTTGCCGCATTTAGGGCAGTTGCTAAAGGCACTCAACCCTATGGAATATAAGAGAAGCATCATGTAGCAAGCGGTAACTACGCCCGAAGCAAGGCCAGATTTGAACATAAGCGCCGTTAGCCACATGGCCGGCAGGAAGCCAAGAAAAAGAAGCAGCGCGCGTCTCCGTCTTGTGCGTATGCGTCGAAGTCCAGCATCAATATTTTGTTTGGAGTCGATTGCCATGGCCAAATCTAAGGCTTGAGTTAAGCCGCGCGCGGTATGCGCGTCCGCTTGAATGACTGGTTAGGCAGATCAGTACCAGACAACGACGTTGCCGCCACCCTGGCCGACCGCCAGTGTGCCAGCTGGTCCCTCGACTTGCCACGCTTCGTAGCCGCTTGAGTCCGTGATCACCTGAAGGACACTTTGACCGAAGTTGAGAGTTAGGTCGGCCGTTCCTGGGGTTGCTTGGCAGCTGACAAGTGTTTGGCCGTGCAGTTTGCTTGAAAGCTCCGGTATGGCGCGCAACGGCTGGCTGCCCCCAAACAACTGGCCCTCGTCTTCGCTGGTGAGAGCCACAGCGCCCGACGAAAGAAGGCGCCAAAGCGACTCAATCTGGAGGCGGTAGCCACCGGCGAGGCGGACAACGCAAGGACAGCCTTCCCGCTGTTCGATGTCCTCGACGGTTCGACCAATGAGCTGGGAGGTCCAAGAAGCTTCCATGAGCTGTCCAACGCTGGAGTTAAGCGACGGCGAAGCCGCCCGCCTTGAACGAGATGTCAGGTGCTCCGCGCAGAGCCTTTGCTGCGCAAGAACAACCCTACACGAGAAATTGCCAGCACCGCAAAAGCGATGGAGGCAGCTTGGAAAAGCCATGGATGCTCTGGCGGTGCTGCACCGAACGCCAGCCAAAGGGCCCCGAGAGCAAACACCAAGAGAACGAACGAGCCTAGGACCTGGGCAGCCCGAACAGAGAAGAGCAAGACGAGGCATGGGGCTGCGAGAAGCAGAAGGGTGCTACCGAGAGCGTACACACTGGGTCGGCCTGCAATCACCGAGCCCGACACTGCCATAGCCAAGGCGCCTGCGCCAGCAAAGGCAAGAGCTAGTCCGGCAACGAACAAGATCACTTTGAGGATTTTGCCGAGCCGCATCCTTGAGTACCTAACGCTGGAGTAAAGCGGCGGCGAAGCCGTCCGCTTGGATGGCCGATTAGGGTGCGCTACTCGCCGAGCTTGACTGACGAGATGCGAGTGCCCACTGGAAGGTTTTTGGCCTGCGCCTGAATCTGGCCGAGCGTATGGAAATGAACCGACAGGTCGCTTGGAGCAAAGTTATCTGGCTGGAATTGGCCGCCGAGAGTAAGCGGCACCTTGTAGCTGAAGCATTGACCCGCGCCTAGAACGTGACCGGATGACAACAGGTTGCCGACAAGCTGAGGCGCGAACCATTCGTTTGCGAGTGCCGGCTGTTGGCGCAAGGTGTCAAAGTGCGCTGGGCTATCGGCGATACGAGTGAGTTCGGCGCCGCCAGCGTCGAGCCAGAAAATGGCGCCTGTATGGTCCTGAAGGAAAGCGTCACCAAGAGCCGAGACCATATGAAGCGACATGGTCTCGGGGACTAACCAACGCCATTGATGCAGCAGATCGCCAGTTGACTGGCCGGAAAGACTTACCGTCAATTCACGCCAAGTAACTTTCATGTGCCCTGACGCCTGGTAGACCCCGGATCGGGGCATATGCGCGCCATGCTCCATCGCGGCCATGACTGCGTCAAGCGAGAAACCCTGTGCACATTCAGTGGCTTGGCCGGCTTCTCCACAGGTAGGGCCGCGGGAAGCCGGCTTGCCTATCGCATAAGGCGAGGTTGATATGTCTTATCACCTCGAAAGCGCTGATATGCACAACGATTGAAGGAGCGGCGCGCCTTTGTTCTCGCCTTTGCACGCAGCTGGGAACGTGCCGCCGTTCGGTTCTATGCGCGGCGAATGGGAGGCGGCGAGTGCACCCGCGCCGCAGGCGTCACTGCTTCGCCGGAAACCACATCCCCGCTTCCGGCCGGAACGCCCGCGGGGTCACGCCGAGCAGGCGTTCCAGTTCGCTGTTGTCGGCCACCAGGTCCGCATCGAGTCGCGCGAGCGGTCCGCGCAGCTTCGCGGGAGCGAGGCGCTGGCCTGCATGCAGCAGCCACGAAGGCAGCGGCAGCGGCAGGTTGGCGTGGGGCAAGGTGCTCCGGACGCGGGCGAACATCTCGCGGGCACTGAGGCGTTCGCCGCCGCCGATGGACAGGATGCGGCCCGCGCTGGCAGGGCAGTCGAGGGCGGCGAGCACGGCGAGGGCGATGTCGTCGGCGTGCACCGGTTGGCGCAGACCGCGGCCGGCAGGCAGCGGGAAGACGCGCGTGCGCCAGGCGCGGCGGGCGATCGGGCTGAGGCTTTTGTCGAGCCCTGCGCCGTAGATGAGGGTGGGGCGCAGCACGGTCCACGGTGCGCCATGGCGCGCGCAGGCAGCGGCGAGTGCCTGTTCGCCATTGCGCAGCTGTTGCGCGAGCACGCGTTCGGCTGGCACGCCGGAGTCGCGCTTGGTCTCCGCGCTCATCGAGCTGGTGGCGATCACCCGCGGCGGTTCGCTGCCGAAATTCACGCGGGCCAGCCAGGCGGCGAGCGGGCCGAGCGGGCCGAAGCTGATGATGGCAGCGGGGTGCGGCAGCTCGGCGGGCAGGGCGTCGGGCAGGCTGCCTTGCAGCCAGCGCAGGCCGGGTTGCGAAGCGCGGGGGTGGCGGCTCAATGCCGTGACCACCGCACCGCCGGACAACAGGCGTGGCAGGAGGAAATGGCCGATCTGGCTGCTGCCGCCGAAAACCAATACCGTCATGCGCGTGTCAGGACCCTGGTTGCAGGCGCGCGCTGAGGTCGAGCACGCGCGGATGGTTCGGCGCCAGCTTGCGCGCCTGCTGCAGCGATTGTGCGGCGCCGGCGCGGTCGCCCTGGGCGAGCTGGCGATCCGCCTGGTCCAGCCATGCGCTGGCAAGGCGTTGGCTCATGATGCCTTGCGAGGCGTCGCCGGGGGCGAGGTCGCCAAGGTTCTCCAGCATCTGGCCGGCGCGGACGAGATCGCCTGCGGCCAGTGCGCGGTTGAACAACTGCTGCACCACGCCGGGCAAGGCTTGCAGGCCATGCTGCGCGACGGCGCTGTCACCGTCGATCGCCAGTGCGTTGCGATAGAGGTCGTAGGCGCTGTTGCCGGGCGGCAGCATGATGTCGCCGCGTTGCGTGGCGGCCTGGGCCTGTTCCAGCAGGCGCGAGACCTGCGCGCTCTGCTGCGGCGTCAGCGCGGGCGGCGCGGGGGTAGCAGCGGCCGGCTGCTGTGCGTCGTTCGCGGGTGGCGCGGCGGGAGCGGGGGCGGCCTTGTGCGCTTGCATGCCTTGCAGACGTGCGCGGGCGGCGGCGAGGTCGGCGGATTTCGGCGCCAACGCTTCGGCATGGTCGAGCAACGTGCCGGCCTGTGCGGTGTCGCCTGCATCCAGCGCGGCGTCGGCCTGCACGGTGAGCGCCTGCGCCACCTTGCCCAGCCCGGCTTCGGCTTGCGGATTGTCGGGGCTCAGCGCCAGCGCAGCCTTGTAGTGCGCCAGCGCGGTGTCGTCGCCGGGGCCGTCGATGCGGCCGGCGCGCAGCGCTTCGTCGCCTTGTTGCAGCGCGGTGTCCAGCGCGGCGGTGTCCTGCTGGTGCGCCTGTGCGCGGGCAGCGCGCAGACCCGGCAGGGCGGCGTTGTTCGGTTGCAGCGCGGCGAGCTGTTCGATCACGGCGTCGGCGCTGGCGCCGTCGTTCGCGTCCAGCGCCTTCTGCGCCTGCGCGGCCAGCGCGTCGCCGACCTGGTCCAGGCCATGGCGTGCCACCGCGTTGCCGGGGTCGGCCTGCAGCACTTGCCGGTACAGCGTGCCGGCACCGTGCTCGCCGCTGAACTGGTTGGCGGCGAAGGCCTGCTGCGCCTGCTGCACCAGCACCGAGACCTGCACCTTCGAGGAGTGTTTCGCGGCGATCTGCTGGTCGAGCCGGTCGAGGTCGCTGCCGCCGCCGAGCAGCTCGCGCGCTACGGCGGCTTTCTGCGCGGCCACGTCGAACTGGCCGGCCTGCAGTGCCGCGTCGGCCTGCGAGATCTCGGCCATGCCGACCTGGTGCAGGCCGTTTCGCGCGGCGTCGTTGTCCGGTTCCAGCGCCACCGCGGCCTGGAACAGTTCGCGCGCGCTGGTGCCGTCGTCGCCGTCCAGGTGCCCGGCCGCCAGCGCCTGCTGCGCGCGGCCCAGCACGTCGTTGAGTTCGGTGCGCGGCAGCAGGTTGCGCAGGCGGTTCTGCTCGATCAGCGCCGCGCCGACCACACCGATCAGCGCGAGCACCAGCACGGGCACCAGCCAGCGGCGAGGGCGATGTTGCGGCATCTTCGAGGCGCGTTGCCAGCCGCGTGGCTCGGTGTCCTGCCAGGGTTGCTCGTCACGCGGCGATGCGCTTTTCGGCGGCTGGTCGAGCTGGTCGAGATCGCCCAGCCTGGGCTCGGTGCGCCCGCGTGTTTCGGATTCGTGCTGGTCGCGGCGTCCGCTCATGGTGGCTGGCAATTCGGATAAGAGTTGAGAAGTGCGGCCCTGGATGGCTGCCGGTTTGATCCTTGCGACCCGAGGATGGTCGCAAAAGTCAGCGGAGCGCGGCCATGGACGGCCGCCCGTTGGGTTCCCGCGGCCAAGGATGGCCACCAGGAAACTTTAGCATCGTGCCGGCGCGCCGCCGCGCCGCGCGGGAACCCGCGTTCAGTTTGCCCGCGCACCGCCGATGCGGCGGGCCTCCACCACGTTCGGCAGTGCCAGCAGGCGGCCGAGCAGGGTGGATAGCTGCTCGAAATCGCGCACGCGCAGGGCGAAGCGCATTTCCACCTCGCCGCTCTTCGCGAGGGCGCGGCTGGAGGAGGCGATGATTGGCGTGCCCGCGTTGCTGATCACGCCGGTGACGTCCTTCTGCAGGCCTTTGCGGTCGTAGCCGCGCAGCTCGATGTCCACCTCGTAGGCCTGGGCGCTGGCCTTGCCCCAGTTCACCTCGATCACCCGGTCCGGATCGCGCCGCGCGAGCCGCGCGAGGCTGGCGCAGTCGGTGCGGTGCACCGATACGCCGCGGCCGCGCGTGATGAAGCCGCGCACCGGGTCGCCCGGCAGTGGCTGGCAGCAACGCGCCAGCGTGGTGAGCAGGTTGCCGATGCCCTCGATGCTGAGCGCGCCGGGATCGCGTGCCGGTGCCGGCCGCGCAGGCGCCAGCGGCACCGCGTCGTCGTCGTCCAGCGGCTGCGCGGCTTCCTGCAGTGCGCGTGCGACCTGGCCGGTGCTGATCTCGTTGAGCGCCAGCGCCACCAGCAGCTCGTCCTGCGTCTTCAGGTGGAAGTGCGCAGGCAGCTTCGCCAGGTCGACCTCGGGCAGCGCGAGGCGCTTCAGTTCGCGCTCGAACATCACGCGCCCCACCGCGAGGTTGGCGTCGTGCGCCAGCCGGCGGAACCAGGCGCGCACCTTGTCGCGCGCCCGCGCGCTGTTGAGATAGCCGTGGTGCGGCGACAGCCAGTCGCGGCTGGGCTCGGCCTGCTTCGCAGTGAGGATCTCCACGCGGTCGCCGCTCTGCGGCTGGAAGGTGAGCGGCACGATGCGGCCGTTGACCTTGGCACCGCGGCAGCGGTGACCCACCTCGGTGTGCACGTGGTAGGCGAAGTCGAGCACGGTGCCGCCGTGCGGCAGGTCCACCACCTCGCCGCGCGGCGTCAGCAGGTAGACGCGATCCTCCATCAGCTCGGTGCGCAGGTCGGCGGCGAGCGCGCCTTCGTCTTCGGCGCGCGTGTCCAGCAGCTTGCGCATCCAGGCGATCTTGGCCTCGAACTCGGCGTCGGCGCCGCCACCTTCCTTGTAGCGCCAATGTGCGGCCACGCCGAGCTCGTTGGCGCGGTGCATCTCGTGCGTGCGGATCTGCACTTCCAGCGTCTTGTCGCGCGGACCGATCACCGCGGTGTGCAGCGAGCGGTAGCCGTTGCCCTTGGGGCGCGCGAGGTAGTCGTCGAACTCGCGCGGCAGGTGCGGCCACAGCGTGTGCACCACGCCCAGCGCGGCGTAGCAGTCGGCCACGGTGTCCACCAGCACGCGCACCGCACGGATGTCGTACAGCTCGCCGAACTCCAGCTCCTTGCGCTGCATCTTCTTCCAAATGGAATAGATGTGCTTCGGCCGCCCCGCCAGCTCGGCGCGGATGCCGGCGTCGGCCAGCGCGCGGCCCAGTTCGTCCAGCGATTCGCGGATGAAGGCCTCGCGGTCGGCGCGGCGTTCATCGAGCAGTTTGGCGATGCGCTTGTAGGTGTCCGGCTGCAGATGGCGGAAGGCGAGGTCTTCCAGTTCCCACTTCAGCTGCCAGATGCCGAGGCGGTTGGCCAGCGGCGCGTGGATGTCGCGGGTGAGCCGCGCCAGTTCCTGCCGCTCGGCCTCGGGCAGTGCTGCCGCGGCGCGCAGGCGGGCGAGCTGGCGCGCCAGCAGCACGAACACCACGCGCAGGTCGCGGATGATCGCCAGCAACAGGCGGCGCAGGCCTTCGGAGCCACCGCCGGCGCTGCGCTGGGCGTGCAGCGCCCAGACCTGTTCCGCCGCCTGCTGGCCTTCCACCAGCCGGCGTACCTCTTCCGGCAGGCGCGGCGCCTCGGCCTGCCACAAGGCGGCATCCACGCGCGACAGGGCGAACCACAGCGCCGCTGCCTGCGTGGGTGCATCGCAGCCCATCATCGCCAGCAGGTCGAGCACGTCGGCGCATTCGGCCTGGTCGACCGGCCGCGACAGGCAGGCCTCCAGTGCCGCGGCCAGCGCGGGCGGCAGCGCGCCGGGGTGTTCGTGCCAGGCTTGCAGGCGGGTGGTGGGCGGGTGCGATGTCATCGTGGGATACGGCCAGGGGTGGACCATTCTAGGCATGTGGATGGCGCTTGGCTTCGCCGCCATCCGGCCACAGAATCGTGTCGTTGTCCTTTCGAGACCCATTCATGCGCAGGCTGCAATCCCTGCTGGCGGCCGCCCTGGCCGCAGGCGTCACCTTGTTCGGGGCCTGGCTGCTGATGGCGTGGAGCGACGCGGGCGCGCCCTCGCCGACCGAGCTGGCGCGGCAGCATCCGGCGCTGGGGTCCGCCTTCGGCCTGCTGTCCACCGTGGTCGTGGTGGCCGCGGCGTGGCGGCAGCGCCGGTCACGGCGCCGCGACTGATTCCAGCGCCTTGGCGAGGCGCTTGGCCGACACCGGCTCGGCGGTCTTCAGCTCCTGTGCGAACAGCGACACACGCCATTCCTCGATCAGCCAGCGCAGCTCGTCGAGGTTGCCGTCGCCGGCGGCGCGGTGCTTCAGGTACTCGCGCCAATAGGGCAGCACCTGCAGCATGCGTTGCTGGTCCTTCGTCGGGTCTTGCCGCAGGCGTTCGCCGCGCAGGCGCATGGCCTTGAGGTAGCGCGGATAGTGCGCGAGCCGCGTCAGCGGCAGTTCGCGCAGGAAGCCGGAGGCGAGCAAGGCATCGAGCTGCTCGCGCAAGTCGTCGTAGCTGGCGCGCGCGAAGCCCAGCAGCGGCGGCTGCATCCACGGTTTCAGTTCGGCTTGCGCCTCGATGGCGGGTTCGGCGAGTTTCAGCCGTTCGACGGCGCAGCCGAACAATTCGCGCGTGGCCTGGGTGCGCAGTGCCTCGAAGGCGCCGGCGCTGCGCGCGTCGAGATCGAGCCGCGCGACGAGGTCGGTGAAGCCGCCTTCGACCAGGTCTTCGCGCAGGCAGTCCACGCCGCCGAGCGGTGCGTACTTCAGCGCCAGCGGGTTGGCGATGGGCAGGCGCCGGCGCGCCTGTTTCATTTCGCTGGCCAGTGCGTTGCGCAACAGGCGCAGCACGCCGTCCCCGTGCGCGGCAGCGGCCTCGTCACGGCGTTCGAACACGCGCAGCGCCACGGCATCGCCGAGGTCGACCAGCGCCGGGAAGGCCAGCAAGCCGCCGCCGGAACGCACCTCGCGCGGGATTTCCTCGAAGTCCCACGCGACGACATCCTCGCGGGTGAGCTCTACGTCGGTCTTGCGCGAGAACGCCTCGCGGGCGCGTCCCTCCCAGTCCGCGCGCAACGCGGCGAGGTTGCGGCCGGCGGCCAGCGTACGTCCGCTGTCGTCGTGTACGCGGTAGCGCATCAGGTAGTGCGGCGCGAGTTCCACGGCGTCGAATTCGCCGGCGTCGATGTCGACCCCGGTGGTGCGCTTGAGGAAGGCGGCCAGCGCCTTGGCCAGCGGCTGGTCGCGCGGCGCCTCGGCTTCGGCAAAGGCGCGCGCGAAATCCGGCGCGGGCACGAAGTTGCGGCGCAGCGCCTTGGGCAGGCCACGGATCAGTTCGGCCACCTTGTCGGCGAGCAGACCCGGCACCAGCCATTCGCAGCGCGCGGCGGGCAGGGCATTGAGCATCGCCAGCGGCAGATGCAGGGTGACGCCATCGGCCTCGTCGCCCGGTACGAAACGGTATTCGAGGCGGTAGCGCTGCGCGTCGTCGACCAGCGCCGCGGGGAAGGCCTTGGGATCAAGCCCGGCGCCGCCCACCATCACGTCGTCCAGCGACCAGCGCAGCGCGGCCTGTTCGGCCGGGCGCGCATGGCGATACCACGCGTCCAGGGCGCGGCTGCTGGAAATGTCTTCTGGCAGCTTGCCGCGGAAGAAATCGACCAGCGCGTCCTCGTGGCGGATCAGGCCTTCGCGGCGCTGCCTGGCCTCGATACCTTGCGCATCCTCCAGCACGCGCTGGTTGGCGCGCACGAAATCGGCGCGCGCTTCGATGTCGCCACGGGCCAGCGCCTCGCGCAGGAAGATCTCGTGGGCCAGCGCGGGGTCTTGTTTCTCGAACGTCACCGCGCGGCGCTCGACCAGGTTCAGGCCGAACAGGCTCACTTGCTCGTAGGCGACCACACAGCCGCGTTTCTTCGACCAGTGCGCGTCACGGCAGCTGGATTTCAGCAGGTGCGCGGCCTGCTGCTCGACCCAGGCGGGTTCGATGCGGGCGCACATCATCGCCCACACCTTGCCGCCCACGTCGAGGATCTGCGCGGCGAACACCCAGTTCGGCGGAACCTTTGCCAGCGCGGAGCCGGGGAAGACCTGGAACTTGCGTTCGCGGGTGCCCTGGTAGACGCCGCGCTCGTCCTTGCGGCCGACTTGCGTAGGCAGGCCGGCCAGGAGGCTGCGGTGGATCGTCTCGAAGAGACGGGACGCCGCGGCCTCTTCATCAATAACGCGCTTTCCGCCTTCGCCTCCTCTCCCCTCCGGGGAGGGGATTGAGGTGAGCGGCTGGGGCTTGCTCAAACGCTCATGCGAAGCGCGCTTGCCCTTGCCGCTGTTTCGCAAGCTCGACCCCTCACCCCGCCCCTCTCCCCCGAGGGGAGAGGGAGATGCGATGTGGCCTCCCCGGAGGGGAGAGGGAGATGCGATGTGGCCTCCCCGGAGGGGAGAGGGAGATGCGATGTGGCTTCTCCGCTGGGGAGAGGGAGAAACAGCGTCGAGCTTCCAGCCCAGCTCCTGCACCACCAGCAGCAACTGCCGGTGCAGCTCGCGCCACTCGCGCATGCGCATGAAGCTGAGGAAGTGCCGCGAGCACCAGTCGCGCAGCTTGGACTGGGTGAGTTCTTCGTGCGCCTTGCCGTAGTCGCGCCAGAGGTTCAGCACGCCCACGAAATCGGATTTCGGATCGGCGAAGGCCGCATGCGCGGCGTCGGCCTGTTGGCGGGCGTCGGCGGGGCGTTCGCGCGGGTCCTGGATGCTGAGGAAGGACACCACCGTCAGCAGTTCGCGCAGTGCACCCAGCTTGTCGCTTTCCACCAGCATGCGTGCCAGCTGCACGTCGATCGGCAGCTTCGCCAGCGTGCGGCCGATCGCGGTGAGCGCGCGGGCGTCGTCGATGGCGCCGATCTCCGCGAGGCGGCGGTAGCCGTCGGCCACCACGCGCGGATCGGGTGCGTCGAGGAAGGGGAAGTCGTCCACCTCGCCCAGCTTCAGCGCCAGCATGCGCAGGATCACGTTGGCCAGCGAGGAGCGCAGCAGCTCGGGATCGGTGAATGCGTTGCGCGAAGCGAAATCCGCTTCGTCGTAGAGGCGGTAGCAGATGCCCGGGCCGATGCGGCCGCAGCGGCCCTTGCGCTGGTCGGCGGCAGCCTGCGAGACCGGCTCCACATGCAGGCGTTCGAGTTGGCTGCGCTGGCTGTAGCGCTTCACCCGCGCGCTGCCGGTGTCGACCACGTAACGGATGCGCGGCACGGTGAGCGAGGTCTCGGCCACGTTCGTCGCCAGCACCACGCGACGCTTGGGGCCGGGCTTGAATACGCGGTCCTGGTCGGCGGCGGAGAGGCGCGCGTACAGCGGCAGGATCTCGGTCTCGCGATACTGCCGGCGCGACAGCAACAGGTGCGCGTCGCGGATTTCGCGCTCGCCGGGCAGGAACACCAGAACGTCGCCCGGGCCGCTGCCCAGGCTGCGGTCGGCGACGATCTCGTCGAGCACGGCGGCGATGTGTTCGGCGCTGCCCTGGCCCAGGCCGCGCGCTCGCTCGCCGCCGAGCTGGTCGACCGGCCGCCAGCGCAGCTCCACCGGGTACGCGCGGCCTTCCACCGACACCACCGGTGCGCCGCTGAAATGCTCGGCGAAGCGCGCCGTGTCGATGGTGGCCGAGGTGACGATGATCTTGAGGTCGGGGCGCTTTACCGCGAGCCGCTTGAGGTAGCCGAGCAGGAAGTCGATGTTGAGGCTGCGCTCGTGCGCCTCGTCGATGATCAGCGTGTCATAGGCCGACAGCCACGGGTCGCCCTGCGTCTCGGCGAGCAGGATGCCGTCGGTCATGAATTTCACCAGCGTGCGCTCGCTCACCTGGTCGGTGAAGCGCACCTGGAAGCCCACCTGGTCGCCGAGCTGCGTGCCCAGCTCCTCCGCGACGCGGCGCGCCACGGAGCGCGCGGCCAGCCGGCGCGGCTGGGTGCAGCCGATCAGCCCTGCCTCGCCGCGGCCCGCGGCGAGGCAGAGCTTGGGCAGCTGCGTGGTCTTGCCCGAGCCGGTCTCGCCGGCGATCACTACGACCTGGTGTTCGCGGATCAGCTTGACGATCTCGTCGGCACGCGCAGTGATCGGCAGCGATTCGTCCAGCCGGATCGCGGGTTTGGCCGCGACGCGCGCCTGACGCCGCGCCGTGGAGGCCTCGATATCGGCGACCAGCGCCGCCAGCTTCTTGTCGTCGGGGCGTTTCGACAGCCCTCGCCAGCGCCCCAACAGGCGGCCGAAATCGCGGCTGTACACACCGTCGAGCGCACGGCGCAGGTCGCGCGGGGAGAGGGGGGCGGGCGAAGAGCGGTTCGTGTCGTTCATGGAACCGCGAATGATAACGGCAGGCGAGCCGGTAGCCCGATAGCCTGCCGCTATCGACGGCATCGCAAGGATTCATTTCACCTGCACGCGGTGCGTGGCTACTGTTGTCCCATTCTTGCCAAGCAGCCAATCGGAGGAGAACCCATGGCCACGAACATCGGTATCGCCAGGAAAGATCGCGAAGCCATCGCCAAGCAGTTGTCGAAGCTGCTGGCCGACACCTACTCGCTGTACCTCAAGACCCACAGTTTCCACTGGAACGTCACGGGACCGCAGTTCAACAGCCTGCACGCGATGTTCGAGACCCAGTACAACGAGCTGTGGCTGGCCGCCGACGAAGTGGCCGAGCGCATCCGCACGCTGGATGTGTTCGCACCCGGCTCCTACAGCCAGTTCGCCAAGCTCACCTCGATCAAGGAGGAGGCCGGCGTGCCGGAATGGAAGACGATGGTGAACCAGCTGGTGGAGGGCCACGAGATCGCCGCGCACACCGCACGCGCTGCGATCAAGGTCGCCGACAAGGCCGGCGACGAAGGCACCGCCGACATGCTCACCGGCCGCCTGAAGGCGCACGAGAAGACTGCGTGGATGCTGCGTTCGCTGCTGAAGTGAGTCGCCGCGTGTGGGGCGCGCTCCTCAAGGGCGCGCCTCCAGCACGATATTGAACGGCGTCTCGGTGGCGCGGCGGAAGCGCTGGAAGCCGCCGCCATCGACCATCACCTCGCGCAGGCGCGCCTCGCCGGCCTGCGCGCCCAGCGCCGGTCCCTTGCGGGCCAGCGACACCGGTACGCAGATCTGCGAGGAAGCGCCGTAGTACACGCGTCCTACCGGATTGAGGTTGTCCTGCACGCGGTCTCCCGCAAAGGGCTCCACCAGCATGCAGCTGCCGTCATCCTTCAAGGCCTGCCGCGCGTGCCTGGCTGCGCCCACCGGGTCGGCCATGTCGTGCAGGCAGTCGAAGAAGGTGACCAGGTCGTAGTCCTTGCCGGCATAGCTTGTGCTGTCGGCTACTTCAAAGCTGGCGTTCTGCACGCCTGCCATCTTGGCGCGCTCCCGCGCAACATCGATCGAAGGGGCGTGGTAGTCGTAGCCGACGAAGGTCGAGTTCGGGAACGATTTCGCCATCAGGATCGTGCTGGCGCCGTGGCCGCAACCGACGTCCGCCGCCCGCGCGCCCTTGCCCAGCTTGTCCACCACGCCCTCCAGCGCCGGCAACCAGGAGCCGACCAGGTTGGCGTTGTAGCCGCCGCGGAAGAAGCGCTCGCAACCGCGGAACAGGCAGGGATGGTGTTCGCCCCATTCCATGCCCTGGCCGTTGCGGAAATGTTCCAGCGTGCGCGGCTTGGCATGAAATACCGCCTCGACGAGGGCATAGGCGCCCGGCAGGTCGGCTGGCCCGTCCGGATCGGCGAGGCACAGCGCCTGCTCCTCGTTGAGGCTGTAGGTGTCGCTGGCGGCGTCGTATTCGACGTAGCCGCCGGCCGCCTGGTTGGCCAGCCACTCACGCACATAACGCTCGGAGGTATCGGTGCGTTTCGCCAGTTCGGCCGAGCTGAGCGGGCCGGCGGCCAGCGTCCTGTAGAAGCCGAGTTCGTCGCCCACCAGGATCAAGGTGGCGCTGATGGCCGCTCCGAGATCGCCGACGGCCTTGCCCAGAAAGGCCTGCAAACGCTCTATATCGACTGACATGGGATCGCTCGCATCGCTGCCGCCCCTGCGACAGCGGAGTAGGATGAGAGCCCTGTTTACGCCGTCGTCCGCGCTGCTGCCTGTCCCAAACAGGACAGGGCGATCAGGTCGGCATCGGTGGCCGCGAGGTCATCATGGGAAAGCGTCAGCAACACTTCGATCTGTGGGAAATCATCGCGTCGCCGGACGATGCGAGGGATTTCTCCGGGCCGCCGATTCCCGTTGCCGCCCTGCGTCAGATGCTCGATCGGCTAGTGACCGGCGTGATCCTCGTCGATGCGGCGGCGCGTCCGCACTACCTGAACCGGCAGGCGAGCGTCATCCTGGCCGAACACGATGGCCTGGCCATGCAGCTCGATGGCCTGCATGCGGCCACCGCCAGCTGCACGCGCCGCCTGCGCCGCGCCGTGGCGTTGGCCGGACGGGGCGTGCCGGGCGACGGCGCTTCCTTGCGCGGCAGAATGCGTCTTGCGTTGCCGCGCCCCTCGTTGCGCCTGCCGCTGCTGCTCAACCTGTGTCCGCTCACCACCACGCCGCAGCCATGGGTGGCGATCTTCATCACCGATCCCAACGGCCGTATGTCGGTCCCCCGCGAGGCCATCGCCGAGGTGTTCGGGCTCACCCCGCGCGAGGCCGCGCTGGCCGCCTTGCTGGCCGAAGGCCGCTCGCTGCGGGATTGCGCCCGCCTGCTGCTGATAGGCGAAGGCACCGCCCGCAATCATCTCAAGCGCGTGTTCGAGAAGACGCTGATGCATAGTCAGAGCCAGCTGGTGACTCAGTTGCAGCGCTTCGTCGCACCCTGCCGCCAGCCGCGCATTCCGGCCGCGTCCGGCGCCTTGGCGATTCCTGCCGAAGACAGGCGTGGCGGCGAGGCGAGGAGCGCCGGGCGAAAGTCGCCGCCATCGCGTCCCGGTTACATGCCATCGCCGCGGTGAAACGCGGGCCGTGGGACGTTTCCACGGCCCGCTGCCATCTCAACCCTTCGGTGCCGGCCCCTTCACCGCGGTGACCAGCGCATCCGGGCGCACGTGTTTCGCGAAGGCTTCTTGCACCTGCGGTGCGGTCAGCTCCAGGTAGTGCTGGCCGGCGACGGTCATCGCATCCAGCGGCTTGCCCTGCAGCGACAGCGTGAGCAGCTGGCCGCCGATCGCGCCGAAGCTGGATTCGCCCAGCGGGATACGGCGCAACAGGATGCCCTTGGCCTGCCGCAGTTCGGTGTCGCTCACCGGCTCCTGCTGCATCCGCTTGAGGTTCTGCACCACCAGCGCGCCGGCGGCGCCCACCTTGTCCGGGTCGCAGCCGAAGGACACCTTGTAGGTGCCGCGGTGTTTGTCGGCGTCCAGGCTCACGCCCACGGTGTAGACCAGGCCATGCTTCTCGCGGAGATCGCGGGTGAGGCGCGAGGCGTAGAACCCGCCGCCCAGCACCTGGTTGCCGAGGTTGATCGCATAGCGCGAAGGGTCGTCGTAGGTGACGCCGATGGTCTGCGCCATGTCCACGCTGTCCTGCACCGCGCTGCTGTCGGGTACGCGCAGCCTGCCGGGCCGGTTCGCGGGTACGGCGGCGTAATCGGTGGCGGGTTTCGGCCCGGTGGCTTTCCAGTCGCCGAAGGCCTGTTCCACCAGGTGTCTTGCCTGCGCGGGATCGACCTTGCCCACGACCACGATCGTGGTCATGTCGGGGCGGAAGGTCTGCGTGTAGTACTGCTTTGCCTTGTCCAGGGTCAGTGCCATCACGTCCTGCGGCGTGGCATGGCGCAGCTGCGGGTCGTCGGCGGGCAGCAACGCCTTGCCAAGGCCCAGCTCGAACAGGAAATCGGGCGATTGCAGCTCGCCGGCCACCATGCCGGCGGTCTGCTGCTGCACCACCGCGAACGCCTGCGCCGGCAGCGCCGGGTGCAACTCGTTGTCGGCGAGCAGCTTCACGCCTTCGGCGAAGTGCGCGGACGGAACCGCCAGCGAGAAGCTGGTGCCGGCGCTTTCGTGCGCGCTGATCGTGTCCAGCGCCTGTTGGAATTGCAGGCGGTCCATGCTGGCGGTGCCGAACGGGAACAGGCCATCCAGCACGTCGGCCACGCCTTCCTCGCCCTTGGGTGCTTGCAGGTCTTCGTTGGTCTTGATGCGGCCGTACAGCTCCACCGTGTCGCTGATCGACTCCGGCTGCACGATCAAGGTCAGGCCGTTCGGCAAGGTGTACGAGACCGGCTTCAGCGAGGATTTCGGCACCTCAAGCTTGGCGAACGCCTGCTCCGCCCAGTCAGGCAGCTGCACCGGCTTGTCGGGGCTGGAGGCGAAGCTTTCGGCGCCGCCGAAACCCTTGCCGGCCACCGGCTTGCCTGAGCTCTCGGGGGTAAGGATCGCGGTGATCGCGTGGGCGGGGTCGAAGGTCTGCTTCGCCAGTGCATTCACTGCGGCCGGCGTCACCGCCTCGATCGCGGCCTTGATCGTGTCGGGCGATTCGGCGCCCTGGAAGGCCAGCGCATGCGACCATGCGTTGGCGAGGCCGTCCACCGAGTTCTTCTTGAATTCGAGGTCGGCGACCGCCGTGCGCTTGGCGGCGTCCACCAGCGCGGGATCGACGCCCTTGCTGGCCGCCTCGGCGAGGATGGCCTGCATCTTCGCGAGGATCGGCTGCGGGTTGCCGCCCTTGGGGAAGATGCCCACCGCCATGCCCAGGCCGGCCTGCGGCATGGAGTCGCCGAAGAAGCCGCCGTACAGCGCGGTGCCGTCGAAGCGCATGCCGGCCAGCGCTGCGCGCTGCGAGCCCAGCGCCTGGCTCAGCACCAGCGCGGTGGCGTATTCCTTGGAGGTGAGGCCCGGCATGCGATAGCCCAGGTAGACCGAGCCATAGGGGCTGTCGGTGGGCAGCTCGACCGTCTTCGCCGTCACCGGCTTGAACGCGAATGCGGGCCGCGCCGGCAACGTCTTGCGCGCGATGCCGCCGAATTCCTGCTTCACCTTCGCCAGCGTGGCGGCGGGGTCGACGTCGCCCGCGATCACCAGGATCGCGTTGTTCGGCGCATACCAGGTGTCGTGGAAATCCTTCAGCATCGCCGCCGTGGTCTTCTCGAACGAGGGCCGCGTGCCCAGCGGCGTGTGCGCGTAGGGCGTGCCAGAGAACATCTGCTCCAGCAGCTGGCTGTAGAACTTGAAGTCGGGGCTGGACAGGTCGCGCGAGACTTCCTGTTCGATCGCGCCGCGCTCCTTGTTCCACTCTTTCGGGTCCATATCCACGCCGCGCATGCGCAGGCTCTGCACGTGCAGCGCCACGTCGAGGTCCTGCGCCGGCGCCACGAAGTAGTACTGCGTCACGCCCTGCGTGGTGTCGGCGTTGAACGCGCCGCCCATGTTTGCCGCGATGGCCGCGAGCTGGTCCTTGCTCAGACCCGGGCTGCCGCGGAACATCATGTGCTCCACTGCGTGCGCGGTGCCGGGGAAGCCGGCGGGCACCTCGTCGGAACCGGCGAGGTAGTTCATTTCGGTGGTCACCACCGGCGCCAGCGTGTCGCGCACGATCACCACGCGCAGGCCGTTGTCGAGGGTGGCGCGGGTGACGTCGGCGCCGCCGGTCGCGGCGATCGTGCTGCCGGCGGCGAGGGCGAGGCCGATGGCAGCGGCCAGTCGCAGAGCTTGTCTCTTCATCGGGCTTCCTGGTGTCGTTCGAGAAGGTGGGCGCGAACCTCGCCTGCCGAGGTGGCGGATAGGCGTCGCATAGTCGTCAATTCGGCATGAATGGATGCGGTCGCGCCAGCAGGCCGCGCCAGCCGCGGCGGCCGAGCCAGGTCAGCACCATCGCCATCACTACCCAGGCGGCCAGCAGCAAGGGCTGGGCAAGGCTGGCGCCCTGCCATGGATGGTTGCCCATCGTGGTGACCGGAAGGAAGATGCTGAGGAAGAACAGCACGAAGAACGGGACGTAGATCAGCCATTCGCCCCAGGTCGGCAGCTTGCGGCCGCCCAGCGTGCACAACACCTGCGTGACCATCGTGCCGGCCGCGGCAAGCTGGGGCAGTGCGATCAGCAACAGAGTGACGCTGCCCAGATGCACGAAGCGTGCGGCAACGAGGGCGGCGGCCAGCATGGCGGCCGACAGCAGCAACTGCGTCACCAGCGGAATGGTGAGCGTGGCGCGCAGCAGGTTGTGCCGCATATGCCGCGCGTCGCCCAGTCCCGGCAGCAGGGCCAGCAGCGGCAGCTCGGCATTGTTGCGTTGCCAGCGCTGGCGTATCAGTACCGTGACCATGGCAGTGAGCAAGAGGCATCCGAACAGTACACCCCACAACAGGCCGACGCCGAAGCCGATCAGGGTGGAGTTGCTGGCATCGGCACGGTGATTTCCCGCGAACATCAGCGACATCACCGGAATCATCACCAGCATCGGCAGCAGTGCCGGCGCCGCAGCGCGCAGGTGGCCGGTCACGGTCTTGGGCATGTACCAGCCGCCCAGCGCCACCCGCAATGCCCGCACCGGCGACTGCGGCCCGGTGCGGCGCAGGTCGGCACGCGGCTGCATCCAATCCGGGCGCTGGCGGATCATCTGCCCGCTGTCCATCTGTTGCAGGCCGCTCCAGTTGCCCGTGGCGCCTTGACGGCGGAACTGCAACACCATCGCGCTGCCGAAACCCAGTTCGTTGTCCGTGTCGTTGCGCAGCAGTTGGCGCCAGCGCAGCACGTCCACCACCGCCAGCACGACCAGCGCCAGTACGCCCCAGGTCAGCCAGCGCGGATCGGAAAACGGCGGCAGCTGGAAAAAATGGCGCACGCTCGTGCCCAATGCGGGCAGGAAGCCGACCAGCATGGCGCACCAACGCGGCAGCAGGACAAAGGCGAGGCCGCCGGCCACGGCCCATGCTGTCAGCAAGGCCACGCGCGATGCGTCGGCACCGAACGCGCCGATCAGCAGCGTGGGCACCGCTACCGTAAGGACGCCGTACACCAGCATGCTGGCATGCACGGTGCCTTCGACACCCGGCAGCCGCAGCTTGCGCGCGTCGATCGCCAGCAGCAGCGTGGTGGACAGCCAGAACGCCCAGGCATAGGCGGCGCCCAGGCAGAGCACCATCGTGCTGGCCAGCCACCCGTCGGGATCGTGTGCGAAGTGGCCAATCGCCGCCGCGCCCAGGCAGCAGGCGATCACGATGATCAGCGACAGCCATCGCAGCGGGCGGCGGGTGGCGCGCCACGGCACCAGCAATACATCGCTCAGGCGCATATCTTGTCTCCCAGGCGGTGGGTCTCGTGCCGTTTCATTCCGCGATCTCCACGAACAGATCTTCCAGCCCCAGGGCGTCGATGCGTGCGCCGGGCAGGTTGGCGGCTTCGGGCCAGTGGCCGTGCATGTCGCGCTCCACCACCATGCTCAGGCTGCCGTCGTCGTGGCGGCGTCGGCTCAAGGCCTGTGCGGGCGCGGCGGCGCTCTTCGATGCGGGCAGCCACAGGCGGGCGTAGCGTTCCTTGGTTTCGTCCACGCCACAGCGCAGCAACAGGCGGCCTTCGTGCAGGAAGGCGATTTCCGACGCCACGCGTTCGAGGTCGGAGACGATGTGGGTGGAGAACAGCACCGTGGTGCCGCTTTCGCCTGCGCGCAGCGCCACTTCGCGCAGCAGTTCGCGGCGGGCCACGGGGTCGAGCGCGGCGGCAGGTTCGTCCAGCACCAGTAACTCCGGCTGCGAGGCCAGTGCGCGGATCAGGTCGACGCGCTGGCGTTCGCCCGGCGACAGTTTGCCCAGCAGCTTGTTGGGCAGGATCTTCCAGCGCTCCAGCGTCGTGCCGGCGAAATCCGCATCCCATCGTGGATAAAAACGGCCCACGTAATCCAGCATTTGCTGCGCAGTGAGCCACGCCAGCGCTTCGGGCTGCTGCGGCACGTAGGCGAGGCGGGCCTTGGCGGCGTCGGAAAGCTTCAGCGCCGGTTCGCCGAACACGAATGTGTTGCCGGACAGCGGCTTGAGCAGACCGAGCATGGCGCGGATCAGCGTGGATTTGCCGGCGCCGTTGCGTCCGATCAGGCCCAGCACGCTGCCCGGTTCCAACGCAAGGTCCACGCCGCGCAGCACGTTGCTGCCCTCGTAGCTGTGCGTGAGGCCGTGCGCGGCCAGCGGTGCAGCGGCGGTGGATTCCTTTTCGCGAAGCATGGCGTTCATGGTCCTTCCCCGTATCGTTCGATCTGGTGTTGATGGTGTGGCGACGCCCCCGCGCGGCGCCGGAACTGTCAAGGCGCCGGTGTTCCGGCCATGGCTGGCGCGTCGGCCGGCACCGGCAGGAAAGCGGCGCGCAGGTCGACCAGCACGTGCAGCAGCATCGGCAGCAGCAAGCTGCCGGTCGCCCAGTACAGCCAGGCGAACAGCCCGCCGAGTACGCCGGTGACCAGGATGCCGGTTCGGCCCTGGTAGAGATGGGCCCAGCCGAACGCCAGCGCCGCCAGCACGATGGACACCGCGACCGGCGCCTGCGGCAACAACGCGAACAGCAGGCCCAGGCCGAAGCCGCGCCAGATCACTTCCTCGGTGATGCCGGCGGTGAGCGACAGCGCGGCGAAGCTCCTGCGTTCGGCGGGCGTGCGCGGCAGCATGCGCAGCAGCTGGTAACCGTTGCCGACGCGCAGCGGTTGCGCCGGCGGCATGCCTTTGCGCTGGCGGGTCTTCATCCAGCTGGTGACAAGGCCACTCGCGGAGGCCAGCCCCACGCCTGCCGCCAGGCCGACCAGCAGGCCGCCGGTGACGCCAGCAGGCCAATGCGGCCAGCCAAGGCCCAGTCGCGCGGGTGCCCAGCCGGCCAGGCCCAGGGTCACGATCAGCGTCACCAGCAGCAGCGCCCAGCCCTGCCAGATCCATCGGCGATAGAAGCGGCGTCGCGCATCCGGGCGGCCCGCATCCAGTGCGCTTAGCAGACGGTTGTGCGCGCGGCGGCCCAGCAGCGGTTCGGCGATGAGCAGGTAGAGCGCGAGGATGGCGACGGCAAACGTGGCGAGCATGTCATTCCCCCAGCAGTTTCGACAGCCGGCGCAACACGGGCTCGGACGGCAGCTCCAGCTCGCGTGCGTGGCGCGCCAGCTCCAGCAACTGCGGTTCCAGCAATGCCAGCCGCTGCACCTGCGTATGCACGGGACGCGGCGTGGCGGCCACGGCCATGCCTTTGCCGCGCAGGCGTTCCAGCAAGCCCTCGGTCTCGGCCAGGCCGTAGGCGCGCGACACGGTCATCGGATTGATGGCGTGAAAGCCGGCCACGTCGCGCACGGAAGGCAGCAGGTCGCCGCTGGCGAGCTGGCCGCTGGCGATCAGCCGGCGCAGCTGCTCCACGATCTGCCGGTAGATCGGCTCGGGGGCGTTCGGTTGAATGGTGAGCAGGGAGGCATCCATGTGTATCAATACAACAATACACTTGGGCCGGCGTCAAGCATGACCTGTGGCAGGGCGTCGGTGCCGGGGCGTGGCCTGTGCAAGACTTGGACCCTTGCCCGTTGCCAAAAGAGGAGTCGCCCATGGTCACCCGCCGCCGCATGTTGCAGGGTGTTGGAGCGCTGGCTCTGCTGGCCCCCTTCGGCGAAAGCGTGGGCCAGGAGCAGGCGAAGGACGCGGCAAAGGTTGCGCAGCAGGAACACGCCAAACCCACGGGCGACGGCTACGTGCCGGTCACCGATCCGTTGGTGAAGCAGAAGCTGGCGCAGTGGTCGGACTGGAAGTTCGGGCTCATCCTGCACTGGGGCATCTACAGCGTGCTCGGCATTGTCGAGTCGTGGACGCTGTGCTCGGAGGACTGGATCAAGCGCCCCGGCGGCGTCGGTTATGTGGAGTGGAAGCAGCGCTACGAACAGCTGCGGACGAAGTTCAATCCGGTGAAGTTCGATCCGGCGAAGTGGGCCGAGGCCGCACACGGCGCCGGCATGCGCTACCTGGTGTTCACCACCAAGCACCACGACGGCTTCTGCATGTTCGACACGGCGCAGACCGGTTACCGCGTCACCGCGCCCGACGTGCCTTACCACGCCAACCCGCGCGCCAACATCGCCAAGGCGGTGTTCGATGCGTTCCGCCAGCGGGATTTCGGTATCGGCGCGTATTTCTCCAAGGCCGATTGGCACCACCCGGACTACTGGTCGCCGCTGTGGGCCACGCCGGACCGCAACAACAACTACGACGTGCGCAAGTACCCGGAGATGTGGAAGCGCTTCGTCGATTTCACCCACGCGCAGATCAACGAACTCACCACGCAGTACGGCCGCGTCGACCTGATGTGGCTGGATGCCGGCTGGGTGAACGCGAACGCGCATCCGGACGCCAAGGCCTACGGCATGGACGTGCCGTGGGCGCAGGACATCGACATGCCGGGGCTGGCCGCGATCGCGCGCCGCAACCAGCCGGGCATCGTGCTGGTCGACCGCGACGTCAGCGGGCCTTACGAGAACTACCGCACGCCCGAACAGGCGGTGCCCGACAAGCCACTGCCGTACCCGTGGGAAACCTGCATGACGGCGGGCGGCTCGTGGTCGTGGAGCCCGCACGACACGTACAAGTCGCCGCGCGAGCTGGTGCACACCCTGGTCGGCATCGTCGCCAAGGGCGGCAACCTGCTGCTGGGCGTCGGCCCACAGCCCGACGGCGAGTTGCCGGCGGCGGCGCTGGATCGCCTGCGCGCCATCGGCGCCTGGATGCAGGTCAACGGCCCGGCCATCCACGGCAGCCGGGCCATCGCGCCCTATGCCGAAGGCCCGTTCCGCTTTACCCAGGGCAAGGACGGCAGCGTCAACGCGATCTGGCTGGCCGGCGAGGGCGAGCAGGAGTCTCCGGCCACCGTCGTGTTGCGCTCGTTCAAGCCGGCGCCTGGCGCGAAGCTGCAGGTGCTGGGGGCAGGTGGCGAGCTGGCTTGGCGGCCTCAAGGCGATGGCATCGAGATCGCCTTGCCCCAGGCGCTACGCCGACAGCTGGCGGGTTCGCTGGCGTGGACGCTGCATATTCCGGCCGTGCGTACCTGATCCCAGACAAGGCGTTTCCCGGCACCGCGCGGCCGGAACGGCCGCCGGGCCTGAGCTTGCGCTGACCGTCCCGGCCGGCATTTATTGAGACTGTTGCCGCGCATTGGTTAAGCTCACGCGGCTTGGTCCGCCTTTGGGGTTGGTCTGATCAACCCCAGCACAGGCGGGCCTCAACTGCTTGAATTCAAATTGACGAGGTGATGCCCAGAAGGTCCGCATATCGCCGCACGCGTGTTGCCCAGACAGCCAGTCCGGGCTGCGCCGCGCACGACAATCTGCGAATCTTCCGGGCATCATGCCGCCTATGCTGGGGTTGATCAGAGCATCCCCAGAGAGGCTCCCACGGGGACTTTCTTGAGCGCCGATCCTTCCATCCACCGCCGTCCTTCGCTGTTTGTTGCCGTCGTGCTGGCCCTGGTGGTGGCCGCGCTGAACATCGGCCTGTGGTGGTGGGGTAACCGCCCGCATGGTCCCGAGGATTGGCATGGTCCGGTGGGCGGCTTCGCGCTGTCGGCGTTCCAGCGCTACCAGAGCCCGCTGAAGAACGACTTTCCCACCGACGAGCAGATCGACGGCGACCTGCGGCTGCTGCATCGCTACAGCTCGAACATCCGCATCTACGCGATGCTGCAGAACCCGCAGATTCCGCGGCTGGCCGAGCGCGAGGGGCTGAAGGTGCTGGCCGGCGCGTGGATCGACACGCGGCTGGACAACAACGACAAGGAGATCGCCGCGCTGATCGCGCAGGCGCGCCGTTACCCCGGCACCATCACCCGGGCGCTGGTGGGCAATGAGGTGCTGTTCCGCAACGACATCCCGCCCGAACAGCTGATGGGCTACCTGGACCGGGCGCGCGCCGCGCTGCACCAGCCGGTGTCCACCGCCGAACCGGACTTCATCTGGGAGAAGTACCCCGAGCTGGCCGAGCACGTGGATTTCATCACCGTGCACCTGTTCCCGTACTGGAACGGCATCTCGCGCAAGGACGCCATCGGCGCCGCACTTGGCAGCTACGAGAACCTGCAGCGGCTGTTCCCGAACAAGCACATCGTGATCGGCGAGATCGGCTGGCCGTCCAACGGCGACCGCGACGAATACGCGTATCCGTCGGTGTCGGACGAGGCGATCTTCCTGCGCCAGTGGTTCAACGTGGCCCAGCAGCGCCACCTGGACTACTACGTGATGGAGGCGTTCGACCAGCCGTGGAAGGAGCAGCTTTCGGGCCGCACCGAGGCGTACTGGGGCATGTTCAACGCCGACCGCCAGCCGAAGTTCCCGTTCACCGGCCCGGTGACCGAGGACACCGGCTGGCCGTGGAAGGCGCTGGCGGCGAGCCTGCTGGCGCTGCTGCCGATGATCTGGTTCGCGCGGCGCTTCGCGCGCTTCAAGCTCACCGGGCGCTTTTTCTTCTGCGCGCTGATCCAGCTCGCCTGCGGCCTGATCGTGTGGTCCGCCACGCTGCCGTTCAACTTCTACCTGAGCTGGGTGGACTGGACCATGCTGGTGCTGCTGTTCCCGGCCCAGATCGCGATCCTCGCCATCCTGCTGATTAACGGCTTCGAGTTCACCGAGGTGCTGTGGCGGCGCCAATGGGTGCGCCATGCCGGCATGCTGCGGCCGGACATCCCCGAGAAGCAGCCGTTCGTCTCCATCCACCTGGCCTGCTACAACGAGCCGCCGGAGATGGTGATCGTCACACTGGACTCGCTGGCCGAGCTCGACTACCAGAACTACGAAGTGCTGGTGATCGACAACAACACCAAGGACCCGGCGGTGTGGAAGCCGGTGCAGGAATACTGCGAGAAGCTGGGCAAGCGCTTCCGCTTCTTCCACCTGGAACCGTGGCCGGGCTACAAGGCCGGTGCGCTGAACTTCGGCTTGAAGGAAACCGACCCGCGCGCCGACGTGGTGGCGGTGATCGACGCCGACTACGTGGTGCGCCAGGACTGGCTGGCGACCCTCACCGGCTACTTCCACGACCCCAAGGTGGCCGTGGTGCAGTGCCCGCAGGCGCATCGCGACTTCGAGCACAACCGCTTCCGCCGCATGACCGCGTGGGAGTACGACGGCTTCTTCCGCATCGGCATGCACCATCGCAACGAGCGCAACGCGATCATCCAGCACGGCACCATGACCATGGTGCGACGTTCGGCGCTGGAAGGCACCGGCGGCTGGTCGGAATGGACCATCTGCGAGGACGCCGAGCTCGGCCTGCGCCTGATGCACGCCGGCTATGAGCTGGTCTACGTCGACGAGCTGATGGGCAAGGGCCTGACGCCGGCCGATTTCAAGGCCTACAAGAGCCAGCGCTACCGCTGGGCGTTCGGCGCGATGCAGATCCTCAAGGGCCGCTGGCAGTGGATGACGCAGAAGGGGCCGCTCTCGGCCGGTCAGCGCTTCCATTTCCTCACCGGCTGGTTCAGCTGGTTCGCCGACGCGCTGCACCTGATCTTCACCCTGATGGCGCTGTTCTGGACCGCGGGCATGGTGGCCCTCCCGCAGTACTTCAGCCTGCCGATGCAGCTGTTCCTGATCCCGGTGATCGGCTTCTTCTTCGCCAAGGCGATCTTCGGCGTGGTGCTGTATCGCGCCCGCGTGCCTTGCGGCTGGTACGACACGCTGATGGCCTCGCTGGCCAGCATGGGCCTGTCGCACGCCATTGCGCGCGGCATCCTGCATGGCCTCACCCGCGAGAAGACCTCGTTCGTGGTGACCGCCAAGAGCCGGCGCATGGGCGGCAGCAGCTTCGCCGCGTTCGCACCGGTGCGTGAGGAGCTGCTGATGGCAGTCGCCTTGCTGCTGTGCGTCGTGGGCATGGGCTTGAACTACGGCACCCATTACATCGAAGGCATGCTGTGGATGTTCATCCTCGCCGCGCAGTCGATTCCCTACGTGTCGGCTGTGGTCGGCGCCTGGATCGCGCACAAGGCGGGGGACAAGGCCGGCTGAGGTCGTCCTCCGGCGTCGCCCTGGCGACGCCGGAACATCGGGCGCGGGGCTTTTGCCCTGATTCGGCCATGTGCTGCGCCCCTCCCGTTCAGATGCGCGCCGGGTAGCACGCCCTATCATCGGAGCCCCATGTCCAGGATTTCCACGCGTTGGCCTTGTTGACCCGCACCCGCTCGTTCCTGCGCGCCTGCTGGCCGTGGCTGCGTATCCCGTTCTGGATCGGCCTGGGCCTGCTGGTCGGCTTCGTGCTGCCGTACACGCTAGTGCTGAACAAGCGCGTGCAGGAGCGCTTCAACGACCTGGTGTTCGCGGTGCCCACGCGGGTGTTCGCACGGCCGCTGCCGCTGGCCGCGGGCGAGTCGATGACCCCGGCGGCGCTGCAACTGGAGCTCACCTTCGCCGGCTACAGCGACGACGGCCACGGCCAGGTGGCCGGCAGCTGGGCGAGGCAGGGCAGCCGCTATGTGATCTCCTCGCGCGGCTATGCCGGGCCGGAAGGCGGCGAGCTGCCCAAGCGCATCGTGGTGAGCCTGAACCAGGGCACGGTCGCATCGGTGCGCGATCTGGCCACCGGCAAGACGATCGATCTCGCCCACCTCGATCCTGCGCGCATCGCCACCGTGTACGGCGCCGATCAGGTAGACCGCCGCATCGTGCGCCTGACCGACCTGCCGCCGCTGCTGGTGGGCGGCCTGCAGGCGGTGGAAGACCGCGACTTCAAGCACAACATCGGCATCGACTTCACCGCGATCCTGCGCGCCGCGTTCGCCAACCTGCGCGCAGGCCACACCGTGCAAGGCGCTTCCACGCTGACCCAGCAGCTGGTGCGCAACCTGTTCCTCAGCCGCGAGCAGACCTTCACGCGCAAGATCAACGAAGCGTTGATGTCGCTGCTGCTGGAGCTGCACTACAGCAAGGACCGCATCCTCGAGGCCTACGTCAACGAGGTGTTCCTCGGCCAGCAGGGCGGGCAGGCGGTGCACGGCTTCGCCGCGGCCTCGGAGTTCTATTTCGGCCGACAGCTGAGCGACCTGCGCCCGCAGGAGGTCGCGATGCTGGTGGGCCTGGTGAAGGGGCCGAGCTATTACGACCCGCGTCGCTACCCGGACCGCGCGCTGGTGCGCCGCAACCTGGTGCTGCAGGAATTCGCCGACACCGGCCTGCTCTCAGCGGCGCAGGCCAAGGCCGCGCAGGCCACGTCGCTGGATGTGATCAAGAACGGCCAGCTGCCGCATAACCGCTTCCCCGCCTTCATGCAGCTGGTGCGCCAGCAGATCACCAGCGATTTCGACGAAGACACGCTGAGCGCCGGCAACTTGTCGGTCTTCACCACGCTGGACCCGTCCGCGCAGCTCTACAGCGAGCAGGCGGTCGACACGACGATGAAGGAGCTGGGCAAGCGCGCCGATCCGCTGCAGGCGGCCGGCGTGGTCACCGACGTCCACGACGGCAGCGTGCTGGCGATGGTCGGCAGCAAGATTCCGGGCGACCAGGGCTTCAACCGCGCGCTGGATTCGCAGCGGCCGATCGGCTCCACCATCAAACCCTTCGTCTACCTGGTGGCGCTGACCAACCCCTCGCGCTGGAACCTCGCCACCGCGCTGGACGACGGCCCGATCAGCATGCCGCAGCCCAACGGCACGCTATGGACGCCGCACAACGACGACAACCAGAGCCACGGCATGGTGCCGATGGTCGATGCGCTGGCCAAGTCGTGGAATCTCGCCAGCATCCGCCTCGGCCTCGCGGTGGGCCTGCCGCGGATCCGCGCGTTCCTGCAGTCCTTCGGGCTCACCGACGTCAATCCTGGTCCCTCGCTGCTGATCGGCGCGCTGGACCTGTCGCCGCTGCAGGTGGCGCAGCTGTACGAATACATCGCCTCCGACGGCCACGCGCTGCCGCTGCTGGCGGTGCGCGGCGTGGTGGACGGCAACGGCCGCACCATCAAGCGCTACGAGGTGCAGAGCGGCAACGGTGAATACCAGCCCGCGGTGCGCCTGGTGACCTGGGCGATGCAGCAGGTGGCCTTGTACGGCACCGCTCATGCGATCGGCGAATCCAGCCTGGCGTCGCTGCATGTCGCTGGCAAGACCGGCACCAGCAACGACCTGCGCGACGGCTGGTTCGCCGGCTTCACCGGCGAGCACCTCGGCGTGTTCTGGATGGGGCGCGACGACAACAAGCCCGCCCATCTCTTCGGCGCCACCGGCGCGCTGCGCGTCTGGCGCAACCTGTTCGCCAAGCTGCCTACCCAGGCGCTGCCTGCCGCGCCGGGCGACGGGCTGCAGATGGCCTGGATCAACCCTGCCGACGGCAAGCCTACCGAGCCGCAGTGCACGGGTGCCAAGCAGGTGCCGGTGGTGACCGGTTCGCTGTCCGGCGACGTCGAAGGCTGCGGTTTCTGGCAAAACCTGTTCGGCAGCAGTCCGGCGGCCCCGTCCAGCAGCGGCGGCCCGGCCGGCCCGGGCGTGACGCCTGCAGTCGCCCAACCCCTTCCCAGCGGAAACTGAGCATGTTCTTCGTTCGTCGATCCCTGCGCGCGTGGCCGCTGCCGCTGACGGCAGCCCTGCTGGCAGCCTGCACCACCCCGGCTCCGGTCGAGGCGCCGAAGCATCCGGTGCTGGCGCCCGCCAGCATGGTCGCAGCGATCCGCGCCGCGGGCGATCGCGAGCAGTCCGTGATCGCGGTGCACCCGCTGGCCGACCCCGGCATCAGCGCCTGGCAGGCGGCCGCCGAGACCGACGTGCAGGCCGGCCATTACGATGCCGCCGCGACCACGCTCGACCAGGCGCTCAAGCGCAGCCCCGAGTCGCCCGACCTGCTGCAGGACCGCGCCGAAGTGGCGGTGTACCAGCACGACTACGCGCTGGCGCAGAAGCTGGCCCAGCAATCGTGGACACTGGGGCCCAAGCTCGGTCCGCTGTGCGCGCGCAACTGGGAAACCATCGCCCAACTGCGCCTGGAGGCCGGCGACGACGCCGGTGTCACCACCGCGCGCAACTGGGTGGCGAAGTGCCACGTGCAGGGCGTCAACCGGTTCTGAGCCGTCGTCCCACGGCCGCGACCCCGCGGCTGAGGGAGGCCGTTTCACGCAATGGCCGTGGCCGCCCCCTCTGTCTGGCGGCCGCCATTTCAATTTTCCGCTACTCAAACGTCTGACTATCCGGAACGGGTCGGAGTGCGTTTCTGCGGCTGTCGATGGCCCGGACATTGCCCGGACTGTCGTCGCCGTGCGCGACGCTTCGGAGTGGTGCCTGCCGCCGACCCGACGGTTTGGAGTGGTATGCATGCCTTGCACAGCAAGCATGCAGGTCTGCGTCGGGATGACGCTTTTCCGGCAACCCGGCGATGCCCCCGCGCCGCCGGGTTGCCGGAGGACTTTCGTTCCTCCAGGGCTCCGGGTTCCGTTGTGCGACTTGCGCGGGACCGGTTGCCGCACGCGGCGGCTCAGAACTGCGCTGCGATCCGCCACTCGCTGCGCAGCACGGCGGCATAGCGGCCGCCGTCACCGAAACATCCGCCAGTGGCGTCCTGCACGGCCTGGATGCGCGCCATCCGCGCGGTGAGGCCGGGGTGTCGCGCCACTTCGCCAATCACCTGCCAGCATCCCGGTGCGGTTTCCTGCAGCACGATGAAACCGGGGCGTTCCTGCGGTGCGGTGGGTTTCGCCGGGGACATGTGGACTCCTGCAGGTGTTGCATGGAACGCCAAGGGTGCGACGGCCGGCATGGACAGGCAAGCGGCCTTGCCCGTGCACGCTGCACATTTGCAGGCGCGGCTGCGGCGGCGATACTGGCAAGGATGATTGACCACGACGATATCGACGCTGCCGCACTGCTCGGCCCCGACGGCTCGTTCGCGCGCGAGCTGCCGAACTTTGCGCCGCGCGCTGCGCAGCAGGCGATGGCCGCGTCGGTGGCGCAAGCCATTGCCGGACGCGACACGCTGATCGCCGAGGCCGGCACCGGCACCGGCAAGACCTACGCCTACCTGGTGCCCGCGCTGCTCTCGGGCGAGCGGGTGATCGTCTCGACCGGCACCAAAGCGCTGCAGGACCAGCTGTACTTCCGCGACCTGCCCAGAGTGGTTTCCGTGCTCGGTGCGCGGCTGAAAACCGCGCTGCTGAAAGGGCGTGCGAATTACCTCTGCCTGTATCGCCTCGACCAGACCGTGCGCGAGGGCGCAAGCTTCGACAAGGCGCAGGCGTCGCAACTGGCGACGATCCGCGCCTGGTCCGCGCGCACGCGTCGCGGCGACCGCATGGAGCTGGCCGAGGTGCCAGAGGAATCACCAATGTGGCCGCGCGTCACGTCCACGCCGGAGAACTGCCTCGGTGTGGAATGCCCGTTCTACGACGACTGCCACGTAGTGAAGGCGCGCCGCGAGGCGCAGGAAGCGCAACTGGTGGTGGTCAACCATCACTTGCTGTTCGCCGACCTGGCGTTGAAGCAGGAAGGTTTCGGCGAAATCCTGCCCGGTGCGGCGGCCTTCATCCTCGACGAGGCACACCAGGTACCCGAGCTGGCCGGGCAGTTCTTCTCGCAGAGCGTAAGCGCGCGCCAGCTCAGCGAGCTGGCGCAGGATGCCTTGCGCGAATGCAATGGCGTCACCGGCGCGATCGGCTTGCTGCTGGAGCCGGTGGAGGCGCTGCAGGACGCGCTGCGCCGCCTGCGCCTGGCGATGGATCCATTGCCGCCGCGCGGCGCGTTCGGGCCGCTCGAAGCGACGCCGACGGTGCGCGAGGGCCTGCACGAGATCGGCGAATTGCTGGCCGCACTTACCGACCTGCTCGCCTCGCAGGCCGAGCGCTCGCGCGGGCTGGCCAACGCGCACGAACGTGCCGCCCTGCTGGCCGAACGGCTGGAGCGCATCGTCGAGCAGACGTCCGAACGTGACGTGCGCTGGTATGAGCTGTTCCCGCGCGGCTTCGCGCTCTACGCCACGCCGCTCGACCTCGCGGCGCCGCTGCGCGCGATGCGCGAGCGCAGCCAAGCGGCCTGGGTGTACACCTCGGCCACGCTGTCGGTGGCCGGGCAGTTCGACCACTTCGCGCGCCAGCTGGGTCTCGACGAGCCAAGGACGCTGGCGCTGGACAGTCCATTCGACTACGCGCGGCAAGCGTTGTGCTACCTGCCTGAGGGCCTGCCCGATCCGGCCGCGCGCGACTATACCGAGCGCGTGCTCGACGCCGTGCTGCCGGTGCTGCAGGCGTCGAACGGCCGCGCCTTCCTGCTGTTCACCTCGCACCGCGCGCTACGCCGCGCCGCCGAACTGCTGGCCGCGCGCGTGCCCTGGCCGCTGTTCGTGCAGGGCACGGCGCCGCGCCACCAGTTGCTGGAGGAGTTCCGCCATTCCGGCCACGGCGTGCTGCTGGGCGCGGCCAGTTTCTGGGAAGGCGTGGACGTGGTGGGCGACGCGCTCAGCGTGGTGGTGATCGACAAGCTGCCGTTCGCGGCGCCCGACGATCCGGTGTTGGTGGCCCGGCTGGAAGCGTTGGAACAACAGGGCATCAACCCGTTCATGGGCTGGCAGGTGCCGGCCGCAGCGATCGCGCTGAAACAGGGCGCGGGTCGGCTGATCCGCAGCGTCACCGACCGTGGCGTGCTGATGCTGTGCGATCCGCGTATTGCCACCAAGGGCTACGGCAAGCTGTTCCTTGCCAGCTTGCCGCCGATGCCGCGCACCCGTGCGCTGGCCGACGCGCAGTCGTTTTTCGCGTCGCCCACCGATGATCGCGAGGAATCTGTCGCATGAGCACCGAACCCGAACTGCGCACCGATCCCGCGCTGCTGCCCGTGCTGGACGAGCTGCGCCGGCGCGAACCGATCTTCCATCGCCCGGAATTCGGCTCCACGCGCGCCGACCATCGTGCCATGACGGTGGAGGACTTCTGGGAAGTGGGCGCTTCCGGCCGCCGCTACAGCCGCGATTACGTGCTTGACGTACTCGACGAGCGTCAAAGGAATCCGCAGCCGGATCCGTGGGAGACTGGCGAGTTCCACTGCCGCCAGCTCGCCGATGCGGTCTACCTGCTCACCTATACCTTGCGCCAGGGCGAGCGCGTGACGCGACGCGCCACGATCTGGCGACGCGACCCGGAGGGCTGGAAGATCGTGTTCCACCAGGGCACCGTGGTAGCGGACGGCTGAGCCGCGCCACGGCCCGATTCCGGAACCCCATCATGCGCGTCTTCTCCCACACCTGCTCCAACACCGAGATCGTCTGCGCACTGGGCTGCGCCCGGATGCTGGTGGGCGTGGACGCGGATTCCGATTACCCGCCCGAGGTCGTCGCCAGCCTGCCGAAGACAGGGCGCGATCTCGACCTCGACGTGGACGCGGTACTGAAGTTGGAACCCGACCTGGTGCTGACCTCGCTGACCGTGCCCGGCCACGAACGCGTGGTGGATGCGTTGCACGCGGCGGGACTGCAGACCCTAGTATGCGATCCGCAATCGCTGGACGACGTTTACGGCGACATCCGCCGCATCGCCGCCGCGCTGGCGGTGTCCGCGCGCGGGGAGATGCTGGTGGCGCAGATGGACGCGGCGATGCCGTGTGTCGAGCCGCATGGGCCACGTCCGGCCGTGCTGGTCGAGTGGTGGCCCAAGCCGGTGATCGCCGCGGCGAAGCATTCCTGGGTCAACGACCTCATCGTGCGCGCGGGTGGTCGCAACCCCTGGGGCGAAGTGGATGCCCGGAGCGTGCCGCTGACCCACGATGCCGCCGCCGCTGCCGCGCCCGATATCGTGACGATGAGCTGGTGCGGGGTGAAGGCGGAGAACTACCGCGCCGAGGTGGTGCGCCGCCGCGAGGGCTGGGCCGCGGTGCCCGCCGTCGTCGCCGGCCGCATCCATGCGATCAGCGAAGCCTTCCTCGGTCGTCCCGGTCCGCGCTTGGTGGAGGGCTACCGGCAACTGCGCGAAGCCATCGCTGCCGCTGCGGTATGAACCGCGGACATTGCGCGGGGCAGCGCCCCGTAGCACAGTGCTGCGCATGATCATTTCCTCGACGATGGACTACCGCGAGGCGGCCCGGCGCCGCCTGCCGCCCTTCCTGTTCCACTACATCGACGGCGGCGCCTACGACGAGCAGACCATGCGTCGCAACGTCGAGGACTTGCGCGGTCTCGCCCTGCGCCAGCGCGTGCTCAAGGAAGTCGGTGAGGTCGATCTCTCCACCGAACTGTTCGGCGAAAAGCTGAGCCTGCCGCTGGCGCTGGCGCCGGTGGGGCTCACCGGCATGTACGCCCGGCGCGGCGAGGTGCAGGCGGCGCGCGCGGCAGCGGAAAAAGGCGTGCCGCTCACCTTGTCCACGGTGTCGGTGTGCCCGATCGAGGAAGTGCAGAGCCAGTTGTCGCGGCCGATCTGGTTCCAGCTCTACGTGCTCAAGGATCGCGGCTTCATGAAGAACGCGCTGGAGCGCGCATGGGCCGCCGGCGTGCGCACCCTGGTGTTCACCGTGGACATGCCAGTGCCGGGTGCGCGCTACCGCGACAGGCACTCGGGCATGTCCGGTCCGCATGCGGCGCTGCGCCGCGTCTGGCAGGCTTGCCTGCATCCGCACTGGGCGTGGAACGTGGGTGTGCGCGGCCGCCCGCACGACCTCGGCAACGTGTCGGCCTACCTGGGTCACCGCATCGGCCTGGAGGATTACATCGGTTGGCTGGGCAAGAATTTCGATCCCGGGATCGGCTGGGGCGACCTGCAGTGGATCCGCGATTTCTGGAAGGGCGCGATGGTGCTGAAGGGCATCCTCGATCCCGAGGATGCGCGCGAGGCGGCACGTTTCGGTGCCGATGGCATCGTGGTTTCCAACCATGGCGGACGCCAGCTCGACGGCGTGCTGTCCTCGGCGCGCGCGCTGCCCGCCATCGCCGATGCGGTGAAGGGCAAGCTCACCATCCTCGCCGACTCCGGCGTGCGCTCCGGCCTCGATGTGGTGCGCATGCTGGCGCTGGGTGCGGATGGCGTGCTGCTGGGCAGGCCCTTCGTCTATGCGCTGGCGGCAGCCGGCGGCCAGGGCGTGGCGCACCTGCTCGACCTCATCGCCGCCGAGATGCGCGTGGCAATGACACTGACCGGGGCGAAATCGATTGCCGAAATCACCCGGGACAGCCTGGCCAGCGCGCAAGACACGCCCTGATCGCGGTTTCCCTGACAATGCCATCGTGATGGCCCCGGATTGGCCGCGGTCGCCTCCGGCAGCGCCCGTCGCGCATGCCGCCAGCCGCTATCATGGCGTCGCCATGAACCTGCTCGCGATCGAAACCGCCACCGAAGCCTGCTCCGTCGCCCTGATCCACGGCGACACCGTGATCGCGCGCAGCGAACTGGCGCCACGCCGCCACGCCGAGCGCGTGTTGCCGATGGCGGACGAACTGTTGGCCGAGGCGGGCCTGGGCCGCCATGCGCTGGATGCGATCGCCGTGGGCCGTGGCCCCGGTGCGTTCACCGGCGTGCGCCTCGCCGTGTCGCTGGCGCAGGGCATGGCGCTGGCGCTGGACCTGCCCGTGATCACCGTCTCCTCGCTGGCCGCGCTGGCGCTGGAGGCGCCGGACGACGGCGATGCGGACAGCACCATCCTCGCCGTGATCGATGCGCGCATGGGTGAGATCTACGCTGCCTGCTACCGCCGCGATGGCGAAGGCGGCCTGGTCGCGCTAGACGACGAACGCGTCTGTACTGCCGAAGCGTTGGTGCTACCGGAAGCCCGAGCCTGGCAGGTGGTGGGCAGCGGCTGGGCGACTTACGAAACGGTGCTGCGCGAAAAGCTGGGCGGCGAACCACGCTTCGCCGATGGTGTCCGTTACCCGCAAGCCATGCACGTGGCCGAGCTCGCCGCCCGCGAGTTCAAAGCTGGCCGCGCGCAGGCGCCAGAACTGGCCTTGCCAGTCTATCTGCGCGACAAGGTAGCGCTGACGCTGGTGGAGCAGGGCAAGGCGTAGTCGCGGGCCGGCAACGCCACGCGCATTGCCACGCTTGTGGATGAATGACGCGCGGCGCCCCCGGCAACAACCGGGAGGCGCCGCGCCGCACTTTCACGCGGTGCGGTCGTACGCGAACTGGATGCCTGCGGTACCGCCGGTCTCGATGAAGAGGTTCATGAAGGCCGGCACCGTCTCCTGGCGTTGCCAGTCGCGCTGCAGTTCGCAGAACAGCTGCGCCACACTGATCATCTTGCCGCCGGCCTGCTCAATGCGCCGCAACGCCATTTCGTGCGCGGTGACCGAGGTGCCGCCGACGGCATCGGCGACGACGTAGACCTCGTAGCCGGCCTTCAGCGCGTCGAGTGCCGGGAAGGTGAGGCAGGCCTCGGTCCACAGCGCGGTCATGATCAGTTTCTTGCGGCCGGTGGCTTCTACCGCCTTGCGGAACTCGACGTCCTCCCATGAGTTGATCGAGGTGCGGTCGTAGGTGGGGACCTTGTCCAACACCTTGCGCAACTGCGGGATCGGCGGTTTGTTCAATCCGGTTTTGACGTTGACCGTGGAATGCACGATCGGCAGGCCGTAGACCACGGCTGCCTTGGCCGTGCCGACGATGTTGTTGACCAGCAGTTGCCGGTCCATCGAGGCGATCGAGTTCACCTGCACCGGCTGGTAGTCGATGACGATCAGGGCCGAGTTCTGCGGGGTCAGCAGTTCGTCCTTCAGGGGATCACGGATGGGTTCGCTTGCCATGGGGATGCTCCGTTGCGTGGATGTGCCGGAACGCGGCACGCGTGTTGCGGAAAGCGGGTGTGTCAGCTGCGGCTCGGGTCGGGTTGCTCGTGGTGCTTCCGAGCGTCCGGCGGGAAGGCGCCGGCCCGGATCCGGGCCGGCGCGGGGTTTACTGCATGCGACCGAAGCGGCCGCTGTTGAAGTCGGTCACGGCCTGGCCGATTTCCTCGCGCGTGTTCATCACGAACGGGCCGTAGCCGACGATGGGCTCGTCGATCGGTTCGCCGTCGAGCAGCAGCAGAGTGGTGTCGCTGTTGGCTTCGAGCGCGATCTCGCTGCCGTCGCGCTCAAGTACCACCATCTGCGCCTCACGCGCCACCTCGCTTCCGTTCACCAGCACGGTGCCCTTCAGCACCACCAGGGCGAGCGTGCGGCCGGCGGGCACGCTGAAGGCTGCCGACTTGCCGGCCTTGAGGCGCACATCCCACACATCCATCGCGGTGAAGGTGCGGGCCGGGCCGTGGTGGCCGGCGTATTCGCCGGCGATCACGCGCAACTGGCCGGCACCGTCGGGCAGCGCCACCGACGGGATGTCGGCGTCGAGCAAGGTCTGATAGCCCGGCGCGGCCAGCTTGTCCTTGGCCGGCAGGTTCACCCACAGCTGCACCATCTCCAGCGTACCGCCGCTGCGGGTGAATTCGCGCGAGTGGAACTCCTCGTGCAGGATGCCGGAGGCGGCGGTCATCCACTGCACGTCGCCCGGGCCGATCTTGCCGCCGGCGCCGGTGGAGTCGCGGTGCTCCACCTCGCCTTCGTAGACGATGGTGACGGTCTCGAAGCCGCGGTGCGGATGCTGGCCCACGCCGCGGGGGCGCGCGGCGGCGTCGAAGCGATGCGGACCGGCGTAGTCGAACAGCAGGAACGGGCTCAGCTCGCGGCCGTGACTGTCGTATGAGAACAGCGAGCGCACCGGGAAACCGTCGCCGACCCAGTGCGGACGGGGGGCGCTGTAGACGCCGAGGATCTTTTTCATGTGCCGACTCCAAGCGTTGCGCGGGAACCGCAGGGTGCGGTCCGTTGGCGTTGGGTGACATGATGTTCGTGGAACGATGGTGCCGGTAGCCGGCAGGATTTATCCTCAGAGTCCTATGTATGGAACGATGAGGGCGCGCCATGCGGGATCTGAATGACCTCTACTACTTCGTCCAAGTGGTCGAGCACGGCGGTTTCGCGCCGGCCGGGCGCGCCCTGGGCATGCCCAAGTCCAGGCTCAGCCGCCGCATCGCCCTGCTGGAGGAGCGCCTGGGCGTGCGCCTGATCCAGCGCTCCACGCGCCATTTCTCGGTGACCGAGATCGGGCGGGACTTCCATGCCCATTGCAAGGCCATGCTGGTCGAAGCCGATGCCGCGGAGGAGGCCATCGAGGTCACCCGCGCGGAGCCTCGCGGCGTCGTGCGCATGACCTGTCCGATGGCGTTGCTCGACGCGCTGGTCGGCCGGATGCTGGCCGACTTCATGGTCGAGCATCCGCAGGTGGAGGTGCACCTGGAAGAGACCAACCGCCGCGTCGACGTGGTGGGCGAGGGCATCGACGTGGCGCTGCGCGTGCGTCCGCCGCCGCTGGAGGACAGCGAACTGGTGATGCGCGTGCTGGCCGAGCGCAGCCAGTGCCTGGTAGCGAGCCCCGCGCTGGTGGCGCGGCATGGAGCGGTACGGGGACCAGCGGATCTGTCGCGCTTTCCCAGTCTGGGCCTCGGTGTGCCGCAGGGAGAGCATGTGTGGCATCTGTTCGGCCCCGATGGTGCCGGGGCGGCGGTCCACCATCGTCCACGCTTCATCACCCGCGACATGCCGGCGCTGCGCGACGCAGCGATGGCCGGCGTGGGCGTCGTGCAGTTGCCGACCATGATGATCAGCGAGCAGTTGACCCGTGGCACGTTACAGCGCGTGATCCCCGCCTGGCAGCCGCGGCGCGAGATCGTGCATGCGGTGTTCGTCTCGCGCCGCGGCTTGCTGCCGTCGGTGCGGGCGTTGATCGATTTCCTCGGCGCGCGTTTTGCGGCCACCTCGGACGACTACTGATCGCCGTGCCGCAACGCGGGATGGTCGCATCGCGAAGCAATCCTCACAACTGCCCGATCAACAACTGCACCGCCAGGCTGCTGACCGACACCGCCGTCCACACGCCCAGCCCCAGCAGGATCGGCCGCGCCGCTGGCGATCATCTTGCGCAGGTTGGCGGAGAGGCCGATCGCGACGAGCGCCACGATGGCGCGAGCCTGGCTAAGCCGCGCAGCAATGGCTAGCCTCTAAGCGCTGGAGCTGCTCAGGTTGATGATCGCCTTGCCGCTGAAGCGGCAGATGAGGCCATGCGAGAAGCGCAAGCAAAAAAGGCCGGAGCGGACGTACTACTCAAGGGGATGCACGATGCGTAGGGGACGAATCCCAACCTGGTTTTTGCTATTGGCGCTACTCGCAGCTTTTGCACTTGTCGGTGTGTGGGTGGCCGGGTCGTATCTCGTCAGCCCAGTTCGCAGTCTTATCGGAGCGCCACCGCCAGATATCCCGGTTCAGGCGGTGACTTTTCCTGATGCAACCGGAGAACCGATCCACGGTTGGTTCGTTACCGGCACGAAGGGGCGCGGCGCAGTTTTATTGCTGCATGGTGTTCGTGCCGATAGGCGCGCCATGATCCATCGCGCCCGGTTCCTGCATGCGGCTGGCTATGCGGTGTTGTTGATCGACTTTCAGGCAGCGGGTGAAAGCCCGGGCAAAGCCATTACTTTCGGTTATCGCGAAGCGGAAGACGTGAAGGCATCGCTGCGGTATATCCATCAACGGCTCCCGGGCGAGCATGTCGGCATCATCGGCACATCCATGGGCGGAGCCGCCACGATTCTTGCAGCGCCCGGTGTCGATGCGGATGCCGTGGTTCTGGAGCAAGTCTATCCAACGATCCAACAAGCAACGGAAGACAGGCTGGCTATCCACCTGGGGCCCATGGGGCCGTGGCTGGCTCCCGTCTTGCTGATGACCTTGCACGCGCATCTGGGTATTTACCCCGATCAGTTACGCCCGATCGACCACATTGGTCATCTGTCGATGCCCAAGCTTTTGATCGTAGGCGATCACGACCGGGACACGACCATCTCCGAGTCCTATGCGATGTTCCATGCGGCAAAAGGACCTAAGGAACTATGGGTAGTGCACGGAGCAGCGCACGTCGACCTGTATGGATATGCCAAGACCGACTATCAGCTGCGTGTGCTCGGCTTTTTCGATACCTGGTTACGCGGAGGAAACAGGGCAGTTGGCCAACAAGCGAAACGGCTGCTTCCGACCGGGACGGATGAATTAGCGGGTCGCGTTACGTGCGACACATGGGGAAACGTCACAGCTGCCCGATCAACAACTGCACCGCCAGGCTGCTGACCGACACCGCCGCCCACACGCCCAGCCCCAGCAGGATGTGTCAGATGTCGGCTTCATTGCCGAGTTCTTCCGTGATGAGCTGAATTGATGCTTGATCGCTTAGATCCTTCGAGCAGGATGGTGTTCTGTCTGCTTCCGACCCTAAAGCAGCCACCGAAAGTAGGTTGGAAGTGAGCGCTCGTGCCGAGCATGGAATTCAGTGTCAAGAATGACATTGCCACGTTTTAGTAGATTCGCGTTGTCGAAGGTTGATGCGCGTCTGCACTGGATGGCTCAAAGATGACGCAATTCATTACGTCCGCCTGTGTGTATGCTTGCCTCGCCACGGGTTGCGTGGTTGGGTTGCGTGTGTGGGTTTGCGCACACCGGATTGTTCAGAGCGAAGTTTCATAGCCGGATGACGTGGCTTCGTTGGTTTACGAGGGGGTCATGGGGTCCGACTGTCTTTCAGTAAAAGGCGTTCCTGCGATTACTATTGGCCCGGGGCGGCCTTGGGATATCTTCTTCTTTGTTTCTGAAATCTCGACGGGTGCGAGCAAGAGGCACTTCAGTACGGCATATGGCTCGATGCTGTACGCGTATCGCACGCTAGGCTTTGCTTGTGCCAAGGCCGTTCTCGTGCAACGGTTGAGCTTGTACGGGGCAATCGATGCTGCTCGCTTTGTCGTAGTTCGCATGGGGTCACAGACTTCTGGTGCTGCCTTGCTTCGTGAGGTCGATGCGTCAGACGGGACAAGAGTGCTTGTAATCGAACTGCTGGCGGTGACTGCCCTTCGCGTCGGCAAGGCGTCGGCAGGATTCTTGTCGAATACGCACAGCAATGCGCACCTGATGGCCGTGTAGAGTGCGCCTGTGCGCCGGACTCTCGAGCAATGCAGCGCCTGCTCAAGCGCCTGGGTTTTGTACGGACCCTGCGGTCAAAGGCTATCAGCCTGATGGGGGCGCAGATTCAACGGCCGTCGCTGTGGGTTTGGTGGCGCAGGGGGCAGGGGGCAGACGGGCCAAGAAGCGAGACGGCTGCCTTCGATCCTGGGCCGACGAATTAAGGCGTCGGGTTACGCGCGACGTCTGGAAGACATCAGAGCTGCCCGATCAGCAACTGCACCGCCAGGCTGCTGACCGACACCGCCGCCCACACGCCCAGCCCCAGCAGGATCGGCCGCGCGCCGCTGGCGATCATCTTGCGCAGGTTGGCGGAGAGGCCGATCGCGGTGAGCGCCACGATGATCAGGAACTCGGCCGCGGCGTGCAGCAGCGGCTGGATCGCGGTGGGGATCAAGCCGGCGGTGCGCAGCGCCGAGGCCACCAGGAACCACAGGATGAACCACGGGAAGATGCGGCGCAGGCTGAAGTCGGTGGCGCCCTTCTTCTTTTCGCGCGCGGCAACCGCGAAGGCCAGGATCAGGCAGATCGGGATGATCAGCGTGGCGCGGGTGAGCTTGACGATGGTGGCGTAGTCGCCGGCGGCATGGCTGAAGCTGTAGCCGGCGGCCACCACCGAGGAGGTGTCGTTGATCGCGGTGCCGGCCCACAGGCCGAAGCCGAGGTCGCTGAGGTGCAGCAGGTGGCCGAGCAGCGGGAACAGCAGCACCGCCACCACGTTGAACAGGAAGATGGTGGAGATCGCGAACGCGGTGTCGTGCTCGTCGGGCTTGATGATGGGCGTGACCGCGGCGATGGCCGAGCCGCCGCAGATGGCGGTGCCCACGCCGATCAGGATCTTCAGCTTGTCGTGCACGCCCAGCCAGCGGCCCAGCGCCCACGCGCTGAGGAAGGCCACGGTCAGCGTCACCAGGGTCACCGACAGCGATTCCAGGCCAGTCTTTGCCACCTGGGTGAGGCTGAGGCCGAAGCCCAGCGCGATGATTGACCATTGCAGCACCTGCTTGCCGGCGAAGGCGATGCCGGGCGTGAAGCGCACGTCGGGCGAGAGCAGGTTGCGCACCGCGATGCCGAGCAGGATGCCGATCACCGGGCCGCCGATCAGCGGCATCAGCCGGCCCAGCCACCACGCGAGCAGTGCGATCACGACGGCCAACAGCAAGCCGGGCGCGCGGCTGCGCAGGGTGGGGCGGGCGAGGGCGGTGGCAAGTGGCGTGTTCATGGGACGGTTGCGCTGCGGGAATGTGCGCCATTGTCCTCGCCCTTTTCGATCAGTAAAACTTGGAAAATCTGATCGTTCCTATAAGATTGAGTGATGAACAACATCAGCCCGCGCCAGCTCGAAGTATTCGTGCAGATCGCGCTGTTGGGCAGCGTGCGTGCCGCTGCCGAGCGGCTGTACCTGACCCAGCCGGCGGCCAGCATGGCGCTGGCCGAAATGGAGCGTCAGCTCGATGCGCCGCTGTTCGCACGCGAGCGCGGCCGGCTGCGGCTCAACCCGCGCGGCCGCGAGCTGTTGCCGCTGGCGCAGGAGCTGCTGGAACGCCATGCCGAGTTCGGTCGGCGCGGGCGCGAGGATGGCGCGGCGCTTTCGGGCGAGTTGCGCATCGGTGCCAGCAACACCGTGGGCAACTACCGCGTGGGCGAGCTGCTGGGCGCGTTCGTGCGCGCGCAGCCGCAGGTGGCGATCCGCCTGCGCGTGGCGAACACGGAAGCGATCGCGGCGGCGATGCTTGAACACAGCCTCGACCTCGGTTGCGTGGAAGGACCGGTGACGCATCCGCAGCTGGAAGTGCGGCCGTGGCGCGACGACCTGCTGGTGGTGTGCGCGCCGCCCGACCATCCGCTGGCGCGCAAGCGCGGCCTCAAGCCCGCCGACTTCGCCGGCGCGCGCTGGGTGATGCGCGAGCCGGGTTCGGCCACCCGTGCCACCAGCGAACGTGTGTTGTCGCAGCTGCCGCCCGGCGAGACGGTGCTGGAGCTGGACCAGATCGAAGCGATCAAGCAGGCGGTGATCGCCGGCCTCGGCATCGCCTGCCTGCCGCAGGTGGCAGTCACCGATGCGCTCGCCACCGATCGCCTGAAGGCGTTGAAGACGCCGTTCCTCGACCTGCACCGCAAACTTTCCATGCTGGTCCACCGCCAGAAATACCGCGGCGCCTTGCTGGACGCGTTCATCGCCCAGGCCGGTCTCGGCCGCTGAGTCGCGGCGCCGCGCGTCGGCGTCAGTCGTCGTCGCTGCCCAGGTCGAGCAAGTGCGCGGGCAGGCCGGTGCGGGCGCCCCAGTAGTAGATGAGCAGGCCGGCCGCGGCGACGGCCGCGGTATCCCAGGGATGACGGATGATGCCGCGGCCACCGAAGGTACCCTGCCAAGACAAGGCGATGAGCAGCGCGTAGTAGGCGATCAGCCACGCCGACGAATACACCTCCTGGCGCAGCCTGGCACGGGCCCCGGGCGAAGGCAGTCTGCACAGCACGTAGATCGCGAACAGTACGATCTGCAGCCCCAGTAGCCACGAAACGGTCTGCCAGCTCGACCAGTACACGATCAGCGTGGCGATCACGAACGAGGCCGGCCCGATCACGCCGAAGCCGCGCACCAGGAAGGGTCGCGGCAACTGCGGCGCGTTGCGGCGCAGTGCCGCCACAGTGATCGGCGCCACGGCGTAGCTCAGCACCAGGGCTGCCGAGACCACGCTGATCAGCGCCTCCCACGAGGGGAACGGCAAGGTCCAGAAGATCGACAGCGCGAAGCTCAGCCACAGTGCCGGGCGCGGAATGCCGGACTTGCCGTCGATGCGGGTGAATACCTTGAAGAACGAGCCGCTGCGCGCCCAGCCGTAGACCACCCGGGGCGTGGCGTTCATGTAGATGTTGCCGGTGCCGCTGGGCGAGATCACCGCGTCGCAGACCACCAGCGCGGCCAGCCAGCCAATGCCCAGGGTCAGCGCGATGTCGTGGTAGGGCAGCGAGAACATCGTGCCGGTGCCGCCCCAGCCCTGCGCCAGCATCCGGGTGGGGATGCTGCCCAGGAAGGCTGCCTGCAGCAGCAGGTAGATCACGGTGGACAGCAGCACCGAGAGGATCAGCGCGATCGGGATCGTGCGTTGCGGGCTGCGCACCTCGCTGGCGACCGAGATGATCGGCGTCAGCCCCAGGTAGGCGAAGATGATGCCGCCCGCGGAAACCGCGCCTTCCACGCCGCTGAAGCCGTTCGGGGCAAAGCCGTGCACGCTCATGTTCTGCGGCTGGAAGTGCGCCAGCAGTACGACGACCACCAGCAGCGGCACGACGAACTTGAAGATGCTGATGAGATTGTTGGCCTTGGCGAAGGTCTTCACGCTGAAGTAGTTCAGCGCGAAGAACAACGCCAGCAGCGCCAGCTGCACCAGCCAGCCCAGCACGGTGGGATTGCCCGCCGCATCGCGGCTCAGCGCGGGGAACCAGGCCGCGGCATATTGGCGGCAGGCCACGGTCTCGATGGCGATCAGGCTGGAGAATGCGATCAGGGTGATGAAGCCCATCAGCGAGCCCAGCAGCAGCCCGTGCGAATACTCCGGGTAGCGCACCACGCCGCCGGCGCGGGGCAGCGCGGCGCCCAGTTCGCAATAGACGATGCCGAGCAGCAGCACGGCGGCGCCGCCGATCAGCCAGGACAGCATGCCGGCCGGTCCGGCGATGGCCGAGACATGGCTGGCCGAGAACAGCCAGCCGGAACCGAAGATCGCGCCCAGGCCGATGAAGGTCAGGTCGGTGAGGCTGAGCTGGCGATGGAATGTTCCCGTCGATGGCATGCGCTGTGATCCGGCTACGTGGGAAGGATGAAGCGGGCCCCCGGCACGGCGCTGGCGGATATCCGCCAGCGTCGTCGTTGGTCAGGGCGACTTGCAGTTGCAGTGCTTGTCGTCGGCGTAGGGCGACCTGCCGCCATCGGCGATGAAGCGGTCGATGCGCTCGTTCAACACCGGCAACGGCACCGAGCCGGTGGACAGCACCGCGTCATGAAAGGCGCGGATATCGAATGTCGGCCCCAGCGCTTTTTCAGCGCGCGCACGGTCCTCGCGGATGGCCATCTCACCCAGATAGTAGGACAGCGCCTGCGCCGGCCAGGCAATGTAGCGGTCCACCTCGGTCTCAATCTCGTGGTCGGCCAGCGCGGTGTTCGCGCGCAGGTAGTCCTGCGCCTGCTCGCGCGTCCAGTGCAGGTGGTGGATGCCGGTGTCCACCACCAGCCGCGCCGCGCGCCAGGCCTGGTAGCTCAGGTAGCCGAACTGCTCGTAAGGCGTGTGGTAGATGCCCATTTCCTGGCCGAGGTATTCGCAATACAGCGCCCAGCCTTCGCCGTAGGCGGAGATGTACGCGTAACGACGGAAGTCCGGCAAGCCCTCCGTCTCGGCCGCCAGCGGCATCTGCAAGGCATGGCCGGGCGAGGACTCGTGCAGGGTCAGCGCGGGCAACGAATACAGCGGGCGCGAGGGCAGGTTGTAGGTGTTGACCAGGTAGATGCCCGGGCCGCCGCGGCCGCCGGTATAGACCGGCGCCAGGTCGGGCGGCACCGGTTCGATGGCGAAGCGGCGGCGGGGCAGGCGGCCGATGTAGTCGCCGATCTTGCCGTCCACTTCCTTGGCAATCCACGCCGCGTTCTTGAGCAACTCGTCCGGCGTCTTTGCATAGAAGCGCGGATCGGTGCGCAGGAAATACAGGAAGTCGGCGAAGCTGCCCTTGAAGCCGGCTTGCTGGATGGTGTCCAGCATCTGCTGGTGGATGATCGCCATCTGCGCCAGGCCGAGCTGGTGGATGGCGTCGGGGTTCATGTCCAGCGTGGTGTATTCACGGATCTGCGCCTGGTAGAAGGCCTTGCCTTCGGGCAGGTCCTCGGCGGCGATGCCGGTGCGTGCCTTGGGGATGTACTCGTCCTGCATGAAGCGGAGCAGCTTCGCGTAGGCGGGGATCACCGCATCCCTGATCGCCGCCAGCGCCTCGGCGCGCAGCGTGGCCTGCTCGGCGGCGGGGATGGCCGTCGGCATGTGCCGGAACGGGGTGTAAAAGAGATTGTCTTCGCCGCTTGCGTCGATCACTTCGCTGATCGACTGCGTGCGGCCTCGCAGGACGATTTTCGGCTGGCTGAAACCGCGCGCCAGGCCCAGCCGCATGTTGTCGGTCTGCTCGCCGAAGTAGCGCGGGATGTCGCGCAGCTTGCCGATGTAGTCGCGGTATTCCTGCAGCGTGAGGTAGCTGGCGCGCGCGGTGAAGCCCAGGTCGCTCCAGAAGCCCGAGTCGCTGTTGAACGGCATTTCCCAGGTGTGGAAATGCTGGTCGGCCAGCAGGGTTTCGATCTGATTGCGGTAGACCGCGTAGTCGATCGCGTCTTCGCCGTGCAGCCCGGCCGGCTTGATGGTGTCGAGCTTCCCGAGCACTTCGGTCCAGTAGCGTTCGCGCACCGCCTGGGTAGCGGCGTCGACCTTGGGCAGATGGTCGGAAGGCGCGCCCTGGCTGTCCTCGTCGTCGAGGCCGCGGAACTGATCCTGGCGCCACGCCCATTCCTGCGTGTAGATCGCGCGGAAGCGGCTGGCGGCATCGTCGCCATACGCCTGCGCGGTAGTGGCGGCCAGGCAGACGGCGCATCCCAGGTTGGCGAACAGCTTGCTCATGAGCGGGCGTCTCCGGTGGCTGCGGCGCATGCGTCGTCGGCGGGCGTCAGGCGAACGGCTGGTCGATGGCGGGCGATGGTGGCGTGAACCAGGCGGCGCCGTCGTCGGTGACATGGAAGTGATCTTCCAGGCGCACGCCGAAGCGGTCGGGCAGCACGATCATCGGTTCGTCGCTGCAACACATGCCCGGCTGCAGTCCGGTGGCGTTGCCGCGCACCAGGTAAGGCGTCTCGTGGATGCTCAGGCCGCAGCCGTGCCCGGTACGGTGCGGGATGCCGGGCAGGCGGTAGTCGGGGCCGAGCCCGGCGCGCTCCACCACGGCGCGCGCGGCGGCATCCACCGTCGCGCACGGCACGCCGGGGCGCACCGCTTCGAACGCGGCGCGTTGCGCTGCGTGTTCGAGCGCCCAGATACGTTCCTGTTCCGCCGTCGGCTTGCCGAAGATGTAGGTGCGGGTGATGTCGGACTGATAGCCCTGCACGCTGCAACCGGTGTCGATCAGCACCAGCTCGTTCTCGGCCAGTCGCTGCTCGCCGGGAATGCCGTGCGGATAGGCCGTGGCGCGGCCGAATTGCACGATGCAGAAGGTCGAACCGTTGTCGGCGCCCAGCGCGCGGTGCGCGCCATCGATGAAGCGGGTCAGCTCGATGCTGCTGATGCCTTCGCGGACCAGCCCAGCGGCGAGGCGGTGCACCTGCAATGTCATCGCGGTGGCCTGCTGCATCAGAGCGAGTTCGGCCGGCGACTTGCACATGCGGCAGCCGTCGACGATGGCGCTGGCATCGACCACCGGCTTGCCGCCCAGCGCCGCGCGCAGGCGTTCGGCCACCACGCTGGGGGCGGCCGGGTCGAGCGCGAGGCTGCCGGCGCCGCGCTCGCGCAAGGCATCGGCGACCAGCGCCTGCGGATCCTCGTGTTCTTCCCAGTAACGCAGGCTGGCCGGAATGCGCAGGACATGCGCCAACGAGCCGGCCTCGAATGCGGGACAGATCACCAGCGGCTCGCCGCGCGCGGTCAGCAGCAAGCCGAGCAGCCGCTCGCTGGCGCCCCAGCCGATCCCGCTGAAATAGCGCAGCGAGGCGCCGGCGGTGATCAGCAGCGCATCGATGCGCTGTTCGCGCAGCAAGGTGCGGGCGCGTTCCAGCCGCTGTTCGTATTCGGCGGTGGCGATGGCCGCCGCCGGCGTCGGCCATGGTGCCAGCATGGCCTGCGCCTGGGCGGGTTCGAGGCCGCCGATCTGCCGGGCCGGCATCATGCGGCCGGCGTCCGGGCATCGACATCGTCGACGCACCAGTGGCCGTCGATCTGCCGTGCCACGCCGCCCGGGTTGCGGTCACGCAGCTCCGGCGGCAGCTGTCCGTCCGGCACATGGTCGTAGCAGTGCAGCGCGGTGAAGCGCTGGATCGCCGCCGGCAGGCCGACCGCGGTAAAGCCGGGGTGGCCGGTGCTGGGGTAGGGGCCACCGTGGTTCATCGCCGGGCTCACTGCCACGCCGGTGGGCATGCGGTTGCCGATCAACCGGCCCACGCGCGGACGCAGGGCGCCGGCGACGTGTGCCCAGGCGGCCGCGTCGCTGCCGTCGGCGGCGCTGTACAGCGTGCCGGTGAGGTTGCCTTCGAACGCGGCCGCCAAGGCGGCCATCTGCGCGACATCGTCGGCGCGCACCAGCAGGCCGACCGGGCCGAACGCCTCGGTCTGCAGCGCGTGCGGCGCGTGCAGGAATTGCGCGGCATCCACTTGCAGCAGGGTCGGTTGATAGCGATAGCCCGGTTCCGCGGCAGCGCCGCCGGCGAGCGTCGTGGCGCCGGCCTTGCGCAAGGTATCCACGCCGCGCTGCAGGTGATCCAGCACGCCGCGCGAAAACAGCACGCCTGGAGCGGCGGCGGCGAAGTGCGCGGCGGCGGCGGCGATGAAGGCATCGCCATCGGCGCCGCGCGGCACTACCACTACGCCGGGATTGGTGCAGAACTGGCCGCTGCCCATCGTGCAGGAACTGAAGAACTCCTGCGCCAGCGCGGCGCCGCGCTCGGCCAGTGCGCCGGGCAACAGGAACACCGGATTGACGCTGGACAGCTCCAGATAAGCTGGCACGCCGGCCGCGTCGGCGGCGGCCTTCAGCGCCAGGCCGGTGGAACGGCCGCCGGTGAACCCGATGGCGCCCAGGCGCGGATCGGCGGCCAGTTTCAGGCCCAGCGACGCGTCGAACCGGTAGAGCATCTGCACCGCTGCAGCGGGCAGGCCGGCCTCGCGCAGCGCGGCGTGGGCCAGCTGTGCCAGCCGCTCGCTGGTGGCCGGGTGCGAGGGATGCGCTTTCGCGATCACCGGATTGCGCGCCGCGATCGCCGAGGCGAAATCGCTGCCGGCGATCGCGTTGAAGGCGAACGGGAAGTTGTTCGGGCCGAACACCAGCACCGGCTTGTGCAGCGGGGCGCGATGGCTGCGCAGGCCCGCCGCTGTGTCGATCACCGGCTGCGTCCAGCTGAAGCTGCGCACGGCGCGCGCGGCCTGGCGCAGCTGGCCGCTGGTGCGCGGCAGCTCCACCTTGGCCAGCCGGGTTTCCGCGGGCAACGCGGTCTCCGCGTGGGCCAGCGCAACCAGTGCTTCGGCATCGCGCTCGATGCCGTCGGCGTAGGCCTCGAGGAAGGCGGCGATTTGTTCCGGCGGCGTCTGCGCCAGTTCATCCGCCACCGCGGCCGCTGCAGCGATGGCGGCCTCCACGTCGGCCGCGCCATTGATCGGGAATTCCGCGCCGATGGCCTCGCCGGTGGTCGGGTCCTCGGCGCGGAAGGTAGCGGACAGTTCGCTGGCCGGCCGCCAGCCGCCAGCGATCAGCAGAGGTTGCGCGGCCATCTCAGAGCGCCGGCGCGTGGGCGATGGCGTGGTCGATCACGCGCAGCGCGGCTTCGCGTTCGGCGCCATGCATGGCCAGACGCGGCGCGCGCACGCGCTCGCTGCCCAGGCCGACCTTTTCCTGCACCAGCTTGATCAGCTGGACGAACTTCGGCACGGTGTCCAGGCGCAGCAGCGGCAGGAACCAGGCATACAGTTCGGCGGCCGCATCGGCGCCGCCGTCGCGCGCCAGCTCGAACAGCTTCACCGACTCTTTCGGATAGGCGTTGACCAGGCCGGCGATCCAGCCGCGCGCGCCCATCGCCACGCCTTCGACGATCGCATCGTCCATGCCCACCAGCAGTTCGAGGCGGCTGCCCAGCAGTGCACGCAGCGCGGCGAAGCGGCGCACGTCGCCGGAGGATTCCTTCACCGCCTGCACGTTGGGGAACTCGCTTGCGAGCTCGGCGATCTGCTCGGGCGAGAAGTCCGTCTTGTAGGCGATCGGGTTGTTGTAGAGCATGCAGGGCAGATCGGTCGCCGCAATCACCGCGCGCAGGTGCGCGCCCATCTCGCGCCAGTCGGTGGAGTACACGTAGGGCGGCAACACCATCAGGCCGGAGGCGCCCAGCGCCTTGGCCTCGCGGGCGAGGCGCACGGCCTCGTCGGTAGACAGCGCGGCGATGCCGGGGATCACCGGCGCGCGACCATCGAGCGCTTTCACCAAGGTGCGGATGATCGCCAGCTTCTCGTCGAACGACAGCGTGGCCGCTTCGCCCAGCGAGCCCAGCGGCACGATGCCCTTGCAGCCGCTGTCGATCAGCGTGCGCGCGTGCGTGGCGAGGAAGTCGTGATCGACCTGGCCGTCGGCGGCGAAGGGGGTGGTGATGGCGGGAATCACGCCGTGCCAGATGGATGCGTTGCTCATGATCAGCTACCTCGTTATGCGTCGTCAGAAGAAAGGGTGGCAAGCCCGGCCAGCGTGGCCAGACGGGCGGGGAAAATCGGCGGGCGCGCGCCGCTGCGGGGAAAACGACCCAGTTCGGCCAGCGCCGTGCCGCAGATGCGGCCCTGGCAGGCGCCCATGCCGCAACGCGTGGCGAGCTTGGCGGCGCGGGCGTCGCCGAAGCTGGCGAGCGCACCGAGGCGGACGTCTTCGCAGCGGCAGATTGGGGTCTGGTCGTCGGCCAGCGTGTGCAGGCGCGGGTCCAGCGCGAAGTGCCGGGCAAGCAGCGCACCGAAGCGCCGTGCGCGGTCGCGCTGCGGCATCAAGCTGTTGGCAGACGCGATGTCGCCGGTCGCGACGTGGCCCGCCATCGCGCCTTCGATGCGCGCGACCGCCAGGCCGCCGATGCCGCAGGATTCGCCAGCGGCGTGGATCTTGGCCACGCTGGTGCGCAGCAGGGCGTCGACCTGCACGTGCGGGTGGGTATCCGTGTCGTCGAGCGCGCAGCCGAGCAGCGATGCCAGTTCGGTATGGGGCACCAGCCCGTAACCCACGGCGAGCAGGTCGCAGGCGATGTGCTGCACGCCGCCGGGCGTTTCGATCTCCACGCCGCGCACGGCGTCGTCGCCAACGGCCTTGCGCACGAAGGAACCGAAGCGATACGGCACGCCGGCGAGGCGCAGGCGCAGACCGGCGGCCTGCCAGGCGCGAGCGGGCCATTGGCGCAGCTGCCACGCGAAGGAACGGACTGCATCGGCGGAGGCTTGCTCGAAAATACCGAGCACCTGCGCACCGTGTTTGCGCAAGGTATCGGCTGCCGCCAGCAGCAGCGGTCCGCTACCGGCGATGACGACGCGCTTGCCGGCCACCGGCCAGCCCTGCTTGGCGAGGGCTTGCAGGCCGCCGGCACCGGTCACGCCGGGCAGCGTCCAGCCGGGGAAAGGCAGCAGCAGTTCGCGCGCGCCGGTGGCGAGCACCAGCGCACCGTACGACAGCAGCCGGGAGTCTTGCGACGTTTCCACGCGCAGCGCCGACGACTCCACGGCGACCACGCTATGGCGCGCCAGCAGTTCGACGCCTTGCAGAGTGTCGATGGCCTGGCGCGCCGCGCGCACTGCCGGCAGGCGCACGTCGTGCCGCCAGACCTGTCCTCCGGCACGCGGTTGTGCGTCGAGCAGGCCTACGCGCGCGCCATGCGATGCGGCAGCCTGTGCCGCTGCCAGGCCGGCCGGGCCTGCGCCTGCCACGAGGACGTCGTAATGCTCACGCATCGGTGACCACCTGCATGCCTTCGCTGACCGGCGTCATGCATGCGCGCACATGGGTCACGCCATCCACCTGCACGCGGCATTCAAAACATACTCCCATGCCGCACAGCGGCGCGCGCGGCGCGCCGTCCACCGAGCGGCGGAAATGCAGCGTGACATGCGCCACCGCGGCCGCGACGCTGGCGCCGGCGGGCACTTCCACCGGTTGACCGTTCACGACCAGCCGCACGAGGCCGCTCATGCGGCCATCCTCTGCGGCGCATAAGGCGTGGGATCGATGGCGGGCTGGCGGCCCTGGATCAGGTCGATCATCAGTTTCGCGCTGCCCAGCGCCGTGGTGACGCCCAGGCCTTCGTGGCCGGCGGCCACCCACTGATCGACGGCGCCGGGTACGGCGCCGAGGTACGGGCGCCCATCTGGCGTGGTGGGGCGGAAACCGGTCCAGACGCGCAGCGCCTGCAGTTCGCGCAGACGCGGCACAAAGGCGAAGCTGCGTTCGAGCATGCGCTGGACCATCGATGGCGAAACGCCAGCGTCGTTCGCATGGAATTCGCGCGAGGAGCCGATCAGGATCTGCCCCGTCGGCCGTGGCTGCACGTTGAACGCCACGCTGCTGTCGGCATCGCCGTGGGCGCTGTCGGCGTAGCCCAGTTCCAGCAGCTGGTGGCGGATGAGGCCGGGATAGCGGTCGGTGATGACGAGGTGCCCTTTGCGCGCGCGCATCGGCAGCATCGGCAGCAGGGCAGGCAGCGCGCAGCCCGTGGCCACCAGCACCGGGCCGCACAGGCGCGTGCCGTCGTCGAGCAGCGCGCCGCTGCGCTGCAGGGATTGCACGCGGCGGCCCGCATGGAGCCGGGCACCGCGCGATTGCGCGCGCTGCACCAGATGGTTGGCGACGCGCGGCGGATACACCACCGCCTCGCGCGACACCAGCATGCCGCCCGCCAGCCCCGGCACCAGCGCGGGTTCCAGTTCGTATAGCGCCTTGGCGTCGACCGGTCGGGCATCGATGCCGGCTGCGCCGAGGCGTGCGATGCGTTGGCCGGCGGCGGCGAGTTCGCCATCGTTGCGCGCCACCCACAAGGTGCCGCAGCGGCTGAACTCGGCTTCCGCCAGGTCGGCGAACGCTTCCCACAAGCGCAGCGAGTAATGGGCCAGCGCGAGTTCGGCCGGATCGTCGTCCATCGCGACGAGATGGCCCATAGCCGCCGCCGTGGCGCCGCCGCCGATCGGGCCCGGCTCCACGATGGCCACCCGCATGCCGTCCGCGCTGGCGGCATCGGCGCAGCTGGCGCCGACGATGCCGGCGCCGACAACGATCAGGTCGAACGTGGCGGCGCTGCCATTCATTCCGCGCCGCTGCCCCAGGTGAAGGCGTCTGCTTCGTCGAACAGCAGCGTGCTGCGCGCCACCACGAAGGCGGTGCCGGTGATCTGCGGTCGCACACCGCGTTCGCCATGCGTGTAGCGGCCTTCGAACACGCTGCCGAGGATGCTTTCCTGTTTCCAGGTTTCGCCCGGCGCGAGCTTGCCGTCGGCGGCCAGGCAGGCCAGCTTGGCGCTGGTGCCGGTGCCACAGGGCGAGCGGTCGTAGGCGAGGCCGGGGCACAGCACGAAGTTCCGGCCATCCAGGCCGTCGACCGGCGATCCGGTGTTGACCTCGATGTGATCGATCTCGCCGCCTTCCGCGCCGGTGATGCCGTTTGCTTCGAGCGCGTGGCGGATCGCCTCGGTATAGGTGGTGAGCGCGCGCTGGTGCCGGATCTCCAGCGGCAGCGGCGTGTCGTGGGTGATGAAGAACCAGTTGCCGCCCCAGGCGATGTCGCCGGTGACGCGACCGTAATCCGGCACGTCGACGCTGACGCCCGTGGCGTGGCGATAGCTTTCCACGTTGTCGATGGTGACGCGGCCGTCTTCGTGCAGTTCCGCGCCGACGGTGCCCACCGGTGTATCGATGCGATGCCTGCCGGGGCCGATGCGGCCCAGGTGCTGCAACGTGCGCACCACGCCGATGGTGCCGTGGCCGCACATGCCGAGGTAGCTGACGTTGTTGAAGAAGATCACCCCGGTACAGGCGTCCGCGCTTTGCGGCGGCACCAGCAGGGCGCCGACCACGGTGCTGGATCCGCGCGGTTCGCAGGCGATCGCGCTGCGCCAGCGGTCGTACCGTTCGCGGAAGCGCTGGCGCTGCTCCGGCAGCGTACCGGGGCCGAGGTCCGGGAATCCGCCGATGACGACACGGGTGGGTTCGCCGCCGGTATGCGAGTCGATCACGTCTATCGTAGTCATGCGTCTATGCTCGCCCTGTCGCGTCCGGACGTCTATGGACAGTTGTGGTCCATGGATGCGGAAATCTGCATACTCCAGTGGCTAGCTGGAGCCGGCCACGTCGCCCTCCCTTGCCGCTGCCGGAGCTGCGCGATGGAAGTGAAAATTTCGGCGAACGAACTGGAGGCGCTGTTCGATGCGCTGCCCGACGTGGTGTTCTTCGTGAAGGACACGATGGGCCGCTACACGCATGCCAATCTCACCCTGGTGCGCCGGCTCGGCCTCAAGCGCCGCGAGGACGTGATCGGCCGCAGCGTGACCGAACTGTTCCCCGCGACCATGGGCGGTTCGTATGCGTCGCAGGACCGGCGTGTGCTGGATGGCGAAGTGATCGAGAACCAGCTCGAGGTGCACATCTTCGCGAACCGCGCCCCGGGCTGGTGCCTGACCTGCAAGCGACCGCTGCAGCAGGACGGCCATGTGCGCGGCGTGGTCGGCATCTCGCGCGACCTGGGACAACCGGACGGCCGCCATCCGACCTATCAGCGGTTGCGCCGCGTGCTTGCGTATCTGCAGGAGCACTACGCGGAAAGCATCCGCGTGGCGACGCTGGCGGGGCTGGCCGAGCTCTCGGTGGCGCAGCTCGAACGGCATTTCCGGCGGGTGTTCCAGCTGACGCCGCAGCAGGTGCTGACCAAGCTGCGCATCGAGGCGGCGATGCGCATGCTGCAGGGCGACGACAGCGTGGCGGCGATCGGGCTGGCCTGTGGCTTCGCCGACCAGAGTTCGTTCGCACGCCAGTTCAAGGCCACGGTCGGCATGTCGCCGCGCGACTATCGGAACATGATCGCGGCGTCGTGAACGGAGTGGCCCAGGGCGTTTGCGCCGACCGCGTGCCGGCGCATCGCCGTCACGCCTCGAGCTGCGCCAGCAGCGACGCGACCTGTTCGTGGGTGACGGCGCGCAGCAGGCGGGTGGCATGGCCGCGCAGCGTGGCGTGGTCGAGTGCGGCGAGGCGGTCGCGCACCTGCAGCAGCTGGCTGGGGTGCATGCTGAATTCGTTGAGACCGAGCGCGAGCAGCATCGCGGTGAAATTCACGTCGCCGCCGATTTCGCCGCACAGGCTCACCGGCTTCTTCGCGCGGCGGCCCGCGCCGATCACGTGCGAGAGCAGGCGCAGCATGGCCGGCTGCAGTGGGGTGTAGATGTTGTCCAGTGCGTCATTACCGCGATCGGCGGCGAGCACATACTGGGCGAGGTCGTTGGTGCCGATGGCGAGGAAGTCGGCATGTTCGAGCAGGGCGCGCACGTTGATCGCGGCGGCGGGCACCTCGATCATCGCGCCCAGCGGCAGCTTCTCGGGCAGGTCGATGCTCTCGCGCTTCAGGTCCTGCCGCGCCAGCTTGAACAGCGTGCGTACCGCGATCAGTTCGTCCGGCTGGGTCACCATCGGCACCAGCACGCGCACGGGGCCGTAGCAGGCTGCGCGCAGGATCGCGCGGATCTGGGTGGTGAACACTGCCGGATAGCGCAGCGACAGGCGCACGCCGCGCACGCCCAGCGCGGGGTTGTCCTCGCCGCGCAGCACCAGGCCGGCGGCGTCGGCCTTGTCGGCGCCGAGGTCGAGCGTGCGGATGGTGACCGGCAGCCCGCCCATGCCCAGCACCAGGTCGCGGTAGGCGATGAACTGTTCGTCTTCCGACGGCAGGCCCTTGTGGCGCAGGAACAGGAATTCGGTGCGGTACAGGCCCACGCCGTCGGCGCCGCGGGCACGCGCCAGCGCCACGTCGGCGGGGGTTTCCGCATTCGCCAGTAGGCGGACGTCCATGCCGTCGCGGGTGCGGGTGGGCGCGTTTGCCAGTGTGGCGAGCCGGCGCCCTTCGGCGGCGGCCTCGCGTTGCCATGCGCGGTAGCGGGCGAGATCCTGCGCGGTGGGGTGCACGATCGCTTCGCCGCGCTCGGCGTCGAGCAGGATCAAGTCGTCGTCGTGCAGCAGCGCCAGCGCGTCGCGTGCACCGACCAGCATCGGCAGGCCGAGGCTGCGCGCAAGGATCGCACTGTGCGAATACGCACTGCCGGAACTGGTGACCACGCCGAGCAGGCCGTTGCCGGCGAGCTGGGCCATGTCGGCCGGCGCGATGGTGTCGGCGACCAGGATCTCGCCCACGCGTGCGGCCAGCTTGCGTTCCTCGACGCTGGTCTGGCGCTGCAGCGCGGAGACCACGCGGGCGATCACCTGGTCGATGTCTTCCTTGCGGCTGCGCAGGTAGGGGTCGTCCATCGCCTCGAACACCGCAGCGAGCTTGTCGCGCTGCTTCTTCAGCGCGGCGCCGGCGCGGTAGTGGCCGATCCGCACCAGGTCGTCGAGGCCGCGCAGCAGCTCGGCGTCGTCCAGCAGCAGGCTGTGTGCGTCGATGAATTCGTTAACCTCGCGCGCCAGCGCGCCGTGCAGCTTGCCGCGCAGTTCGCGAAGTTCCTGCCGCGCGGTGTCCAGCGCGCGGTGCAGGTGTTCGAGCTCGCCCTCGATTTCGTCCTCGGCAAGCGGGCGGGTGTCCACCGCGTAGCGGCTGGGCTGCACCAGCCGTGCACGGCCCAGTGCCATGCCGCGCGACGCCTGGGTGCCGGGCAGGAGGTGTCTCATGCACGCCTCCTTCGGAAGCCTGGATACGGGATGCGGGATGCGGGACGCGGCAGCGCAAGCCGCGGCGGCAAGGCCGCGGCTCCCGCAGTTGCGTATCCCGTATCCGGCATCTCGGACCTCATGCGCTTCAAGCCCCTTCGTCGAACTTGCGTTCGAACAGCGCCACCACCGCATCCAGCGCAGCCTGCTCGTCCGGGCCGTCGGTACGCACGGTCAGCGGCGTACCGATGCCGGCGGCAAGCATCATCACGCCCATGATGCTTTGTGCGTTCACCTCGCGCCCCTTGCTGATCAGCCACACGGTGGACTTGAAGCCCTGCACCAGTTGCACCAGCTTTGCCGACGCGCGGGCGTGCAGGCCCAGCTTGTTGGAAACGACGATTTCTTTCTCAAGCATGGTCAATGAAGATTCCCCCACGGCCGCCGCTTGCAGCGATTTCGGCCAGTTCGTCCAGTGGTTTTTCCGCGTAATTGAGTACGCGCAGCAGCATCGGCAGGTTGAGGCCGGAGACGCAGCGCAGGCGCACGCCCAGCGAGCTGAGCGAGAGCCCGATGTTGCACGGCGTGGCGCCGTAGAGATCGGCCAGTACCAGCACGCCTTCGCCCTGGTCGAGCGCGCGCGCGTGGCGGGCGGTGAGTGTGCGCATCACGTCCGGGTCGGCCTGCGGCGGCACCTCTACCGCCTCCACTTGCAGCGGCAGCTTCGGCATCACGTGGTGCGCGGCGGAGATCAGCGCCTGGCCGACCGCCTCATGGGTCATCAGCAGCACACCCACGCTCATGGCTGCGTACCTTCCTGTGTGCGTTGCGTTGCCATCGCCTCAGTCCAGCTCGCGGTGGAAGGTGAGTACGCCCTCGCGGGTTTCGCGATAGTGCGCGGCGAGCTGCTCGACCAGGTACACCGAACGGTGCCGGCCGCCGGTGCAGCCGATCGCGACGGTGACGTAGCTGCGATCGTCCTGTTCGAAGCGCGGCAGCCAGGCGTCCAGCCAGCGCCGGGTGTCGGCAAGGTACTCGGCGACCAGCGGTTCGCCGTCCAGGTATTCGCGCACGGGCGCGTCCTTGCCGGAGAGCGGGCGCAGCCGCGGCTGCCAGTGCGGGTTGGGCAGGCAGCGCGCGTCGAACACGAAATCCGAGTCCAGCGGCAGCCCGCGCTTGAACGCGAAGGACTGGAACATCAGCGTCATCCCCTCGGTGGCCTGCGCGTAGCCAGTGGCGACCAGCCGGCGCAGCTGGTGCACGTTGAGTTCGCTGGAGTCGATCACCTTCTCGGCGATCGCCATCAACGGGCGCAACAGCTGGCGTTCCTCGGCGATCGCGTCGGCAAGCGACATGCCGCGCGTGGCCAGCGGGTGGCGGCGGCGGGTTTCCGAATAGCGCTTGACCAGCACTTCGTCGCTGCAGTCGAGGAAGATCAGGTGCAGCTGCACGCCGGCGGCGGCCAGTGCGGATAGCGTCGCGGGCAGGTGCTCGAAGTCGGCGCCGCGGTTGCGCACGTCCACGCCCACCGCGATACGCCGGCGCCGGCCGGCGCCGTGGCTGACCGCCTCCACCAGCTGCGGCAGCAGCGAGGGTGGCAGGTTGTCGACGCAGTAGAAGTCCAAGTCCTCCAGTGCGCGCAACGCCACCGTTTTGCCGCCGCCGGACACGCCGGTGAGCACGATCAGGTGGGTCTCGTGCGGGTTGGTGAAGGGGCTGGTCGGCGTGGCGGGTACGTCGTGCACTGCGGTCACCAGGGAGGCAGGCGGCGCAACTGGTGCGCCTGGCGGTCGATGAAGGTCTGCGCGGGGTCGATGCCCTTGCTCTTCAGCGCGTGGCTGCGCACCGCTGCCTCGACCAGCACGGCGATGTTGCGGCCCGGCGCCACCGGAATCGTGATCATCGGTACCTTGACGTCGAACACCTCGCGGTGGCCGGTGTCGCCGGTGAGGCGGGTCAGCGCGTCGATCTCCTCGCCTTCGCGCAGCGGCTTGAGGTGGATCACCAGGCGCAGGTACTTGGACGGCTTCACCGACATGTGGCCGAACATCTCGCGCACGTTGAGCACGCCCAGGCCGCGCACTTCCAGCAGGTCCTGCAGCAGCTCGGGACAACTGCCGTCGATCACGTCCGGCGCGATCAAGGTGAATTCGGTGGCGTCGTCGGCGACCAGCCGGTGGCCGCGGCTGATCAGTTCCAGCGCCAACTCGCTCTTGCCGGAACCGGCCTCGCCGGTGATCAGCACACCGATCGAGAACACCTCCAGGAACACGCCGTGCAGCGTGGTCTTCGCCGCCAGCTGGCGCGCCAGGTGGTATTGCAGGAAGGTGAGCAGCTCGTGGCCGCGCTTGGAGCTGAGCCACAGCGGCGTGTCGGTTTCCTCGGCCACCTCGCGCAGGTCGGACGGGATCGCCTGGTCCTTGGTGACGATCAGCGCCACCGGCCGGCTGGCGGCGATCTTGTGCATCACCTCCCAGCGCTGGCGCGAGTCGAGGCCGTCGAGGAAATTCAGCTCCTCCGAACCGATGATCTGGATCTTGTTCGGGTAGATGACGTTGAGGTAGCCGATCAGCGAGGGCCGGCGCGCCTGCGCGGCACCGGGCTCCAGCGTGCGCGATTCGCCGCGCATGCCGGCCTGCCAGCGCAGCGCCATGCGCTCGTTGACGCCATCGTAGAGTTGTCTTGCGGTGAGCCGGTCCAAGCCTTCGGTCCTTTGCGTCGCGCGCCGCCCGTGGGGTCCGGGGCGGGGCAGGGCCATTGTGCCAGCTTGGGCGGAAGACGTGTTTCGCGGGAAGGCATGCGGGCCGCCCGTCGCCGGGCGGCCCGCAGGGGGACATCAGCCGTACTGGCGCTCGTCGCGCACGGCGCGCTGGTGCTTGTCGGAGATCTTTTCGCGGTGGCGCCGCAACTGGTTGACCAGCTTGTCGAAGAGCATGTCGATGGAAGCGTACATATCGGCCTCGGCAGCCTCGGCGTGCAGGGTGGCGCCGGTGACGCCGAGCGTGGCATCCGCGCGGTGCTGCAGCTTGTCCACAGAGAGCACCACGGTAAGGCTGATCAGTTTGTCGTCGAGGCGATGGAGGCGATCTAGCCTGGATTCGACGTGATTGCGCAGCGCGGGGGTGACTTCGATCTGCTGGCCGCTGAGTTGGAATTGCATGGTACGCCTCCTCTGGTGGTGCTTGCCGCGTTTCGCGGCGGGATGGACGCGCCGCGGACGGAGTGCCGTGGCGTGTCGTCGATCATCCTTCACTACGGGTAATGGGAGCGTTTTTCCTGCAGGCAAGTTCCCTTTAGGTGGATAGGTCCATCCTTTAGCCAATCCGCTGGCGTTCGCTGGAACTGGGAATGCGCAGCCCCTCCCGGTACTTGGCCACGGTGCGGCGGGCGACCTGGATGCCCTTGCCTTTCAGCTCCTCGGCCAGCGCCTGGTCGGACAGCGGCTTGCGCGGGTCCTCCGCCTCGATCAGCTTGCGCAGCATCGCCTGGATCGCAGTCGCCGAGGCGCTGCCGCCGTCCTCGGTGGACACGCCGCTGGAGAAGAAATACTTCAGCTCGAAGGTGCCGCGCGGCGTGTGCAGGTACTTGCGCGTGGTGACGCGCGAAATGGTGGATTCGTGCATGCCCACTTCTTCGGCCACCTCGCGCAGCACCAGCGGGTGCATCGCCTCGGGGCCGTAGTCGAGGAAGGCGCTCTGCCGCCGCACGATGGCGCTAGCCACCTTGAGCAGGGTTTCGGCGCGCGATTCCAGGCTCTTCAGCAGCCAGCGCGCCTCCTGCAGCTGGCCTTTCATCCAGCTGGCGTCGTCGCCGCGGGCGCGGGCGATCAGGTTGCAATAGTGCTGGTTCAGACCCAGCCGCGGCTGCGCGTCCGGGTTCAGGCGCACCTGCCAGCGGCTGCCGTCGCGCACCGCATAGACATCGGGCGCCACGTATTCCACCGGCGTGGTGTCCAGCGCCGCGCCGGGGCGCGGGTCGAGGCTGCGGATCAGCGCGGCGGCGGTGGCCACCTCGTCCTCGCCGGCGCGCAGCTTGCGCGCCAGTTTGGCGATGTCGTTGCGCGCGAGCAGTTCGAGTTCGCTGTCGACGATGGCGAGCGCCAGTTCGCGCTGCGGGGTGTCGGCGCTGAACTGCTCGAGCTGGCTGCGCAGGCAGTCGCGCAGGTCCAGGCTGGCCACGCCCAGCGGGTCGAAGCCCTGCAGGCGGCGGCGCACCGCCTCGATCTCGTCGAGGCTGGCGGCGATGTTCTCAGGCAACGCGGCGCGCACCGCCTCGATGCCGTCGGCGAGGTAGCCGTCGGCGTTCAGCGCGTCGATGATCACGGTAGCGATCGCGGTCTGACGCGGATTGAAGCCGGCGAGGTTGAGCTGCCACAGCAGGTGCTGCTGCAGGGTTTCGGGTGCCACGTTCTGTGGCTCGAAGTCCTCGTCGCCGCGCGTGTTGCCGCTGCTGCCGGTGCCGTTGGAAAAGTCGATCGGGGTTTCGACGCTGCCGCCGCCGTCGTCGGCCCATTCGGCGCCATCGTCGCCGTCGACTCTCTGGTCGGCGGCGGCTTCGGCGGGGCTGGGCGCCTGTGCGTACTCGGCTTCCGGCGCAGCCTCGTCGGTGACGGTTTCTTCCTCGCTCTCGTCGGCGAATTCCAGCAGCGGATTGCCTTCGGCGAGCTGCCGCAGTTCGGCCTCCAGCTCCAGTTGCGACAGCTGCAGCAGGCGGATGGCCAGCTGCAGCTGCGGCGTCAGGGTGAGCTGTTGATGGAGGCGGAACTGGAGTGCGGGTTTCATGCCGGCCGGTTGGATGGACTGGGCTCCATCCTACCCGCAGCCGGCGGGGGCGGCCATAGCCGCGCGCCGCTGTTGTGAAGCCGGCGTTAGAGCCTGTGCGACACCTTCACGCAACCGCGTTGCCCACCGTGCGGCAGCGTGCAGTTGACCCGACGGCCGGCTGGCGCCGCGCCACGCGCCAGCACTTGGAATCCGCGGCAAACAACCCGGAGAGCCGGGGATTGAACAGGCTCTTACAACCTGAATTCGCGGCCCAGGTAGACCTCGCGCACCTTCTCGTCGGCGAGGATGTGGGCGGGGGTGCCGCGCGACAGCACTTCGCCGTCGTTGAGGATGTAGGCGCGGTCGCAGATGCCCAGCGTCTCACGCACGTTGTGGTCGGTGATCAGCACGCCGATGCCGCGTTCCTTGAGGTGGCGCACGATGCGCTGGATCTCGCCGACCGAGATCGGGTCGACGCCGGCGAAGGGTTCGTCCAGCAGCATGTAGCGCGGGTTGGCGGCCAGCGCGCGGGCGATCTCCACGCGGCGGCGTTCGCCGCCGGAGAGGCTGATGCCTTTCTGGCCGGCGATGTGGGCGATCTTCAGCTCGTCGAGCAGGCTTTCCAGTTCTGCATCGCGCTGTTGCGCGCTGAGGCCTTCGCGCAGTTCCAGCACGGCCATGATGTTGTCCGCCACGCTGAGCCGGCGGAACACCGAGGCCTCCTGCGGCAGGTAGCCGATGCCCAGGCGCGCGCGCATGTGCATCGGCAGGCCGGTGATCTCCTGCTTGTCCAGCTTGATCGTGCCGGCGTCGGCCTCGATCAGGCCCACCACCATGTAGAAGCAGGTGGTTTTGCCGGCACCGTTGGGGCCGAGCAGACCCACCACTTCGCCCTCGCGGATGGAGAAGGCGAAGTCGCGTACCACCTGGCGCGCCTTGAAGCTTTTTTGCAGACCTTCAGCGGACAGCATCGATCAGTTGCCCTTCGCCGGTGCAGGTGCCGTCGCGGGCGCGACCGCCTTGGCGGGCAGCTTGCCGGCTACCGGCTCGTTGTCGGGTACCGGCTGCGCGGTGGGCGGCTTCTTGCAGATCACCGGCGTGGCCGCGGTGTTCTTGGGCAGGATCACGCCGTGCACCAAGCCGTCGCCGGCGGTGTCGCCGGTGATCAGGCTGGTGTTCTGGTTGTAGGTGAGCTTGTCGCCGTGGAATTCGCCGCGGCACTGCTGGTCCACCACCGCATTGCCGGTGAGCACGGCGATGCTGTTGAGGTTGTCGTAGTCCAGCGTGGTCCCGTCGCCGGTCATCAGGTTGTTGTTCTCGTCCAGCTCCTGGATGTGCGCCGGCTTGCCGGTGACCACCACGCGCGAGACCTGCTGGTCGGCGTCCAGGTAGATCTTGGCGACATCGCCGGTGACCAGCATGGTGCCCTGGGTGATCTTGACGTTGCCGGTGAGCGTGGTGACCGTGTTCGGCGCGTTGTAGGCGTCGGTGTGCTTGGCCACGTAGTTCATCGGCTGCTGCCGATCCGATTTCTTGGCGCTGGCCGCCAGCGGGACCAGCGCGAGAAGCGCCGCCACGCAGGCCGCGCCGAGGACGTCACGACTTGCGCGGATGCGACTGGCGCGGGCGTGGCGGGAAGGTGCCTTGGCTTGCATCGAGCAGCTCCAGGTGGTTGTCGTTGAGGTTGGCGCGCATGCCGATGCCGTCCAGTGTACGTGCGCCCTGCACGGCGTGCGCCGCTTCCGCCGTTTCCATGCGGTTGTCTTTCGGCCAGGCGGTGACTTCGGAGGTATCGATGGTCACTTCCGCCTGCGGCGCGCCCTTGGCATCGGTGAACGCGGGGCGCTGCATGTGCACCGGCCCCTGCAGCTTGATGAGGGTGCCGCTCTTGTCCACCCAGCCGTACAGCGAATGGCCGTGCCAGTCCGGCGTGCCGGGTTCCTTGGCGGAGATGTCGAACACCGGCGAATTGATGTACAGCGTCTCGTCTTCGTCGCGGCGATCCAGATGCGGCGCCTGCATGCGGAACGCCAGCTGGCCTTCGGGGTTGTAGGACCACATCCTGGAGTTGTAGAGGACGTAGCCCGAGCGCGGTGGGCCGACGAAGTCGTTCGGTTTCGTCGCCGGCCCCATCCACCACAGCAGCATCTGGGCGACGCCGGCGGCCAGCGCGACCAGCACGATCGCGCTGGCCAGCTTGCGGTCGCGCAGCCACAGGCGCAGGCGCCTGATCACTTCCAGCGCTCCCGTTCCGCGGCATCCCGGCCCTGCGAGTGCAGGATCAGGTCGCAGACTTCGCGCGCCGCGCCCATGCCGCCGGGCAGGCGGGTCTGCCAATGCGCGGCCTCGGCCACCCAGGGGTGCGCGTTGGCCACGGCCACGGCGAGGCCGGCGAAGCGCATCGGCGGCAGGTCGGGCAGGTCGTCGCCAATGAAGGCGGCCTGCTCGGGCGCGAGGCCCAGCGCCTCCAGCAGGGATTCGAGGCAGGCGCGCTTGTCGCCCTGGCCCTGGTAGACGTGGGCGATGTCCAGCTCCTCGGCGCGCAGCGCCACCGGGTGGCTGATCCGCGCGGTGATCAGCGCCACCTGCACGCCGTTCGCCTGCAGCCGTTTCAGACCCAGGCCGTCGTGCACGTGAAACACCTTGGTCTCGTGGCCATCCTCGCTGTACCAGAGGCGGCCGTCGGTGAGCGTACCGTCCACGTCGAACGCGGCCACGCGGATCTTCGCGGCGCGGGCAAGGAGGTCGGCGGGCAGGTCGGCCGGGTACATGGATTCGACTCGTGGCGGTTGACGGGGACGGGGATGCAACGCGCGATCAGACCACGCGTGCACGGAGTAGATCGTGAATGTTCAGCGCCCCGATCACACGGCGCTCGGTGTCGACCACCAGCAGGGCGTTGATCTGGTGCTTTTCCATCAGCTGGGCCGCCTCGGAGGCCAGTTTGTCGGGGCCGATGGTCTTGGGGCCGCGGGTCATCAGTTCGGCCACGGTGGCGCCGCGCAGGTTCACGTCCTCGTCGTCCAGCGCGCGGCGCAGGTCGCCGTCGGTGAACACGCCGAGCAGGCGGCCTTGGTCGTCCACCACCGCGGTCATGCCCAGATGCTTGCGGGTCATCTCCACCAGCGCGGCGGTGAGGCTGGCCTCGGGAGGCACGCGCGGCACGTTGTCGCCGCTGTGCATCACGTCGCTGATGCGCAGCAGCAGGCGGCGCCCCAGGCTGCCGGCCGGATGCGAGCGGGCGAAGTCGTCCGAGGTGAAGCCGCGCGCTTCCAGCAGGGCGATCGCCAGGGCGTCGCCCAGCACCAGCGCCGCGGTGGTGCTGGTGGTGGGGGCCAGGCCCAGCGGGCACGCTTCGTTGGTGATGCTGCCGTCCAGGTGCACGTCGGCCTGGCTGGCCAGCGAGGAGCCGGGCTTGCCGGTGAGCGCGATCAGCGGGATGCCCTGGCGCTTGATCATCGGCAGGATGAACAGCACCTCGTCGGTCTCGCCGGAATAGGACAGCGCCAGCACCACGTCGTTGGGCTGGATCATGCCCAGGTCGCCGTGGCTGGCCTCGCCGGGATGCACGAAGAACGCCGGGGTGCCGGTAGAGGCAAGGGTGGCGGCGATCTTGCGCGCCACATGGCCGGACTTGCCCATGCCGGTGACCACCACGCGGCCCTGGCAGGCCAGGATCAGCCGGCAGGCGTGCACGAAATCGTCGCCGATGCGCGGCTCCAGCCCGGCGATCGCGGACGCTTCGGTGGCGATCACCGCGCGGGCGCTGCGCACGATGGCGTCGGGCTGGGGTTCGATAGCGGCGTGCGGGGTGGGGCGTGGGTTCATGTCGGCTCGATGCGGGGCCCCGGGACGCCCGCGCCGGGGGCGTTGGCGGCCAGATGGCGGGTACTGTCGTTTCTGCGACAGGGGATTTCCATTACCATGGCATATTCGCATTTTAACGTCAGACCGACGCGATACCGATACCGGCCGCGTCCGCTGCCCCCTTTTCGTGGAAGCCCGATGGACCCAGCACGCATCCAGACCCTGATCGAAACCGGCCTGCCCGGAGCGCAGGTCGAGGTCAGCGGCGACGATGGCGTGCACTTCGAGGCCACCGTGGTCGCCGGCCAGTTCGCCGGCAAGCTGCCGCTGGCGCGGCACCGGCTGGTCTACGCCACGCTGGGCGAGCTGATGGGCGGCGCGATCCACGCGCTGGCGCTGAAGACGCTGACTCCCGAGGAAGCCGCGGCGCGTCAACGGTGATCTTCGCTCGAATTGAAAAGTCCGGCATGAATGCCGGTTCTTCTTTGCGCTCATGGAGGAGCGCACAAGTTTAGGAACATCGATGGCCAAGATCCTGATCAATGGCGGCGTGCCGCTCCAGGGCGAGGTGGGCATTTCCGGCGCGAAGAACGCCGTGCTGCCGATCCTCGCCGCCTGCCTGCTGGCGGATGCGCCGGTGAGCATCGGCAACGTGCCGCACCTGCACGACGTCACCACCTTCATCGAGCTGCTCGGCCAGATGGGCGTGCAGCTGGTGCTGGACGACCGCATGAAGATCCACGTCGACCCGCGCACCACCAGCACCTGTATCGCGCCCTACGATCTGGTGCGCACCATGCGCGCATCGATCCTGGTGCTGGGTCCGCTGGTGGCGCGCTTCGGCCAGGCGGAGGTATCGCTGCCGGGCGGCTGCGCGATCGGTTCGCGCCCGGTAGACCAGCACATCCGCGGCCTGCAGGCGTTGGGCGCCGAGATCACCGTCGAAAACGGCTACATCAAGGCGCGCGCCAAGCGGCTCAAGGGCGCGCGCATCGTGATGGACATGGTCACCGTCACCGGCACCGAGAACATCATGATGGCGGCCACGCTGGCCGAAGGCACCACGGTGATCGAGAACGCCGCACAGGAGCCCGAGGTGGTGGATCTGGCGCACTGCCTGATCGCGATGGGCGCGAAGATCGAAGGCGTGGGCACCTCGACCCTGGTGATCCACGGCGTGGACCGCCTGCACGGCACCGACTACAAAGTGCTGCCCGACCGCATCGAGACCGGCACCTTCCTGGTCGGCGCGGCGATGACCGGCGGCAAGGTGCGCGCCCGCGGCGCCCGCGCCAGCACGCTGGATGCGGTGTTGGCCAAGCTGGAGGACGCCGGCGCGCACATCTCCAGCGGCGACGACTGGATCGAGCTGGACATGGGCGGGCGCCGACCGAAGGCGGTCAACATCACCACCGCGCCTTACCCCGCGTTCCCCACCGACATGCAGGCCCAGTTCACCGCGCTCAACTGCGTGGCCGAGGGCACCGGCGTGATCACCGAGACGGTGTTCGAGAACCGCTTCATGCACGCCCACGAGCTGCAGCGCCTCGGCGCGGACATCCAGCTCGAAGGCAACACCGCGGTGATCAAGGGCGTCCAGCACATGAGCGGCGCGCCGATCATGGCCACCGACCTGCGCGCCTCGGCCTGCCTGGTGCTGGCCGGCCTGGTGGCGCAGGGCGACACCACGGTGGATCGCGTCTACCACATCGACCGCGGCTACGAGAACATCGAGGAAAAGCTCGGCGTGCTGGGTGCACGGATTCGCCGCTTGCCGAACTGAGCGTTCCGCCCGTCATCGCGCCTGCGCGGAATGACGGGCGCCGCGCCGGCCCTTACGGCTGCGAGTAACGCACCAGTTCGAGGGTGAGGTTGCCGCCGTCTTTCTGGGCGATCTTGACCGGCACCGGATATTTCGCGGGCACGTACCATGCATTGAATGCGCGATCCTGGTCGGTGCGGTCCACGCGCACGGCATCGAACGCGCCGGCGGGTACGCTGATCTTTTCGTTGGCGGCCACCTTGAACGTCTGTATCTCGACGTCCTGCCTGCCGCCGACAGGGAAGGTGGCGCCCCTCGCGCCGTCGCGCAGCGCCATGCCCAGCGCCAGTGGCAAGGTGTTGCGTTCCACCATGCCGGCTTGCGCGGGATAGCTGTGGTGCTTGCCGTTGTCGTCCACCTGCACGGTGTTGCCCTGCACGGCGAGTTCGCGGTTCTTCGGTTTGAACGCGGAGGCCATCGCGTACTTGTACGAAATGGCCTGCGGCACCTTGCCGACCCAGGCGAAGCGCGACACTTCCGACGTGCTGGCGCCCAGCGCCGCGGCGAGGCCGGAGGTGCCGACGATCTTGTCGGTGTATTCGTACTGGCCGTTGCCGGCCGGCTTCAGCGTGAGCGTGGCGTCGCCCAGCGGCTGGCCGCCCTGCAGCACGTGGTAAGTGGCGGTGAAGGACTGCGGCACATTCGCGGCGATAGCGGCGGCGGGCAGGACGAGGGCCATGGCGAGGCCGGCGCGTAGCAGGGCGGTCTTCATGTCGCCGAACTATAGGGCGCGCGCCTGAATGTTGCGCGACCCTGTGTTCCTACGACAACTGCGCCAGCGTGAGGGGGGCGGCCAGCGGACGGCCATCGAACATCGCCTTGCCGCTCCAGCGCAGGCGACCGCTGGCGATGGCGCCGACCACGGCGGGCAGCAGCTTGTGTTCTTCCGCCAGCAGGCGTTCCGCGAGCGTGGCTTCGGTATCGGCGGCACCAACCGGGATACGCGCCTGCGCCACCACCGGGCCGCCGTCCAGTTCGGCGGTGACGTAGTGCACGCTGGCGCCGTGCTCCGCATCGCCGGCTTCCAGGCAGCGGCGGTGCGTGTGCAGGCCGGGGTACTTGGGCAGCAGCGAGGGGTGGATGTTGATGGCGCGGCCTTCCCACTCGGCCACCACGGCAGCGTCGATCACGCGCATGAAGCCGGCCAGCACCAGCAGACCGGCGCCACTGGCGGCGATGCGGTCGAACAGCGCGCGGTCGAAGCTTGGGCGATCCGGATAGCTCTTCGGGTTCAGCGCCAGCGTGGGGATGCCGGCGGACTCGGCCAGGCGCAGCGCGCCGGCGGAGGCCTTGTCGCTGCCCACCAGCACGAACTCCACCGGCAGCGTGCCGGCATCGCGCGCGGCAATCAGCGAGGCGAGGTTGCTGCCGCGCCCGGAGGCGAGCACGGCGACTTTCAGCGGGGCTTGCGTCACGGGCGAATCAACCGATGTGGACGCGCTCGTCGCCGGACGCTTTCACCACTTCGCCGATCACGCGGCTGGCGAGGCCGTGCTTCGCCAGCAAGGCCGAAGCCGCCGCCACCGCGCCTTGCGGCAGGATCACGGTGAAGCCCACGCCGCAGTTGAAGGTGCGCCACATTTCCTCGCGCGCTACCTTGCCTTCGCGCTGCAGCCAGTCGAACACCGGCGGCAGTTCGATGCTGGCGGCGTCCAGCGCGAGGCCCAGGCCGTCGGGCACCACGCGGATGATGTTTTCCTTGAGGCCGCCGCCGGTGATGTGGGCCATGCCGTGGATCGCCGCAGCCTGCGTGGCGATCAGCTCCAGCATCGGCTTCACGTAGATCGTGGTGGGCGCCATCAGTGCGTCGACCAGCTTCACGCCGCCGATGTCGAGATCCAGCGGGCTGCCCGCGCGTTCGAGGATCTTGCGCACCAGCGAATAGCCGTTGGAATGCGGGCCGCTGGAGGCCACGCCCAGCACCACGTCGCCGGCCACGACGCCGTCGCCGGAGAGCAACTGCGACTTCTCCACCGCGCCCACGGTGAAGCCGGCCAGGTCGTACTCGCCGGGCGGGTACATATCGGGCATCTCGGCGGTCTCGCCGCCGATCAGGGCACAGCCGGCCAGTTCGCAGCCTTTGGCGATGCCGCCGACCACGGCCGCGGCGGTATCCACGTCCAGCTTGCCGGTGGCGAAGTAGTCGAGGAAGAACAGCGGCTCGGCGCCTTGCACCAGCACGTCGTTCACGCACATGCCGACCAGGTCGATGCCGATGGTGTCGTGGCGGTTCAACTGCTGGGCGAGCTTGAGCTTGGTGCCCACGCCGTCGGTGCCGGAGACCAGTACCGGCTCCTTGTACTTGCCGCCGAGGTTGAACAGGCCGCCGAAGCCGCCCAGGCCGCCCATCACTTCGGGGCGGGTGGTGCGCTTGACCAGCGGCTTGATGCGTTCGACCAGGGCATTGCCGGCGTCGATATCGACCCCGGCGGCGCGGTAGGTAAGGGCGTCGGACATGGCGGGAACCGGCGGTGGGAAACGGGCAATTCTACCGCATGCGGGGCGTCGACGGTGGCCGGGCGGGGCGTCGGCAAGCCGGTTCCGCGGCCTGCGGCATGGACGCCGCGAGGGCGATTGGGCAGACTTCCACGGTATTCCCCGACTAGTGTCCTGCCGATGCGCCTGTCCACGATGCGTCTGGTCCGTTTGCTGTCCGTCGCCTTGCTGCTCGGCTTCGCCGCGCTGCCGTCGTCGCGCGCGCAAGGTGTCTCGCCGTATTCGGTGACGGTGCCGGTGCCCGATACCACCGATGCCCAGCGCAACGACGCGTTCGCCACGGCACTCAGCCAGGTGCTGGCGCGGGTGGCTGGCGGCCAGGACCTGCGCGACAAGGCCGGCTACGACGACGCGCTGAAGAACGCCGCCGCGCTGGTGCGTCATTTCCAGTACGCCCGCGCCGCCGCCGGCATGAGCCTGCAGGTGGATTTCGAGCCGGGCGCGGTGCGCCACCTGGTCGGCACGCTCGGCGTGACGGGCAGCGTGGGCGCCAAGCCGCCGGTGCTGCTGATGGTGCGCGGCAGCGACGGCCAGTTGCTGGACAAGGCGGCGCTGGGCGGCCTGGCCAGTGCGGCCGCCGCGCGGGGTTACGACGTGGCCTATGCCGATCCCGCGCACGCGCCGGAGGCGGCCAAGGTGGACGCCGCCGACCCGGATGCGCTGGCGGCGATCAACCAGCAATACCACACCGGCCTGGTGCTGCTGGGCAGCCTGCACGGCGGCAATGCCGACTGGACCCTGGTTTCCGGCGGCAAGGCGCAGCACTGGACCGACAAGGCCGCCACCGAGGACGCGTTGCTGGCCAATGCCGGCAACGGCATGGTCGACCGTATCGGCAGGCAGCTCAACGTGATCGGCGCTACGGTCAGCGATGAGAAGTTGTGGATCGGCGGATTGAACAATGCGATGGACTACGCCGGCCTGCTCAACGTGCTGGGCGCCGATCCCTCGGTGCGCGGCGTCGCCACGTTGGGCGCCGAGAACGACGGCATGCTGATCGAGGTGAAGTCGGCGATGCCGGCCGATGCGCTGGCCGCGAACCTCGCCGCCAGCGGGCGGCTGATCCGCGCTCCCGCGCATCCCGGTACGGACGCCAGCCTGCGCTGGCTGCATTGATTCGGAGGTCGGCATGCTGACGCACGAGAACCAGCGTCGCTGGCAGCTGCTGGCGATTCTTGCCGTCATCGGCTTCCTGCTGTGGCGGCTGTCACCGATGTTGATGCCGTTCGTGGTGGCGGCCATGCTGGCCTACCTCGGCGATCCGCTGGCCGACCGGCTGGAGCGCCTCGGCCTGGGGCGCTCGCTGGCGGTCAGCGTGGTGTTCCTGGTGCTGGTGCTGGTGGTGGGCGGCGCCCTGCTGCTGCTGATCCCGCTGATCTCGCACCAGATCGAGAACCTGATCCAGAACGTGCCGCGCTATGTGGACTGGGCCGAGCACACCGCCTGGCCGTGGCTGCAGGCGAAGCTGCACCTCGACCCGCGCACCTTCGACAGCGACCAGCTGATCGCCACGCTCAAGGAACACATCGGCTCGGTGGGCGACATCGCCGGCCAGGTGCTGGGCAAGGTCTCGCGTTCGGGCCTGGGCGTGGTGCTGTGGCTCACCAACCTGGTGCTGATCCCGGTGGTGGCGTTCTACCTGCTGCGCGACTGGGACCGGATGGTGGCGGCGATCGACCGCATGCTGCCGCGCTCGATCGAACCCACCATCGCCCACCTCGCGCGGGAATCGGATGCGGTGCTCGGCGCCTTCGTGCGCGGCCAGCTGCTGGTGATGCTGGCGCTGGGCGTGTACTACGGCGCCGGCCTGTCGCTGGTGGCAGGGCTGTCGGTGGGCGTGTTGATCGGCATGGTCGCCGGCCTGCTCAGCTTCGTGCCCTATCTCGGCTTCATCACCGGTTTTGGCGCCGCGCTCATCGCCGCGCTGGTGCAGTACGGCGATTGGACGCATGTGCTGATCGTCTGCGGCGTGTTCGTGATCGGCCAGTTGCTGGAAGGCTACGTGCTGGTGCCCAAGCTGGTAGGCGAGAAGATTGGCCTGCACCCGGTGGCGGTGATCTTCGCGGTGCTGGCCGGCGGCGAGTTGTTCGGCTTCATCGGCGTGTTGCTGGCGCTGCCGTCCGCGTCGGTGGTGATGGTGCTGTTGCGCTATGCGATGGAGCGCTACCGCCAGAGCGATCTGTACACGGAGGAGGGCGAGGCCGACCCCGCCATCCATGAGGCGGTCACCGAGGTGGACATCGCGGTGCACACCGCTGCCGGCACGGTGGAGGCCGAGGCCGCGATCAAGGCGCCCGTGCGCGAGCCGCCCGCCAAGCCATGATCCCGCAGCTGCCGCTCGCCCTGCGTTGGCCGCGTCGCCAGCGCTTCGAACATTTCCATGCCGGCGCCAACGCCGCCGCGCTGGCCGCCGTCGAAACGCTGGCGCACGAACCCGGCGCGCCGTGGCTGTACCTGCACGGCCCCGCGGGCAGCGGCAAGAGCCACCTGCTGATGGCCGCCTGCCAGGCCGCCGGCGACGCCGGCCGCGGCGTGCAATACCTGCCGCTGGCGCGGATCGCCGATCGCACGGCCGCGATCCGTGGCGTGGCTGGTGGTGCGCTGCTGGCGCTGGACGACCTGGGCGCGATCGCCGGCGAGCGCGAGGCCGAACACGCGTTGTTCGACCTCTACAACCGTGCCAAGGCCGAAGGCGCCGCCCTGCTGTTCGCCGCCGAGGCCGTGCCCACCCAGCTCGGCCTCGGCCTGCCGGACCTGCGCTCGCGCCTCGGTGCCTGCACCCAGTTCGCGCTGAAGCCGCTGGACGACGCCGAGCGCCGCGACGTGCTCAAGGCTCAGGCCGGCCTGCGCGGCATCGAGCTGGACGACGCGGTGCTCGATTGGCTGTTCGCCCGCCACACCCGTGACCTTGGCGCGCTGCTCGATCTGCTCGACCGGCTGGACCAGGCTTCGCTGGCGGCGCAGCGTCGGGTGACGATTCCGTTTTTGCGCGGGATGTTGCGCGAGATGGGGTCGTCTACGCCATGAGCCACTCCATCATGGCGCCCGCACACTATCAGCGCTTCGACGGGCGATGAGCAGCGGCACGCCAAAGTACGCGCAGGTCGAGATCGAACGTCGCTGGCTGGCCGATCTGTCCGCTGCGGGTCCGCTTGACGGGCTGCCGTGTCACATCATCGAGGACCGCTACATCACCGGCACGCGCTTGCGCCTGCGTCGGATGGAGGGCGCCGCGGGCGGGCTTGTCTTCAAGTTCTGCAAGAAATACGGCGGGGAAGGTTTCTCGGAGGCCATCACCAACGTGTACCTGACGGAGGCGGAACACCAGGCGCTCGCATGCCTGCCCGGCCAGAATGTACGCAAGCGCCGCTATGCCATGGCTGGCGGCGCGCTGGATGTGTATGCCGGTCCGCCGTCGCTGGCGATCTTCGAGATCGAATTTGCAACGGAAGCCGAGGCTGCCGACTACCAGCCGCCGGCTTTCGCGCGCGCCGAGGTGACGGGCGATCCGGCGTATTCGGGCGCCGCGTTGGCGGTGTCGCACGGTGAGAGGGGGGCGGCCGCGGTAACTGCCGTGCCGCCGGCCGGGTCAGGCCTTCAACAGCTCCGGCGTGGCCTGCGCGCCGATCGCATCGGTCATCGCCTTTGCCACGTTGAGGTTGCCGGCGATGATGTTGCCGCTCTCGGGGATGCCGTCGCGGCCGGCGAAGTCGCCATAGCGGCCGCCCGCCTCGTGCACCAGCAGCGCGCCGGCGGCCATGTCCCAGGGCTTGAGGCCGATCTCGAAGTAGCCGTCGTAGCGGCCGGCGGCGGTGTAGGCGAGATCCAGCGCGGCAGAGCCGGAGCGGCGGATGTCCTCGGCCTGGCCGAGCAGGGCGCGGGTCATCGCCAGCTGGGCGTCCAGGTGGGCGCGCTGGCGGTAGGGGTAGCCGGTGGCAATCATCGCGCCGCCCAGGTTTTCGCGCTTGCTGACGCGGATGCGGGAGGGGCCGGTGCCCCTGTCCAGATAAGCGCCGTCGCCCTTGCTGGCGGTGAACAGCTCGCCGCGCAGCGGGTCGAACACCACGCCATAGACCGGCACGCCCTTGTCGAGCATGGCGATGGAGACGGAGAAGTGCGGGATGCCGCGCAGGTAGTTGTGAGTGCCGTCGAGCGGGTCGATCACCCAGGTGAGCGGGCTCTTCTTGCCGATCGCGCCGCTTTCCTCGGCGAGGATGGCGTGGTCGGGGTAGGCGCGGCGCAGTTCCTTGACGATCTCGGCCTCAGCCAGCTTGTCGACCTCGGAGGCGAAGTCCATGCGCTGCTTCTCGACGACGGTGAGGCCGTCGATGCGGTTCATGTAGCGCAGGATCACGTTGCCGGCGGCGCGCGCGGCGCGTACCGCGATGGTGATGGCGGGTCGGGTCATGGCTTCGGCTTGGCAAAAGAGCGGGGTTGCGGCCGGCGATTCTAGCAGAGGCGGGCCGCGTGCTGCGGGTGTTGCCGTATCCTAGGCGGTCTGCCCGCATCAGGCCGCGCCCATGAATCCGCTCGAACTCGCCCCGCTTTTCCGCTTCGTGCTGGTGCGTACCTCGCATCCCGGCAACATCGGCAGCGCGGCGCGGGCGATGCGTACGATGGGCTTCTCGCGGATGGAACTGGTGGCGCCGCACCAGTTCCCCGACCGCGAGGCCAACGCGCTGGCGGCGGGTGCGGACGATGTGCTGGAAGCCGCGGGCGTGCATGCGGAACTGGTGGACGGCCTCGCCGGCTGCAGTTTCGCGCTGGGCTTGTCGGCGCGCCGGCGCGGGGTGAACCTGCCGGAACTGACCCCGCGCGAGGGCGTGGCGCAGGCGCTGGCCGCCGCCGCGCGCGGCGGGCAGGTAGCGCTGGTGTTCGGCAACGAGCGCACCGGACTGGAGAACGAGGAACTGGCGCGCTGCCATGCGATGGTGCGCATCCCCAGCGTGGACGACTTCAGCTCGCTGAATCTCGCGCAGGCGGTGCAGGTGGTGGCTTACGAATTGCGCCTGGCCCTGCTCGGCGACGAACTGCCCGCGCCGCCGCCGGAACATGACGAACCGCCGGCCGACGCGTCGCAGATGGAGCGTTTCTACACGCACCTCGGGCAGACCCTGGACGACATCGAATTCCACAAGGGGCGCGAGCCGACCACGATCATGTTGCGGCTGCGCAAGCTGTTCCAGCGCGCCCAGCCGGACCAGCGCGAGTTGCGCGTCCTGCACGGCATCCTTGCCGACGCGCAGCGGATGGCGATGCTGGCGCGATCCGCGCCAGCATCGCCGCGATCCACGGAGGGATCGCACGTCAATCAGGCTGAGCCTGATTGACGGAGCTCGATCCGGCCCAGGCCGGATCGGGCGAGTCAGGAAAGGGCGGGAAGCCCTTTCCTGACATCAAACCGCGCTTTTGCGCTGGCCTTGCGCACCGCCGCTACCCTTCCGCCTCGTCCCCGCTTTCCTGTTTCGGCCCGCGGGTGACCAGCAGCTTGTCGATGCGCGCGCCGTCCAGGTCGACCACCTCGAAGCGGATGCCTTGCCAGGCGAACACCTCGCCGGTCTGCGGGATGTGGCCCAGTGCGGCCATCACCATGCCGGCCGCGGTGCGGAAGTCGTGCTCGTCCTCGCCGGGCAGGCGGTCGAGCTGCAACAGCTCGCGCAGGTCGTCGTTGGCCAGGCTGCCGTCGACCAGCCAGCTGCCGTCGGCGCGCTGCACGATGGGGGCGTCCGCGGCGTCGTCGCCGTGACCGAGCTGGCTGACGCCGACCACGGCGGCGAGCAAGTCGTTCACGGTGACCACGCCTTCGATGTCGCCGTATTCGTCCACCACCAGGGCCAGCGGAGTTTCCGCGTCGCGGAATTCCTCCAGCAGGTCCAGTGCGCGCGCGGTAGCAGGTACGTACAGCGGCTTGGCGAGGTGATCGAACAATTGCGGACGGCCCTGGGCGAAGGCCTGCAGCAGGCGCTTCACCTCGACCACGCCGACCACCTCGCTCTCGTCGCCGCGGTACACCGGGTAGCGCGAGTACGGCGTCTGCCGCAGCACTTCCACGTTCTCCTCGCGCGGTGCGGCCATGTCCAGCCAGGCGATGCGCACGCGCGGCGTCATCACACTGTCCACGGTGCGGTCGCCGAGACGCAGCACGCGGTTGACCATGTTGTGTTCGTCCGCGTCCAGCACGCCTTGTTCGGCGCTTTCGGCCACCAGCAGGCGGATCTCTTCCTCGGTGGCGGCGGCGTGGCCTCGGCTGCGCACGCCGAGCAGCCGCAGCAGCAGGCTGCTGGCGGCGTTGAGCAACCACACGAACGGCGCGGTGGCGCGCGACAGCACCAGCATCGGGATCGCCACGATGGACGAGACCTTTTCAGGCGCCGACAACGCAAGGCGCTTGGGTACCAGCTCGCCCACCACGATCTGGATGAAGGAGATCAGCACGAAGCCCAGCACCACGCCGAGCACCCGCGCGTAAGGCTCCAGCCAGGCGGCCCGGCCGCCGTGCAGCAGCTCGGCGATGTGCGCGCCCAGCGCGTCGCCAGCGACGGCACCGGTGACCAGCATCAACAAGGTGATGCCGACCTGGATGGTGGAGAGGAAGTATTCCGGCTTTTCGGCATGCCGCAGTGCCAGGGCGGCGCGCCGGCTGCTGCGCGCCATCTGCTTGAGGCGGCTCTTGCGCGAGGCGACCAGGGCCATCTCGGACAGCGCGAAGAAGCCGTTGCAGAGGGCGAGCACGAGGACGAGCGCGATTTCGGTCAGCATCGCGGAGAGTGCGGGGAAGGACGCATGACCGGAGTGTAGCGGCAGCGCCGCATCGTGCTCCACGCCGGCGCTCCGGGCCGGCGCCGCCCCCGCGCAAGTGCCTGATCGCGCTGGCGGAGGCTGGCGCCTCCGGCGGGCGTTCGGGGCGTCGGGCGGGCGGCGGCGGCCATCTTTGTGCTGCGATGCGACGTAACTGTCCTGTAACATCGCGCCCATTCGACTCTCAGGCGTGGCCCGCATGTTTTCACTGCAGACGATCTTCGGCAAAGGCGACAAGTTCTACGGCCTGCTGGAGCAGAGCGCCGAGGCGGCGCACGAGAGCGCGAAGGCGCTGCACACGCTGGTCACCCAGGCCGACCACGCACCGGTGATGGCCGCGTTCGCCGCCACCCGGGCGCGCGAGAAGTCGCTGGCCGCGCAGATCAGCGAGGAGCTGGTGAACACCTTCGTCACCGCGCTGGACCGCGAGGACATCGAGGCGCTGAACTCGGCGCTGTACAAGATCCCGAAGTCGGTGGAGAAGTTCGCCGAGCGCTACGACATCGTGGCCGCGCGCCTCGACGGCGTGGACTTCGGCCAGCGTGCATTGGTGCTGGAGCGCTCCACCACGGTGGTAGCCGAGATGATCGGCGAGCTGCGCCGCGGCCTGCGCATCGACCCGGTGAAGAAGCTGCAGGACCGCTTGCAGACGCTGGAGTCGGAGGGCGACCGCATGCTGCTGGCGCCGTATCGCACGCTCTATGTCGAGGGCAACGACGCGATGAAGGCGATGTTGGCGAAGGACTTGTTCGAGCTGATCGAGAAGGCCATCGACAAATGCCGCGACGTCGGCAACATCGTCTATTCGATCGTGCTGAAGAACTCCTGAGGCGGCACGCATGAGCCTCGGACTCGTGGTGGTGGTGGTGCTGATCGCACTCGCCTTCACCTATATCAACGGCTTCCACGACACTGCCAATTCCATCGCCACGGTGGTGGCGACCAAGGTGCTGACGCCGGGCCAGGCGGTGCTGCTGGCGGCGGTGACCAACCTGATCGGCGCGCTGTGGGGCACCGCGGTGGCGGCGACCATCGCCGCCGGCATCGTCAACACCGGTGTGGTCGAGGCCGGGCCGCAGCTGCTGATCTGTGCGCTGCTGGCGGCGATTGTGTGGAACCTCATCACCTGGTGGGTGGGTCTGCCGTCCAGCTCCAGCCACGCCCTGGTGGGCGCGCTGGTGGGTGCGGCGATAGCCGAGGCGGGCGGACACTTCAATGCGGTGGTCTGGGCGCAGGGTGGCGCGCACTGGTGGCTGGGCAAGGGCGTGCTCCCCAAGGTGGTGGTGCCGATGGTGGCTTCGCCCATTGCGGGCCTGGTGATCGGTTTCCTGCTGATGGGCGGGCTGTATGCGCTGCTGGCGTGGTTTTCGCGCCGCCAGAACTGGTTGCGCCTGCTCGGCCGCACGCCGTTCGTCAACAGCTTCTTCGGCAAGGCGCAAATCGTTTCGGCCAGCGCGATGGGTCTGGCGCACGGCATGAACGATGCGCAGAAGAGCATGGGCATCATCGCGCTGGCGCTGGCCAGCGCCACCGCGGCGGGGCAGTTCGACCAGCTGCCGACGTGGCTGCATTTCCTGCGCATCAGCGGCTCCGCCCACGGCGGTTTCGTGGTGCCGGCGTGGGTGGCGGTGGTGTGCGCGCTGACCATGGCCGGCGGCACCGCCGGCGGCGGTTGGCGCATCATCAAGACGCTGGGCCACAAGATGGTGAAGCTGCACCCGATCAACGGCTTCGCCGCCGAGGGCAGCTCGGCCATCGTGATCCTGGCCGCTTCGGCGTTCGGCTTGCCGGTATCCACCACCCACGTGGTGTCCTCGGCGATCATGGGTGTGGGCTCGGCCAAGCGCTCGAACGCCATCCGCTGGTCGGTGGTGGAGCGCATGGTGTGGGCATGGATCCTCACCCTGCCGGTCACCGCATTGGTCGCGTGGGGCTTCGTCGCGATCGCCCACTTGCTGGGCTGAGCTTCGCTCAGAACGCGTCGCTGCTGCTGGCGACCAGCTGTTCGAGCTGGTCGCCGAGATGGCCCAGCTCGATGATCACGCGATGCAGTTCGCTCTCGTCGAGCAGCTCGTAGGGGCGGTTCTCGCACAGGTGCAGGTAGGGCGCGCCATCCAGGTCGGCCACGGCGAGGAAGCCGCAGCGCTGCGCCCAGTTGAAGCGCAGGCAGCGCTGCGGATCGGTGCCCGCGAGCGGGCCGATCGGGGTGGAGATGCGCAGATAGCGACGGCCGGACTCCGTCTCCAGCTCGGCCAGGTAGATGCCCTGGTGGCGGCCATGCGGCAGGTTCAGGTCGAAGCTGATCAGGTAGGGATCGTTCTGGCGCAGCCCGTGCAGGCTGCCGACATGGGAACGCACGGCTTCGAAGTGGTGCATGGGACGCCCCCGTGACTGGCCGATGGCCCTGCTACTCTGCCACGTCCGTCTTCGGCCTTGGTCAATACCTCGTTATCGCCATGCAAAACAGCCACGACCGCGTCTACGCCGCCATCGCCGCGATCCCGCCCGGCCGCGTGGCCAGCTACGGCGCCATCGCCGCTCGCGCCGGTCTGCCGGGGCGGGCGCGGCTGGTTGGCAGGCTGCTGGGCGAGGTGCCTGACGGCATGGAACTGCCCTGGTTCCGCGTGCTGCGCGCCTCGGGCGAGATCGCCTTGCCGAAAGGCAGCCGCGGCTTCCGCGAGCAGGTGCGGCGGTTGCGCGCCGAGGGGGTGGAGGTGAAGAACGGGCGCGTGGCGTTGTCGGCGTTCGGGTTGGATGCGAATCTGGATCGGGCGTTGTGGGGGATGTAGGGCGAGTTTGTACTCGCGGCCACGTGGCCTTTGATGCAAGTTTCAAAGCGGTTTCGTGCACCTGACGGCGCCCGAGCTACTTTCTCTTTGCGTGTCCAAAGAGAAAGTAGCCAAAGAGAAACGACACCCCGATGGCGCGCCCTCCGGGCCTCCTGCCCTACGGGTACGCGGGCGGGCTACGGGGTTTTTCGACAGCACATCCTGTGCTGGCGAAAAACTGGCCGGCATCCTTGCCGGCCATCCTGCGGACTTTCCTTCGCCCACCCGCCGCGCCATAGGGGCCCCGGGTAAAGCGGCGCGCTCCCGGCGCGCGGAAGCAACAGCAAGAGCCGCGAGCTTGCAGAGCGCCGCCCTTGCTTTTGCTGTTGCTTCTGGCGCGCACGATGCGCGCCTGCTTTTTCCGGGGCCCCTGGGCGGCGGTGAGGCGGGGACGACCAGGCCGCGCAGCGGGCGAGTCCATGGACGGACTCGCCTTTTCGCGCGGGCAGGAGCCCGCTCGAAAAGCCCGGCCCCGCCTCACGCACTTGCCGGGCAGGATGCCCGGCAAGCGCCAACCGGGGTGTCGTTTCCTCTTGGTTACTTCTCCTTTGGACAAGCAAAGGAGAAGTAACTCGGGCGCCCAAAGGGCGCACGAAACCGCTTTGTTATTTGCGACAGCGCCGAAGCGCCATTCACTTCTCCGCGCGATCAAACCGCCGAATGAATTCCCGCACCTGCGGATAGACGATCTCGCGCCAGCGGCGGCCGCTGAAGATGCCGTAGTGGCCGGCGCCGTCGATCACCCGGTGCGCACGGCGCTTGGCCGGGATGCTGCTGCACAAGTCGTGCGCGGCCTGGGTCTGGCCGAGGCCGGAGATGTCGTCCAGCTCGCCCTCCACGGTGAGCAGGGCGCTGCGCGTGATCGCGGCGGGATTCACCCGCTCGCCGCGCACGTCCCACAGCCCGCGCGGCAGCAGGAACTGCTGGAATACCGCGGCGATGGTGTCGAGGTAGAACTCCGCCGGCAGGTCCAGCACGGCGTTGTATTCGTCGTAGAACTTGCGGTGCGACTCGGCGTCGTCCAGGTCGCCGCGCAGCAGGTTTTCGTAGAAATCCCAGTGCGATTGCAGGTGGCGGCCGGGGTTCATCGCGATGAAGCCGGCGTGCTGCAGGAAGCCCGGGTACACCTCGCGGCCGCGGCCGGGGTAGTTCGGCGGCACGGTGTGGATCACATTGCCCTTGAACCACGACAGCGGCTGGGTGGTGGCGAGATTGTTGACGCTGGTGGGGCTGCGCCGCGGGTCGATCGGCCCGCCCATCATGGTGAGGCTGAGCGGCGTGGTTTCGCCGCGCGCGGCCATCAGCGACACCGCCGCCAGCACCGGCACGGTGGGCTGGCACACCGAGATCACGTGCAACGACTCGGCGCCGATGTGGCGGATGAAGCGCTCGATTAGCGCCACGTAGTCGTCCAGCCCGAACGGGCCGGCCTCGGCCGGCACCATGCGCGCGTCTACCCAGTCGGTGACGTAGACCTTGTGTTCGCGCAGCAGGGTGCGCACGGTGTCGCGCAGCAGCGTGGCGTGGTGGCCGGACAGCGGCGCTACCACCAGCACCACCGGGTCGGTCTTCATCGTCTCGATGGTGGCCGGATCGTCGCTGAAACGCTTGAAGCGCTTCAGCTGGCAGAACGGCGTATCCAGCGCCACGCGCTCGATCACCGCGATCTCGTGGCCGTGCGCCTCGACCTGGTGGATGCCGAAGGTGGGCTTCTCGTAATCCTTGCCGAGACGGTGGATCAGCTCGTAGCCGGCGGCCAGCCGCTGCGTGCCGGGCCAGGTGGCGAACGGGTTGTTCGCATCGTTGAGCATCTGCGCGCTGGCGTCGGCGAAATGGCTGAGCGGGCCGAGGAAGGCGCGTTGCCACTCGTGGATCTGATAGAGCATGGGGACGACCGGCGTTGGCGAAAATCACGCCATCTTAGCGCCGTTCGGCGTCGTTGTGTTGCGGCGCCGCAAGCGCGATCGCCATGGCGATCAAGGGCTTGGATTCAATCGCTGCATTGCGCCCCGACGCCGATGGCGGGGCGGCGCGGGCGCGCCGGACAGGCTTCGTGAGAGCGAAAGGGCTACGCCGCCGGCCGCGTTGACGCCGTTCAGTGGCGCGCGTACCTTCGCTCCAGCGTCGGGGCCGTTATGCGACGCGTCGACACGTGGTTCGCATCGTGCTTTGCATGCGGGGGGCGAATCGACATGGCTGCTGGGGAAATCGATTCGGAAACACGGCCGGAGACCCGGGCGCCACGACGGGTGGTGCTGGAGCGCCGTGCTGCCGCGGACCTGCCTTATCCGGCGTTCCTGCGCGACTACGTCGCGCGGAATCGCCCGCTGGTGGTGGAAAACGCGTTGCCGGCCTGTCCAGCCGGGCAGCGCTGGACGCCGGCGTTCTTTCGCGAGCGCTTCGCCACCAAACGCATCCAGGTCAGTCCCAGCGAACAGATGACGTTCGCCGACTTCATCGACGCGGTGCTGGCGTCGCGCGAGGATGCGCCCGGCCCCTATATGTACCGCCTGTTCATCGGCCCCCACATGCCGGAGCTGCTGCCGGACCTGGAACCGCTGAACCCCTACGCGTTCCCGCGCCGGCTGGCCAGCCCGCTGATGCCGCGGCAGTGGCGTCGGCCGGACGGCTACCTCAAGCTGCTGATCGGCGGCATCGGCGGCCGTTTCCCGTTCCTGCACTACGACCTGGAAAACGCGCACGCGACGATCACCGAGATCTACGGCGACAAGGAGTTCATCCTGTATCCGCCGGAAGATGGCGCGTATCTGTATCCGAAGCAGGAGATGCCGAACCAGTCGACGATTCCGGACGTGCAGCGGGTCGACATGCAGCGGTTCCCGCTGTACGCGCAAACCACCCAGTACTACACCGTGCTGCATCCGGGCGACATGGTGTTCGTGCCGTCGCGCTGGTGGCATGGCGCGCGGGCGCTGTCGCCATCGATCTCGATCTGCCAGAACGTGCTCGATGAATCGAACTGGGGTGGCTACGTCGACGAGCTGTGCTCCCGCAAGAGCGGCCTGCCGGAAGCCAAGCGCCACGCCAAGCGGGCGTACCTGACGGTGCTCGGCGGCGTGTTGTCGATGCTCGAACGATGGCCGCGCGGTTCCGCCGCATCGGGCGCGGCCGGGCGCGTCGCGCGACTGGCGCCGGTGACTTACGCGGAGGCCGGCGATTCCACCACCTGGGCCGTCGCCGACTGGAAGGCGCGCTGAGCGCCGTTCAATCCATCCGGCGCAGCTCGGTATCCGCGGCGAGATCGTGCAGCGCACGGCGGCGCGTATCGAACAGCGCCACGGCGAACCACAGCGCCCATGCGCCGAGCACTGTCCACAAGGTGGCGCGCAGGCCTATCGCCGGTTCCAACGCGAGCAGCAGCAGTGGCGCGGCAGCGACCAGCACGCGGATCGCCGCCTGCATCAAGCTGATCGTGCCACCGTCGTCGCGGCTCACCCGGATGCGCCAGGGCCGCATGCCCAGGGTCTGCCCGCCGCGTCGCCACGAGGCGATGAAGTAGGCGGCCACCACCACAGCTTGCAGCACCTGGTACCACAGCGGGATCACGGCGTGAGCGCCAGTCTCGATCAGGCGTCCGCCGGTGGCGAGCTGGCATGCCAGTCCCACCACCATCACGATCGCCACCACGATCAGCAAGTCGTAGACCAGGGCGATCAGGCGGCGCCACAGTGGGCAGGGCAGGTTGGCGGTGATGGGCTTCATCGATTCGCTTGCACAAGTCGCGCGCGATGCCCAGCATCGTGCGCATGAAGAAAGAAGACACTCCTGCCAGTATTACCGATCTCGGGGCCGATCCCGCGGCCGCCATCACCGACGCGGATGCCGCGAGCATCGACGCGTTCCTGGAGCGCGTGTGGTCCGAGGACGGCCTCGCCGATCGCACGCTGGAAGCCTACCGGCGCGATCTCGAGGCGCTGGCGCGCTGGCTGGCGGGGCGCAGCCGCTCGCTGCGCGACGCGCAGCGCGCGGACATCTCCGAGTACCACGGCAGCCAGCGTGGCGCGGTGCGCTCGATGGCGCGACGGCAGTCGGCGTTCCGGCGCTACTACGGTTTCCGCGCCCGCGAGCAGGCGGGCTTCGAGGATCCCACCTTGCTGATCGAGCGCCCGCGCATGCCGCGCAGCCTGCCCAAGGCGCTGGCCGAGCGCGAGATCGAGGCGCTGCTGAACGCGCCGGACACTGACAGCACATTGGGCCTGCGCGACCGCGCGATGCTGGAACTGATGTACGCCTCGGGCCTGCGCGTATCCGAGCTGGTCGAGCTGCCGCTCAGCGCGCTCAATCCGCGCCAGGGCGTGCTGCGCGTCACCGGCAAGGGCGGCAAGGATCGGCTGGTGCCGGTAGGCGAGCTGGCGCTGGGCTACATCGAGCGCTACCTCGCCGGCGCGCGCGCGGTGCTGGCCAAGGGTCGCCAGCCCGCGGCGCTGTTCCTCAGCAAGCGCGGCGAAGGCATGACGCGGCAGATGTTCTGGACCTTGGTGAAACGCTACGCGCTACAGGTCGGTATCCAGGCCAAACGCATCTCGCCGCACGTGCTCAGGCACTCTTTCGCCACCCACCTGCTCAACCACGGCGCCGACCTGCGCGCGCTGCAGATGCTGCTGGGCCACAGCGCGCTCAGCACTACCCAGATCTACACCTTGGTGGCGAAGGAAGGACTGAAGCGCCTGCATGCGCAGCATCATCCGCGCGGGTGAGATGCCGATTCATAACCGCTCCAGGCGGCTGTGCGAGAATCGGCAGGCGGCCGATCCCCATCGGCTATCGAGGTGCAAGATGTTGAAGAAGCTGGTGCTGGCCATGTGTGCCGGCGGATTCGCCCTGACCGCCTGCGCGGCCGACAATGCCGCCACGGCGACCGTTGCGGCTAGCGCGCCGGCGTCCGACGTGATGCTTGGCAACGGCGTCGACGCGGCTGCGTTGAAGCTGGTGCAGCAGGCGCTGGCCAAGCTGGCGCCGGGCGTGCAGGTGGACGTGGTGAATCGCGCACCCATCGCGGGTTTCTACCAGGTGATCGCCTCCGGCCAGCTGGTCTACGTGAGCACCGACGGCAAGTACCTGATGAACGGCGACCTGGTCGACCTCGGCTCCAAGAAGAGCCTCAACCAGGCCGCCTGGTCGGCTTTCCGCAAGGCCGAGTTGGACAGGCTGCCGGCGTCCGCCCGCATCGAGTTCGCGCCGGCGAACCCGAAGTACCGGGTCACCGTGTTCACCGACGTGTCCTGCCCGTATTGCAAGGTGCTGCACGAGCACATCGCCGAATACAACAAGGCAGGCATCGCGGTGGACTACCTGGCGTGGCCGCGCGAGGGCGTGCTCGATCTGAGCGGCCAGGCAACGCCGGTCTACAAAGAGATGGTCTCGGTGTGGTGCGCCGCCGACCGCAAGGCCGCGTTCACCGCCGCGAAGGAAGGCCATGCGCCCAAGCAGGCCAGCTGTTCCAACCCGGTGCGCTACGAGTTCGAGCTGGGCCTGAAGCTGGGCGTCACCGGCACCCCGGCGATCTTCACCTCCAGCGGCCGGCAGGTGGGGGGCTACCTCACCCCGGAACAGCTGCTGCGGGAGCTGCAGAAAGAAGGCTGAGCGGGCATCGCGGGGCGCTTCGCAAGAGCTTGCGCCTCGGGCTGGGTACCTGGCATCCGGGCACGGCCATGCCGTGCTGCAGCATCGTCCGGGTGCATCGGCTAGAATAGGCGATCCCATTTGCATGGCGCCGCCCCCCGTATGATCGCACTCGACGGGCAGAACGCCCTTTCGGCCTTCCGCCTCGAACGCCTCAACGCCCGCCTCGACGCCTTGCATCGCGGTACCCGCGTGCAAGCCGCCTGGTTCGTTTATTTCCTCGATGCCGCCGCCGCGCCGGAAGGCGCCTTGCACCAGCGTCTGCTGGAGGTGCTCGAAGCGAAGGATGCCGCGCCCGCGCCGGCCACCTTGTGGGTGGTGCCACGCCTGGGCACGATCTCGCCGTGGTCGAGCAAGGCCACCGACATCTTGCACGGCGCCGGTTTCGCGCTGCATCGCGTGGAGCGCGGCACCGCCTGGCAACTCGCCGGCATGCCCGACGCCGGCACGCCCGGACACGAGGCGGTGCTGGCGCTGCTGCACGATGCGATGACGCAGTCGGTGCTGGGGTCGCTGGATGAGGCGCAAGGCCTGTTCCTCGCCGGCCAGCCGGGCGACCTGGTGCACATTGCGCTGGGCGGCGATGCCCGCGCTGCGCTGGCCAAGGCCAACACCGAACTGGGCCTGGCATTGGCCGACGACGAGATCGACTACCTCGCCGAGCGCTACGCCGAGCTGGGTCGCGATCCCACCGACGCCGAGCTTTTCATGTTCGCCCAGGCGAACTCCGAGCACTGCCGCCACAAGGTGTTCAACGCGAGCTGGACGGTAGACGGCGTGGAACAGGACAAGAGCCTGTTCGCGATGATCAAGAACACCCACCAGCACTCGCCCGCGCACACCTTGTCCGCCTACAAGGACAACGCGGCAGTGATCGAAGGCAGCTCGGGCAAGCGTTTCTTCGCCGGCGCGAACCAGGTGTGGCGCAGCCACGAAGAGCAGATCGACTACGCGATCAAGGTGGAGACGCACAACCATCCCACCGCGATCGCGCCCTGGCCCGGCGCGGCCACCGGCGCCGGCGGCGAGATCCGCGACGAAGGCGCCACCGGCCGCGGCGCCAAGCCCAAGGCGGGCCTCACCGGCTTCTCGGTGTCCGACCTGCGCATCCCCGGCCATCCGCAGCCGTGGGAAGTGGCGCGCCCGCTGCCGCCGCGCATGGCCAGTGCGTTCGAGATCATGCGCGACGGCCCGCTTGGCGCCGCCGCATTCAACAACGAATTCGGCCGTCCCTGCCTCGGCGGCTATTTCCGCACCTACGAGCACGAGACCGGCGAAGCCGGCCTGCGCCGCGGCTACGACAAGCCGATCATGCTGGCCGGCGGCCTCGCCAATATCCGCCACGACCACGTGCAGAAGCGCGCCGTGCAACCCGGCCATGCGGTGATCGTGCTGGGCGGTCCGGCGATGCTGATCGGCCTGGGCGGCGGCGCCGCTTCGTCGGTGGCCTCGGGCGCGTCCAGCGCCGAGCTGGATTTCGCCTCGGTGCAGCGCGACAACGCCGAGATGGAGCGCCGCTGCCAGCAGGTGATCGACGCCTGCTGGGCGCGCGGCGAAGCCAACCCCATCGTCAGCATCCACGACGTGGGCGCGGGCGGCCTCTCCAACGCGATCCCGGAAATCCTCAACGACGCCGACATGGGCGGCGAGATCGATCTCTCCAAAGTGCCTTGCGACGACCCCTCGCTGTCGCCGATGCAGGTGTGGAGCAACGAATCGCAGGAGCGCTACGTCCTCGCCATCGCCCAGGAAAACCTGCCGGAGTTTGAGGCGTACTGCGCGCGCGAGCGCTGCCCGTATGCCGTGGTCGGTACCGCCACCGCCGAGCGCGTGCTGCGCGTGACCGACCCGCGTCGCGACCTTACGGTGATCGACCTGCCGATGGACGTGCTGTTCGGCAAGCCGCCGCGCATGCACCGCGACGCGAAGCGCATCAAGCCGCGCGTCGACCTGGTGCCCGACCTCACCGGCATCGGCATGGACGAGGCGCTGCTGCGCGTGCTGCGCCTGCCCACCGTGGGCAGCAAGAGCTTCCTGATCCATATCGGCGACCGCACCGTGGGCGGCCTCAACCATCGCGATCCGATGGTGGGCCCGTGGCAGGTGCCGGTGGCCGACTGCGCGGTGACCATGGCCGACTTCGACGGCTACCGCGGCGAGGCGATGGCGATGGCCGAGCGCGCTCCGGTGGCGCTGCTCAACAGCGCCGATGCCGCGCGGCTGGCAGTGGGCGAGGCGATCACCAACCTGGCCGCCGCGCCGATCGCGAGCCTGAGCGAGATCCGCTTGTCGGCGAACTGGATGGCCGCGGTGAACCACCCCGGAGAGGATGCCGCGCTGTTCGACGCGGTGAAGGCCGTGGGCATGGAACTGTGCCCGCAGCTGGACATTTCCATTCCGGTCGGCAAGGACTCTCTGTCCATGCAGACCGTGTGGAAGGACGGCGACACGCCGCAGCGCACGGTGGCGCCGGTGTCGCTGGTGATCACCGGCTTCGCCCGCGTGGACGACGTGCGCCGCACGCTCACGCCGCAGCTCAGGCTCGATCGTGGCGACACCGATCTGTGGCTGCTCGACCTCGGCGCCGGCCGCGACCGCCTCGGTGCGTCCGCGCTGACCCAGGTGTTCAACCGCGGCGGCGGCGTACCGCCGGACCTGGACGACGCCAAGCGTCTCAAGGCGTTGTTCGATCTGGTGCAGGAGGCCAACCGCAGCGGCTTCGTGCTGGCCTATCACGACCGTTCCGACGGCGGCGTCATCGTCACCTTGCTGGAAATGGCGTTTGCCGGTCATTGCGGCCTGGAGATCCAGCTCGAAGGCTGGGCCGAGGCGACCTTGCGCGCGCTGTTCAACGAAGAGCTGGGCGCCGTGCTGCAGGTGGCGACGGCGAACCGCGAAGCCTTCGAGGCGCTGCTGGTGAAGCACGGCCTCGCCGGCATGAGCTATCGCATCGGCCGCCCCAAGGAAAAGCTCGGCATCAAGCTGTACTCGGGCAGCGAGACGCAGTTCAAGTGGAATTGGAGCACGCTGTACCGCGCCTGGAACGAGACCAGCCACGCGATGCAGCAGCAGCGCGACAACCCGGCCAGCGCCGACGCCGAGCTGGCCTGGCGGCTCGACGACACCGATCCCGGCCTGCACCCCAAGCTCACCTTCGACCCGGCCGAGAACATCGCCGCGCCGCTGATCCATGCGGCGATCGCCGGCGGCGCCAAGCCGCGCGTGGCCATCCTGCGCGAACAAGGCGTCAACGGCCAGGTGGAAATGGCTGCCGCGTTCACGCGCGCCGGCTTCGAGGCGGTGGACGTGCACATGTCCGACCTCGCCAGCGGCCGGGTGAAGCTGGCCGACTTCCGCGGCTTCGCCGCCTGCGGCGGCTTCTCCTTCGGCGACGTGCTTGGCGCGGGCCGCGGCTGGGCCACTTCGATCCTGTACAACGACTACCTGCGCGCAGAATTCACCGCGTTCTTCGCCGATCCGACGAAGTTCGCGCTGGGCGTATGCAACGGCTGCCAGATGCTGAGCCAGCTCAAGGACATCATCCCCGGCGCGCAGCACTGGCCGAAGTTCCTGCGCAACGCTTCCGAGCAGTACGAGGCGCGTGTGGCCACGCTGGAAATGCTCGATTCGCCCAGCATCTTCTTCAAGGGCATGGCCGGCTCGCGCATCCCGGTGGCGGTGGCGCACGGCGAGGGACGCGTGCACTTCCCGAACACCTGCAGCCCGTCCAAGGCGCAGGCGGCGGTTCGCTTCGTGGACAACCGCGGCAAGCCCACCGAGAACTTCCCGCTCAACCCGAACGGTTCGCCCGGCGGCCTCGCCGGCTTCACCGCCGCCGACGGCCGCGTGACCATCCTGATGCCGCATCCGGAACGCGTCTTCCGCAGTGTGCAGATGAGCTGGGCGCCGGACAGCTGGGGCGAGGATTCGCCCTGGATGCGCATGTTCCGCAACGCGCGGGTGTGGTGCGGCTGAGGACACCCGCACCGGGACGCCGGTGGCCGACATGGCTGCCGGCACCCGCCTGGTTGCTGTTGCTGGCCTGCTTGCCGTGGTGGCTGGACCTGCCGTTGTTGCTGGCGTGCGTGTTGGCACTGTTATGGCGCACGGGGTCGCTGCAAGCGCAGGCGCGGCTGTTGCGGCTCGGCTTGCGCTGGGGCCTGCCGGGCCTGTTGCTGGCGCTCCTGCGCGCGTTCGGTGCCGACGCGCTGGCCTGGTTGCTGACCCTGCTTGCCGCGCTGGCCGGCTTCTCGCTGCTGGTGCTGCTGGAGAACTGGCTGGATCGCGGTCGGCCGCGCGAACCTTCGCCCGCCGCCGCGGGCGAATGGCCCGAGTTGGCGATGGCGCCGATCGGGCCGGCCGCCGCGATCATCGAACTGCAGCCGCCGCAATGGCGCGCGCTGGCGGAAAGCCTGGCCGACCCGCTGGGCGGCGAATTGCGTTGGCGCGACGCGACGCTGCAACTGGCCGATGGCAGCCGGCTCGATGGTGTGGAACCGCGTTGTGATTTCGCCGTTGATGGCCGCTGGCTGGCCTTGCCGCTGGCAGGACAGCATGGCCTGTTGCTGCTGGACCGCGGCCGCGGCCGGCGGCATCGCCTGCGCGGCTGGCAGCTGGCCGGCTGGTACGAAGGCCAGCCGTGGCTGAGCCGCGACGAGGAGCGCATGCCGCTGGCCATCGCCCATGTGCTGGGGCGCGACGAGGATGACTGAGCCGCCTCCCTGGTGCCGTCGGCCCGCGCGTACGCGCATGCCTCACCCGTCCTGCAGCATACTTGCACCGTGAATACGCCTTTTGCTCCCTCGCCGCTGCCGTTAAGCGTGATCGTGGTGTCCGCCGACAGCGGCCAGGGCCTGCGCGATTGCGTGCGCCGGGTGCTGGCTTGCACCACGCCGCTGGAGCTGCTGCTGATCGACAACGCCTCGGCCGACGGCGTGCCGCAGGCGCTGGCGCGCGCCTACGAACACGAGCCGCGCTTCTGCCTGATCCAGAACCACCGCAACCTCGGTTTCGGCCCCGCAGCGAATCGTGCGGCGGCGCAGGCGACGGGCCGGATCCTGCTGGTGCTCAATCCCGACTGCCTGGTGGACCAGCCCAGCCTGGACCGCCTGCTCGCCGTGTTCGCGGACGAGCGGCAGGTCGGCCTGCTCGGCGCCGTGGTCTGCGATGCGCAGGGCCGGCCCGATCCGGCCTCGTACCGGCGCGACCCCTTGCTGCGGCGTGCGCTGGCCAGCCTGTTCGGCGGTCGCGGCGAGCGCGTCGAGATCGGCGGGGCGATGCCGGATCATCTGGTCGAGGCCGAGGCGGTATCCGGCGCGCTGATGCTGCTGACGCGCAACCTGTTCGAACGCCTGGGCGGCTTCGACGAGGGCTATTTCCTGCACTGCGAGGACCTGGACCTGTGCCGTCGCGTGCGCGATGCCGGCTGGCGCGTGTTGCTGGCCGGCGACGTGCGCGTGCTGCACGGCAAGGGCGGTTCCAGCCGGCATCGTCCGATATTCGTGAGCCGCCACAAACATCGCGGCATGTGGCGCTGGTTCCGCAAGTTCGACCCGGAAGCGCGCCGGCCGCTGGTGGCGGCCACGGTGTGGCTGGGCATCTGGGCGCACTTCATGGCACAGATGCCCGGCCAGTTGCTGCGCAAAGCGAGGAGCGAGTGAAGCGGGGGAAGAAAATGCCCAAGGCAAAATCACTCCGCCGCGTCGCCGCTTTTTTCTCGCTCCCCGCTTCTCTTCGCTTACTGCCGGCCTCATGACCGCACGCACCACGACCCTTCCCACCCTGGGCCTGCTGGCGATGACCGCCGTGTGGGGCTCGACGTTCTTCATGATCAAGGACGTGGTGGCGCGCATGCCGGTGGCGGATTTCCTCGCTGTGCGCTTTGCTGTCGCCGCGTTGGCGATGCTGGTGTTGTTTCCGCGCCACGTCTGGCGGCTGGGGCGGGCAGGCATCGCGCGCGGCTTTGCGCTGGGCGCGATCTACGGCATCGGGCAATTGCTGCAGACCTGGGGGTTGCAGCTGATCGCACCCAGCGTCAGCGGCTTCGCCACTGGCATGTACGTGGTGTTCACGCCCATCCTGGCGACGCTGCTGCTCGGCCAGCGCATGCCGGGCGTGGTGTGGGTCGCGGTGGGGATGGCCACGGCCGGCCTCGCGCTGCTCTCGCTCAACGGCGTGTCGGTAGACCTGGGCGTGTGGCTGACGCTGGCTTCCGCGTCGCTCTATGCGTTGCACATCGTGCTGCTGGGGCAGTGGTCGCGACCTGGCGGGGCGTTCGGGTTGTCGGCGGTGCAGATGGTCGCCATCGCGCTGGTCTGCCTGGTCGCCACGCTGCCGCACGGCGGTCCAGTGGCGCCGCCGGATCGCGCCGCCTGGCTGGCCGTGTTGTACATGGCGCTGATCGCCGGCGCCGGCGCGATGCTGATGCAGACCTGGGCGCAGGCGCACATGCCGGCCACCCGCGCCGCGATTGTGATGACCACCGAGCCGGTGTTCGCCGCTGCGTTCGCGGTGGCCTTTGGCAGCGACGTGTTCGGCTGGCGCATGCTGGCCGGGGGGGCGCTGGTGCTGGGGGCAATGTACCTGGTGGAGTTGGCGCCGCGGCGGTCGGCGGCGGTGGGGGCCGAGGCGGGGCATCACGAGGTGTGATGGTGCTCGCCGCTTTTGCTTCAGGTGCTTTACTCCCCTCGCCCGCTTGCGGGAGAGGGGTAGGGGGAGAGGGGCTTTTGCCTGGCTAGTTTCGAAGCGGTTTCGTGCGCCCTTTGGGCGCCCGAGTTACTTCTCCTTTGCTTGTCCAAAGGAGAAGTAACCAAGAGGAAACGACACCCCGGTTGGCGCTTGCCGGGCGTCCTGCCCGGCAAGTCCGTGAGGCGGGGCCGGGCTTTTCGAGCGGGCTCCTGCCCGCGCGAAAAGGCGAGTCCATCCATGGACTCGCCCGCTGCGCGGCCTTCTCGTCCCCGCCTCACCGCCGCTCAGGGGCCCCGGAAAAGCAGCGCGCTCCTGCGCGCAGAAGCAACGGCAACAGCCAGATCAAAGCCAAAGCGTCGCGAAGCGACGCAAGGCTTTGCGCTTTGTGCCTCGGCATCCTGATACGGCGCGGTGTGGCCGCACCGTGTATCGCGTAGGCAGAAGTAGCTCCCCAGTCCTCGAAACGTCCTGCTTGTAATCCCGGCGTATTGAACCAGGCCATTTCTCTTGGTTACTTCTCTTGACTCCGGGCATCCTGCCCTCCGCCCTTCGGGCCAGCTTCGCTGTTCGCCGCCGCTCCTGCGGCGGCGTGGGCCAGCAAAGAGAAGTGACTCGGGCGCCGCCAGGCGTCCGAAACCGCCCTCCTCCTTGCGAAGACTCAGCAGCAGTCTGACTGAACGCACGGGACCCGCCTCCGCGCGCAAATGCGCCAGTCCTCGTAAAATGACAGCCCGGCGTCCGCCGGGTTGCCATCAGGGGGCATGCAACATGGTTCGGTTTCCGTCGCGTTTCACGCGCAGCGGCGTGGTGCGGGTGTGCGCCGTGCTGGCCTTCGCGGCCTGTGCCTGGGCGACGGTGTGGCCGGAGCCGGCGCCGTTGCAGAAGCTGTTCGTGCTGGTGCTGATGCTGTTCACCGCCGGCGCGCTGCTTTGCGCCACCTTGCGGCTTGCCTTCGCGCTGGTGCTGGGCGGCGGTCTGTTTTTCGCGCTGCGCTTCATCTCCGATCTCAAGGAGAGTTACCTCGAGACGGCGCTGATGCCGGCGGATTTCGTCTACTACGCGCGCTCCAGCCTGATCGCCACGCTGCGCCACTACCCGCACCTGTACCTGCTGGGCGTGGGCGTGCTGGTATTGGTGCCGCTGGTGCTGGTGCTGGCATGGCGGCTAGATCGCCCGCTGTTCGCGCCGCGGCGCGGCTGGGGCAGGGCGGCCTGGCGCATCGGCGGCGTGCTGCTGTGTGCGGTGGCGTTCCGCGTGTGCCTGCTGCCGGAGGGGCCGTTCGCGCGGCTGCACAACCGCGATGTGTGGGACAAGCTTTCCGACGACGCCCAGCTGACCAACTTCTTCATCAACATCAACGACGGCGGCGTGACCATGCCGGCGATGTCGGACGACGTCACGGCGCAGCGCGAATGGGCCGCCACCGCGAACGGCAAACCCGGCGCGCGACCGGCACCGTATCCGGACATCGTGCAGGTGCTGGAAGAGAGCACCTTCGATCCGTCGATCTTCACCGCCTGTGCCGTGCCGGGCTGCAAGTTCGCGATGTTCCAGCCCGACGCGCGCACGCGCGGCACCGGCCTGCTGCGCACGCATACCTGGGGCGGCGGCACCTGGGTCAGCGAGTTCGCCGTGCATACCGGCCTACCGCAGGACATTTTCGGCCCCGGTGGCATGTACGCACCCTTCGTGTTGGCGCCGCACGTGCACGACGCGCTGCCCGACCTGCTGCGCCGTCTGGGTTACCTCACCATCGCGATCTATCCCACCAACAGCGAGTTCCTCAACGGCCGCGATGCCTACCGTGCCTATGGCTTCGACCATCTCTACGGCGCGGAAGAGCTGGGCCTGGACGAGTGGGATGAAACCGACGCGCAGATGTTCGCCGCGGCCAAGCGCGTCTACGACAAGGTGAAGAAACCGGGCCAGCCGGTGTTCGTGATGATCCTCACGATCAACCAGCACGGCCCGCACGATGACAACCCGATGGCGAAGCTGCCGCTGCCCTGGCGCAACATGGTGCAGGGCTTGAGCAACAAGGATGAAAGCGCGCTGGATTTCGACACCTATCTCTGGCGCCTGCACGATTCCGATGTGGCGATGCAAAGCCTGGAGCATGACTTCCTCGACCGCGACCAGGCCACCGTGCTGGTGCACTTCGGCGACCACCAGCCGTCCTTCGACAGCTTGATCCGCCCGCTCCAGCGCACGCTGCCGCCCGCGCTGGTGCCCGACCGCGACTTTCTCACCTACTACATGATCAAGAGCAACTTCGCCGGGCCGTCGTTACCCGGTTACCCGGCGCTCGACATCGCCTACCTGCCGACCATGGTGCTGGAGGCTGCGGGCTTGCCGACCGACCCTTATTTCGCCGCCGCCACCGAGCTGCGCGAGCGTTGCCAGGGCCGCTTCGGCGACTGCCCGGACAAGGCATTGCTGGCCTCCTACTACGCCTGGATCTTCGGGCGGCTGCACGTATACGAGTAAGCCGCGCATGTCCGATCCCGGTGCCGCGCCTTATCCGCGCCTGCTGGCCGCGGCCATCCTGGCGGCGGCCAGCGCCGCGATCGCGGGTGCCTTGCTGGCGCGGGAGGCACCTGGCTGGCAGTGGCTGCACTGGATCGGCAAGCCGCTGACCACCGCACTGGTCTTCGTGCTGGCGTGGCGCGCGCGGCCCACGGTGTCGCCGCGTTACCGGCACCGGGTGCTGACCGGCATCGCCTGCTCGCTGGCCGGCGATGTGTTCCTGATGTTGCCGGGCGACCTGTTCGTACCCGGGCTGCTGGCCTTCCTGCTCGCGCATGCCTGCTTCATCGCGGCCTTGCTCGACGACAGCCGCTTCGGTGCGCCGGCCTGGCCGCTCGCGGCCTGCCTGGCGTATGGCGCGGCGAACCTCGCGTTGCTGTGGAACGCCATCGGCGCGCCGCTGCGCGTACCGGTGATCGTCTACGTGGTCGTGCTGGCCACGATGGGCGGGCAGGCAGTGGCGCGCGCGCTGGCCCACGGCGGCGATGCGCGGGCACCGGCAGCGCGGCTGGCGGCGCGTGGCGCCCTGGTGTTCATGCTGAGCGACAGCGTGCTGGCCTGGGACCGCTTCCGCGGTCCGCTGCCGTGGGCCGGCCTATGGGTGCTCTCGGCGTACTATCTGGCGCTGTGGTGGATCGCCCGTTCGGTGCAGGGCGCAATGTGCGAAGGTGCGGCTGGATGAACACACAGGAACTCATCATCACCTGGGCCACGCCGGTGTTCTTCCTGCTGATCGGCATCGAACTGCTGGTGGCGAAGCTGCGCGGGCGCGACGCCTATGCCAGCAACGACGCGATCAACAGCATCGGCCTGGGCGCGATCTCGCAGCTGGCGGCGGTGTTCTCCAAGCTGCTGACGATAGGCATCTATGCCTGGTGCGTCGAACACCTCGCGCTGTTCAGGCTGCCGGCCGACAGCGTGCCGGTATGGGTCGGCGCCTTGCTGGGCTACGACTTCTGCTACTACTGGCTGCACCGCATGGGCCACGAGGTGAACATCTTGTGGGCCGCCCACGTGGTGCATCACCAGAGCGAGCGCTACAATCTCTCCACCGCCTTGCGCCAGACCGGCAGCGGCGCGCTGCTCGGCTGGATCTTCTACCTGCCGCTGGCGATCCTCGGCGTGCCGGTCGAAGTGTTCGTGGCGGTGGCGCTGATCGACCTGCTGTATCAGTTCTGGGTGCATACCGAGCAGATCGGCCGGCTGGGCTGGTTCGACCGCGTGTTCTGCTCGCCATCCAACCATCGCGCCCACCATGCGGTGAACGATCGCTACCTCGACCGCAACTACGGCGGCATCCTGATCCTGTGGGACCGCCTGTTCGGCAGCTTCGCGGAAGAGGACGACACCGACCCGCCGGTGTACGGCACGCGCTCGCCGCTGCGCAGCTGGAACCCACTGTGGGCGAACGCCGAGGTGTACTGGCGCACCGCACAGGATGCCTGGCACGCGCGGCGCTGGCGCGACAAGCTGCTGGTGTGGATCAAGCCGCCGGGCTGGCGGCCGGCCGATGTGGCAGAGCGCTTCCCCAAGCCGGCCTTTGCCATGCCCGACACGCGCTACGACCCGCCGATGGGCGCGTCACTAAAGTGCTATGTGCTGCTGCAGTTCGCCCTGCTGCTGGGCATGGTCACCCAGTTCCTCGGCATGACGGAAAGCGCCGGCTTGCCGGTGCTGCTGCTCTACGCGGCCTACTTGTTGGCCAGCCTGTGTGTGCTGGGTGCCTTGATGGAAGGCCGGCGCTGGGCGTGGTGGGCCGAAGGCCTGCGCGCGCTGCTCACCGCGGCGCTGCCGCTGGCCAGCGGGCGCTGGTTCGGCATCGGCCATCTGGACGGCCGAATTGCGCTGGCGATCGCGTTGGCGTTCGGCCTGAGCGCGGTCGCATTGCCCTGGCTGCGTTCCGTGGCTGCCGGGCGAGCGGCCTGATTCGCTATGATCCGCCGGTCTTCCACGGGAGTGCGTCCATGTCATTGCTGAGCAAAATGCTCCGCCACAAATCCATCGAGCAGTTGCAGGGCGAGGTGGGCCGGCGCAGCGATTTCCGCCGCGTGCTCGGCTTGTGGCAGCTCACCGCCATCGGTATCGGCGGCATCATCGGCGTGGGCGTGTTCGTGCTGGCGGGCCAGCAGGCGGCGCTCAACGCCGGTCCTGCGGTGATCATCTCTTTCCTGATCGCGGGCGTCGCCAGCGCGGCGGCGGCGCTGTGCTATGCGGAGTTCGCCGGCATGATCCCGGTCACCGGCAGCGCCTACACCTATGGTTACGCCGTACTCGGCGAGCTGGCGGCGTGGCTGATCGGCTGGGACCTGCTGCTGGAATACGCACTGATCGTCGCGGTGGTGGCGATCGGCTGGTCCGGCTACGTGCAATCGGCGCTCACCGGCATGGGCATCCATATTCCCGTCTGGGCGCAAGGCGCCATGGGTACGGGCGACGGCCATGTGTTCAACGTGATCGCTTCGCTGGTGACGTTGGGCGTGTCGGCCTTGCTGATCTTCCGCACCGAATGGGGTGCACGCTTCAACACGCTGGTGGTGGCGATCAAGGTGGCTGCGGTGGCGCTGGTGATCGGCATCGGCGTGTTCTATGTGAAGTCGGCCAACTGGGTGCCGTTGATTCCCGCACGTGTGGTGGGCGCCGACGGCGTGGGGCATTTCGGTTTCCAAGGTGTTGCGGCGGCGGCGGCGGTGGTGTTCTTCGCGGTGTTCGGCTACGACACGCTGACCACGGCGGCGGAGGAATCCAAGAACCCGCAACGTGACCTGCCGCGCGCGGTGCTGCTGTCGCTGGGCATCTCGATGGCGATGTACCTCGCGGTGTCGCTGGTGCTTACCGGCATCGCGCACTACACCACGCTCAACACGCCGGCGCCGGTGGCCGATGCGTTCAAGGGGCTGGGCCTGCAGTGGGTAGCGCTGACGGTGTCGGTGTCGGCGGTGTTCGGCCTGATCAGCGTGCTGTTCGCCTTCATGCTGGGCGCCACGCGCATCTGGTTCGCGCTGTCGCGCGATGGCTTGCTGCCGGGCTGGTTCGCCAAGGTGCATCCGCGTTACGGCACGCCACATCGCCCGACGGTGGTGCTCGGCGTGTTCACCGCGCTGGTGGCCGGGCTGCTGCCGATCGAGGAAGTCGCCAAGCTGGTGAACATCGGGGTGCTCTCGGCCTTCATCATCATCTGCACCTCGGTGTGGATCCTGCGTAGGCGCAAGCCGGAGCTGCCCCGTGCGTTCCGCACGCCGTGGGTGCCGGTGGTGCCGGTGATTGGCATCGGGTTCTCGATCTGGCTGCTGTCGGAGCTGCCGGCGATCACCTGGAAGGTGTTCCTGATCTGGGTGAGCCTGGGATTGGCGATCTACCTCCTTTACGGCGTGCGCCACAGCAAGCTCGAACGGGGCGGCTGAGCCCTCCGGATGCACATGCGCCGGCGTCGCGGCCGGTGCATGATGCCGCGGTTCGGAAAAGGGGCATGCCATGCAGGAACCGGGGGAGTTGTCGGGCGAATCCGCCGCGCGCTGCGCCAACTGCGGCGCCGCGCTGGGCGGCGAGTATTGCGCGCGGTGCGGCGAGCGCCGGCTGCATCCGGACGAACACACCTTGCGGCACGTCGCGGGCGAGTGGTTCGAGGCGTTCTCGCACGGCGAAGGCCGTCTGCTCAATTCGCTGCGCACGCTGCTGTTCAAGCCGGGCGAGCTGACGCGCGAGTATTTCCGCGGCCGGCGCGTGCCCTACACGCGGCCGGTGGCGCTGTTCTTCGCGGTGAATCTGCTGTACTTCCTGCTGGCGGTCCTGCAGACCTTCAATACGTCGTTGAATACCCAGCTTCAGATGCGTCCGCTCGTCGGGGTCAAGCAGATGCTGGTCATGCGCCACGTGGCCGGCGCGCCAGTCGGCAGCGCGGAGAGTGCTGCGCTGGCGGGTGACTACTGGCGCCTGGAAAATCCTCTCGCGATCCGCGCCGGAAGCGGTGCTGAGCCGTCCGCTGCGAGCCTGGCGGACAGCGCCGTGCCTGCCAGCGATACCCGGCTGTTCGCGGCCCTGCAGAGTTACGGCAAACGCTACGACGAGCGCACCGACGCCTTGTCGCGCGCGCTGGTGATCGCGCTGGTGCCGATGCTGGCGTGCTGGCTGTGGCTGGCGCTGCTGCCGTGGCGGCGTGGCCTGGCCGGGCTGTCCATCTTCGCGACCCACACCTGGGCGGCACTGCTGTTGATCCTGCTGGTGTTCGGTTGGGCGTGGAAGGGTCTGGCCAATGCGATGCTGTGGTTCCGGGGGGCGTTGCCGGCATTTCTGCAGACCGACCGCTACGGCAGCGCGGCGCTGGGCTTGCTGATCCTGGTCTATCTCTACAGCGCGTTGCGGAACCATTTTCGCTTCAGCTGGATCGGCAGCGCGGTCCTGTGCATCTGGACGATGGCGGGCCTGTACCTGTCGCTGGAGCTGTATCGCGTGCTGCTGTTCTTCGTGACGGTGTATGCGCTGCATTGAACGCGGCGACGCAAAATCATGCGCCGCCGGCGCGTGACCTCTGGCAGGGTGCCGCGCGTACATCGCGATCTACCATCGCCCGATCACCCGCCGTCTCGCCGCGCTGCGACGAACGGCGGGTTCCTGCCGGCCGCGCGCTTTTCGCATGGGCCGGTGCCTGCCCGGAGCCCGCCGTGAATCATCATTTCTTCCGTTCCAGCCTGATCGCCGCCGCGGTGGTCGGGGCGCTTTCGCTGTCCGTCGCCGCCGTGGCGCAGGACGCACGCCGCGCCGCGCCGCTCGACCAGCCGTACGACGGCACGCTCACGGTGAACGTGGATCTCACCGACGCGGCGAAACGGATGTTCCGCGTGCACGAAACCATCCCGGTGAAGCCGGGGCAGATCACCTTGTTGTATCCGGAATGGATTCCCGGCGAGCACGCGCCGTCCGGCCCGATCCAGAACGTGGCAGGTCTGGTGGTGACCGCGAACGGCAAGCAGCTGGCATGGCAGCGCGACCTGCGCGACATGTACGCGATCCACCTCGACGTGCCGGCGGATGTAAGCCAGCTCGACCTGTCGTTCCAGTTCCTCTCGCCGGGCGACGGCGAAGGCAGCCTGTTCGGCGCCAGCGCCTCGTCCACGCCGAACCTGGTGGACATCGAGTTCAACCAGGTGGCGTTCTACCCGGCCGGCTACTACTCGCGCCAGATCCAGATCCAACCCACCGTGCAGCTGCCGGCCGGCTGGAAGTTCGGCACTGCGCTGCAGGTGGCCAGCCAGAGTGGCGGCACGGTGCAGTTCAAGCCGGTGAGCTTCAACAACTTCGTGGATTCGCCGCTGATCGCGGGCGAGCACTTCGACCGCGTGGACCTGGCGCCGGGCGCCAAGGTGCCGGTGTACCTCAACGTGGTGGGCGACGGCGCGAAGGACGTCAAGCTCACCGACAAGCAGCTGGAGCAGCAGCGCGCGGTGGTGACGCAGACCAACCTGTTGTTCGGCGCGCACCACTACGAGCACTACGATTTCCTGCTCACGCTGTCCGACCACACCGGCCACTTCGGCCTGGAGCACCACCAGTCCAGCGACGACCGCCTGCCGGCCGACTTCTTCAGCAACGACGACATGCACTTGCTGGCGGGCAGCTTGATGCCGCACGAATTCGTGCACTCGTGGAACGGCAAGTTCCGCCGCCCGGCCGACCTGTGGACGCCGAACTTCAACGAGAAGATGCAGGACGACTTGCTGTGGGTGTACGAGGGCCTCACCGACTACTGGTGCAGCGTGCTCACCGCGCGCGCCGGCCTGTGGACGCCTGAGCAGTTCCGCGACGCGATGGCCGACATCGCCGGGTCGATGAGCGAGCAAACCGGCCGCACCTGGCGCTCGCTGCAGGACACCGCCGACGCCGCGCCGCTCACCTACTACGGCGGCGGCGGTTGGGGCAATTGGCGTCGCGGCACCGACTTCTATCCGGAAGGCCAGCTGCTATGGCTGGACGTGGACACCAAGATCCGCGAGCTGTCCGGCGGCAAGCATTCGCTGGACGACTTCGCGCATGCCTTCTACGGCATGGAGAACGGCAGCTACGTCACCAAGACCTACACCTTCGACGACGTGGCGAGCACGCTGAACCAGGTGCAGCCGTTCGACTGGGCGAAGTTCCTGCGCGAGCGGCTGGACTACACCGGCTCCGAGCTGCCCGAGCACGGCATCGCGCGCGGTGGCTGGAAGCTGGTCTACACCGACAAGCCCAACAGCGCGACCAAGGCGATGGAGGGCATTCGCCACGGTGCGGATCTCGCTGCATCGATCGGCCTGTCGGCATCCAAGAGCGGCAACATCTACGACGTGCAGTGGAATGGCCCCGCGTTCAAGGCCGGCCTGGTGCCGGGTCTCACCATCGTGGCGGTCGACGGCAAGGATTACTCGCCCGACGCGTTGAAGGACGCGATCACCGCAGCCAAGACCGGTAGTGCGCCGATCGAATTGCTGGTGAAGAACGTCGACGTGTACAGCACCGTGAAGGTCGACTACCACGGTGGCCTGCGCTACCCGCACCTGGAGCGGGCCGACGGCAAAGATCTGCTCGGTGCGATCGCCACGGCGCGCAAGTGACCCGCACCGCAGCCCGAACGACAACGGCCGCCCGAGGGCGGCCGTTGCGTATGCACGGATGACGTGCAGGCTTGTTTAGAAGCGATACTCGATCGAGCCCGAGAACGCTGCCACGTTGAGATGGCTCTGGCCATCGCCGCGGCGGCCGTACAGCAGGTGGTAGTTGTCGTAGTTCACCGCCAGGCTCACGTTGCTGGTGATGTTGTAGCCCACGCCGGCACCGGCGAACCAGCCGTTGTTCCAGCTCTTGGCACGCTCGCCGCCGTTGCCGATGGTCTCGCCCATGTAGCTCTGCGAGCGCATGTAGCCCGCATGGCCGGTGACGAACCAGTTCTGGTAGAAGTCGTACTTGCCGTTCACGCCGACGGTGGCGGCGCGCGGCTTCAGCCAGCTGCTCACGTTGTTGCTGACGTCCTTCGGACGACCCAGGTAGACGTAACCGATTTCCGGACCGACGTAGCCGTTCCAGCGCCAGCCGAAGCGCACGTTCTGGAACACGCCGTTGTCGTGGCTGACGTCGGCACGGTACCGGGTCTGGCCCAGGTTGCCGGCGACGTAGAAGTTGTCCAGCGGGTTGCTGTCGTCGGCGTGGGCGGCCTGGCTCAGCAGCGGGGACGCGACGAGGGCGGCCATGGTGGCCGAAAGGAGAAGCTTCTTCATGGGTGACTCCACATCTTTTTGTTGTTCACCGCGGGCTGGGGAACCCGTGGTGCATCGCGCGGGGATACGCGAAGGCGCCGACGGTGGCGGCGAAGTCTTGCGCCAAGCTTTCGCTTAACAATCCACCGGGGCGTGCGTTCAGTCTCCGGTGTGGCACGCGGGCGTGACCTCTGGCAGGGGGAGCATGTTGCGCGCCCGGTCTAGCATCCGGGTTCCAGCCGCGCCACTCGCTTTGCGCGGCCGTTGCCCAAGGGAGAATCCATTGAAAGCCACACGCCTTGCCTCCGCCATCGTCGCCAGCGCCTTCGGCCTGGTCAGCCTCAACGCACTCGCCGATGTGCCGCCGCCGCAGGATGTGGCTTACCCGGGAACGCTGCAGATCAGCGTGGACGCCACCGATCTTGCGCACCGCGTGTTCCGCGTGCATGAGGTGGTGCCCGCGCAGGCCGGCCCGCTGACCTTGCTGTACCCGCAGTGGCTGCCCGGCAACCACTCGCCCAGCGGCCCGATCGACAAGTTCGCCGGCCTGGTGGTCAAGGCGAACGGCAAGGTGATCCCGTGGACGCGCGATCCGCTCAACGTCTTCGCTTTCCACGTCGAGGTGCCGCAGGGCGCCAGCAACGTGGAAGTGGACTTCCAGTTCCTCTCGCCGCAGAACACCCGCCAGGGCCGCGTGGTGATGACGCCGGAAATGCTCAACCTGCAGTGGAACGCGAACTCGGTGTATCCGGCCGGCTACTACAGCCGCCAGATCAAGACCGAAGCCAGCGTGACCTTCCCCGCCGGCTGGCAGTTCGGCAGTGCGCTGGAAGTGGCTTCGCGCGACGGCGACACCGTGCACTTCAAGCCCACCACCTACAACACCCTGGTCGACTCGCCGATCTACGCCGGCAAGTACTTCCGGCGCATCGACCTCGATCCGGGCGCCAAGACGCCGGTGCACATGGACATCGTGGCGGACGAGTCGAAGTACCTCGCGGCGACGCCCGAGCAGATCAAGCCGTTCCGCGAGCTGGTGCAGCAGATGTACAAGCTGTACGGCGCGCACCACTACGACCACTACGACTTCCTCGTCTCGCTCAGCGAAAAGATGAGCGGCAACGGCCTGGAGCACCATCGCTCCAGCGAGGACGGCACCTCGGCCGACTTCTTCACCGAGTGGAACAAGAATGCGCTGGGCCGCGACCTGTTCTCGCACGAGTTCAACCATTCGTGGGACGGCAAGTACCGTCGCGGCGCCGACCTGTGGACGCCGAACTTCAACGTGCCAATGAGCGACACCTTGCTGTGGGTGTACGAGGGCCAGACCCAGTTCTGGGGCCAGGTGATGGCTTCGCGCTCGGGCCTGTGGAACGAGGAGCAGGCGCACGACATGTGGGCCTACGTGGCCGCCACCTATGACAAGGGCCGCCCGGGCCTGGCCAGCTGGCGCAACGTGCAGGACACCACCAACGATCCCACCATCGCCCAGCGCGCGCCGCTGCCCTACCGCAACTACCAGGCCAGCGAGGACTACTACTCCGCCGGCCAGCTGATCTGGCTGGAAGTCGACGGCAAGCTGCGCGACCTGAGCGGCGGCAAGAAGAGCATCGACAACTTTGCCAAAGATTTCTTCGGCATGGACAACGGCAGCTACGTCACCAACACCTACACCTTCGACGATGTGGTGAAGACGCTCAACGACATCGCCCCGTACGACTGGGCGTCGTACCTGCGCACCCGCCTCGACGGCCACGGCCCGCTGATCGGTGGCCTGGCATCGCACGGCTGGAAGCTGGTCTACACCGACACGCCCAGCGCCGCGGTGAAGGCGATCGAGTCGCGCCGTCACTTCGCCGACCTCACCTACTCGCTTGGTCTGTCGGTGGGCAAGGGCGGCGCGATCGGCGATGTGTTGTGGGACGGCCCCGCGTTCAAGGCCGGCCTCGCCCCCAGCATGACCATCGTCGCCATCAACGGCCATGACTACGATCCCGACGCGCTGAAGGATGCCGTCACCGCCGCGGCGAAGGACAAGAACCAGTCGATCGAGCTGCTGGTGAAGGACTTCGACCAGTACAAGACCATCCGCATCGACTACCACGACGGTCTCAAGTACCCGCACCTGGTGCGCGACACCGGCAAGCCCGACACGCTGACCACGCTGTTCAAGGCCCGCTGATCCGCCTAGCCTTCCTCCCCCCTCTCCCGCTTGCGGGAGAGGGGCTGGGGGAGAGGGCGGTCCCCGCCCCGCAGCACCCCTTCAAGCCGGACCCGCCCCACATGGGCGATCCCGGCCATCTCCGCTATACTGCCCCTCCGCCGCGGCCCGGATCACCCGTCTGCCGTGTCGTGCACACCACGCGCCCGTAGCTCAGCCGGATAGAGTAGTGGCTTCCGAAGCCATTGGTCGGGGGTTCGAATCCCTCCGGGCGCGCCATTCCTAAGTTAAATTCTGCGAGTTTTGGACAAATCACCGCAAAGTGTCGGTTTTGACACTTTATGGTGCTTTCGGCTTTGACACGAACTGCCGTTTCCCAGGTGTTTGTCCGGGTTGAGCGCGCTTTCTCCCTGTCCCAGTACCGCCACAAGCTCGGGGAGCGTGAAGGTAACCGACCGGCGTCCTCCCGGTTTTGAATGGCACGCGGGTTTGGAGTCCAATCGACGACGACGAGCGGAACTCTGATAACCACATGCCGGGCTGACGACGCCCGGCATGCTGTGTCCTTGACGCACTCGGGAATCAGTTTTCCTTGGTCGCCGATTTGCCGAGGTCGATCAGCGGGATGCCGCCACTGGTGACGGATGGCAGAACGCCATTCCAGTGTTGGAGGCCATAGAACTTCGTGTATTCCGGATTGGCACGTAAGGCGGCACCGACCGTTTCGGCCGCCTTCGCTTGCGCGTTCGCCTCGATCACTTGGGAGTCGGCGCGGCCCTGGGCAGCCTCGACGGCCGCCTTCGCCTGGGCCGCGGCGAGCACCGTGGCCTGCTCACCTTCGTACTTTGCGCGCGCGACCGTATTTTCGGCCTGCACGGCATCGGCCTTGGCTTTCACTGCCTGCTCGATCGACGCTTCGAAGATGGGCGAGTAGTGGATCCCGGTGAGCTGGACGTCGATCACGTCGACGCCGAAAAGGCTGCCGAGTCCTTGGTTGATCGCGCTCCGCATCTGTGCCGTGATCTGGGCGCGCTGGTCGCTGATCGACAGCGTGTTGTACTTGGCGAAGGCCTCCAGCGCGCGGTCGCGGACGACAGGTAGCAGCGTGGAATCGATATCCACGGCACCCGCCCTGCCGATCTTGTAGAGCAGGTTGAACACAGAGCGCCCGGGGATCTGATAGATGACACTGATGTCGATCGTGACCTTCTGGTTGTCGTTCGTGTAGACGTCGAGTCCAGCCAGCGTGTAGATCGAGCGACTGGTCTGGAGGCGGTCCACGGTCTCTACCAGCGGCACCTTGAAGTGCACGCCAGGTCCCAGGGGTTCGCTGGTGACGACCTTGCCGCCCATCCAGCGGATGCCTGCCATCTCGCTGGGTTGCACGACAAAGAACGAACCCGACAGCACGATGATCGCCAGGATCGCGATCGCCGCAAGCTTGATAAGCCCGGCATTGCTTCCCGATTTGGAAGTGAGGTCCTTGAGCATACGAGGGCACCCTGTGTTTGGAGTTGCGGTATCAACCGATCGACGCACCGCTCTAAGCGGGCGTCGGACGATGAAGTTCGACTGGTCAGTCCAGAATCACGTGGGGCACGAACCGCGAGGTATCACGCGTGATAAGTCCGGCATCCTCACGCAAGCCCATGCCGGCCGGTGCGTCCCCGACGACCCAGCTTCCGATGAGTGGATATCCACCCGCGAATTTCGTCAGTGGGTGGTAGGCCTGCCGGATGTGCGGTGCACCCGTGTACGGGCCGTCGGATTCCACCGTCGCCCCTTCGGCGGTACGGATACGGATGTTCGCACCCTCGCGCGAGAAGAGCGGCTTGCGCACCCATCCATCCGGAAGCGGTGCCGGGTTCTCTGCCTCGAAGTAGGCCGGAAGCAAGTTGGGGTGCCCTTCGTGGCGCTCCCATAGCAGCGGCAGGATGCCCTTGTTGCTGAGCACCGATTTCCACGGCGGCTCGATGAGCTGCAAACCGGACCCCGGCAATGCGGAGCCGTACCGATCGGCAAACAGATCTTCCAGGGGGTACAGCTTGAACAGCGCGCCGATGACGATGTCGTCGAGATCCGTGAACGTACCCGTGGTGGACAGGCCGATGTCCTCGATCGCAATGGTGCCGGCAGCAAGACCGGCCTGCTGGGCGCAGTCGCGCAGATAGTCGATCGTTCCCTGATCCTCTGCGCTCCCTCGCACCGCGCTGAAATAGAACGGCCGCGGCAACCCTTTCGCCAGCTCGGCGAACGCCAGCACCAGCTTGTCCTGGATGCTGTTGTACTGATCGGCGCCTTTCAACAATGCGCCGCGCTCGATCTGCTGTTCCAGCCAGATCCACTGGAAGAAGGCTGCCTCGTAGAGGGAGGTCGGCGTGTCGTAGTTCAGCTCGTAGAGCTTGGCGGGCCCGCTGCCGTCGTAGGCCAGATCCATGCGCCCGTAGAGATGAGGCTGGCCCCTGCGCCAGCTGTCTGCGATCCAGTCCCAATGAGATGACGGAATCGCAAGCTTTGTGAGGAGTGCTTCGCTGCGCAGGATGTCGCCTACCAGGGACATCGCCATCTGGTGGATTTCGCCGGTCGGATCTTCGATGTCCCGCTCGATCTCCTGTAGGGAGAAGGCGTAATACGCCGATTCGTCCCAGTACATCTCCCCACTGATCGTATGGAAGCGGAAGCCATAGGCCTCCGCCGTCCGCTGCCAGTCCGAGCGCGGGGTAATGGCGATGCGTTGCATGGTCAGCTGCCCCAGCCACCCGCCGCAGCGTGCGCCGAGCCGAAACCGCCACGGCTGTCCGTGATCGCGCGGGAACCCGATCCGCTGCTGCCGTCGCCGCTGGCCGCCGAGCCCCATCCGCTCGAACTCGAACGGTAGCTGCCGCCGTAGACACCGTTGCTGGGTGGCGAGTAATAACCGCCACTGGTCGAGCGGTAGATCGGCCCCACCGGCACATACGACGTGCGGTTGGCGTTGTCGAGCATGCGGGCGATCATGAAACCGCCGAGCATGGGCATCCAGAAGGAGCCATGGTCGCCGCCGGACTGCTGGCACATGCCCGCACCGAACTGGGCGATGCACTGTTCCAAGGTGCCGAAATGCGGGCTGTCCTTTTCGGAGTTGACGACCGCTTGGTCATGAGCCGTCTGGCAGGTATCGCGCGGCACGCCGGCTGCGACGCAGCTGTCGACCGTCGCAAAGCTTTGCTGTGTCGGCGCTGGCGAATCGTCGCAGGCGGTCAGCAGCAACGGAGCCAGGCCCATCAGAACCAGTGACGCGGTAGTGGATCGTTTCATGATGTTCTCCTTCCGTGGCTCAGGTAATCGACAAGTCGGCGTCACTGACGTCGGTGCCCAGCGAATAGACCACGTCGAAGTTGTTCGGGCCGTAGTCCTCCGCCGTCACGAACAAGTATTCGTATCGGCCAGGCAAGCCCTCGACCTCTCGCTGGTAGAGCATCGAGTAGTGGGTCATGGTGAAATCGGCCGGGCCGCCAGACGGATGGGTGACCGATTCGTCGTAGACGATCGGCGGCGCCCATGCATTGGCTGCGCCGTCTCCCCATACACGCTGGTAGGTGCGGCCGTTGAACGTCAGCTCGGGTTTGCCGAGATCGGACGTCGGCTCGACCCACTGGCGGAACGCATCGACGGTCGGCGGATTGATGGTGTCGGCGAACACGAACAGCTTGATCTCGTCGATCTGGCCCGCCGTCGCCTTGACCTGATACCAGGCGTCATCCTCGACGTACCAGCGGTACAGAAAAGTGCCGCCGCCCAGGTCGACCGTCCCCAACGCCTCGATGGGCTGATCGCCCGCCGGTGGTTCGAAGCCGAACGCACCTGCGTTGGCCTTGAAGAGCAACGCATCGACAGCGACGGCGCCGCCGAGCCGGAAGCCGCCCAGGCCGCGCGGCGTGACGGCCGCAGTCGACGCTTCGGCCTTCTTGCCGAACAAATTCCCGAACATGGTGTGTCCTTTCGCCCCTGTGGGTAAGACCGGCAGCGCAGCATGTGCGCTGCCGGCATGATGGCGTCAGTTGGCCGGTTTGGTGAAGCGCGCGAGCACGTCCGCTGCCGCCGTGTCGGAGGGTACGACCCCCGCGGCCTGCAGGCGCTTCTGGAGGTCGCCGTCACCGCTGGCGTCTTCCAGTTGCTTCGCCGCATCCAATTGCGCGTCCTTCAGGCGCTGCTGTTCCTGGATGCGATCCAGCGAGTCCATGGCAGTGCGCAGCTTGGCGTTCGATCCCGACGTGCGCGACGTGATCGCTTCCTGGGCACGCTGCACGGAAGCGGTGGCCTTCACGGTGTCGATCTGGCGCGTGAGGTGTTCGACGGTCGACTCGGCCTGGCGGATCGAACCGCGCAAGCGTTCGATGTTGTCGTCCATGCCCTTGATCGTTGCGCTGTCCGATGCGATCTCGTTTTCGAGTGCGGCGACCTTGCCGGCGACCTCGAGCGCCAGCGCCTGCTGGTCACCCTTGTCCACGAGCTTCTGGATAGTGGCATTGAAGTCCGCGACCTTCGCCTTCTTGGCGTCCAGTTTGTCGCTGGCGATCTTCCGCTCGGCCATGAGCTTGGTCAGGTCGATTTTCGACTGGTCGAGGGCGGCATTCGAATCCCGGATCTCCTGTTCCAGGATAGTGATCGCGTTGCGATCGACGATGGCCTGGCCGGCTTCGGTGGCAGTGCCGCGTACCAGCGTGATGAGTTTCTCGATGATGGCCATGGTTGCCTCAGTGCAGATGGGAGTGGAGTTCGTGGGCGGCCTGCGTGGCGCAGTGGCCGAGGGTATGGATCTCCTCGATCACATTGGCCAGGGGCGACAGCGCCGAAAGCTGGCCGAACACGATGTAGGCATCTTCGCCATGCACCGTGCTGAGGCCGATGTTCGACAGTGGGTAGATCGGGTTCAGGCGCAGGCAGGCTTCGTTGAAAGTGCTGCGGTCTTTCACGCTAGACGCCAGGCAAAGTACGGTCGATACGTGCACTTCGGTGCCGGATGCCAGCATCTGCATGGGCAGGTCGCCGTGATCGTGGGCCTCGATATGGATTACCGCCTCGGGGGCGTGCTCCAGCGTGATCTGTGCGCGGCCCTCTTTGACGTAGTCGGAAGCGTGTAGCGCCTCGAACAGGGAATGGGTCGTCCAGTGGTGTGCCATTGCGTGGTTGTCCATGAGGTAGACGTAGGAAGGGAGGGTGGGTAGTCGCAGGGTCTGTTCGATGCGTGAGAGGGCCTCCTTGTGCTCCTCCCGGATGAAGACCTGATAGGGAGACAGTCCCATCTCTTTCATGCGCTCCCGGAAGCGTCGCTGCGCGAGTGCTCCCGGCGATGGGCTGCTTTTCTTTCGTGACATCGTGCCGCTCCAGGCTCATTACAAGTAATCATTACATGTAATTACCTTGATACACTATCTCACTTGCGCCGTCGTCTTCCGGACCGCGCAGGCCGCCGGTTTGGCAGCATGTGGGGGCATTCCAAAAAAAGCAGCCCGAACCGCCGGCACAGGACGTTGCATGACGGCCAGGACGCCGGCGTCTACTTCCGCCCGCTGCCTTCCCTGGAGCCATCGGCAGCCGCTCCGGCGGCGTATCCCGGCGGGCCTCCCGCACTAGCCGAATAGCCATCGTCCAGGGTCTCGAGGAAGGCGGTCATGTCGTCGATCTCCAGCGCGTCCAGGGCAGGGCGGTCGCCCTTCGCGCGATCCATCGGCGGGTCACTGCGGTCGACGTTGCCGCGGTAGCGCGGCGGCAGGTCGTCATAGGCAATGGGCTTGCCGTGCGCGGCCGGGTACCACTTGCGCGGGTCGGTATCGCGTTCGACGTAGAAATGCAGCGCTTCGGACAAGGTGTGGAAGTAGCCGTTGTGGAAGAACACCTGGCGCGCGGCGGTGTTGCGCAGAGTGGGTGTCTTGAACATGCCGCAATACGGCGCCTGTCCGGCCAGGTCGTGGCGATAAGGCCCGCACAAGCCCATGTCGTAGTAGCGTGGGTCGCGGTTGGCGGGGATGGCCGGATTGCGCGGCACGCCCAGCGCCGCATAGCCGTAATCGGTGAAGGCCGCGGGGCGGCCGCCCGGACCTGGCCTGTCGATGTGGCAGGAGGCGCAGTTGCCTTTGCGCGGGTCGTTGAACAGCGCGTAGCCGTGCAGCTCCTGCGGCGTGAAGCGGGCATGGCCCGACATCACCGCGTCGAACTTGCTGGTGTAGGGATGGAAGCTCGGGTCCTCGGTCTGGAACGCCGCCAGCGCGGCGCCGATGTCGGCGAGCGCCGTGGCGGGATCGTCGAGGCTGTCGGCGCCGAACACGCGGATGAACGCCGAGGCGTTGGCGCTGCGGCGCATCGCCGCCATGACTGCCGCCGGATCCGCATTGGCCATCTCGTCCGGATTCAACAAGGGCACCGCCGCCTGCTGCTGCCGCGAGGCAGCTGCACCATCCCAGGTGAAACCGCCGGTCGGTCCTTCGTACTCGGCATCCTCGGAGCCAGGCATGTAGGCATGCAGGCTGAACTGCGGCGTGCCGTCCAGATAGCGCAGCGAAGGCACCGCGCGTGCGCCTGCATGACGCAGATCCGGCCCGCCGAGCTGCACCGCCCGTCCGTTCGGCGGGCCGTAGGCGTGATCGGGGCTGTGGCAGCTGGCGCAGGACATCTGCCGCGACGCCGACAGCGCGGTGTCGAAGAACAGCAGCCGGCCCAGTTCGGCCTGCGCGCTCAGCCCCGGTGGTGCCGGCGGATAGCGCACCCATCGGCGGATGGCTGCATCCTGCGTGGCATCCGCGGCGGCCGGGATGGTGGATGCCGCACGGATATCCGCATGCGCCGTATCGTGCGAGAAGGACCGGGTGCTGCCGATACACGCGACCGCCACGACCAGCGTGATGGTCGTGGCGGACATCCAGCGTGGGATCAGCAGGTGGCGCATCGCTCTACCCGGCAATGAGCTGCCGGGAATCTTGTCGTCAGAAATGGAACATCGACATCAGATCGCCCACAGCGGGTCCGTTGATTGGCCGGTACGGTTTGCCGGCCACGGTCACCGGGTCCGGCAGGTTGTCGCGGCTGCGCGGCGACAGCGGCGGCAGCCGCCAGTTGCGCTCGATGAATTTCAGTATCGATGCGTGATCGCCGTATGCGTGGTCGACCACGCCTTTGCGCGCATACGGCGAGACCGCCAGCATCGCGATGCGCGGGCCGTCGCCGAAGAAGTCCAGTGTCTGGATGTAGCCGGTATCGAAATGGCCGCCGCCCTCGTCGGTGGTGACCAGGATCGCGGTATGCGCCCACAGCGCCGGATCGGCCTGCACCCGGGCCAGCAAGTCCTTGAGGAAGGCCTCGTAGCTGGCCGGCGCCGAGTAACCGGGGTGGCCGCTGTCGAAATTCTTCGGCACCACGAAGGACACTGCTGGCAACGTGTGGTGCGCCAGGTCGCCATACAAAGTGGCGAGGCCGGCGAGGCCGGACTTCAGCGCCGGATCGCCCATCACTTTCGCGGACGCCACCAGCGGATCGCCGATGTTGTTGTACTGGAGCATCTGCGCCTTCGCCGCCGACATGTGCAGCGTCGCCGCTTCGTCGGCGACGTCCGCCGCATCGCGCGCACCGGTGTACCACTTCCAGCTCACGCCGTGCTTTGCCAGCGTCTCGGCGATGGTCGGCACGCTCTGCGGCGGGTAGTTGTAGTTGTTCGGGCCGATCGGCTGCGGACGGCCGTCCATGTCGTAGCCGGGGTTGTAGTTGTTCATCAGGTAGTAGGCGCCCGGCGCACACTTGCTCGGGATGTGCCGCTCGCCGAGGAAGGCGAGGATGGCTGCCACGCCCGGCTGCTTCGGATCCGAGCAGTTCACGTACGAGCCGCCCTGGTAGCCATCGCGGCTAAAGAAGTTCGCCGTGCCCGGCATCGGGTCGGGATTCTCGACCTGGCTGGCCGGCGGCGCCGCCAGCTTGCCGTCCTTGTTGAAGGAGGGCATGTCGGCCGTGGCGATGGTGAAGAAGTTGTCGCCGGTACCGCCCATGATGGACTGGTGGTAGTTGTCGCTCAGCGCGTAGTCCTGCGCCAGCGAGCGGAACAGCGGCGCGTCGCCGGCAGACATGTTCATGAAGCCCATCAGCTCGCCGCCCTGGGCCGGATTGGCCGGGCTCACGCCCGGGGTGTCGCCGCCTTGTCCGGTGTTGTCGGCCACCCAGACGAACATGTCCAGCTTGTGGTTGTCGCCGCCGGTCTGCTGCCACATCTGGAAGAAGCGGTGCACCGGATCGCCGGTGCGTACCGCGCTCGCCAGCGCGTCACTGCCTGCGTTGCGGTACGGCACGTAGCGGGTGATCTGGAACGGTCCGTTCGGCAGATCCGCCGGGAAGCGCTTGTCCGGCACACCGCCGGCGTTCTCGAAGGTGACCGGGTTCATTTCGCCGATCTGTTCCGGCTGCGGCAGCGTGGCGTAGCGGCCGGCGCGCTCGGGCTGGATCGTGTAGAGCCTGGATGGCGCGCCTTTGCTCTGCGCCGCCAGCGCGAAGTTCGGCCCGGGCGTGCCATCGGCGTTGATGATGCCCTGGGACAACAGGTTGTTTACCGACTGTCCCGCCGTTGGCGCGTAGCCGCCGAACAACCCGTCGAAAGTCTGGTTCTCGCCGATCACCACGATCACGTGCTGGATCGGCGTGATACTCGGTCCGTTCGCCAGCGCCAGCGCCGATGCGGCGGCGCTCGCCGGCACGGCCGGGGAAAGCGGGCCGCGCGCGGGCAGGGAGACGACGACACGAGCGGCGTCGCTGCCCACAGCGACCTCGCCCTTGTGCAGATTGAAATGGACGACGGAGAACAGCTGGCCCAGGGGCGTGCGGCTGTCCACGCGGTACGCCTCCGTTCCGCCTGACGCATGCGTCACCTGCGCGGCCGACACATGGAACGCGACATAGAGCGGGGCGAGCGCCGCGGCGACATCCCTTTCCGCTCCGGCAATGCGTTCGGGGGTGACACCGGCCATCTGCGTCGCATCTGGCGCGTCCGCAAGCGTCTCGCCAAGTGCGCGCTGGGCCAGCAGCGTGCTGACCGGATTGAGATTCACCACCAACTGCGCCCGGCTCGGCACGGGAACGAATACCGCTGACAGCGTGGCCGGGGTGCCGTCCTCGTCGTTGAACGGTGCGGTCAGCACGAAGGGGCCGTCGCCGTCGAGCGCGAGCGCGTAGCGGCCTTGCCCATCCGTCACGCCGGATACCACATGCCGCCCCGCGCGATCGGTAGCCTCGACGGGCACGCCGGCCACCGGGACGGCACCACCGACTACGCCACTGAGAGTGACGTGGTTCTGGGTGGTTTCCTGATGGCAGGCGGTCAGCGAAAGCAGGAGGGCTAGTGGCAACAGGCAGCGCTTCATGGGCGATCTCGGCAGGCAAATGGACGTCCGTCGCACGGCACGGCGCCGGCGGCGGATGCTCGGGTGGACGCGGTCGTGCGTGCTCGCATCCGGACGTGACTTGAAGCTCCCCAATCACGCTCTGTCGCGGACTGTCCCGGCTGCAAGGCGGCCATCGTGCGGATGGCGCCGGGTTGCCGGGCAGTTGCCGGAGGCGCGCGATGGCGTCGAAGAATACCTGACGAGGCAGTCCCCGGTTGTCGCCGTTCGGATCGGAGCATGCATGGTCGCGAAAGGCCGCCATGCTGGTCAGGCTTTGTGAAATTCCACTTGCGGCGATATGACGGCGGCATGTCGCGCATCGCGGGCCGCGCAGAGATACAGAGCCGACTCCGAGGCACGATGCGCCCCAAGTCCCATCCATGGCCGCGCCTTGCAAGAAATCGCGGCTTAGACCAAGCCGTCCGGACGGCTATCCGCCGCCACCGCACTGTAACCTGGGCCGGTCACCCTTCCGTCATTGCCGGATCGGCTGGTTACGGGTGGCTCGCGTGTCGTTCTTATCGGGTATTCGCCGGCATCCCATGGCGATCAACGTGCTGGCGGGCAGCGCCGCGTTCCTGGCGTATGCGTCGATGTACGCCTTCCGCAAACCGTTCACGGCCGCCACGTTCGAAGGCATGCATGTCGCCGGCGTGGATTACAAAGTGTGGCTGGTGATCGCGCAGGTCATGGGCTACATGCTCAGCAAGGTGCGCGGCATTACCTGGATCGCGGAAATCCAGCGCCAGCGCCGTGCACGCACGCTGGCGGGGCTGATCGGCTTTTCGTGGGTCGCCCTGCTCGGATTCGCGCTCGTTCCGGCGCCGTGGAATATTCCCTTTCTCTTTCTCAACGGCTTGCCGCTGGGCATGGTGTGGGGCGTGATCTTCGGTTATCTGGAAGGGCGCCGCGGCACGGAGATGATCGGCGCGTGCATGTGCGCCAGCTTCATTGTCGGCTCGGGCGTGGTGAAGTCGGTGGGTACCTGGCTGATGGCGAGCTGGCACGTCAGCGAATTCTGGATGCCGTTCGCCACCGGCGCCTTGTTCGTCGCGCCGCTGTGCCTGGCCACATGGGTGCTCGAACATCTGCCGGCCCCCGATGCCGCCGACATTGCGGCGCGCAGCGTGCGCGTGCCCATGGATGCGGCGGCGCGGCGCGCGTTTGTCGCGCGCTTCCTGCCCGGCATCGCGATGATCGTGATGGCCTACGTGGCGCTGACGGTGACGCGCGATTTCCGCGACAACTTCGCGGCGGAAATCTGGGCCGACCTCGGCCGCGGCGGCGATGCCTCGGTATTCACCGAGACGGAGGTGCCGATCGCCATTGCCGTGCTGATCATCACCGCCTTCACCATGGCGGTGCGCGACAACCTCAAGGCGCTGATGCTCAACCACGTGCTGATCTTCGGCGGCTTCGCAGTGGCTGTTTTCTCGACCTGGCTGCATAGCCACGGGATGATCGATCCGTTGAGCTGGATCGGCTTCAGCGGCTTTGGGCTCTACCTGGCTTATGTGCCGTACAACGCCACTTTCTTCGAACGCATGATGGCGACGTTCCGCGTCACCGGCAACGTGGGCTTCATGATGTATATCGCCGACAGCAGCGGGTACATGGGAAGCGTGCTGGTGATCCTGGTGAAGGAGTTCGGCGGCATGCGGCTTTCGTGGGCGTCGTTCTACGCCGACACGGTGATGACGCTGTCGGGCATCGGCATGCTGATCACCCTGATATCCGCGCTCTACTTCCACGAGAAGGCGCGGCGTGCGAAAGCGCCGGTCGCGGTGCCGGTCGCGGCTTGAAGCGCCGCGGATTCAGGCGGCGCGCAGCGTAGCCGGGCCGGCCATCGCCAGCGATGGCCGGTATAAGGATCATGGTGTGCGATAACGCAGCAGCGCGTCGCCGAGCATCTGTCTGAGCGGCGCGAGCTGGCGGGCGTAGTTCGTCCACTGGTCGATGCCGTCGCGGAAAATGGGGCGACGCACCTGCTCCGAGCTGGCGGTGCGCACGCTGCGCGCGGTCTTGTGAAATTCCAGGCAGGCCGGTTCGAACGGGAGTCCGCAGAAATCGAGGATGCGGCGCACGCTGCCTTCCAGGTCGTCGACCACGTCTTCGTGATGCACGCGCAGCACGCGGCCGGGCAGTGCCTCGTCCCAGTGCCGCATCAGCTCGAGGTAGCTGCGGTAGTAGCGCGCGATGTCCTCGACGCTGTAGGTGAACTCCTGGCCGGTGGCGAACAGCTGCTTGAGGTTGCTGAAGCAGCAAGCCATCGGTTCGCGTCGCGCGTCGATGATCTTCGCGTTCGGCAGCATCAGGTGAATCAGCCCGAGATGCCGGAAATTGTTCGGCATCTTGTCGATGAAGAAGGGCTTGCCGCTGCGATAGATGCGCGTGTCGCGCAGGTATTTCTCGCCCAGCCGGCGGAAGTCCCCGGACTGCATGTCGGCCAGTACGCCAGGGTAACGCGGGTCGTCGAGATCGGGGTCGCGCCCCTGCAGGTCGAGCACGATGCGCGGGATATCGGCCAGCTCCTGCGTGCCCTCGACCTGCGAATGCGATGCGAGAATCTGCTCGATCAGCGTGGAGCCTGCGCGCGGCAGGCCGACGATGAAGATGGGCTCCGCGCTGGGGTCGCCGAGACCGGCGTGTGCGGCCAGGAATTCGCGCGTGCACACGTCGATCTGCTGGCGCGTGTTGGTCTCGATGATCTCCGGGCGATAACGGCTTTCGGAGCGCTTGAGCGCGTTGCCTTGCGCGTAGTAGTGCCACGACTGATCGTAGTCGCCCTGATCTTCCAGCGCCTTGCCCAGCGCAAAGCACAGGTGGTAGCGGTCGACCAGCGGCGTGGCCGGTGCGGCTTCCTCGGCGCGCATGCGCGCGATGTCGCCGTCCGGGAACCGGTAGGTCTTGAGGTTGGCCAGGCTCCAGTAGGCGTCGCCGAAGCTGGGGCGCGCCGCCGTCGCGGCGCGGTACGCCTCGATGGCCTCGGTTTGCTGGCCCTGCGTTTTCAGGGCATGGGCCAGCGACAGATGCAGGTCGGCCGCGCCCGGCGCTTCCTGCAGCAGCCCCCGGTAGAGCGCGATGGCGCGGTCGTGTTCGCCCAGGCCGACGCTCGCGCTGGCGTACAGCGTGCGGTAATCCGGATGTGCAGGCTCGACCGCCAGCAGTTGCTCGATTTCCTCGCAGGCGCGTTGGTACAGGTGTCGCTCGAACAGGACGCAGGCGTAGTCGTAGCGGGCCGCACGGTAATCCGGGGCGATCTTCAGCACGGCGTCGAGCAGCAGCTCGGCATCGTCGAGTACGTCGCGCGCCAAGCCGATGCGGGCGAGCAAGCGCATGCCTTCCACATCGTTGCCGGCCTTGAGCAGATAGGCGCGGATAATGCGTTCGGCGGCATCGAGCTCGCCGTCCGAGAAATGGCTGGTCGCGCGCACCACATCGGGGGCCAGGCGCTTGAGCGTAGCCACGTGTGCCGCGGCGGTCGCGGCGTTGGTGGCATCGCCGGTCATGCGGTAAAGGCCTTCGAGCAGGTTCCAGCTCGAAGGCAGGGCCGGATTGATGTTCACCGCCTGCAGCAGCGCGTCGATGGCGCGCGGCGCATCGCGCATCACCACGTAGCAGTGGCCGCGCTCCTCGTGCAGGCGGCTGTATCGGGGATGCTGCCGCTCCAATTGCGCCAGCGTCTGCAAGGCCGCATCGATCTGTCCCAGGTAACGCTGATTGCGGGCGATCAGGTAAAGCACCTCGTGCTGCTCCGGCACTTCGGTCAGCAGCGCCTGCGCTGCTTGCAAGGCCTGCGCATGCTGGCCTTCGTTATGCAGCTGGCGGATGCGTTCGATATCGCGTTCCAGCGACGAAGGAATAGGTTCGGCTGCGGTGGCGTTCATGGATGCAAAGTCGTAAAAAAAGAACGGGGGCGGGCTGTTCGCCCGCCCCTTTCCAGGTGCGCCTGTCCGTGAGACAGACCGATCAGAATTTGAAGCCTGCCTTCAAGCCGATCACGCGCGGACGAATCGGCACTTGCGACTCGATGAACTCGGCCGAAGACGTGAACACGCTGGCGTGGCTGTTGTTCAGGTTGGTGCCGTACAGCGACACGTTCCAGTTGTCCTTGGACACACCCACGGAGGCGTCGACGGTGGTGTAGCCGCTTTGCAGATAGCGCAGCTCCACCGTGGTGATGTTGGTCACGCCCTCGCCGCTCGGATAGGTGGCCGGCTGGTTGTACATCGAGCCGGTGCGGTTGAAGCCGATCTGCGCGAACGCCTTGTAGTCGCCGCTGAACGTCCAGTCGTAGCGCGCACGCATGTTGTACTGCGAACGGGGCGAGAAGGCCGGCACGCTGCCGATCTCGCCGAACGGGTTGGCGAACGAAGTCTCCGCGCCGACGGCCCCGGTTTCCACGATGCACTTGTTGAAGTTGGCCGAGCCAGCGATGTTGTTGTAGAGGCACGGCGAGTTGGTCTGCTTGGCGTGGTTGAGCGATCCGGCGCCCATGATAGTCAGTCCATCGGTGACGCGCGCCTGGAACTGCAGCTCGATGCCGTCCACCTTGTAGTTCGGCCCGTTCACCGCGAAGGTGGTGTTGCCCAGCACCAGCGGGTTGAAGAACTGCATCTGCACGTTGTTCCACCGCATGTCGTACGCCGAGCCGTTGAACATCAGGCGGTCGTCGAAGAAGGTGGTCTTGAAGCCGATTTCGTTGTTGGTGAGCGTGTCGGGCGCATAGCTGATCGGCTTCTTGTACTGCGCCACGCCGTCGAGTTTGGCCACGCCGGAGGTGGTGCGGTTGAAGCCGCCGGGGCGGAAGCCCTGCGAGAAGGTGTAGTACAGCATCATGTCCGGCGTGATGTGCCAGGTCAGGTTCGCGCGGCTCTTGAAGCCGTGGTACGTCTTGCTGTAGTTCATTACCGTGTCGTTGCCCACATAGGTGCCGTTGGGCACGTTCACCTGGGCGGTGGTGGTGTAGAACTCCGTGCCGCTCTGCCATTCGGAGTAGTGGTAGTAGCGCGTGCCGGCAGTCGCCGTCAGCACGTCGGGAATGATGTCGTACGACATCGAACCGAAGGCCGCCTCCTGCCTGTAGCCGCGCCGCTCCACTTCACCGAAGGCGGTGTTGTCGGGGAGCATGACGCCCGGCGACGACATCGCGTTGGCCACGCACGGATAACCGCCGGCCATCGCGCTGGCGAGGTTCGTCGGCGTACAGGACGGGATGGTCTTGTAGTCGAAGTCCATGTGGTCGTTGATGTTGAAATCTTCGTAGTACAGGCCGCCGATCACGCGGAAGCGATAGTCCTCCGGCGTGTTGAGGCGCAGCTCGTGGCTCTGGTGCGTGCTGCGGACGTGATCGTTCCAGTAACCGATCGGCGAATAGCAGATCGGCTTGCCGGCGCTGGACAGGCCGGCCGACGTGCCGGTGCAGTTGTAGTACATGCCGCCGGCGCTGCGCGAGTAGTTGGTGTAGTCCTGCTGCTCGCTGATGCGGCGGTTGGTGTAGCCGCCTGAATACACCAGCGACAGGTCGCCGATCTGCCCGTTCAGCGTCCACGCGGTGTTGCTGTAATGGTCGTTGTTCCAGCCCGGCACGAACGAGGTGATCTGGTTGGTGCCGAGCTTCTGGCCGTCGGCGCCGACCGGGTAGGTGGAGGACTGGCCGCTGGCATCCAGGTTCTGGTAGCTCTCGGCGATCAGGAAGTTCCAGTTGTCGTTGATCTTCCACAGCGCGGACAGGCGGCCGCCCTGGTAATCGACCGGATTCCAGTTGTTCTGCGCCACGCTGAAGTTGTTGGCGACCGGCGTGCCGCCGGCAGCGACGTAGGGCGCCATCGCACCGCCGCCATCGGTAGGCTGGCGGGTGAACGTGCTCGGCACGTTGTCGATGTAGCCGCCCTGGTGGTCGTTGTAGATCACGCCGCGCAGCGCGAACGTGCCAGGGACGATCGGCAGGTTCAGCACCGCGTTGGCGGCGTTGTTCGGACCGCCGCCGGCGGTGATGCCCATGCTGGCTTCCACGCTGCCGCCGACGCGATCGAGGTTCGGCTTGTTGGTGATGTAGCGCACGGCACCGGCTTCCGCGCCGCCGCCGAACAGCGTGCCCTGCGGGCCTTCCAGCACCTCCACACGCTCCATGTCGGCCATGTAGATGTCGAGGTTGCGCGCGGGGAACTGCATCGACTGGTCGTCCAGGTAGACGGCCACGTTCGGGAACGGCGCGATGGATGCGCTGGACTGGTTGCCCAGGAAGCCGGTGCTCAGGCCGCGCATGTAGATGTTGCCCTGACCCGGGCCGTTGGCGGCGAAGGTCACGTTCGGCAGGTACTTGATCAGGTCGTTGAACGACGCGATGTGCAACTGCTGCAAGGTGATGCCGGTGAACGCCTGCAGCGTGATCGGCACGTCCTGCATGTCTTCCGCCGTGTGCTGCGCGGTTACCGTGACGGTGCCGAGCGTGGCCGCGCGGGAGGTATCGGCGCTGTCCGGCTTCGCCGGCTGGGTGGCTGCAGCAGGCTGCGTGGCCGGCGCGGGCGGCGTGGTGTCGTTCGCGTAGCACATGCGACTCATCGCGAGCGCAGCCAGCACCGCGCAGGTGATTGAATTGATCTTCAAGACGCTATCCCCAAAAGTTGTGGTCGCCGGGCAATGCCGGCATCAAGGCCTGATGTTGCAGCGCCGAAAAGGCTAGGGATCGGCGATGAAATGCTTATGACGTGGTCTAGCCAAGTTCGTTGGCTGTCTATGCGCTTGCCGATCTCGGAACCTGCATGGAAAGCGGGCGCAGCGACGCGGCATGCAGCGATGCACGCACGGACTTGCGATGCATGGACAAGCGGGCGGACGGCCGGCGGCATGCGCAAGGCATCGCACGACCTTCGCCCGGGTCGGGCGATTGAAACGTCCGGGAAGCAGACGAACGTGCCCGCCTGCTCCCGCCGGTATGCCGGCGGGGTGTCGATGACGCGATGAAAGGATGTGGGCCCGGGTGGTGGGCTTTGTCAGAATGCCTGCTTTCCGTTCACCCAGACATTGCGCACGATCGGCAGGCCGTCGACGTCGCGCATGCGCACTACGTCGGCGCGCATTCCCGCCTTCAGCGATCCGCGGTCGCCGAACCCGAGCGCCTTCGCCGGATTGCGGCTCACGGTCGCCATCGCCTTGGGCATCGACCAGCCGGCCTGCGTATGCAGGATGAAAGCGCCGTGCAGCAAGCTTGCGGGAACGTAGTCCGACGACAGCATGTCCAGGCGATCCGTGCGCGCCAGCTCGAGTGCCGCGACATTGCCCGAGTGCGAACCGCCGCGCACGACGTTTGGCGCGCCCATCACCGTCGTCAGCCCGTGCGCATGCGCGGCATCGGCCGCTTCCTGCGTGGTGGGGAATTCCGAGATGGTCACGCCGATACGGCGGGCGTGGTCCACCTGCTGGGCGTCGGTATCGTCGTGGCTGGCCAGCACCGTATGGCGGCCCTGGACCATCGCCAATACCGCGCTTTCGTGCCGGGCGCTGTATATGGCCTGCTGCTCGGTGCGGCGCTTCACCACTTCGGCGAATTCGTCTTCCGTCCAGGTCATGCGGTTCTTGCTGTAGTACTTGCGGTATTGCTCGATATCGCGGTACTGGCGTTGGCCGGGTGTGTGGTCCATCAGCGAGACCAGCCGCACGCTGCCGTGATCCATCAAGGGTTCGAGCGTCTCGATCAGGCGGGGGTAGGCCAGCTCGCAGCGCAGGTGGATCCAGTGGTCGGCACGCAGGGCGCCGCTGGCCTGGCCTTCGAGAATCGCATCGTAGGTGCTGCGCAAGGTGTCGATGCGCACGCTTTCTTCTTCCACGTCGCCGACCGAGAGCGCGTCGAACACGGTGGTGATGCCGGCGGCGACCACCTGCGCGTCATGCGTCAGCACCGCCGGAATCGACGGCCACAGTACGCCGGCGCGCGGCATCAGGTGCTTTTCCAGGTTGTCGGTGTGCAGCTCGATCAGGCCGGGAATGACATAGTCGCCGTCGCAATCGATGGCGTTCGGCGCCTGGGTCGAGCCCTCGTCCACCAGCCGGATCACGCCGTTGCGTGCGATAAGGGTGCCGTGAACGACGCCATCGTCGGTCACGATGCGCGCGTTGGTGAGAGCTAAATCTTTCATGGTGGTCTCGGCGAGGGGTGCAAGGGTTCAAACAGGGGAATCAGGCGGCTTCGAGCGCGTGCATCGGAAACAGGCGTGTGGCGACGCGATCGCGCATGTCTTCGTCGTGGAAGATGCCGAGCACCGCCGAACCCGCGGCGCGCGCTTCGGCCAGAAGCTGTGCCACGACGTCGCGGTTTCCGGCATCCAGCGACGCCGTGGGTTCGTCCAGCAGCAGGATCGGGCGCGGCACGATCAGGCCGCGCGCGATGTTCACGCGTTGCTGTTCGCCGCCGGAGAACGTGCCGGGCGGCAGCGACCACAGACGCTCCGGCACATTCAGCCGGCGCAGCAGGTCGCCGGCGCGCTGGCGTGCCTCCTGCTCGTCCGCTCCCATCTGCAGCAACGGTTCGGCCACGATATCTAGCGCCGGCACGCGCGGAATCACCCGCAGGAACTGGCTGACGTAGGCGAGCGTACGCCGCCGGACGTCCAGCACCTCGTGCGGCGCCGCCGTGGCCAGATCGACCAGGCGGCCGTCGTGGCGCACGTTCACCGTGCCGCGGGTCGGGTGGTAGTTGGCGTAGATCACGCGCAGGAGCGTGCTCTTGCCCGCGCCGGACGGGCCGGACAACACCACGCATTCGCCCGCGTGCAGGCGCAGGTCGAGTCCGCGCAGCACGTCGAGGCGTGCGCCATGCTGGTGGTGGAGTTCAAACGACTTGCTGAGGTCGCGCAATTCGAGCATCAAGGGAGCGGTCATGTCGTCAGCACCGAGGAAACGAGCAGTTGCGTATACGGGTGCTGCGGGTCGTCGAGTATCTGGTCGGTGAGACCCGTTTCGACCACGCGCCCTCCTTGCATCACGATGGTGCGGGCGGCGAGCAGGCGCGCCACGGCCAGGTCGTGCGTCACCATCACGGCCGCCAGGCCAAGTTCGTTCACCAGCCTGCGCAACAGGTCGAGGATGCGTGCCTGCACCGAGACATCCAGTCCGGCCGTCGGCTCGTCCATGAACACCAGGCGCGGTTGCGTCACCAGCGTCCGCGCGATCTGCAGGCGCTGCTGCATGCCGCCGGAGAAACTGGTCGGTGCGTCGTCGATGCGCGCGGGATCGATCTCGACGCGCTCGAGCCAGCCGCGCGCGATATGGCGCAGCTGGGCGTAGTTGCGCATGCCCAGGGCCATCAGGCGCTCGGCGACATTGGCGCCGGCACTGACGTTGAGGCGCAGGCCGTCGCGCGGGTTCTGCGTGACGAAGCCCCACTCCTCGCGCGCCAGCCGGCGTCGATCGGCTTCGCTCAATGCGTCGAGTTGCAGCCAGCTGCCATTGCGCTGGCGATACCGCACCGAGCCGGAAGTCGGCGCCAGTTGCGCGGCCACCGTATTGAGCAGGGTCGATTTGCCCGAGCCCGATTCGCCGACGACGCACAGCAGTTCACCGGGATGGAGCTCGAAGCTCACGTCCTCGCAGCCGATGCGCGCCCCGTAGTGGCGGCTCAGTGCGCGTACCTGCAACAGCGCGCTCATGCTTGCGCCTCCTGGCGGCGGTCGCTGCAGAAATCGGTGTCCGAGCACACGAACATGCGCGTGCCGCTATCGTCCACCACCACTTCATCCAGGTAGCTTTCGCCGGAGCCGCACAACTCGCATCGGTGCTCCCAGCGCTGGATCTCGAACGGATGGTCGTCGAAGGCCAGGCTTTCCACGCGCGTGTAAGGCGGTATCGCGTAAAGGCGCTTCTCGCGGCCGGCGCCAAACAGCATCAGGGCGGGCGAGCGGTCGAGCTTGGGATTGTCGAATTTCGGAATCGGCGACGGCGAGGTGAGGAAACGCCCGTCGACCAGCACCGGATAGTCGTAGCTGGTGGCGATGTGGCCGTATTGGGCAATGTCCTCGTACAACTTCACGTGCATCAATCCGTAATCCGCAAGGGCGTGCAAGGTGCGCGTTTCGGCTTCGCGCGGCTCCAGCGTGCGCAGCGGCTCGGGTTCCGGTACCTGGAACACAAGGATCTGATCCTCGCGCAGCGATGTTTCAGGAATGCGGTGGCGGGTCTGGATCAGCGTGGCGTCGGCGGTGTGTTCCGTGGTGGCCACGCCGGCGACACGGCTGAAAAAGCGCCGGATATTCACGGCATTGGTGGTGTCGTCCGCACCCTGGTCGATCACTTTCAATACGTCGTCGGGTCCAAGCAGGGCGGCGGTGACCTGGATGCCGCCGGTGCCCCAGCCATACGGCAAGGGCATTTCGCGGCTGCCGAACGGCACCTGGTAGCCGGGAATCGCCACCGCCTTCAGCAAGGCGCGGCGCAACATGCGCTTGGTGTCTTCGTCGAGGAAGGCGAAGTTGTAGGCAAACGGTTTCGTCGTCATGCGGAGACGCCCTCCGCCACAACATCTTGCGGTTGTTCGTCGCGCGCACCCGCATGCTGCGCCGCCAGCGTGCGCAGCAAGGACAGTTCGGCCTGGAAGTCCACGTAGTGCGGCAGCTTCAAATGCTGCACGAAGCCGGATGCTTCCACGCTGTCCGAATGCGACAGCACGAATTCCTGGTTCTGCGCGGGGGCATAGTTGGGCTCGGCCAATTCGTCGCAGCGCAGCGCGCGGTCGACCAGCGCCATCGACATCGCCTTGCGCTCGCCTTCGCCCATGCACAAGCCATAGCCGCGGGTGAATTGCGGCGGTACGCCGTTGCCGCCGTGGAACTGGTTGATCATCTGGCATTCCGTCAGCACGATCGAGCCGATCTCGATCGCAAAGCCCAGCTCTTCCGGGCAGACCCGCACGTCCACTTCGCCCATGCGGATCTCGCCGGCGAACGGATGGCTTTCGGCGTAACCGCGCTGCGTGGAATACGCCATGCCCAACAGAAAGCCTTCGTCGCCGCGCGACAGGTTCTGCAGGCGTGTCGCGCGATCGGCCGGAAAAACCAGCGGCTCGCGGGTCAGGTCGACCGGCTCCGGATCGCTGCCGGGTCCGATGCGTTCGATCAACGCTTCCGCATCCAGCAGGTCGAGCACGCGGGGCATGTCCGGCGGCAGCGGCACGTCGGCGGGCGTCACGCTCGCGACGGGCGTCGTGTCGAATTCCAGTAGGCGCTGCGTATAGTCGTAGGTGGGGCCAAGTACCTGGCCGCCCGGGACGTCCTTGAACGTGCCCGACACGCGTCGGCGCACGCGCATTGCTGTCGTATCCAGCGGCAGCGTGTAACCGAAGCGCGGCAAGGTGGTGCGATACGCGCGCAGCAGGAAAATCGCCTCCAGCATGTCGCCCGCCGCCTGGCGGATGGCCAGCGCCGCGAGGTCTTCGTCGTACAGCGAGCCTTCCTGCATCACGCGCGCCACGCCCAGGCGCAACTGCTCGCGGATCTGCGCAAGTTCCAGTTCCGGCACGGCGGCGTCGCCGCGCCGCGCTTCGGCCAACAGTTCCAGCGAACGAGCGATCGCTTGCTCGCCGCCCTTCACGGCTACGTACATTCAGCCCTCCAGCAGGCGGGTCGTGCGCGGCAAGGCAAGCACCTGCTGCCCGGCGACGAGATAGAGATCGATACCCAGCGGCAGCTGCGCGGCGAGCGCGGTACGCTGCTGCCAGAAGTCGGCGGGTAGTTCGTCGATGGCGACGGTGGCGGTATCGCGGATGCCGGGGCCGGAGAAACGGTGCCCGCTATCTCCGGCGCGGATCGCGGCGACCTGGATGACCAGGCTCGCCGAGCGATCCGGGTAACGCGGATCGCCCAGAGCAAATGCGTCCAGCGGCGGCATCGACACGGGATCGGTGATCAGTGCGAAGTCCGCGTGCCGCGGCTGTTCCGCCAGTTTCAGGCCGGCGTGGAAGCGTACGTGGCGAACCGCTTCTTCCTCGGCTTGCTGCAACCATACGGAGGTCGTCGCATCGCACAAGGTCAGCACGATCGCCATCGCGGCCGGCGCAATCGGCGCAGGGGAGGGCGGCAGCACGGGCAGTTCGCGCGGCACGGCAGGGCGTGCCATCGCCTGCAGCAGCTCGCGGAACGTGCGCTGGCTGTCGAAAACGGGATGGGCAAAGGCGGCCAGCATCATTCGCCCCGCACCACGGTGAAGAAGTCCACCTTGCTGGCTGCGGCCTTGCGGCTGGTCTCGTCGCGGCGACGGTCTATCGCGTGGCGCAGCGGTTCGACCACCTGCAGGTTCAGCTGCGCGCGCTGGTCGGCGTCCTGCAGCATCGCGTCGGCCAGCGCGGCCAGCTCCGCATGGCGCGTATTGCTGCCGCGTACCCAGGCGTGGCCGATGTGGCCGCCGGCTTGCACGCTGCAGCGGGTGACGCTGATCTCGCCGAAGTTGAACTGCGGGCCGGTGCCGCCGACCCGGCCGCGCAACATGTACAGGCCCGTCTGCGCCGGGCGCAGCCAGGTGGTGTCGGCCGGCGGCGCGAAGGCGTCCATCGCCTGCGCCAGTTCGGCGGGGTCGGCTTGCGCCAGCAGCGACATCCAGTGTGCGCGCGCCAAGTGGGGGGAGGTGTCCATGGGTGTTCCTAGGCTTGTCACAAATGTCTAGTTATCTAGACAGGCAGGAGCGCCCCGGGGGTGCTCCACGTGGCCCATTGCAGCAGCCCAGCGTGCCGCTGCCATGACGATGAATAGACAGGTTGAGGACGTGGTATGAGCGAAATAGAGCGGGGACGCGGCGTCGCGCTGTGGAGCCAGATCAGCGGCATCCTCGCGTCGGAGATACTCAAGGGGCAGCCGCGCCAGGGCGAGCAACTGCCTTCCGCGCAGGAGCTGGCCGCGCGTTTCGACGTCAACCGCCATACCGTGCGCCGCGCCATCGCCGCGTTGGAAGGGCGCAATCTGGTCCGCACCGAGCAGGGGCGCGGTACCTTCGTGCAGGAACAGACGATGGATTACGTCATCAGTCGCCGCACGCGCTTCACGCAGAACATGCGCAATCTCAATGTCGAAGCCGACTTGGAGTTCCTGGAAGATGCGCGCGAGATCGCGCCGCCGAAGGTCGCCCAGGCATTGGGCCTGGATCGCCACGAATACGTCTACCGCATCGAAACGCTGGACCGCGCCGACGGCCATGTCGTCGACTACAGCACCGCCTACTTTCCCGCCGCGCGCTTTCCCGATTTTCCCGCCGTGTACCGCCGGCTGCGGTCGGTGACGCGCACGCTGGCCGAATTCGGTGTGGCCGACTACGAACGCAAGCACACGCGCGTCTCCGCGCGCCTGCCGGACGCCAACACTGCGCGCCTGATGAAGCAGCCGGCGAACCGTCCGCTGCTTTACGTGCAGTCGATCAACGCCGATACGCGCGGCGTGCCGGTGCAATATGGCATCACGCGCTTTTCCGGCGATTGGGTGCAACTCGTGCTGATGGCGGGCCACTGATGCGCTATGCCGTGTATTTCTGCCCGGCCGCAGGGAGCGCGCTGGATGCCCTCGGGCGGGCGTGGTTGTCCGCCGGGCAGGTGCCGGGCATGGCGCCCGGACGCCTGCACGCCTTGACCGCCAACGTGCGTCGCTACGGCTGGCATGCCACGCTGTGCGCGCCGTTCGCGCTGGCCGCGACGGCCAGCTACGACGACCTGCGCAGGGAGGTGGCCGATATCGCGCAACATGCCGGCGGCATCGAACTGCCCTTGCATCTGGATCGCCTCGCCGGTTTCCTCGCGCTGCGTCCATCCGTCGACGCGCAAGCCGTCGAAGCCTTGGCCGAACGCTGCGTGCGCCGCCTCAACCCGCTGCGCGCATCGAACACCGACGCGGCCTGGCAACGTCGCGCGTCGCATCTCGACGCGGAGGAGCTCGCGCTGTCCCGCCAGTTCGGCTATCCCTACGTGCTGGATCGCTACCGCTTCCACATGACGGTCGCCGCACCGGCCGACGAGAGCGAAGAGCAGGCGATACGCGAATGGTTTGCGCGCGGCCAGGCGGGCGGTTCCGTCGCTGGCATCGACGCGCTCACCGTCTGTCGCGAGAGCGAACCCGGCCAGGCTTTCGAACAGGTCGAGCGCTTCGCGCTTGGCGCGGGGAGGCCGGCATGAGCGAAGGCTGCCTGTATTACGTGATGGGTCCATCCGGTGTGGGCAAGGACAGCGTGTTGGCGTGGGTGCGTGAGCACGGCGTGTCGCATGGCGTGTTGTGCGCGCATCGCTACATCACACGGCCCGCGCATGCCGGCGGCGAAAACCACGTCGCGTTGAGCGAGGCGGAATTCCACTCGCGGAAACAACGCGGCCTGTTTGCCTTGACCTGGGAAGCGCATGGCCTGCACTACGGCATCGGCGGCGAGGTCGTGCATTGGCTGGCGCATGGCGCCGATGTGCTGGTGAATGGATCGCGCGGCGCATTCGCGTCGGCCTGCGAGCGGTTCCCCGCCTTGCGGCCCGTGCTGGTCACGGCCAGCCCGGAGGTGATCGCCACACGCCTGGCCGCCCGCGGACGCGAATCGGAGACGGAGATCGCCGCGCGCATCGCGCGCCTGGGCACTTATCCGGCACCGCCGGGCAGCATCGTCATCCACAACGACGGTTGCCTGGCGGAAGCCGGCTCGAGTCTGCTGCAGGCGATTCGATCCGGCGCCTGGGACGGGCAGCAAGAGGCCCCCGCGTCCCGGTTGGCACTGTAAGAGCCTGTTCAATGTCTCCGCGTAGCTCGCGTTGCCCTCGCATGGCCGCCATGCGGCAGCGCGTGGCTTGACCTGCCAGCCAGGCAGGCGTTGCGCCACGCGCCACCGTCTGACGGCCATGCGAGGGCAACCGTTCGGGCCGACCGGGCATGGACTCGGCGGGTCGTTGCGCCTGAGGACTGGACGCGATCATCAGGCCGATGCGCCAGCGGCCCCTGTGCCGATCGCCGGCCGTTTGCCGAAAAGGTGCACGTCGCGGCGGGTCCTTTCCGGATTCCCGGTTGCGTCAATTTATTGACGAAAACGGCAGTCCCGGCGTCCGCGCTGTATCTCAATTCCGATCTGCATTATCGTGCGTAGTTCACAAAACGGCGGCATGGCGACTGACCATGTCCTCCATGGAAAGGGGGTTCATGTTTCAGCGCATTCGTTCCCGGCCTGCCGTGCTCAGGCCCGGCGCCGCAGTCTGCATCTCACTATCCGGCAGGCATGCCGCGGCCGCCCATCGCGCGGCCCGGCGAGCAGGCCGCCGATGCGCCTCGCCAGGTCTGCTCCGGCGCTCCGGCAGCGCCACCATCCGGCTGCGTACCGACACCAACCCGCATGGCTCAGGGGTGCCGGACGCTGCGTTGCCGCCCGCGTCTGGAACGGGTTATGCATGCATGGGGCATGAGCCTGGCCATGTGCCGCAAAGGCAGAGAGGGAGGCCGTGATGGAAATGCCTGCCAATGGGACGACGCTGCTGACGGTGGCGTATTGGGTGGCCGTGCTCACCCTGTTGCTGGCCTTCAGCCTGTTGACGGTCATCGTTTTCCTGCGCGCGCGTTCGCGCAAGCGCGAGTTGCGCGACAAGCGGGCGCAGCAGCACTGGACGCAGGTGATGAAGCACGTGCTGGCGGGCGAGGCGGTGCAGCTACAGCCGCTGAAGCGCGATGAGGTCACCGGCTTCATCGAAGCCTGGAACGTGATTCACGAATCGCTGCCCCAGCAGGACGCAGTGCGGCTGTTGCCGCTGGGGCACGGCGTGGGCCTGGTGGATGCGGCGCGGCGCATGCTGCGCGGCAATTATCACGATTGCGCGATGGCCATCATTGCGCTGGGACACTTGCGCGAACACGATGTGTTCGACGAGCTGGTGCCGTTCCTCAACGACCGCAGCCCCATCGTCTCGCTGTGCGCGGCACACGCGCTGGGCAAGGTGGATCCGCCCAGAGCGATGGCGATGTTCGTGCCGCTGGTCCTGCAGCGCGACGACTGGATGCCTGGCAACGTGGCGCGCATCCTCGCCCACAACGAGGATGGCAGCGCGTTGCGCGAACTCGACAACGCGCTGCTGCGCGCCAATACCAGCACGATGGTCAAGCTGGTGCGGTTCCTCGCCGACATCGATCCGGGGCACGCCTCGGGGGTGATCCGGCAGCTGCTCGACAGCTCGGTGGACGACCACACACTCTCGGTCTGCCTGCAGCTGGTGAGCGACAAGGAAGACCGCGAGCGGGTGGCTGGTTTCCTCGACGCGCCGCGCTGGCACGTACGCATGCATGCGGCGTCGGCATTGGGCCGCATCGGCGAAGCCGCCGACAGCCAGCGCCTGGAGCCGATGCTGGCCGACAAGGTGTGGTGGGTGCGCTACCGGGCCGCGCAGGCGCTGCTGGCCCTTCCGGGCATGGGTGTGGACGCATTGCGCCTGATGCAGCAGCGGCAGGGCGACGCCTACGGGCGCGACATCATCGACCAAGTGCTTTCCGAGCACGACCTGGGAGTCGTGGCATGAACGCCTACTGGGATTCGTTCGTGGCCAATCTCCAGCACGGGCCCTGGAGCCACGCGCTGGCGTCGATGCAATGGATCTTCATGATCTATTTCGTGGCGATCAACCTGGCCTACCTGATCCTCAACTACATCTCCGCCTACCAGATCGTGCGCTACATGCGCGAATACCGGGCCAATTACCTGCCGCCCGGCCTGCGCGATTACCAGCCTCCGGTAAGCATCGTGTTGCCCGCGCACAACGAAGAGAAGTCGGTGGTGGCCTCGGTGCACTCGCTGCTCAAGACCAACTACCCCGAGTTCGAGATCGTGGTGGTCAACGACGGTTCCAGCGACCGCACCCGCCAGGCGCTGATCGAGGCCTTCGGCCTGGTGCGGGTGCCCGAGGCCTATCGGGCCCGCCTGCGGACCGAACAGGTCAGGGGTGTCTACGCCTCGGCGCAGTACCCGCGCGTGCGCATGGTGGACAAGGCCAACGGCGGCAAGTCCGATGCGATCAATGCCGGCATCAATTGCGTGCGCTATCCGCTGTTCTGCGTGGTGGATGCCGACTGCATCCTGCAGCCGGAAAGCCTGTCGAGGGTGGTGCGCCCATTCCTGGAGGATGGCCGCGTGGTCGCCAGCGGCGGCGTGGTGCGCGTACTCAACGGCTGCACCGTCGCCAACGGCATGATGGCCAAGGTCGGCCTGCCCAACCAGTGGCTGCCCAGTTTCCAGGTGATCGAATACCTGCGCGCGTTCCTGTTCGGGCGCATGGGCTGGTCGCCGATGAACGCGCTGCTGATCATCTCCGGCGCCTTCGGTGTGTTCTACAAGGAGCGGGTGATCGCCATCGGCGGCTATCGCAACGACACGGTGGGCGAGGACATGGACCTGATCGTCCGTTTGCACCGCAACCTGCGCAAGGAGAAGCGCGACTATCGCATCGTGTTCGTGCCCGATCCGGTCTGCTGGACCGAGGTGCCGGCGGACGTCGCCTCGTTGAGCAACCAGCGCGTGCGCTGGCAGCGCGGACTGGCCGAAAGCCTGTGGTCGAACATCGGACTGATGTTCAACCGTCGCGGTGGCGCGGCGGGCTGGGTGGCGTTCCCGTTCATGCTGCTGTTCGAGTTCCTCGGCCCGATCATCGAGGTGATCGGTTATGTCTCGATGATCGTGCTGACCCTGGCCGGTCTGGTGACGCTGAAGGTGTTCCTGGTTTTCCTGGCGGCGGCGATTGGCATGGGCATGTTGCTCTCGGTCAACGCGATGCTGCTGGAAGAGCTGTCCTTTGGCCTGTACGCCAAGCCGTCGCAGCAATTGCGGCTGTTCGTGGTCGCGGTGCTGGAAAACTTCGGCTACCGGCAGATGAACTCCTGCTGGCGCTTCTACGGCACCTTGCTCTGGCTGTTCGGGCTGCGGAAACGCTATCGCTGGGGCCACATCCATCGCGATGGCTCGTGGCACCAGGAGCAGGAGGAAGCAGCGACGATGACCCCCGACCTGCATGCCGACGGGAGCAGCAATCCATGAAGCGCATGCATCTACCCGTGGCCGCGCAACGGCATCCGCTCCGCACGCGCCACGCCGGCTGGCCCTTGCTGCTGGCATTGGCGGCGTTCTCGCCCTGCCTGCAGGCGCAAACCGCCGCTCCCGACGCGTTGACGACGCAGATGGTGCAGATACGCCAGCTCGCCACCAGCGGCCAGAAGACATTGGCGATCCAGCGCTACACGGCCTTGCTGGCCGAGCACCCCGGCAACGGCGACCTGCTGTTGGCGCGTGGGCGCACTTACGCCTGGGACGGACAGTACGACGCGGCCGAAAGCGACCTGCACACGGTGGTGCAGCACAGCCCGGACTACGCCGATGCATGGTCCGCGCTGGGCGATGTCTATCGCTGGAGCGGTCGCCCGCAGCAGGCGGTCGATGCTTATTCGCAGTGGGTGAAGCTGGCGCCGCGCGACCCGGATGCGTACATCGCACGTGGCCGTGCCCAGCGCGACATGGAACAACTCGCCGCCGCCCGTGCCGACTTCGATGCCGCCGCGACGCTGGGGGCAAACGCCGCCGAAATCGACAGCCTGCGGCAGAGCCTGCTGCCGCGCACGACCAGCCTGGGCGGTGGGTACAACTGGGGCGCCTCCCTCAGCTGGGACCACACCGGCTTCACCGGCGGGCAGCAAGGCTGGAACGACATCGATCTGTCGTTGCGCCACTACTTCAGCCAGGGCTCGCTCGCCCTGGAGCTGCTGCGTTCCGACCATTTCGGCACCAGCGACAACGCCTGGGCGCTGGATGGCTACGTGCCGTTGTGGTCGCGTGCCTACGCCAACCTGCGCTACCAGCAAGGCCCCAGCTCCGGCGTCTTGCCGCAGCAGGAATGGCGCGTGGAAGTGTTCCAGGGCGTGGGCCGCGGCTGGGAGTTGTCGGCCAGCGTCGATCACCTGCATTTCTCCAGCAACACCCAGTTCTACGGCATCGGCGTGGGCCGCTACTGGGGCGACTGGTACGCGCGCTACAAGCTGCAATACGTGCCGGGCGTGGGTTCGGGCAGCTGGAGCAACCGCTTCCTGTTACGCAACTACTACCGCGGCGATGCCTTCGACTACCTGGAGCTGAGCGTCAGCAACGGCCGCAGCACCGATCTGAATCGCTATGGCACCCAGGTGATCGACAACAACCTCGCCATCGGCGCCGCCTGGAGCCATTACCTGTCGCCGCGCTGGGGTTTCAAGCTGAGTGCCGGCTACGGCGAGGGTAGCGATGTGGCCGGCGTCAACGAACAAATCGTCTCGCTGACCCTGTACTCGCTGTGGTGACGGCGCCGTCGACGGCCCCGGCGGATCGCGGCGACCTCTGGTCGCGCTTTTCCGCCGTGTTCCCGGCCTTGCTGCTGGCGCAGTTCGCGCTGGTGGCGTGCGCGATCGTCAACGGCGTAGCCGCGGCCGGCTGGAACGGCAGCCAGCCATGGGCCATCGCCGGTATCGCGTCGCTGCAAGCCCTGCTGGTGCTGCTGCGCGCGGTGCCGATCCTGTTGCTGTTGTCGCTTCCGCTGCTGGCCTTGCGACGACAGCGGCCGCGCCTCGCGGCGCTGGCCGTGCTGTGGTCGCTGTTCATCGTGGCGCAGGCCGGGCTCAACCAATACTTCCAGGTGGCGCATGTGCCGCTGGGTGCGGACCTGTTCGGCTACAGCGCCGCGGAAATCCGCACCACCTTGTCCGGCGGCACGCCGCTCGATCCGCGCAGCTTGCTGGCATACCTGCTGCCACTGCTGGTGCTTTGGTGCGGCCTATACGTGTGTGCGCGTCGATGGGTCGATGGCTCCAGGCGATGGACCAGCGTGCTGCTGATTGCCGGCCTGCTGGCGTGGCTGGCGTGGCTGCCGACGGGGGCGCGCACATTGAAGGATGACGCGGCGCGCGACCTGGCCAGCAACAAGCTGGCGTGGTTCTGTGCCGATGTCTGGCGCTGGTCGAGGAACGACAGCGCCGCGGTACTTGCGCCGGGCAAGGCGGCCGCCGCCACCGCCGACGAGCCGCCGCTGGACCCGCAGTTCCCGTTCCTGCATCCGGAGCAGACGCCAGACACGCTCGGTCCATACTTTTCCCCGACTTCCGACGGCCGTCCGCCCAACGTGGTGGTGATCGTGGTCGAAGGGCTGGGGCGCTCGTTCTCCGGTCCGCAGGCGTCGCTGGGCAGCTTTACGCCCTTCCTCGACGCGCTGGCGACGCGCAGCCTGTACTTCGATAACTTCCTGTCCAACCAGGGCCGCACCTTCGGCGTGCTGCCCAGCCTTTTCAATTCGGCGCCGTTCGCCAAAGAAGGTTTCACCTCGCTGGGCACACGCATGCCGCCAGGCCCGGGGCTGTTCAACTTGCTGGGGCAGCAGGGCTACCACACCGCGTTCTACAACGGCACCGACACCGACTTCGACAACGAGCGCGCCTTCATGCAGTTGCAGGGCGTGCAGCATCTGGTGGACAAGCGGGACTTCGGCCCCGGCTACCAGCTCAACCCGTTCAGCGAATGGGGCTATCCGGACAAGGAGCTGGTATCGCGCGTGCTGGCCGACAGCCCGCAGCTGCAGGCGCCCTTCCTGCTGGCGGTGCAGACCATCTCCATGCACACCGCTTACAAGTTCCCGGGGCAGGACGCCTGGCGCGCGCGCTTCGAACAACGCCTGCGCGACTTGCGCATCCCCGACGCGCAGCTCGCGGCGTATCGAGCCAACGCCGACATCTACAGCACCATCCTCTATACCGACGACCAGCTGCATCGTTATTTCGATGCCGTGGCGAAGCTGCCGTGGTACGCCAATACCGTTTTCGTGATCACCGGCGACCATCGCCTGCCGGAGATCCCGATGGGCGAGCACATCGACCGCTACCACGTGCCGCTGATCATCTTCTCGCCGTTGCTCAGGCAGGCCCGGCACGTCCGCGCCGTATCCTCGCAGCTGGACGTCGCGCCGTCGCTGCTGGCGCTGCTGTCGCACACCTACGGACTGAAACGGCCGGCGCAGACACCGTGGCTGGGCACCGGCCTGGACCTGGACGACAGTTTCCGCAACATCCATCAGCTGCCCCTGCAGCAGACCAAGACCAGTGCGCCGGATTACCTGGCCGGCCGCTGGTGGCTGCACGATGGGCAGTTGCTCGAGCTGCGCGACGGCATGCACCTCACGCCGGCCGACGATGCCGCCGCGCGCGACTGGGTGGCGCGCCACTTCCTGCGCTACCAGCAGGCCAATGCGATCTTCATGCAGAAGCTGGCGCTCGCTCCTGGCGGCGCCACGCCGGAACTGGTGGCTTACCGGGAGCCGGCGCAAAAGGTGCAGCCGATCGGCGCGGCGCCGGTCATGCATGGCTTGTCGACGGATCTGTCCGAGGTGGCGGCTGGCAGCCATGCCGTGCAGCTGACGGTCGGTTTCAGCAACGGCGATGCACAGGCCAGCCGCGCCTTCGTGCCGTTGGCGGTGCTGACCGCCGAGGATGGCCGCGAACTGCAGGAAGTCTCCGGCGCGGCCCTGCAGCTTCCCGCGAACGGGCACCAGCGGGTGCAGCTGGCGCTGCAGCGTCCCGATGCCTGCAGCCGCCGCTGCTACGTATCGGTGTTCCCATCCGATCCGCAAACCGGCAAGGCCATCGGGCAAGGGCAATACCACGTGCCGGTCGATGCCAGCACGACAGCCGGGGGCGCGCCATGAGCCGCTTCTCCCGCCTGTGCCTGGCGTTGCTGCTGTGTGCGTTGCCGGTCGTTGCGATGGCCGGGGCCGGTCGCGCCGTCTGGACCTGGGAGGCCGATTCCTATGCCATGGTCAAGGACCCGTCCGTTGCACAGGAGGCCGTGGCCTATCTGCAATCGCAGCACATCGACACCGTGTATCTCTACGCCGATGCGTACCAGGGCCACGATCTGCTCGTCGAGCATCCCGGCGTGTACCGCGCCTTCATCGAGCGCTTGCACAAGCAGCACATGAAGGTCTACGCATTGCTGGGTTCGGCCTATCTGCACACCGAGAACTACGTGCTGCCCGCCTATCGCAGGCAGGCCGAGGCGATGTTCCGCCGCGTGGTGCAATACAACGTGGCCGCGCCGGCATCGGCGCGCTTCGATGGCGCCAACCTGGACATCGAGCCGCACATCCTCGACGAGTGGAATGACAACACCCGCGAGCGTCTGCTTGCCGACTTCCTGGACATGGGCGACGCGCTGATGAAGATCAAGCGCGAATACCACGCGACCCTGGCCGTGGGGCCCGCCATCCCGTTCTGGCTGGACGGCATCGAGCTGGAGTGGAAAGGCGTTCGGCGCCCGGTGAGCGAGCACGTCATCGACTTGTTCGACTACGTGGCCTTGATGGACTACCGGCACAAGGCCGAGGGCAGCGACAGCATCCTTTCGCATGCCGCCAGCGAGATCGCCTACGCGGATCATGTCGGCAAGAAGGTGGTGATCGGTCTCGAGGTGTCGCCCAACGAGCTGGAGAAGGTCACCTTCGACCAGGTGGGACCGAAGGTGTTCGAGCAGGCGTTGGGCACCGTGGAACAGGCACTGCGCAACGATCCGTCCTTCGCCGGCTTCGCGATCCATCACTACCGCAGCTACCGGAACTGGATCGAGCGGAACCGGGACTGAGCGCGGCGCCGCCGCTGACACCAAACCGTCATTCTGCGCATCTACGGTGCGGGAATGATGCCCGATAGCTTCCCCAGACGCGGATCGTTGGCTGCCCGCTGCGCTGCAGGACGGTCGGCGTGAGCCGTTCGCGACGGGAATTCCTGCGCGCTGCCGGAACCCTGCTGGGCGCGGGGCTGTTGCGCGACGTATTGGCATCGCCCGGCACTGTGCCCGGCGCGATGGCCGGCATGCCGATGCGCGCCACTGCGGCGCGGCTGGCGGCGCCGAAGCGGCCGCTGGTGAATCCGGCCACGCTGGCGCCTTTCGTCGATCCCTTGCCATTGCCGGCGCGCGCGCGCCCTGTCGGGCAACGTGCGCATCCGGCATGGCCCGGGCGTCTGCTGCCGTGTTATCGCATGGAGATGCGCGCGTTCGCAGCGCGCCTGCATCGCGACCTGCCGCCCACGCCGCAATGGGGCTACGCGGGTAGCGCGCCAGGCCCGACGATCGAGGTCGAGCGCGATCAGCCGGTGCTGGTGGAGTGGGCGAATGCGCTGCCGGCGCGGCACTTCCTGCCGATCGACCACACGATCCACGGCGCCGAAGCGGACAAGCCCGAGGTGCGCGCGGTGACCCACGTGCACGGCGCGCGTGTGCCGGCGGACAGCGACGGCTGGCCCGAGGATTGGTACGTCCCGGGTCGCTCCGCGTTGAGCCGTTACCCGAACGCGCAGGACGCGGCGACGCTGTGGTACCACGATCACGCGATGGGCATCACCCGGCTCAACATCTACGCCGGCCTGTACGGCGCGTGGCTGGTGCGCGATGCGCAGGAGCGTGCATTGGGCCTGCCGTCGGGCGACTGCGATGTGCCGCTGTTCCTGTGCGACCGGCTGGTCGGCCGCGACGGACAGCTGTACTACCCGGTGTCCGACGACCCCGCGGCGCCGTGGGTGATGCAATGCCAGGGCAACGCGGTGCTGTGCAACGGCAAGCTGTTCCCGTACCTCGACGTGGAGCCACGCCGTTACCGCCTGCGTCTGCTCAACGTGGCGAACAGCAGTTTCTTCGAGCTGGCGCTGACGCATGGCCTGGCGTTCCAGCAGATCGGCAGCGACCAGGGGTTGCTGCCGGCGCCAGTGGAGCGCAGCCAGATCACGCTGTATCCCGCCGAGCGCGCCGACGTGGTGGTCGATTTCGCCGGCCTGGCAGGGCAGCGCGTGCAGCTGCAATTACACGGCGGCGGCATCCTGGAATTCCGCGTGGGCGATCGCGGCCGCCGCGACGACTCGGTGTTGCCGTTGCGCCTGCGGTCGGTACCGCGTCTCGATATCGCCGCGGCGCACGACCGCGTGCTGACCCTGGGCGAGATGGACGATGCCGACGGCAACGCGTTGCGCATGCTGCTCGACGGCAAACACTGGTCCGATCCGGTATCCGAGCGGCCGCACGCGGGCAGCGTGGAGACCTGGAGTTTCGTCAACCTCAGCGGCGATGCGCATCCGGTCCACCTGCACCTGGTGCGCTTCCAGGTACTCGACCGGCGGCCGTTCGACCTGTTCGCGTGGAATGCGCGGCGGCAGCTGAAGTACACCGGCCCCGCGCAACCGCCGCCGCCGCACGAGGCGGGCTGGAAGGACACCGTGCGTGCCGACCCGGGCATGGTCACGCGCATTGCGGTGCGCTTCGAGGGCGAGCCGGGACGCTACGTGTGGCATTGCCATCTGCTCGAGCACGAAGACAACGAAATGATGCGGCCGTACGAATTGCTGCCGGGCTGAGATCGCGAACACACTCTGTGTGCGCTTCGGCGCATGTTCCTGCGCATTGTCGCCGCGCTGTCATCGCCGGCGGTTTCCCTGTCTTGAACACGCCAACGCGCCGTCATCTGCGCGGGTCAGACTGCCGCTCTGGTCGCGGCATGCACGTTGTGCCGCGTCCGGAATCAGGGGGAACCACTCACGCAGGCCGCCCGCAACGGCCGCAGGAGAAGCCGATCATGTCTTCGATGTTCCGACGCAGCCGGTTGAGAGCATTCGCTGTAGGCGCACTCGCCACCGGCATCGCCGGTCTGGCCAGCGCGCAGACCACCACGCCGCCCGACCAGGACGCCACCTTTCGCGCGAAGGCGCACCAGCATGCACAGCATGGCCTGCCCGGTGGCGTGGTGTTGCTGCATGGCCCCGAACAGGGCGACGACCGCAGCGACCGCACGCGCACCCCGATCAAGCACGTGATCCTGCTGATCGGCGAGAACCGCACCTTCGACCATGTGTTCGCCACCTATACGCCGCCGAGCGGCCAGAGCGTGCGCAACCTGCTGTCCGAAGGCATCGTCAATGCCGATGGCACGCCGGGTCCGCAAGTGGCCAAGGCGCAGCAGTGGCAGGCGCAGAGCACCGGCAAGTTCGCGCTGGCGCCGCAGCACACCGCGCCCTACGCCACGCTGCCGGCGATGAACACCGGCGGTGCGCCGACCCAGGCACTGTTCGCCTCGGCCCAGCAGGCGCAGGCGTTCGAGCCGGGCCTGCCGGACGCCGCCTATGGCGAGCTCGCCGCTGGCGGTACCGGCCTGCCGAACCGCGTGCTCGACACGCGCTTCCCCGCGCAGTTGCCGAACGCCCCGGTCGATATGCACGCCTCGCTGAGCTACGACGCCTACGCCAACAGCCCCGTCCATCGCTTCTTCCAGATGTGGCAGCAGCTCGACTGCAGCGCCGCGGCAGCGACGGCGGGCAACCCCAGCGGCTGCCGCAACGACTTGTTCCCCTGGGTGGAGACCTCCATCGGCGCCGGCACCAACGGCAAGCCGCAGCCGACGAACTTCACCGACGAGAGCACCGGTGAGGGCGCGACCGCGATGCAGTTCCTCAACGTGGCTCAGGGTGATGCGCCGTACTTCACCGAGCTCGCGCGCACTTACACACTCAGCGACAACTTCCACCAGTCGGTGATGGGCGGCACCGGTGCCAACCACATCATGCTCGGCTACGGCGACCTGATCTATTACGCCGACGCCCAGGGTCGCCCCGCGGTGCCGCCGGCGAACCAGATCGAGAACCCCGACGCGCAGCCGGGCACCAACAACTGGTACGTGCAGGACGGCTACGGCGGCGGTTCCTACGTCAACTGCGCCGACGACAGCCAGCCGGGTGTGGCCGAGGTCAAGAACTACCTGCACGCGCTGCCGTACCGCAGCTTCCGCCGCGGCGACTGCAAGGCCGGCGCCTACTACCTGGTCAACAACTACAACCCCGGCTACCTCGGCGACGGCACGCCTGCGCCGCTGGGCGCCAACCAGTTCACCATCCCGCCGACCAGGCAGAACAACCTCGCCCTGCTGCTGAGCCACCACCACGTGAGCTGGAAGTACTACGGCGAAGGCTGGGACAACGGCAAGGAAGACGGCGAGGGCGGCAGCTACTGCAACATCTGCAACCCGTTCCTGTACTCCACGCAGGTGATGACCGATCCGAAGCTGCGCGCGCGCAACCAGGACATCAACGACCTCTACAGCGACATCCAGAACGGCACCTTGCCGGCGGTTTCCATCGCCAAGCCGGACGGTCTGCTGGACGGCCATCCCGCCTCGTCCAAGCTCGACCTGTTCGAGGGCTACGTGCAGAAGATCGTGGAGATGGTGAAGGCCAACCCGAAGCTGTGGAACGACACCGCGATCATGGTGACCTTCGATGAAGGCGGCGGCTACTACGATTCTGGCTTCGTGCAGCCGGTCGACTTCTTCGGCGACGGCACCCGCATCCCGCTGCTGGTGGTCTCGAAATACTCCGAGGGCGGCCACATGGTGCACACCTACTACGACCATGTGTCCTTCGACAAATTCGTCGAGGCGAACTGGGGCCTGCACGAGCGCATCTCGGAGCGCAGCCGCGACAACCTGCCGAACCCGGTCAGTGCCAGGAACAACCCCTACGTTCCGCTCAACGCCCCGGCGATCGGCAACCTGATGGACATGTTCGACTTCCGGCTGGCGCGCCAGCGGGACAACGACAACGATCAGGACATGCAGGACTGATTGCGCAGGGAAAGCGGGAATGCGCGGGCGGCCAGCTCCATCGGCCGCCCGCGAACCGCGTCAATGAAGATTGAAACCATGACCAAGTGGAACCGAAGGGTGGTACGCCGACCGCGCGCGGCCGCCTTGCGTTTTGGCCTGTCCGCGATCCTGCTGCTAGGCGCGGCATCCGTTGCCGTCACCCGGGCCGATCCCGCCGACTTCCAGGCCATGCCCGGCCTGTGGCGAATCGTGCTGCGCGTGGTCAGCAATGGCCATGCCGGGCCGCCCAAAGTGGAGTGGCGCTGCGTGAACGAAGGGGACGACCCCTGGGCGCGCTTCGCCGATCTGCCCACGCCCGCACCGCAATGCCAGCGCAGCGACCAGCATCGCAGCAGCACTGCCTTGGACTGGACGCTCAGTTGCGCCGGCGTGTCCGCGCCGAGCGGGCGCGGCCGGGTGGAGTTCGACACGCCCGAGCACTACACCGGCAGCGTCAGCCTGCAAGGGCGCGGCGAGGTGCTGCGGGTGGAAGGCGTGCGTCGCGCCGCCTGCACCGGGCCCAGCGATTGAAGCGGCTGGAGTCTGCCGCCAGGCCCGCGCTGGTGCATCACGGGGCTGACACAAGGCCTTGTTAGCGTTCGGCCATTTAGCCACCCATTCGCCATTCGGCATGCCCCTGCCTTGCGCTGCGCAGCAGGGGCATGCGCAGCTCGGCGACTTCCCATCGGAACCGACAATCATGCGCAACGAAGTTCGACTCCAGCCGATCTCCCGTCATGGCCGCGCCTCCGTGCTGGCGCTGGCCATCCTCACGGTCTTGCTCGGAGGCTTGCACGGTGCACCGGCCCACGCCAGCGATCGCGGCATTGCGCCGGCAGCGGTTTCGGACGACGACGGCAAGGCGCCCGGCGACGCCAGCAAGAAGAAGCCGAAGAAAGAGGTGACCCAGCTCAACGGCATATCGGTGACGGCCACGGCGGTCAACGGCGTGCCGCCCACGGCGGCGTATACGCAAAGCCAGATCGATACCGAAACCCTGCGCAATCTTTCGCCCGCGCCCACGGTGAACGTGCAGACGATGCTGAACCAGCAGCCCTCGGTGTTCGCCTACTCGAACGGCCCGAACGGCGTCGAGACCAGCGTCAATCTGCGCGCTTTCAACTCCAGCCAGTTCTCGGAGACCTTCGCTGGCGTGGCGCTCAACGACGTGTTCAACGGCGGCGTGACGAACCAGGCGGAGAACCGCAACAACGTGCTGCTGATCCCCGCCAACCTGCAGTCGGTGGAGATCTATCGCGGCATCAACAACCCGGCGGTGAATTCCTACAACTCGCTGGGCGGCACCATCAACTACGTGCCGCGCCAGCCGGGCGACACCATGGGCGGCAGCGTGGGCGCCAGCTACGGCAGCTTCAAGAGCTACGACTACCACATGAGCTTCGACACCGGCGACTGGAACGGGCTCAAGCAGTTCTTCGCGTTCGGCCATTCCGGCAGCCGCGGCTGGATCGACCATACCGCCGACCACAACAACAACCTGTACTGGGCGCTCTCGTACGATTTCGACGAGAACAACACGCTGTCCAACTACCTGCTCTACAACAACAACAAGGGCTTGTCGCCGTTCAACATGCCGCAGGCACTGCAGCAGCAGTACGGCCGCAACTACCAGTGGCCGCTGGATTGGACGTCCTCGCCGATCAAAGACCGCAACTGGATGGACATCGTGAACTGGAAGTCGCAGTTCGCGGACAACGTCGCTTTCGAAAACAAGCTGTTCTTCGGCCGCAACGAATACCTGCGCACCTCGTACTCCAACCCGCTGTACCAGCAGAGCGCGACCCAGCCCTACAACCTGGAGGACACGCCGTCTGGCTACGCCTTCTGGCTGGGCAACCCGAACGGTCCCAGCTATGACCCGGCCGCCACGTTCGGCTCGGTGCAGGCCGGTACGGACTATCATTTCTACGGCTACACCACCGAGGGCATCGGCGATACGCCCACGCTGACCGTCAACCTGCCGCACAACGAGATCGTGCTGGGCGGCAACATCACCTACGGCAAGCTGCATTCGCGCGAATACTGGTACGGTTCGGCGCCGGTGCCGCAGATCGACGGTTACAACGACACCTGGGATGAGCACGACCATCGCACGGTGGCCTCGGTCTTCGTGCAGGACACGGTGTCGCTGCTGGACGACCAGTTGCACCTCACGCCGGGTCTCAAGTTCATCCACGCCAGCACCAGCGACCACGACATCGTCGGCATCTATTACCCGATCGCCGGCACGGTGAAGGACACCGAGCATTTCCTGTCGCCCACGTTCGGCGCGAACTACCAGGTGATCGATGGCCTGAACGTCTACGCTTCCTACGGCAAGAACTTCAAGTTGCCGGACATCTCTGCGTACTACGGCGCGTTCCAGACCGACGCGAACGGCAACGACACCATCGTGCCGCCGACCGTGAAGCCGGAATACGTCGAGGACTACGAGGTCGGTGCGCGCTATAGCGTGGACGGCTTCAGCGCCACGCTGAACGGCTACCGCGAAGACTTCAGGAACACCTTCATCACGGTCACCGATCCGGTCACCCAGCTCAGCCAGTTCCGCAACGGCGGCAGTTCCCGCTACCAGGGCGTCGAGTTGCAGTTGAAGCAGGATTGGCAGACGGCATCTTCCGGTACGTTGAGCGCGTACTTCAATTACGCGCACAACCAGGCCAAGTTCACCTCCAGCTTCACGTCCGATTTCGCCGGGCAGGTGAATGCCGGCCAGCCGCTGGCCGGCGTGCCGCAGAATCTGGTCAGCGCGGGCGTGACCTGGAAATGGCAGGGCTGGCGCGTCAACGCCCAGGGTCGCTTCGTAGACAAGCAGTACATCGACCAGCTGTTCGCCGGCACGCCCACCGCCTCCACCATCAGGCCTTACGCCGTGTTCGATATCGGCGTGAGCGACACCGTGCAGTTCGCGTCTTCAGGATTCGGGCACCAGGTGCGCTTTGGCCTGAACGTCGACAACGTGTTCGACCGCCATTATCTGAACACGGCGTACACCGACACGGACTACTTCGGCAACAACTTCATCCGCGGTATCGTCGCGGCGCCACGCAGCGTTTCCGGCAGTGTCGACATCGATTTCTGAGTCGGCGCTGCCCCGACTTCAGCGCTTGCCGATCTCGAAGTCGCGGGTGGCGACAGACTTGCCGTTCAGCGATATCTCCACGCTGTACTTGCCCGCCGGCCAGCGGTTGGGGTTCTGCACCTTGAACGTGGTGACGGCGGGGCCGCTGGTGGCGATGGTCTGGTGGAGTTCGTTGATCAGCACGCCCTGGCCTTCCAGGTAGCGCCAGCGCGCACCCAGCGTGGCGCTGGCAGTGCGGCCGGTGGTGGCGATGCTGGCGTAGATCACCGGCGTGTCGTCGGCAAAGTGGCTGGCTGGTGCGGTCACGGCATAGCCGGCGTCGATCGCACTGCCCAGGGTGAAGGTGGCGACATGGAAGTTGTCGTCGCTCGCGGTGGCGGCCTTGGTCGTGCTGGTGGCCAGGGCTGTCGATGTGGCGGCGTTGGCTGGTTTCGCAGGCGCCGGCTTGCCTGGGTGCGCCGCACTGGATGCAGCAGCGATCGGATGGGCCGGGGTGTTGTCGTGCCTGTGGCAGCCGCACAGCAGCAGGCCGGCACAGCACAGAACAAGCAGAGGGGCGTAACGATGCATGGCGGTATCCCGTGGTCGCGGCACCGCGCTGGACGCGATGCCGTGGCGAGTCGGACCGAGGCTAGTACGCGCGATCTGAAGCGCCGGTTACCGGGGGACCATGTTACTGCCGCGCGCCGCGCGGATTGCCCGGCGCGGCCGGCACGCTGCTGCGGAACGGGTTGATGTCCAGTCCGCCGCGGCGGGTGTAGCGCGCGTACACGCTGAGCCGCTCGGGCGCGCAGCGCGCCGTGATGTCCATGAAGATGCGTTCCACGCACTGTTCGTGGAACTCGCTGTGGGTGCGGAACGAGACGAGGTAGCGCAGCAGGCCGGCGCGGTCGATCGGCGCGCCGCGATAGGCAATCTGCACGCTGCCCCAGTCGGGCTGGCCGGTGACCGGACAATTGGAGCGCAGCAGGTCGGAGACCAGGGTCTCCTCGACCGCCGCGGCGCTGGCATCGGCGTGCAGGTAGTCGGCCTTGGGCGGACCGTAGTCGTCGATGGCGACGGGCAGGGCGTCGATCGACTCGCCCGCCAGGTCGGCGAAGGGGTGCGCCGCGGTGCGCGCGGGATGCAGGATCACTTCGACCACGTCGCCGGCGGCGGTGGCGATGTCTTGCAGCAGCAGAGTGCGCAGCGCGGCCGCATCCGCCAGCGGCTCCTGGGCGAAGCCGTTGAGATAGAGCTTGAACGACTTCGATTCGATGATGTTGGGCGTGGTCGCCGGGATGCGGAACTCGGCCAGCGCCACCTGCGGCTTGCCGTGCGTGTCCAGCCAGGACAGCTCGTAAGCGTTCCAGATGTCCGTGCCGTGGAACGGCAGCGCCGCACCCACACCGATCTCGGCGCGCTTGGCGGCGCGGGGGATGGGGAACAGCAGCTTGGGGTCATAACGGTCGGCGTAGACGGTGGACTTGCCGAGCGGGGAATGGTCGGGCGTGCTCATGCCTCCATTCTAGCGGGGGTGGCCGCGACCAGTACTTCTGGCCTATCCGCCGGTGCGGCACGGTTCCTATAGTGGGCGGGCTTGTCCCCGCCCCAAGGCATCCCATGAAGAACCCGATTTCGGCCCGCTGCAGCGCGGTTGCCCTGCTTACCCTGGCCGCTGCCCTGAGTGCGCCGGCCTTTGCCCAGGACGCCGGTTCCGGCTTCGATGCGCAGGCGCTGTTCGCGCCGCTTTCCCTGCCGCAGCCGGCCAACGCGTTCCGCGACGGTGCCGGACGGCCCGGCCCCGAGTTCTGGCAGAACCGCGCCGACTACGACATCAAGGCGCGCATCGATCCGGCCACGCACGGCCTGGTTGGCGAGGAGACCATCACCTACACCAACCACAGCCCCGACGCGCTCGACCAGTTGTGGCTGCAGCTGGACCAGAACATCTACCGGTCCGATTCGCGCGGCGCGCTCACTTCTCCGTGGCCGAAGAAGCCTGGCGAGACCACCGACGGCTATCAGCTCGACGCGGTGGAAGTGGACGGCAAGCCGGTGCACTACCTGGTGGACGACACGCGCCTGCGCGTGGACCTGCCGGTGGCGCTGAAGGCCAAGGACGGCCAGTTGAAGCTGCACATCCGCTACCACTACACCGTACCCGGCGAATGGGGCGGGCGTACCGCGGTGACGCCGACGAAGAACGGCGACATCTACGAGATCGCGCAGTGGTTCCCGCGCATGGCGGTGTACGACGACTTGCGCGGCTGGGACACGCTGCCCTACCTCGGCCAGGAGTTCTATCTCGAATACGGCGACATCGACTATGCGGTGACGGTGCCGTGGAACTGGATCGTGGAAGGCTCAGGCCAGCTGACGAATCCCGATCAGGTGCTTACCGCCACCGAGCGTGAGCGCCTTGCGCAGGCGGCCAACAGCGACCGCACCGTGTACATCCGCAAACCGGAGGAAGTGAACGATCCTTCCAGCCGGCCCACACGCAGCGGCGTGCAGACCTGGCGCTTCCGCATGGAACACACGCGCGACGTGGCCTTCGCCGCTTCGCCCGCCTTCGTGTGGGACGCCGCGCGCATCAACCTGCCCGACGGCAAGCACGCGATGGCGATGTCGATCTATCCGGTCGAGGGCGTGGGCGCCGACAAGTGGAACCGCTCCACCGAATACATGAAGGGCGCGGTCGAACACTTTTCGTCGAAGTGGTATCCGTACCCGTGGCCGAACGCGATCAACCTCGGCGGTCACGGCGCCGGCATGGAATACCCGGGCATCGTGTTCGACGGCTACGAAGACCACGGCAAGGGCTTGTTCTGGATTAGCGCCCACGAGATCGGGCACACCTGGTTCCCGATGGTCGTGGGTTCGAACGAACGCCGCCACGCGTTCATGGATGAGGGCTTCAACACCTTCATCGACGTGTACGCGTCGGATGCCTTCAACCACGGCGAATACGGGCCCAAGCGCGACAGCGAGTACGCCCCCAACGGCGGCAACCCGGTGGATGAGATCCTGCCGCTGCTGGCCGATGCGGACGCGCCGACGATGATGGCGCACGCCGATGCGGTCAGCGAGAAGTACCGCCACTCGCTGACCTACTTCAAGGGCGCGCTGGGCTTGGTGCTGCTGCGTGAGCAGATCCTCGGCCCGGACCGCTTCGATCCCGCGTTCCGCGCCTACATCCGCACCTGGGCCTGGCACCATCCCACGCCCTCGGACTTCTTCCGCTTCATGGACAGCGCGGCCGGCGAAGACCTGTCGTGGTGGTGGCGCGGCTGGTACTTCCACAACTGGCAGCTCGACATGGGCATCACGGGCGCCAGCTACGTGGACAACGACCCGGCCAAGGGCGTCACGGTGAACCTGGCCAGCAAGCAGAAGCTGGTGATGCCGGCCACGCTGCGCGTGGATTTCGCCGACGGCAGCCATCGCGACATCCGCCTGCCGGTGGAGACCTGGCGCTTCAGTGCCACGCCCAAGCTCACGCTGGATACGGACAAGCGCATCGCGAAGCTGGAACTCGATCCCGACCACACGCTGCCGGACGCGGACCGCTCCAACAACAGCTACACCATGCACTGACGTTCAAAGCCCCTCTCCCGCTTGCGGGAAAGGGGTTGGACCGAGGGTGCTCTTGCCGCCTCAGCCGTTGATGTGCGTCATGCTCGCTGCCGCGTAGCGCGCGCCCGCCACCGCTTCGGCCGGGAACACCGCGTCGATGGCGGCCAGGTCCCCCGGCGAGAGTGTCACGTCCAGCGCGCCGAGGTTCTCGTCCAGCCGCGAGCGCTGCTTGGTGCCGGGAATCGCCAGCACGTCCTTGCCCTGTGCCAGCACCCAGGCCAGCGCCAGTTGCGCGGGCGAGCAGCCCTTGTCGGCGGCGAGTGTCTTCACCTTGTCCACCAGCGCCAGGTTGCGCGCGAAGTTCTCGCCCTGGAAGCGCGGGTTGGAACGGCGGTAGTCGTCGGCCTCGAAATCGTCGGGCGAGCGGATCGCGCCGGTGAGGAAGCCGCGCCCCAGCGGAGAGTAGGCGACGAAGGCGATGCCCAGCCGGCGGCAGGCATCGAGCACGCCGTTGTCTTCGGGGTCGCGGGTCCACAGCGAGAATTCGCTCTGCAGCGCGGCGATGGGATGCACCTTGCTGGCGCGTTCCAGCGTGGCGGCGGAGGCCTCGGAGAGGCCGAGGTGGCGCACCTTGCCGGCCTGCACCAGCTCGGCCATGGCGCCCACGGTTTCTTCGATCGGCACGTTCGGGTCCACGCGGTGCTGGTAGTACAGATCGATGGTCTCGATGCCGAGTCGCTTCAGGCTGCCTTCGCAGGCGGCGCGCACGTATTCGGGGCGGCCGTCGACGCCGCGCGCCTGCGGATCGGCCGGGTCGCGCACGATGCCGAACTTGGTGGCGATGAACGCCTGTTCGCGGCGGCCCTTGATCGCCTTGCCCACCAGTTCCTCGTTGATGTGCGGGCCGTACATGTCGGCGGTGTCGAGCAGGCTGAGGCCGCGATCCAGCGCGTGCTGGATGGTAGCGATGGATTCGGCGTCGTCGCGCTGTCCGTAGAAGTCGCTCATGCCCATGCAGCCGAGGCCGAGGGCAGAGACTTTCGGGCCGTTGTTTCCAAGCGTGCGGGTTTGCATGTGGGTCGCTCACGTGGTGGAAGGTGGCGCCATGCTGCGCCGTGGCGGTTGTGGGATAAATACCCAATAATCGCCATCACTATTCCATTTGGAACAACAATCCGTGGATCGTCTGGATACCATGCGGTTGTATGTGCGGATCGTCGAGCTGGGCAGCTTCACCGCCGCCGCCAACGACCTCGACCTGCCGCGCGCCACCGTCACCCACGCCGTCAAGCAACTGGAGGCGCGGCTGGGCGCGCAGCTGCTGCAGCGGACCACGCGTTGCCAGCGCGTCACCCGCGACGGCCAGGCCTATTACGCGCACTGCGTGCGCCTGCTTGCCGACCTGGACGAGGTAGAGGCCGATTTCCGCGAGGCCGCACTGAAACCGAAGGGCCGCCTGCGCATCGACCTGCCGGCCACGCTGGCGCGGCAACTGGTGATACCCGTGTTACCCGAGTTCTGCGCGCGCTTTCCGCAGATCGAACTGGATATCGGCACCAGCGACCGCTTCGTGGATCTGCTGCGCGAGGGCGTGGACTGCGTACTGCGTGTGGGCGAACTGCCGGATTCCGGCCTGGTCGGGCGGCGCGTGGCCACGCTGGACCAGGTCACCGTGGCCAGCGCCGACTACCTGCGTCGCCACGGCGAGCCCGCCACCTTGGCCGAACTGCAGCAGGGACACCTGGGCGTGAATTGGGCTTCGCCCACCACGCGCCGGCCGGAGCCCGCGCTGGAGTTCGTGGTGAATCGCCGTCGCCGCGCCGTGAGCCTGCCGTCCCGCGTCACCGTCAGCGGCGTGGACGCCTACCTCGCCTGCTGCGAAGCAGGGCTGGGCATCGCGCAATTTCCGCGTTACCGCATCGTCGACGCGCTGGCCCGCGGCACCTTGCGCGAAATCCTGCCGGGCTTGCCGCCGCCCTCGCTGCCGGTGCACGTGTTGTATGCATCGCAGCGACAGATGCCGGCGCGACTGCGCGTGTTCGTGGACTGGCTGGTGGAGTTGATGGAGCGGCAGCAGTGATGACCGGGTGTTGGCTCAACGCTGCTTGATCGGCGTCTGCTGCGCAAAGGACACGTGCCATGTACCGCGATCCCAGACGTAGTAATCAGCAAACCATTGCCGCCGAACCTGCCCGTCGGCCCCCTTCGACGTGCTGACGCCATAGGCGACGGCCGCGTCGCCGTGCAGCAACACTTGCTCGCCGGGGAAAGCCGGTATCGGCAAATGCTTTCCCTGGTTGGCTCGGGCAAGGGCGAGCTCGTCGTCCAGGTGCCCCGTGCGGCCGTCGCCGAAGATCTCGGTGAATGCCGGCAGCAGCAGGCACGACTCCAGTTCCGCGTCGCCGGTGAGGAAGGTGGCGGACCAGGCGCGTTCCAGCCGCTGGATGGTGGCTGCGTCCCGCTTCTGTCCTTGCAGCTCGGGACGATGGCATGCCGCGGTGGCCTGTGCGTGGGCAGGCATGCACGCCACACTGGCGAGACCCGCCGCCAGGGACCACGCGAGTCCACGTCGTGGATGCGCGAGCAGGTCGGAATGATGTTTCACGGGCATCTCCCCGATGGCAGCCTGTCGTCAGGCTATCGCCCCTGCGCCAGGCTGCCGCGGTCCTGTGATGACCGACGGGGTTGCGGTGACGAGCGGTCCGGTCCAGGGAATGGGCGGAAGGAAGCCGGCGGAGAGCAGGGCGTGGCGGGTTAGCCCCGCTCAGGTCGTGCGTGCCAGCACCGGCCGTGGCGCGCAGGTACCCATGGTCTCGCTGGTGAGCGGGGCGCCGGCGGCGAGCAAGGCGGCGCGTTGTTCGTCCAGCGGCAGGCGCAGCGTGCACTCCTCGTAGCGGGTCAGCTTCTGCAGGGCTGGCTGCGACAGCACCAGCGCCACCAGCGCGGCGGTGCGCGGCCAGCGTGCGGCATCGATCTCGTAGCGCACGAAAGCGGCAGTGCGGAAATAGCTGGCGATGCTGATATCGGCGATCGACAACGCGCCGAAGATGAAGCCGTCCTCCGGCATCTGGGTTTCCAGGTAGTCGATCGCGGCGGGGATTTCCACCTCCAGCGCCTGCGTCACCACCGCCTCGTCGGATGCTTCGCCGAACACGCGGCGGCGGATCGAGCGCTGGTAGAACACCCGCCAGATCAGTCCGTCGGCCAGTCGCGTGTCGGCGTATTCCTCCAGCCAGCGCGCGCGTGCGCGATCGGCGATGTCGCGTGGGTAGAGCGGTGGCGTGGGGTACTTGTCCTCCAGGTACTGGCAGATCACCGAGGAGTCGTTCAACACCAGCCCGTCGTCGATCAATACCGGCACGCGTCGCAGCGGACTCAGCCGTGCGAAGGCCTCGTTGCCCACGAACGGCGGTATCGCGTCGATCTCATACTCCTGCCCCTTCAGTTCAAGGCAGGCCAGCACTTTGCGTACGTAGGGCGAGAGGTAGCTACCGATCACTTTGCGTTGCGCGGGCACGACGCTGATCTCCTGGCACTCATGCTGGGGAAAATCGTACACGAATGTGGCGGTTTGTCGTTTTCCATGCGCCTGCGCGGAACGAGTCGGGCGGCAAGCCGACCATCGCCTGCAGCGCCGATTTCCACGACATCACCCGCGGCAGGTCGGGTAGCTACACGGCGGTGGCGGACTATGACCGGGTCACCGGCTGGGGTAGCCCGAAGGTGGCGTTGATCTCGGCGCTGATCCCGTAGACGCGGCGCGCCCGGCAGCGGTGCCGGGCATTCGGGAAATGTGGCCCGGGGAGGCACCCCCGGCCTTTTTCGTTGCGGCGGCGCTGGCGCGACGGTCGCCGCTTTTCGAACGGACGTGCCTGCCGTCGGACTTTTCTGCTGTGTCAGATGATTCCTACACGAATGCTCGGAATTGTCCGCTTTGACGTGTCGGGCGACTTGCCTAGCATCTCCGCCGATTCCGCCGCGCAACGCCGGGCGCAATCGCGCCAGGCTGCAGGGGCACATTCGATCTTCGCCGTTTCCGGGGTCGTGTCCGCCGGAGGCAGGCCGGTTTCGAGCGGGCTGTCCTGCTTCGGCGCCCCCCACCTCACGAGGAACCGTCTGTGAAGATCAAATCGTTCATTTTCTTGTCGTCCCTGAGCCTGCTCACGGCCTACGCGCCGCTGGCATTCAGCGCGGGTGCCCCTGGCGACGAGGCTGTCGTGGGCACGCCCGCGCCCGGCAGCAAGTTCGCCAAGATCCAGGTCGGCATGTATTCCAAGGAGGTCATGGACCTGATCGGGGCCCCTAACGACCAGAAGACCTACATGACCGGCAAGGCGTGGATTCCTTTCCATTTCGGCAGCGACAACTCCCGCACGGAATTCCACTACAAGGGTGAGGGAACCCTGACCTTCGCCAATGGCGGCGTGGGCAACCTGGGCTCGATGAAGCTCATCAAGATCACGGTCGACACCGCCGAGTCCGGCTACATCCACTGATCCGCCGGCCATCGTGCATCGCCGCCTGGCCTGTGTCAGGCGGCGATGCCATGCCGCCTCGTGGCGGCGCAGCTATCAACCGGCGGCGGGCAGCGCCGGCACCGCGGTGGGCGAGCCGTTGGAGTCCAGCGCGATCATCACGAAGCGACCGGTGGTGCAGACACGCCGATCGCCGCTCAACGGATCCTCGGCGGTCATCTCCACCTCCACCTGCATCGAGCTGCGACCGGTGCCCACGATGCGCGCCACCAGCTCTACCAGCTGGCCCTTGCGCACCGGCACGCGGAAATTCACCTCTTCGGAGCGTGCGGTAACCACCGTACGCCGTGCGTAGCGCGATGCCACGATGAACGCAGCCTTGTCCATCCAAGCCAGTGCCTGGCCGCCGAACAGCGTGCCCAGGTGGTTGGTGTGATCGGGGAAAACCATTTCCAGCAGGCGGGCTTCGGGCAGGGCGCTCGACATCGGTGCATCCATGGACGGGGAAGCCCGTCATTTTGCCGCAGAAGCTCCGGCGCCACGCCATGGCGGCGTATCGCGGCGCCGATGTTGCGCCGCCAGATGACAGATTGTCGCAGGCATGGGCTACTGGCACCCAGTCGTGCCGTCGGGGGACGGCAGCGGAGGTCGGGCGTCATCGTCATGGCTCGCATATACGCCGACAACGTCGTGTTCCTGATGCGTCCGGGCGAGACGGCACGGCGGCGCGTCGAGCGTGCGCCCGACACGCGGACCCCGCCATCCAACGAAACCGTCGCGACCTGTCGCCACACCGCCGCCGCGACGAGCGCGAATGCCACGCTGGGATACAGCCACACCGTGGCGCCCCGGTCCGCAGTCAATGTCGAAGTCCAGCCGCAGGCCGAGAGGCGCGCGCGCCGTGCCCCATTGCGCTGGGTGCTGCTGCTGGCGGCGGCCTGCGTATTGCCGGCGGCCGTGCTCACGTGGCGCGCCGTGGTCCATCAGGCCTCGTTGCAGCACTACGCCACCACCACCGGCGAGCAGCGCAAGCTGCCGCTGCCCGGCGGCGGCATCGTCTTGCTGGACACCGATACCGCCGTCAGCGCGCCTGCCGGACAACAGCGCGAATGGGCGCTGGAACGTGGCCGTGTGCAGTTCGACCTGGCATCTGCGGCAACACAGCCGTTCGCGGTGCACGCCGGCGACGGCGTCGTCACTGCCGCGGGTGGCCGTTTCCAGGTGAGCCAACTGGCCCACGACATCCACGTGGTTGTGCTCGCGGGCACGGTGTCGGTGAACCTGCCCGGCAGCAACGAGCAGTTGACGCTGCGCTCCGGCCAGCAGGTCGACTACGGCTACGACCGCCTTGGCAGTGTGCAGCCGGCGGACCTGGCTGGCGCGCGCGGCTGGCCCCGCGGCGAGCTGGTGTTCCATCGACGCAGCCTCGCCGAGCTGGTGGCGGCGATGAACCGCTATTCGGACACCCGGCTGACCATCGGCGACGCTGCCTTGCGCAACCTGCCGGTCAGCGGCGTCTTCGACGCGGGCGATCCGGTCGGGCTGGCACAGGCGCTGCAGCGCAGCCGGCTGCTGCGGGCCGTCAAGGTGTCGCCATACGAGATCGTGCTGCAGCCTGCAGCCCGCTGAACCCCGGCGCGCTCTTCCCTGGGGCTTGCCCTCCCACGCAAGCCGCAGCCGCCTCAACCTTTGGCAGGGGTACCCGCGCCGGCAAGGCGCTAGCATCGGGCGTTGATGCGTCCGCACCGCGGGCGCCGGTTTCGTTCCCTCGAAGGGGTGGCAAATGAGTTCGATGATCGTCAAGACGCGCCTGTCCAGCGCGCTGGCAGCGGGGTTGCTGTTGTGCACCACCGGTGCGATGGCCCAGGGGCGCACGCTCACCGCGCAGGACTACGCGCAAGCGGAACGCTTCATGGCCTACAACACCACGCCGCTGGTCGACCACGACGTGCAGCGAGTGAAATGGCTGGACGACACCCACTTCTGGTATCGCGACCACGACGCCAGCGGCGACCGCGTGATGGAGATGAACACCGCCACCGGCGAGGTCAAGCCCGCCTTCGACCAGGCCAAGCTGGCCGCGGCGCTGGGCAAGGCCACCGGCAAGCCGATGCCGGCGGGCAAGGTGCCGCCGTTCGGTTTCGACTTCAGCATGCAGAAGGATGGCCGCTACGACATCGCGTTGATGGGCAAACACTACCTGTGCGACCTCGCGGGCGCGGGCGAGTGCACGGCCAAGGTGGCGGCGAAGACCGGCGAGGAGCCCGGCATGGTTTCGCCGGACAAGACCAGGGAAGCCTTCATCCGCGACTGGAACCTGTGGGTGCGCGACCTCGCCACCGGCCAGGAGACCCAGCTCACCACCGACGGTGCGAAGGACTTCGGTTACGCCACCGACAATGCCGGCTGGATCCATACCGACCGCGCCGTGCTCAACTGGTCGCCCGACTCGAAGAAGATCGCCACCTACCAGCAGGATCAGCGTGGCGTGGGCGAGATGTACACCGTGAGCACCAAGGTCGGCCACCCCGAACTGGACGCATGGAAGTACCCGCTGCCCGGCGACACCAAGGTGTTCATGATCGAGCCGGTGGTGATCGACGTGGATACGCACAAGGTGGTGCGCCTGCAGCTGCCGCCGCAGCAGCGCCTGTCCAGCCTGTGCGACGACATCAGCTGCAGCAGCGACGGTGTGTGGGACGACCTGAAGTGGGCACCCGACAGCAAGACCTTCGCCATGGTCAACAGCTCGCGTGACCGCCAGCAGGTCTGGTACCGCATCGCCAACGCCGACACCGGTGCCGTGCGTACGGCCTTCGACGAGAAGGTGACGGCGTATTACGAAAGCGGCATGGAACACGTCAACTGGCGCTACCTGCCGGATTCGCACCAGGCGATCTGGCCGTCCGAACGCAACGACTGGCAGAACCTCTACCTGTACGACACCAACACCGGCAAGGAGCTGCACCCGATCACCACTGGCGAGGGCAACGTCATCGACGTGCTGCACCTCGACCGCAAGTCGCGCGAACTGTGGTTCATCGGCACTGGCCGCGTGGCGGGCGTGGATCCGTATTTCAAGCAGTTCTGGAAAGTGGGCGTGGATGGCGGCAAGCCCGTGCTGCTGACGCCGGAGAAGGCCGACCACACCATCAGCATGTCGCCGGACGGCAAGACCTTTGTGGACAGCTGGTCCACGGTCGACACCGCGCCGGTCACGGTGCTGCGCTCCAGCGCCGATGGCCATGTCATCGCCACCATCGCCAAGGCCGACATCTCGCGCCTCAAGGCCGCCGGCTGGGTGGCGCCGATTCCGTTCACGGTGAAGGCGCGCGACGGCAAGACGGTGCTCTACGGCCAGATGTTCAAGCCCAGCCACTTCGATCCGAACAAAAAGTACCCGGTCATCGACTACGTCTACCCCGGTCCGCAGACCGGCTCGGTGCGCACCCGCAGCTTCATGCCTTCGCAGGGCGACAACCAGGCGCTGGCGGAACTCGGCTTCATCGTGGTCGCGCTCGACGGCATGGGTACGCCGTGGCGCTCGGCCAGCTTCCACCACACCTGGTATGGCCAGATGGGCGACAACACGCTGCCCGACCAGGTCGCCGGCATCAAGGAGCTGGCACAGCGCTATTCGTGGATCGACATCAACCGCGTGGGCATCTGGGGTCACTCCGGCGGCGGCAACACCACTGCCGATGCGATGTTCCGCTATCCCGACTTCTTCAAGGTCGGCTGGGCCGAGAGCGGCAACCACGACAACCGCAACTATGAGAACGACTGGGGCGAGAAGTACCAGGGCCTGCTGGTAACCAACAAGGATGGCACCACCAGCTACGACAACCAGGCCAACCAGGACATGGCGAAGCAGCTCAAGGGTCGCCTGATGCTGGTGCACGGCACGATCGACGACAACGTGCCGGTGGGCGAGACCTACCTGGTGGCCGATGCGCTGATCAAGGCCAACAAGGACTTCGACATGCTGATCATCCCCAACGTCCATCACGGCTACGCGGCTGCCACGCCGTACGCCACGCGTCGGCGCTGGGACTACTTCGTGCAGTACCTCGCCGGCGATACGCCGCCGAAGGAATACGAGTTGAAGAAGGCACCGTGGTTCTAAGACGGCGCTGAACACCAGTCGCGAAGGCCGGGGCCGTGAGGCCCCGGCCTTTTTCGTGGGCGCGGCTTCACTCGGTCCGCGTCGCCACCACCGGCGGCACCGCCGCCGCCCGCAGTGCGGGGCCGAGTACGGCGAGCTGGCCGAGCAGCCACAGCGCGATCGCGACTAACGGCAGGTAGGGCAGCGGCAGTCGCGGCAGTTCGTAATGCTGCATCAAGGCCAGGTTGAGCACGCAGGCGAGTGCCACGCCCAACACGATGCCGCCACCGACGATCAGGAAGTTCTCGGCCTGGAAATAGAACAGCACGTCGCGCCGGGTGGCGCCGATGGCGCGACGGATGCCGATGGCACGGCGACGCTGCTGTACCCAGAAGCTGGCGAGTCCCGCGATGCCGACCGCAGTAACCAGCAGCAACCCGGCTGCGGCGGCCAGCAGCAGTCCGAGCATGGTGCGGTCGTGGCGGAAATAGTCGGAGCGCAGCTGGGCGAAGGTCTGCGCATGGCGCAGGATGCGGTCGCTGTCCAGCCGGTTCAGCACCTCGGCGGCCTGCTTCAACACGCGCTCGCGCTGCAGCGGCGCGGTGCGCAGCAGGTAGGTGACGTTGCTGTCGTCAGGCAGCATAGGGAACAGCATGGCGTATTCGTTGCCGTCGCCGGTTTCCAGCGCGGGGCGCAGCAAGCGGTCGACCACGCCGACGATGCGTACCGGCTTGTCGCCGGGGTAGACCAGCTTGCCCAGCGGGTCCTGGCCGGGAAACAGCTGCGCGGCCAGCGCGCGGGTGACGATGGTGGCCGGTACGTGGTTGATGCCGTCCCAGTCGTGGGCGCTCTCCAACGGCACGTATTCGTCCGGCCGGAAGTCGCGCCCGGCGACCAGGCGCAAGCCCAGCGCTTGCCGTTCGCCCGGCGTGCCGTTGAAGGCGGAAGCGACCAGGCGCGCGGGGCCATTCGGCGCGGTGGCGATGCCGTTGCCCCAGTTGTTGCCGTTGAACGGCAGCGCGTCGACCGCCGCCGCTGCCGTCACACCGGGGATACCGCGCAGCGCGTCCAGGTCGGCGGCGTGGCGGGCCAGCGGGCTGCTGCCGTCGTCCAGGCTGGCGCTGTCGATCATGGCCAGTTCGTCTTCGGCCACGCCGCTGGGCCAGCGCATCTGCGCGGTGCGGCCGGCGATCATCAGCGCCACGTTGCAGACGATGGCGCAGGTCAGTGCCACCTGCAGCACCAGCAGCAGCACGGTGAGTTTGTGGCGGGTAAGGCTGGCGAGCATGGGAATGTGTGGCACGGCTGTCTCCTCACGAGGCTTTCAGCTGCAGCGCCGGCGCGATGCGGCAGGCGCGCCAGGCCGGCAGCAGACCGGCCAGTACGCTGGCGGCGACAGCCAGTGCGAAGGTGCCCAGCAGCATCGCGGGGTCCATCTGCGCGAGTTGCGCATAGCCGTCCGGCCGCTGGCGCACGCTCCACAGGCCGAGCTGCGCCAGCGCGAGGCCGAGGGCGCCGCCGACCAGCCCGATCACCGCCGACTCGATGCCGAACTGCAGGAAGATGTCGCGCCGCCGCGCGCCCAGCGCGCGGCGCACGCTGATCTCGCCGCGCCGGCGCAGGAACTTCGCCAGCAGCAGGCCGATGATGTTGACCATGCACACGCCGAGGAAGCCCAACGCCAACCACAATTGCAGGCGCAGGTCGGCAGGGATCAGGCGTTCGTGGGCGAGCCAGTCGGCGAGGCCGTACAGCCGCGCGTCCATCGTGCGCGGGAAGCGGCCGTGCGCCTGCTGGTCGCGCCAGTAGTCAGCGAGGAACACACGATAGGCCTCCGCCTTGGCCGGGCTGTCCAACTGCACCCAGAACTGCAGCCAGGTGCAGTGGTCGCTGTGGCGGTCGTCGCCGCCGCTGTCCCAGCAACTGAACCTGCCGCCGATGCTCAATTTCACTTCCAGCGCGGTCTGCAGCGGCACGAAGAACTGGTCGGGCTGGCCGAAGGCGCGGTCGTTGATCTCGGCGTAGAAGGCGGGCTGCGGATGCCAGTCGTCCAGCACGCCGATCACGCGGAAGTCGGTGTCCTTCAGCCGCACCGTGCGGCCGAGGGCCGGCACAGCACCGAACAACCGGCGGGCAAGGCTGGCGTTGAGCACCACCACGCGTGCACGGTCCTCGTCGTCCTGCGCGTTCCAGCCGCTGCCGGCGAGGAATGGTGTGGCGAACATCGGGAAGAAATCCGCGGTGACATAGTGCCCGCGCTCGAAGAACGGATGCTGCCCGGCCTGCGCCGGGCGCACCGGTGCCGAGCCACCTGCCATCGCCGCCTGGTGGTCGGCGCGGCGGCCGTGCAGCAGGGTTGTCGCGTCCCGCCAGGTGAGGCTGTCGGGCATGTCGCCGGAGGTGGCGCCTCCAGACTGGCCGCGGGGCAGCGGGCGCGGATCGAGCTGGGGCACGTACAGCTGCGCGCTGCGCCCCGGCAGCGGGTCGCCGGACATGGCGTGCAGCACGGCGATCATCGTCATGCTGGCGCCGATGCCGAGTCCGATGGCAATCACCATGAGCGTGGTGAGCACCTTGCCGCGCTTCAGGCTGCGCAAGGCCAGGGCGAAGTAGTAGCCGGGCATCGTGTTTCCCTCCAATGGAACAGGGCGCGATGGCGCAGGACTTCCCGCCGCCTGCAGAAAGCAGGCGGTGCGTGCGTGTGTACGATCGGGGCGATCCGTAGCGCCGCGGACCGCCCGCTCAGCGGCGGCTGACGTCTTGGGCCAGGCCCCGCGCGATCGCCTCGTCGAGCAGTTGCGAGGCGTGCTTGTCGGCCTCGGCGAGCACGGCGCGCTGCTGCTGCGCGCGGGCGTCGAGTTGCGGCTGCAGCTGGGTCAACTGCTTCTGCAGCGCTGCCAGATGCGTGTCGATGTCGCGCTGCTGGGCGTCCAGGCTGGCCAGGCGCTGCGCGGCAGCCGGTGCCTGCGGATCCGCACGCAGTTCGTGACGCTGGGCGTCGAGGCTGTGCAGCCGGTCTTGCAGGCCTTCGAGCGGCCCCTTCAGCTTCCACTGTTCGCCTTCCAGCTTGCCGGCGTCGCGCCAGTAAGCCGCGACGGGCGCATAGGCGTCGCGCGCACGATCGACGAAGGCGGGGTCGCGGATCACGTAGGACTGGTCGCCGCGGCGGAACCAGAACATCGGCGCCGGATCGGCCTGGTGCAGGCGCTGGGCCAGCGCCGCGTCGGCGTTCGTGCCGCTGACCGACTCGGTGTCACCGTGGCCGTTGTGGTCGTACAGGGCGTGCGCGTAGCGGCTGCCCGGCGTGGTGATGTCGAAGTCGCTGTCGTGATGTGTGGGTGCTGGCGCGGCCATCGATACCGGTTGCGCGACCCCCTTGGCGAGCGCTTCTTCCAGCAGCTTGTCCATATCACGTTCGGCCTGCGCCGATACCGCGCGCTGACGGTCACCGAGCGCCTGTTGTTGCTTGCCCAGCGCTTCCTGCCGCTGGCTCAGTGCCTGTTGCTGCGAACCCAGCGCTCCCAGCTGCCTGCCGAGTGCGGCCTGCTGGTCGCGCAGGGCCTGGCGTTCTCCGTCCAGCTTGGCGGCCTCGGCCTGCAGCGCCTTGCGTGCTTCGGACGTGGCCGGGCTGGTCCCGGCGGTACTGGCCGCGCTGTCCAGTTCGGCCATGCGGCTGTCCAGGTTTGCCTGCCGCATCGCCAGTCCGGCCTGGCGCGCACCGAATTCGCCCTGCTGGCCACCGAGGCGCCCCTGTTGTCCGCCCAGCCGGCCTTGCTGTACGCCTAGCGCCCCTTGTTGTTCGCCCAGTTTGCCTTGCTGCTGGCCCAGTGCGGTTACTGGTGCATACGCAGCCTTGGCGCGTTGGATGTAGGCGGGATCACGAATCAGGTAGGCCTTGCCGCCGCGACGGAACCACAGCAACGGTTCGTTACGCTTGCCCAGGCGCCGCACGGTGGCGAGATCGCCGACGGTACCGTTCGCGGTGACCGAGTCGCCGTCGAGCAGGGCGAAACCGTAGCCGTTGTCGTCATGCGTGCTGATGCTCACATGGTGGGCAGCAAAGCCGGCGGGCGGCGGTGGCGGCGGCGGTGCAGGTAGCTGCGCAGGCGGCGGTGGCGGCGGCATCATGCCCGGTCCGGACGACGGCGGCGGCGGTGCCTGCGGCGCGGGCGGTGGCGGTGGCGGCGCGAGCGGCAGATAGGCCCCAGCGGTGGTGCTGGCGTCCGCCGGTTTCGCGGCGCCGGCCACCACGCGGTAAGGCAGCACACCGGCCAGCGCGACCAGAGCGACGAGCAGCCAGCTGCGGACGCGCGGCATGGCGGTGGCGTTCTGTTGCAGCATGACGAGTCGCCTCTTGAGGTTGTGGAAGGTGGGAGACGCGCCGGCGAGGCCGGCGTGCAGCGGATGAGCTACGCCTAACTGCAGCAGCAGGCGGCCGTAGTCCTGCGGTGCGGCGCGTTGCTGTGCCAGGGCGAGCGCGTCGCAGGCCGCTTCGCGGTGCAGCGCGTATTCGTGCATCGCCCAGCGCAGCAGTGGATGGAAGAAGAACAGCCGCGTCGCCAGCGCGGGAATCCAGCCCAGCAGCAGGTCGCCGCGCTTGAGGTGGGCGAGTTCATGGGCCAGCGCCAGCGAGGATTCCTCGGCGCCCAGCGCGGCATGCGCGGGCCACAGCACCACCGGGCGCCAGCCGCCGCCGACCTGGGGCGAGGTGATGTCGGGGGAGACCAGCACCCTCGGCGTGCGTTGCAAGGCAAGCGAGCGGGCTTGCCGAGCGCAGCGGGTCTGCAAGCCGGTATCCGTCGCCGGTAGCGCGGCGCGGCGCAGCCGGCGGGCGAGCCGGTGCTGGTGGACCAAGGCAGGTGCCTGGGCCAGCAGCAAGGCCAGCCACAAGGTGACCAGCGCCGCGCGCCAATGGCTGGCCAGCCAGCCCGGCGTGGCATCGGCGCGAGCCGATACATCCTGGGCGGGCGTCGCAGTCGGCAGGATTGCCGTAGAAGCAGCCGCTTGTTCGATGTCCGCGGCGACGGGGAGCGAGCGAGCGGTTTCGGCTTCGGGCGCAGGGGACGCGATGCGCTGCGGAGCGAGAACGGCAGGTGCTGCTGCAGTAACCGGCGGCGCCAGCAGCGGCAGTCGGATCGGCGCCTGCCAGCAGAGGCCCAGCAGTACCTGCAGTCCCACCAGCCACCACAGCGCGCAACGCGCGGCGGCGGGCAGGCGCGGCAAGGCGCGGAGCAACAGCGCCACCACGGCAACCAGCACGATGGCCTGCAGCGAAGTCCAGGCCAGGCGTTCCAGCAGCAGGGCGGCCAGATGATCGAGTGTCGCCATCTCACTTCTCCTTGCGCGTGGTCTGCAGCCGCGCCACCAGCGCCTGCAGTTCGGCCAGTTCCTCGTCGCTGACTTCGCCGCGCTCGGCCATCCATGCCACGAACGGCGACACCGAGCCGCGCAAGGTGTTTTCCACGAAGCTGTCCACTGCGCGGCGCATGGCCTCGCCCGGCCCGGTAGCGGTGCTGTAGCGGTACATGCCCTGCGCCTGGCGGCGCTTGAGGTAACCCTTGGCGCGCAGGCGCTCCATCATGGTCAGTACGGTGGAGCGCGCGAGGCCGTGCGCTTCGCCGAAGCCGGCGGCCATTTCGCCTACGGAGACGGGCTCGTGGGCGGCGAGATAGCGCAACAGGGCAAGTTCCTGGTCGCCGATCGAAGGTCTGGACATGCGGGTACGCCTGGCTTGACTACACGTGTCGCCAAACTACGCCTGGCGACACGTGTAGTCAATAGGCCGTGGCGGCGCTGCCGGTGCCGGCCGCGTTTGCCGTCTCAGGCGAGTACCGAAGCGGCATCCACGATGAAGTGCGCGATGATGTTGACCCACAGGTTGCGCCGCCACAGATAGAGCAGCGAAAAGGCCAGGCCGCCGGTGGCGACGATCAGCTCGTGGCTCCAGCCCCAGTAGGCCACGTGGTCGATGGTGAACACGGTGAGCGAGAGCAGCAACGCGATGGCGCGGCTGCCGCTCAGCTCCTCGATCCGTTGCATCGCATAGCCGCGGAACATCACCTCTTCGGAAACCGCGGCGCGCACGGTCGAGATGAAGCGCCACCACCATGGCGTGGCCAGCAGGGCGTTGCCGCTGGCGGCATCGCCGAGGTGCAGCGCGGGCAGGATCAGGAAGTACATGGCGCCGAGCACGGCCAGCACGGCCAGGCCGGCCGCCACGCCGATCAGCGTGTTGCCGATGCCAGGCTTGCGGAAGCCGATGGATGACAGCGGCCGCCGCTCCACCTTGCGCACGTAGAGCAGCATCGCCGCGATGTAGATCCACCAGATCGCCTCGTTGCCGACGAGGTGCCAGGTGTCGGCGAACTCGTGATCCCAGATGCTGAAAGGCAGGCTGACCACGCCGAGTGCGAGCAGTAGACCGGTCAGCGTGATGAGCCAGGTGCGACGTTCGACGGTTTTGAGACGGGCGGCCAGGACCTGCATGGGTGCTTTCTCCGGAGCGGGAAGCGGGGATGGGTATGGCTCAGGCGCGCGGCCGGCTTGCGCGCGCTTCGACGACGATGCGAATGAACTGGTCGATGGCCTGCGTCGTCTGCCGGCGGTCGCCCGTGCTCATCAATTCGATGAAAAGGCCGTCGAAGACGGCGACACAGAGCGTGGCGAAGACAGGGTCGCGCTCTTGCGCGGGAAGCAGCGCGAGCACCAGCTCCGACCAGTGCGCGTTGTTGCGCTGCAGGTACTGCGCGTAGATGTGCGGATTCTGGACGGCGAGGATCTGCAGCTCGTAGAGCAGCTTCAGGTAGGGGTAGTTCTTCTCGGCGATCGCCCAGTCCCACAGCAGCCTGAGCGGCTGCTTCGGCTGTCCGTTCGCCGACCGTCGTTCGAGCAGCTGCGAAAAGGACTGCCGCAGCCGCGTCTGCATGGTTTCGAGGACTTCGGCGAGCAGCCCTTCCTTCGACCCGAAGTGGTAGATCAGCAGGCGGGCGCTGGTGCCGGTGGCCGCGGCGAGCGGGCGCAGCGAAAGATCGGCCAGACCGTGCTCAAGCAGGTAGGCAACAAGGGATTCGACCAGGGCTTCTTTACGCGTCTGCATGTAACGAACGTTACATGTAACGTTCGTTACAGGTCAAGCGGGTACATGCAGGCTCAGAACGCCATGTCGAACGCCACTTCGCCCTCCACGCCAACCTGGTAGGCGGAGACGCGGCGCTCGAAGAAGTTGGTGACTTCCTGCACGTCCTGCAGGTCCATGAAGTCGAACGGGTTCTTCGCGCCGTACTTCTTCGACAGGTCGAGCTGGGCCAGACGCTGGTCGGCCACGTATTCCAGGTACTGGCGCAGGTCTTTCACCGACAAGCCCACCACGCCGCCGGACAGCACGTCCTCGGCGAACTGCGTCTCGCAGGCGATGGCGTCCTCCAGCATCTCCTCCACTTGCGCGCGCATCTGCTCGTCGAACAGATCGGGTTCCTCGGCGCGCACGGTACGCACCACGTCGAAGGCGAAGGCCATGTGGCAGCTCTCGTCGCGGAACACCCAGTTGGTGCCGGAGGCGAGACCGTGCAGCAGGCCGCGCGAACGGAAGTAGTAGACGTAGGCAAACGCGGCGAAGAAGAACAGGCCTTCGATGCAGGCGGCGAAACAGATCAGGTTGAGCAGGAACTGGCGACGCTGTTCACGCGTCTCCAGCCGCTGCAGGTTCTGGATGGAATCGATCCACTTGAAGCAGAACTCGCCTTTGGCGCGGATCGATGGAATGTTCTCGATCGCCGCGAAGGCTTTGGCGCGCTCGCCCTGGTCGGGAATGTAGGTGTCGAGCAAGGTGAGGTAGAACTGCACGTGCAGTGCTTCCTCGTAGAGCTGGCGCGACAGGTACATGCGCGCCTCGGGCGCATTGATGTGCTGGTACAGGTTCAGCACCAGGTTGTTCGACACGATGGTGTCGCCGGTGGCGAAGAACGCGATCAGGCGGTGGATCAGGTGGCGGTCGGCCGCCGACATCTTCGTATTGAGGTCGGTGGTGTCGAGCGAAAAATCCACCTCGTCCACCGTCCAGGTGTTCTTGATGGCATTCCGGTACATCTCGTAGAACGCCGGGTAGCGCATCGGGCGCAGGGTCAGTTCGAAGCCGGGGTCGAGAATGTGCTGGGCGCGTTCGGGTTGGGCGGACATGGCGGTTCCTAAGGTCGGTGCCGGGCGATCCTTCTCCCTGCGGGAGAAGGTGCCCCGAAGGGGCGGATGAGGGTTCGGGGCCTGCCGCAGCGTTTGCGCAGGGCCGAACCCTCACCCCCAACCCCTCTCCCGATGGGAGAGGGGAGCAGGCGGCGTTACTGGCAGGCTTCGCAGTACTCGGGGTTTTCCAGCGAGCAGAACACCGCCGCCGTCGCCTGTTCCTGATCCGCCACCGGCTTGGCGGCCGGAGCAGCCGACACCGTGGTCTTGGCGATCTTGGTGGCCGGGCGCGAACGCAGGTAGTAGGTGGTCTTGATGCCAGACTTCCACGCGTACATGTACATCGAGCTGAGCTGGCCGATGTTCGGGTTTTCCATGAACAGGTTCAGCGACTGGCTCTGGTCGATGTAGGCGCCGCGCGCCGCGCCCAGGTCGATCAGCGCCTTCTGCGGCAGCTCCCATACCGTGCGGTAGATCGTGCGCAGGCGCTCGGGGATCGCCGCGATGCCCTGGATCGAACCTTCCGCCAGTTTGATCGCGTCGCGCACTTCCGCCGTCCACAGGCCCAGCGTCTTCAGCTCCTCGACCAGGTGCCGGTTCACCACCAGGAAATCGCCCGACAGCGTCTCGCGCTTGAACAGGTTGCTCACCTGCGGCTCGATGCATTCGTAGCAGCCGGCGATGGAGGCGATGGTGGCGGTCGGCGCGATGGCGATCAGCAACGAGTTGCGCAAGCCCTTGGCCTTGATCGACTCGCGCAGCGCATCCCAGCGGGCTCGATCGTTCGGTGTGGCGTTCGGCCAGTAGTCGAACTGCAGCTCGCCGTTCGCGGCGCGGCTCTCGGCGAAGCCGGGATGCGCGCCGTGTTCGGCCGCGAGCTCGTTCGACTGCGACAGCGCGTTGAAGTAGATCTCTTCGGCGATGCGGGTGGAAAGCTGCAGTGCTTCGGCCGAATCGAACGGCAGGCGAAGCTTGAAGAACACGTCCTGCAGGCCCATCACGCCCAGGCCCACCGGGCGCCACTTGCGGTTGGCCGTGGCGGCGGTGTCGATGGGATAGAAGTTCAGGTCGATCACACGGTCGAGCTGGCGCACCGCGGTGCGCACCGTCGCGGCGAGCTTGGCGAAATCGAAAGCGACGCTGCCATCGACGTTCGGCACCACGTGGCGGGCCAGATTGATCGAGCCCAGGTTGCACACTGCCGTCTCGCCGGCGTTGGTCACCTCCAGGATCTCGGTGCACAGGTTCGACAGGTGGATGACGTTTTCCGCCTTCGCGGTCTGGTTGCTGGTGGCGTTGCTGCGGTCCTTGAAGGTCATCCAGCCGTTGCCGGTCTGCGCCAGCGTGCGCAGCATGCGGGCGTACAACTCGCGCGCCTTCACCTTCTTCGCCGCCAGGCCGTTCGCTTCGGCTTCGCGGTAGGCACGCTCGAAGGTCTCGCCCCAGCTGTCGACGAAGTGCGGCACGATCTTGGGATCGAACAGCGACCACTCGCCGTCGCTCTCCACGCGGCGCATGAATTCGTCGGGGATCCAGTTGGCGAGGTTGAGGTTATGCGTGCGGCGCGCCTCGTCGCCGGTGTTGTCGCGCAGTTCGAGGAATTCCTCGATGTCGGCGTGCCACGGCTCCAGGTACACGCAGGCGGCGCCCTTGCGCTTGCCGCCTTGGTTCACCGCGGCCACCGAGGCGTCCAGCGTCTTCAGCCACGGCACCAGGCCGTTGGAGTGGCCGTTGGTGCCCTTGATCAGCGAGCCGCGCGACCGCACGCGCGAATAGGCCAGGCCGATGCCGCCGGCGAACTTGCTGAGCTTCGCCACATCGGCGTACTTGTCGTAGATCGATTCCAGCGAGTCGGTCGGCGAGTCGAGCAGGAAGCACGAGCTGAGCTGCTCGTGCGCGGTGCCGGCGTTGAACAGCGTGGGCGAGCTGGCAATGTATTCCAGCGAGGACAGCAGGCGGTACAGCTCCAGCGTCTCGCCGATCTCGCTGCCGCCCAGCGCGCAGGCGATGCGCATGAAGAAGTGCTGCGGCGTCTCGATCACCAGGCGCTTCTGCGGATGGCGCAGCAGGTAGCGGTCGTACACCGTGCGCAGGCCGAAATACTCGAAGCGGCGCGTGGCCAGCGTATCGATCGCGTCGTTGAGCTTGCGTGCGTTCGCGGCGACGAAGTCGCGCAGGCGGTCGTTGAGGATGCCCAGTTCGGCGCCGCGCGCGATCGACTGCGAGAAGCTCTGGATTTCCTGGCCGCTCACTTCCTTTTCGATATAGGCGCCGAGCAGGCGCGCGGCGAGCTGGCCGTATTCGGGCTCCTCGGCGGTGAGGGCGGCGGCGGTGCGGATCGAGAGCTGGTCCAGCTCCTGCGTGGTGGCGCCGTCGTACAGGCCGCCGATGGTTTTCAGCGCCACGCGCAGCGGGTCGACCGCATGCAGGCCTTCGGCGCTGCGGGTCACCGCGCGCACGATCTTGTTGACGTCCACCGTCTCCTGGCCGCCATTGCGCTTGGTCACGCGCATCTGGCCGGGGTTGTGCGGCGGGGTGAGGGCGAAAGGTTCGGCCGGGGCGGCTTGTTGTTTTTCTTGTGTGGCAGGCATCGGGGTTTCGCTGGTGGGTGCCGTGGCCTCGTCGGCCCCGGCGGAAAACACGGACGGCTCCGCGCGGGCGCCGGAACGCTCGCGGGCGGCGGTATCGAGAGGCTGCATGTCGGTGACTCCAGACCGTGGTGATCAACCACCTGCTCCCGCGCGCAGGGCTGAAGTGGCGGTTGCTCGCGGACGGTCGCGCCATCGGGCGGCAAGCCCGATGATCCGACGCGCCTCCCCGCGGAAGCCGTCACCACTCGGCATGGCGCTCCGGCCATGCCGTGTCGGCAGGTCTTCGGACTTGCGGACATGGGCCTTGCGGCCCGCCTACTTGCCTTCGCTTCCCGGCCGCTGCGAGCCAGTGCGATCTCAAGGCGTTCGTTTCCGCTTACCGCTGCGGGGCAGTTCCGGATTCGCACCGGATTCCCTTTTGAGCCCGGCCGACGATCGCGTCTGGCAGGGCACCGACAAGCACAACATATCGGGTTGATCGGGAGGGGTCAACCCAATAACTTGTGTACAAGTCGGTGGATAAGTGCTCTCGACCCGCAGCATGGCAGGGCCGCGCGGCGGCGGTCGCGCTGTCTGGTCGACAGGGGTGGGGCTGCAGTCTGGGTGTGCGGCGCCGGCTTTCGGCGCGAAGCCGGGCGGGCCGCTGCAGGGCGGGCGGAAAGCGCCTGGACGGGTTACAGCGCGTCCTGGTCCAGCTCGCCGGTACGGATGCGGATCACCTGCTCCAGGGAACTGACGAAGATCTTGCCGTCGCCGATCTTGCCGGTGCGGGCGGAGTTCTGGATCGCCTCCAGCACGCGGTCGAGCTGTTCGTCGGCCACCGCCGCCTCCAGCTTGATCTTGGGCAGGAAATCGACCACGTATTCGGCGCCGCGGTACAGCTCGGTGTGGCCTTTCTGGCGGCCGAAGCCCTTCACCTCGGTCACCGTGATGCCTTGCACGCCGACCTCGGCCAGCGCCTCGCGCACGTCGTCGAGCTTGAACGGCTTGATGATCGCCACGACCAGCTTCATGGGGTGTCCTCGACAAGGGCGTCCGGCGTGACGCGGACCGCCATTGTGCCTTTACGGCCTTCCGCTGTCGCGGGAGCGTTGGCTGTAGGAAAATCCCTACACCAAATCACGGAGTCGGCCGATGGCGCGTCCATCTTTTGTTCACGGATACTTTTCCCCGACAAGTTCGAGGCGTCGTCCATGATGGACCGACTTGATATCGACCAGCTGGCACGACGCCTGGCATCGTTGGTTCCGCCCGGAGTGGCACAGGCGCAACAGGATTTGCGAACCAATTTCCACGATGTCCTGGCGCAGGGATTGCGCCGCCTCGATCTGGTCACCCGCGAGGAATTCGACGTCCAGAGCCAGGTGCTTGCACGCACCCGCGCCAAGGTCGAGGAGTTGGAGCGACGCGTGGCCGAACTCGAGGCCGCTGCCGCCACCCGCGGGGACTAGCACGACCAAGCCTCCCGGGAGCCGCCCCCGATCTGTCACCCTCACCCCGAGCTAACGGTCGGGGGCGGTTATTTCTTACCAGACGCCGCGAATGGAGTCGCTCGATGCTCGTGTGTGACGGCGATTTCCGCGCGCGCGTGCAGCCGATGGCTCCATGAGCCTCGCCGTCACCCTCAGCCGCGCCCAGGAAGGCATCGCCGCACCGCAGGTGATGGTCGAGGTGCATCTTTCCGGCGGCTTGCCGGCCACCAACATCGTGGGCCTGCCCGAAGCCGCCGTGCGCGAGGCGCGCGACCGCGTGCGGGTGGCGATCCAGAACACCGCCTTCGAGTACCCCGGCCGCAAGGTCACCGTGAACCTGGCGCCGGCCGAGTTGCCCAAGGACGGGGGCCGCTTCGACCTGCCGATCGCGCTAGGCATTCTCGCCGCCAGCGGCCAGGTGCCGCGCGAGAAGCTGGACGACTGCGAATTCCTTGGCGAGCTGGCGCTGAGCGGTTCGCTGCGCAGCGTGTCCGGCGTGTTGCCGGCGTTGCTACGGGCGCGAGCGCGTGGCCGCCGCGTGGTGGTGCCGCGCGCGAACGCCGCCGAAGCCGCGCTGGTGTCGGAAGTGGACGTGCGCGTGGCCGATACCCTGGCCGAGGTCTGTGGCTGGCTGCGCGGCGCGCAGGATCTGCCGACACCGACGGGTGTGTCCAGCGAGGGCGGCATCCACGACGGCCCCGATCTGCGCGATGTGCGTGGACAATTGCAGGCCCGGCGGGCGCTGGAGATTGCCGCCGTGGGCGGCCATCACCTGCTGCTGGTGGGGCCGCCAGGCACCGGCAAGACCATGCTGGCCGAACGCCTTCCCGGCATCCTGCCGCCGCTTTCCGAATCCGAGGCGCTGGAAACCTGCGCGGTGCTGTCGGTGGCCGGCCAAGCCACCGATCCCGCACGTTGGCGGCGCCGGCCGTTCCGGGCGCCGCACCATACCGCCTCGGCGGTGGCGCTGGTGGGCGGCGGTTCGCAGCCGCGGCCGGGCGAGATTTCGCTGGCGCACAACGGCGTGCTGTTTCTGGACGAGCTGCCGGAGTTCAGCCGTCACGTGCTGGAGGTGCTGCGCGAGCCGCTGGAGTCGGGTTGCATCGTGGTTTCGCGCGCGGCGCGGCAATCCACCTTTCCCGCGCAGTTCCAGCTGGTGGCAGCGATGAATCCGTGCCCCTGCGGCTACGCCGGCGATCCGCGGCGGCAATGCCGCTGCACGCCCGAGCAGGTCCAACGTTATCGCGCGCGGATATCCGGACCGTTGCTGGATCGTATCGATCTCGCGGTCGAGGTGCCGCCCCTGCCGTTGCGCGAGATGGATGCAGCGCGTGGCGCGCGCGACGAGGATTCCGCCACGGTGCGTGCTCGCGTGCTGCGGGCGCGACGGCACGCCCTGATGCGCGCGGGACGGCCCAACGGGGAGATCAGCCATCGCGAGCTGGAGCGCGATTGCGCGCTGGGTTCGGCAGAACGGCGCTGGTACGAGCAGGCGCTGGAGCGGCTGGGGCTCTCCGCGCGCGCCTATCATCGCGTGTTGCGGGTGGCGCGCACGATCGCCGATCTCGATGGCGGCGTCGCGTTGCTCGAACGCGAACATCTGGCCGAGGCATTGCAGTACCGGCGGATGTAACGCAGGCGTGGTGGGGAAGAGTGGGGCGGCATGCATCGAAGGCGCTCCGTTGTTCTCTCGCGCTTCACGCTTCTTCCCCCATTTCTCGTTCTGGACGCGCCGCGTCCGTGCGTGCTCCGATAACCACCCGAACGGCAGACAAGGATCGCGATGGGCATCGAACCGGGCCTGATGCTTACCGGCATGCTGGTGATCGGCTTCCTGTGCCAGTGGCTGGCATGGCGGGTGAAGCTGCCCGCGATCGTGTTCCTGCTGCTGGCCGGCCTGCTGCTGGGACCGGTGAGCGGCCTGCTGCATCCGGACAAACTGCTGGGGCCGTTGCTGTTCCCGATGGTGTCGCTGGCGGTGGCGCTGATCCTGTTCGAAGGCAGCCTCACGCTACGCTTTCATGAATTGCCCGGCATCGGCAGTGCGGTGCGCGGCCTGGTGAGTTACGGTGCCTTGCTCGCCTTGCTGCTGCTTGCCGCGGCGGCGCATGTGGTGGCCGGCACGGCTTGGCCGATCGCGCTGTTGTTCGGCGCGCTCACCTGTGTCACCGGACCCACCGTGATCGCACCGATGCTGCGCACGCTGCGGCCGAACGCGCGCATCGCCAACACGTTGCGCTGGGAAGGCATCGTGATCGATCCGCTGGGGGCGCTGTTCGCGGTGCTGATCTACGAGGCGGTGGTATCGCGCCAGGAAGGCCACACCCTCGGCGTATTCGTCGCCACGGTGGGGTGCGGTGTGCTGGTCGGTGCGCTGGCCGCGCTGCTGCTGGGTCTCCTGCTGCGGCGCCAGCTGATTCCCGAATACCTGCAGAACTACGGCACGTTGGCCGTAGTGCTTTTGGCCTTCACTGGTTCCAACGCGGTCGCGCACGAGTCGGGCCTGCTCACCGTGACGATCATGGGCATCGCGCTGGGCAACATGCGCGGCGTGCACATCGACGACATCCTCGACTTCAAGGAGCACCTCACCACGCTGCTGGTGTCGCTGCTGTTCGTCCTGCTCGCGGCGCGGCTGCCGTGGCCGTTGCCGGGGCACCTGTTGTGGGAAGGTCTCGCGATCTTCCTGTTTGCCCAATTCGTGGTGCGGCCGCTCACCGTACTGGTTTCCAGTCTCGGCAGCGCGCTGGACTGGCGCGAGCGCGCGTTGATCGGCTGGGTGGCGCCGCGCGGCATCGTGGCGGCCTCGGTCTCGGCGCTGTTCGCCTTGCGCCTGCAGGCGCTGGGCGTGGCCGGCGCTGAGGTGCTGGTGCCGCTGGTGTTCATCCTCATCATCGGCACCGTGGTGCTGCAGAGCGCCACCGCGCGGCCGCTGGCGCTGTGGCTGAAAGTGGCTGAGCCGGAACCGCGCGGCGTGCTGATCTTCGGCGCCGATACGGTGGCGCGTGGCATCGGCAAGGCACTGCACGAGGCAGGCTTTCGCGTGGTGCTGGCCGACGACGATCACGACGGCATCCGCCGTGCGCGCATGGAAGGGCTGAATACGTTCTTCGGCAATCCGGCCTCGCCGCATGCCGAACGCCATCTCGACCTCGCCGGCATTGGTCGGCTGCTGGCGATGTCCACCCATCGCGAGCGCAATACCTTGGCTTCCGTGCATTACCGGCAGGAGTTCGGTCGCGAGAAAGTCTACCGCTTGCGCGTGCTGGCGCCGGAGGAAAGCACCGAACGCGCCGCGCTGGCCGACAAGCTGCTGGCGCCGGCGCTGTTCGAGGACACGATGACGCACGCGCGCTTCGCCGAGCTGCTGGCGCGTGGCTGGCGGATCAAGTCCACACGCCTGAGCGCCACCTTCGACTGGCCGCATTTCATCGAGCAGTACGGCTCGGACAGCGTGCTGCTGTTCGGCGTGGAGGAACGCGGCACGCTGCGGGTGGCTTCCGCCAAACGCGAACTGGAGCCCAGGCCGGGCTGGGTGGTGATCGTGCTGGTGCCACCTGTGGAAATGCACCCTGCGCGCGAAGACTCTGTTGCCTGATCGAAACCAGGAGCCATCGCACACAAGATGCGCTCCAATGCGCGGAGATCAACCCACTGCAGTGCGCTGGAACTGTGCCTCCTCGGTGGAACCCTTCAGCGCCGTGGTCGACGATTGCCCCTGCTGGATCGCCTGGGTCACCGCGTCGAAGTAGCCAGTGCCCACCTCGCGCTGGTGCTTGACCGCGGTGAAGCCGCGCTCCGCTGCGGCGAATTCCCTTTCCTGCAGTTCCACGAACGCGCTCATCTGGCGCCGCGCATAGCCGTGGGCAAGATCGAACATGCCGTAGTTCAGGCTGTGGAACCCGGCCAAGGTGATGAACTGGAACTTGTAGCCCATCGCGCCCAGTTCCTGCTGGAATTTCGCGATGGTGGCGTCGTCGAGATTTTTCTTCCAGTTGAAGCTGGGCGAGCAGTTGTAGGCGAGCAGCTTGCCGGGGAACTTCGCGCGGATCGCTTCGGCGAAGCGGCGTGCATCGTCGAGGTTCGGCTTGCTGGTCTCGCACCAGACCAGGTCCGCGTAGGGCGCGTAGGCGAGGCCGCGGCTGATCGCCTGCTCCAGCCCCGGGCGCACGCGGAAGAAGCCTTCCACGGTGCGTTCGCCGGTGACGAAGGGCTTGTCGTTGTCGTCGATGTCCGAGGTGAGCAGGTCGGCCGCGTCGGCATCGGTGCGCGCCACGATCAAGGTGGGCACGCCGAGCACGTCGGCGGCGAGGCGCGCGGCGTTCAACTTGTCGACAGCCTCGCGAGTGGGCACCAGCACCTTGCCGCCCATGTGGCCGCACTTCTTCACGCTGGCGAGCTGGTCCTCGAAGTGCACGCCGGCGGCGCCGGCCTCGATCATCGCCTTCATCAGCTCGAAGGCGTTGAGCACGCCGCCGAAGCCGGCCTCGGCATCGGCCACGATCGGCGCCAGCCAATCGATGCCGTCGTTGCCTTCGGCGTGGTGCAGCTGGTCGGCGCGCAGCAAGGTGTTGTTGATGCGCTTGACCACCTGCGGCACGGAATTCGCGGGGTAGAGCGACTGGTCGGGATACATCTCGCCGGCATTGTTTGCGTCGGCGGCGACCTGCCAGCCACTGAGATAGATCGCCTGCAGGCCGGCCTTCACCTGCTGCATGGCCTGGTTGCCGGTGAGCGCGCCCAGCGCGTTGACAAAATCTTCCTTGTGCAGCGATTTCCACAGTCGTTCGGCGCCGCGGCGGGCCAGCGAGTGCTCCACCGGCACAGTGCCGCGCAAGCGCACCACGTCCTCGGCGCTGTAGTTGCGCCGGATGCCGATCCAGCGCGGATTGTTGTTCCAGTCCAGCGTGATCTGCTCGACGGCGGGCAGCGAAGTCTTCATGGCGTTGCTCCGTGGAAGGTGTTCAGGCGAGCTGCTCGTAGGCAGGCAGGGTGAGGAAGTCGGCGAGCGTCCCGGCGTGGATCAAGGCGCGGATCAGCGCGGCGGCGTCGTCGGCGCGGTCGGCGCCGGGGTGGGCGCTGTCGCGCAGGCGGTGGGTGTGGGTAGCGAGCGCGTGATCGAACAGCGCGAAATCGATCGGCGCATGGTCGGGAAACGCCAGTTCGCCGTGATGCAGCCACTGCCATAGCTGCGCGCGGGCGATCTCGGCGGTGGCGGCGTCCTCCATCAGATGGTGGATTGGCACGCAGCCCTGGCCGTCCAGCCATGCCGCCGTGTAGCGCAGGCACACCTCGACGTTGTTGTCGAAGCCGGCGCGGGTAATGGTGCCCGGGCAGGGCGCCAGCAGTTGTTCGCGGCCCACGCGCACGTCGTCGCGCTCCACGTCGCGCTGGTTCGGTTCCGGCATGTATTCGTCGAAGACCGCCTGCGCCACCGGCACCAGCGCGGGGTGCGCCACCCAGGTGCCATCGTGACCGGCCTTCACTTCGCGCAGCTTGTCGGCGCGCACCTTGGCCAGGGCGGTCTCGTTGGCAGCCTCGTCGCCCTTGATCGGTACCTGCGCCGCCATGCCGCCCATCGCGAACGCGCCGCGCCGGTGGCAGGTCTGGATCAGCAGCTCCGAATACGCCTTCAGGAACGGCACCGTCATCTGCACCTGGCCACGCTCGGGCAGCAAGCGGTCGCGATGGCCGCGCAAGGTCTTCAGGTAGGAGAAGATGTAATCCCAGCGCCCGCAGTTCAGGCCCACCGCACGAGATTGCAGGGCGTGCAGGATCTCGTGCATCTGGAATGCGGCAGGCAGCGTCTCGATCAGCACGGTGACCTTCATGCTGCCGGCCGGCAGATCCAATTCGGTTTCCGCATGTGCTATCACTGCGTCCCACAGCGCGGCTTCTTCCATGCTCTCCAGCTTGGGCAGGTAGAAGTAAGGGCCGCGGTCGCGCCGGTGCAGGGCGCGCGCGTTGTGGAACGCATACAGGCCGAAGTCGACCAGTGCGCCAGCCATCGGCTCGCCGTCCACGGTGAGGTGGCGCTCGGGCAGGTGCCAGCCGCGCGGACGCACCACCAGCACGGCGGGGTTCTCGGCCACGCGATAGGCCTTGCCCTCGGGCGAGGTGTAGGCCAGCGTGCCCGCCACCGCGTCGCGCAGGTTGATCTGGCCATCGAGCTGGTTGGCGAAACTGGGCGCCGAGGAGTCCTCGAAGTCGGCCATGAACACCTTGGCGCCGGAGTTCAGCGCGTTGATGATCATCTTGCGCTCCACCGGCCCGGTGATCTCCACGCGGCGGTCGCGCAGCGCGGGTGGGATCGGACCCACCGCCCACTCGCTGTCACGGATCGCGGCAGTGTCTGCGCGGAAATCCGGCAATTCGCCGGCGTCCCAGCGGGCCTGGCGCTCGCGTCGGGCGGCCAGCAGTTCGCGGCGGCGAGCATCGAAGCGCCGGTGCAGGTCGGCGAGGAAAGCCAGTGCGCCCGGGCTGAGGATCGCCTGCTGGGCGGGGTTGGGCTTGGCGTGCAATTGCACGGCTTCGGTATCGAGGCGTTCCCGGGGCAAGGCCATGATCGGCTCCGTGTCGTTGGATGACTCGAAGCTAGGTCATGCATTCATAGTTTGACAAAGCAAATGTTTCAATTTTTGATATTGTCAATATCAATAAGACTTTCAAGTCACTGATATGACAGAGCGAAAATCACCCTCAGGCAAGGCAGGGTCGCCGAAAAAGCCGCTTCGCGGCACGCCAAAAAAACGTACTGCGGCGCATGGTTCCGAGACGGAAGCTGCCCGTTACTACTACAAGGGCAATCGCCACAAGCAACTACGCGCCTTCGTGGCCACGGTGAAGCTGGGCACGCTGAGCCGCGCCGCCGAGGCGCTGTACCTGTCCCAGCCCTCGGTGAGCCTGCAGTTGCAGGCGCTGGAGCGCGAGCTGGGTGTCAGCCTGCTGGAGCGCCGTCGCCGTCGCATCAATCTCACCGACGCGGGCGAGGCACTGTACGAACTGGCGCGTCCGCTGGTGGAGGGCTGGGAAAACCTCGACCGCGATTTCCAGGCCAAGGTGCAGGGCCTGCAGGCCGGCCGGCTCGTCATCGCTGCCGGTACCTCCACCATCCAGTACTTGCTGCCGGAGCTGGTGCGTCGTTATCGCGAGCGGTATCCCGCCGTGCACTTGCAACTGGCCAACGTCACCGGCAGGGACGGCCTCGCCATGCTGCGCGAGGACAAGGCCGACTTCGCCGTGGGCTCGATGCTGGACGTGCCGCACGATATCGCCTGGGCGCCCGTGCGCCATTACGACCCGATGCTGATCCTGCCGCCCGACCATCCGCTGGCGGAAAAGGAGCCGCTGGAGCTGCAGGACCTCTCGCCCTACGGCCTGATCCTGCCGCCGCAGCGGTTGTCCACCTACCGCCTGGTCGACCTGGTGTTCCAGCAGAACCAGGTGCCGTACCGGGTGGCGATCGAGGTGGGCGGCTGGGATGTGATCAAGGAATACGTGGCGATGGGCCTCGGCATCTCGATTGTCACCGGCATCTGCATCACCGAGGCCGACCAGGCGCGCCTCGCCGTGCGCAACATGCAGCGCTGGTTTCCGCAGCGCAGCTACGGCGTGGTGATGCGCAAGGGCAAGTTCCTCAGCGCCGAGGCGCGTGCCTTCATCGACCTGATCCGCCCGGGCTTGCTGACGTACCGGGATTACGACGAGTCGGGACACTCGGAGCGCTAGCCGTCACGTCGCGCGGGGGCAAGGCGCCGGCTACTGTGCGCGCGAGCTCGGCAAAGAGTGCGTCGCGCTGGTCTTTCGGGGCAGTCGACGCGGTGAGGAACGCGGCCACTATCAACGCGCGGCCATCGGGCCAGCTCAGGATGCCGATGTCGTTGTAGGCGGCCGTGGTGTGCTCCAGCGTGTACGAGGTGCCGCACTTGTCGGCCAGTCGCACACCCGGCGGCAGGCCCAGCCGGAGGCGGCTCGGCGTCGTCTGCGCGTACATCAGGTCGAGCAGGTAGGCCGTCGAGGCGGGCGACAGGAGTTGCTTGTTCCACAGCTTGCGCAGGAAGTCGGCGGCGGCGTCCGGTGTGCTGCGGTTGCGCGGATCGGCAAGGTAGGCACGGTAGCCGCGGCGCAGCCTCGCGAGCTGCTGCGCATCCGTCTCGTGGGCAGGCGGCGACTGGCCGGGCTGGAGATCGTCGAAGACGGGTGCGAAGCCGCGTTCGCCAAGATCCACGCGCATGCCGTCGATGCCATGGGCACGAAGGAAGGCGGTCACGACCTGCGGGCCGCCGATGACCTTGAGCAGCGTATCGACAGCCGTATTGTCGCTGTGGCTCACGGCATCGGTGAGCAGCTGGCGCACGGAGAAGCGCATCCGTTCGCCCTGGAAGTGGTCGCGGATCGTGCCCGACTCGAGTTCGTCGCGCTGCACGACGGCGGTCTGGTCGAAGGACCATCGGCCCTGTTCGATGCCTGCCAGCACGGCGGCGGCCACCGGCGCCTTGAATACGCTCATCATCGGGAATGCGCGATTGGCATTCGCACGCCATGCCTGGCCGCTCTGCAGATCGACCACGGTGACGCCGAGCGTACCGGGCTGCGCTTTCCGTACCAACAGATCGAGCTGATGCTGCCATGCCGATGATTGCGGCGTCGCGGCCACAGTGGCGGCACCGCCGAAGAGCAGCGGAAACACCGCAAAAAGCAGGAAGCACGCACGCCTGGCGTTCATCGACTTCCCTGGTGCTGTCTGAAAATGTCCCGGTGCTTCAGCTGCGTTGCTGGAACGCCAGTTTCAGGCCGAAGCCCAGCAGCACCGCGCCGCAGATGCGGTCCATCCACTGGCCGACCTGTGGCTTGCGCTGCAGCAGGCGGTGGATGTGGCCGCCCGCCATGGCCAGCACCAGCGACCAGCTGAGCCCGGTGCCGATAAAGCTGGCGCCCAGCACCAGCAAGCCAAGCTGCGGATGGACGGCGTGCAGCGACACGAACTGTGGCAGGAAGGCGAGATAGAACAACGCCACCTTGGGATTCAGCACGTTGGTGAGCATGCCCTGGCGGAACGCGGCGGCGAAGCCGGTGCCGCGCGTCTGCGTCGGCCTGCGTTCGTGCTGCCGGCTGAGCAGCATGCGCAGGCCGATCCACGCCAGGTAGGCAGCGCCGAGGTATTTCAGCACCGCGAAGGCCACGGCCGAGGTCATCAGCAGCGCCGACAGGCCGAGTACCGCGGCCAGCGTGTGCACCACGCAGCCGGCGTTGATGCCCAGCGCGGCGCCCAGTCCCACCGCATGGCCTTCGCGCCCGCTGCGCGCGAGGATGTAGAACGTGTCCAGCCCGGGCGTGAGGTTCAGCGCGATGCAGGCGAGCAGGAAGGCGTCGTAATGCTGGATGCCGAGCATGGTGGTCATACGCCGTGGTATTTGCCCTGGAACGGTGTGTAGAACGCACGCAGCCGCGCCATGTCGGCGTCCATGTCGTCCGTGGTGTCGAACGGCGGGCCGAGGTGGATGGTCTTGTCGGGGTAGTGGAAGGCCACCGGGAACACCGGCACGCCGGCATCGTGGGCGATGCGCCAGAAGCCGCTCTTCCACCGCGGCACGTGGCGCCGCGTGCCTTCCGGCGCGATGCCCAGCCACAACTGCTCGCGCTGGTGGAACTGATCGATCATCTGTTCGACCACGCCTTGCGCGCTGCCGCGGTTGATCGGCATGCCGCCCAGCTTGACCAGCAAGGCGCCGAGCGGGCCGCGGAACAGCTCCTGCTTGGCCATGAAATGGATGTCGGCGCCGATGGAAACTTTTATCAGCAGGCCCCACACGCCGTCCCACCACGAGGAATGCGGGGCCGCGATCAGCACCAGTTTCGGCAGGTCGGGGAAATCGCCGACCAGGCTCCAGCCGCACAGGCGCAGCACGCTGCGGCAAAGGCGCCGGCGCCAGCCGTCGCGCAGTCGCGGCATGCGGGGCGGCAACTGCGTCGGGGTGGGGACGGCGCTCATCAATCGATCACCGGCTTGCGCGAGCGCGTCTGCTTTAGCTTGCCGCGTTGCTGCTTGCCGGCAAGGCGGCGCTCCTTCGAGGCGCGCGTGGGTTTCGTCGCCACGCGCTTCTTCGGGACAGTCAGTGCGCCACGGATGATCTCCACCAGCCGCTCGCGTGCGTCGTCGCGGTTGCGGGCCTGGTCGCGGAAGCGGCGCGCCTGGATCACCAGCACACCTTCGTCGGTGAGCCGGCGGTCGCGCCGCGCCAGCAGGCGTTCGCGCAGCGGCTCCGGCAAGGTGGGTGAACGCGCTACGTCGAAACGCAGTTCCACCGCGCTCTCGGTGCGGTTCACGTGCTGCCCGCCGGGGCCGTCGGCGCGCAGGAAGCGCTCGGCCAGCTCGGATTCGGGCAGGGAAAGGGTGCGGCTGATAGTCAGCATGCGGGGGAGTTTAGGGGATGGCACGGGCGAGAGGATGCACGTATCCGTCCGGCTGGGCGTAGCGGCGCAGGCGCGGAGTCGCAGCCCCGTCGCGCGGCTGCGTTCAGGGCGAACGGGGTGGATTGTCGCTCGGCGCGTTCCCGGGAAGCGCCCAGCCGAAGCGCGCCAGCAGTGCGCTGTACTCGCCATCCAGCGGTGCTTCCAGCGTCATCGCCGTGCCGCTCACCGGATGCCGGAAGTCCAGCCGCCATGCGTGCAGCAGCATGCGATGGCAGGCGAAGTGCTGCTTGTAGAGGCGGTTGTGATCGCCGCGGCCGTGCTGGCAGTCGCCGATCACCGGATGGTGGATGTGGGCGAGGTGTTTGCGGATCTGGCGGAAGCGGCCGCTTTCCGGTTCGGCCAGCAGCAAGGCGTAGCGCTGCTGGGGGTAGCGGCCGAGTTCGATCGGCACTTCGACGGTGGCGAGCCGACGGTAGCGCGTGCGCGCCTCGCGGCGCGGGCCAGTCTCGCGCGAGCCAGGTAGCGGGTAGTCGATCACGTCCTCGGCCGGCTCCGGCCAGCCGCGCACCACCACCAGATACTGCTTGCGCACATCGCGGCCCATGAACTGTTCGCCCAGGGCCGCGGCGACGTCGCTGCTGCGCGCCACCAGCAGCACACCGCTGGTGGCGCGATCGAGCCGGTGCGCGAGGTAGACGTTGCCGCCCACCTGGTCGCGCAGCACATCGACCAGATATTGCTCGGCGTCGTTCACCATTGCCGAGCGGTGCACGGGCAGGCCCGCGGGTTTGTTCACCGCGATCAGGGCGTCGTCCTGGTAGAGGATGTCGAGCATGAAGTGCTGCTGCGTGTTCAGTGCGAACGCATCCAGCCCCAGCCGAACGCCAGCACCCCGGCGACACCCATGCCCAGCGGCAACCACGGTCCGTGCTGGGGCGCCAGCGCCCACAGCAAGGTGGCGCACAGCAGCAGGGTGGCGCCAAATGCGCCGCCGGCGATCATGCGCAGCAGCCGGCGCAGCAGATGGCTCTGGTGGCTGAGCGTGTCGACGTCGGCGAGCAGGCGGTGTTCGCCGCGCGCGATGCGCTCCAGCGAGTCATGCACCAGTTCGGGCAGGCGCGGGGCGAGATGGAACCACTCCGGCAGGCGCTTGCGCACTTCGCGTAGCGTGCGCAGCGGGCTGTAGCGCTCGCGCAGGATGCGCTTCAGCACGGGATGCGCCACCGCCCAGATGTCGATCTCGGGATCGAGCAGGCGGCCTACGCCTTCGATGTTGAGCAAGGTCTTCTGCAGCAGGATCAGCTGCGGTTGCAGGGTCAGCTCGAAGCGGCGCGCGGTCTGGAACAGCTTCACCACCAGTTCGGCCAACGAGATCTGTGACAGCGGGCGGGTGAAATAGGGTTCGCACACCGTGCGTACCGCCGCTTCCAGCTCGTCCAGCCGCACCGTGGACGGCATCCAGCCCGCGTCCACGTGCAGCTTGGCGATGCGCGCGTAGTCGCGTTCGAACAGCGCGATGAAGTTCTGCGCCAGCCAGTACTGGTCGGCCTCGGGCAGCGAACCCATGATGCCGAAGTCCAGCGCGATGAAGCGCGGCTCGGTGGTGCGCGTGGGGTCCACCCAGATGTTGCCGGGATGGGCGTCGGCGTGGAAGAAGTTGTCGCGGAACACCTGTTCGTAGAACACCCGCACGCCCTTTGCGGCGAGCGCCTTGCGGTCGATGCCGGCGGCGTCGATCGCGGCGATGTCGTCGCTGCTGATGCCGTGCACGCGCTCCAGCGTGAGCACGCGTTGCGCGGTCAGGTCCCAGTGCACCTCGGGCACATAGAGATCCACGCCGCTGGCGAAATTGCGCCGCAGCAGGCTGGCGCTGGCGCCTTCACGCTGCAGGTCCAGTTCGTGCTCCAGCATCTTCTCGACTTCGGCGACCACGTCGAGCGGGCGGATCTTGTCGGCGTTCGGATGCCAGCGTTGCGCGAGCAGGCCCAGCGAATGCAGCAGGCGCACGTCGCGGGCGATCTTGGCGTCGATGCCGGGGCGCAACACCTTCACCACCACCGCGCGGCCATCAGAGAGCTCCGCGGCGTGCACCTGGGCGATCGAGGCGGAGGCGAGCGGCGTTTCGTCGAATCGGGCGTATAGCCGGCTGAGCGGCGCCTTCAGTTCGGCTTCGACGATCGCTTTGGCCTCGACGCCGGGGAAGGGCGGCACCTGATCCTGCAGCAAGGCCAGCTCGTCGGCGATGTCCTCGGGTACCAGGTCGCGGCGGGTGGAGAGCACCTGGCCAGCCTTGACGAAGATCGGACCCAGCTCGGTAAGCGCCAGGCGCAGCCGGGCGCCGCGCGCCAGGGGCCGCACGTCGACGACGGGCCGGCCCAGCAGCGGGCGCAGCAGCTTCAACGGACGGAACAGGTGGGTGGCATCGACCAGCTCGTCGAGCCGGTAGCGCAGCAGCACGATGGCGACGCGCAGCAGGCGCGGTACGACGGTCAGCGGGGTCACGCGGATTTTCCTTTCAGGCGCGCTTCCAGTCGGGCCAGCCGCGCTTCCAGTCGTTCACCGCGCTCGCGCAGCGCATCCACGCCGTCGAGGAAGGCCTCTGCCTCGCCGGGCGCCAGCGCGAGGCGCGATTCGTCGCGCAGCCAGGCGGCGCCGTCCTCGACCAGGTGGCTGGAGGTTTCCTTTGCGTGCGCGAGGGCCTTGCGCACGGCGCGCGCCAGCGGCACGCCCAGTACGTCGCCAAAGCTGCGCGCGAATGCTTCCTCGAAGTCCGGGGCGAACTGCGAGGCGAGTTTTTCCAGCCGCCGCGCGAGGTCGGCGTCGCCGGCGATCTCCACTTTGCCCGGTGCCACGCTGTCGTCGCCGCGGCGCAGCGCCATCGCCAGCAGGCTGCCGGGCGTGGCGGCCACACGCAGCGTGCTGGCGCCGGTTTCGCTTGCGTCCGGCGGTCCGACCTTGAGTTGGCCGTCCTCCACGCTCACGGCCAGCGCCAGTTCCGGGCCGCGCAAGTGCAGCAGCACGCGGCGGCCGTTCAGCGCGGCGAGCTTGTGCTGCGTGTCGGGATCGAGCGACAGCGTGTGGTTCAGCGCGGTTTCCAGCGCGCGTCCGGCCAGCTTGCGCAGCGGCGACGGCAGCCAGGCGTTGGGAGTGGGATCGGTCATGCCGCGATTGTAACGGGCGATGCCATCTCCCCAACCCCTCTGCCGCGCGTCCGCGGGCGGCAGGAGGCCTCTCAATCGGTGGCGCCGTCGAAACCCAGTTGTCGCCACGCCTCGTAGACGGCGACGGCGACGGCGTTGGAAAGGTTGAGGCTGCGGCTGTCCGGCCGCATCGGCAGGCGCATGCGCTGCGCCTCGGGAATGGCGTCGACCACCGCGGCGGGCAGGCCGGCGGTCTCGCAGCCGAACAGCAGTGCGTCGCCGTCGGCGTAACAGGCGTCAACATGGCGCGTGCGGCCGCGCGTGGTGAAGGCGTATACGCGCGGCTGGCCGATCGCGGCGAGGCAGTCGTCGAGACTGTCGTGCACCAGCACGCGGGCGTATTCGTGGTAGTCCAGGCCTGCGCGGCGCAGGCGCGCGTCGTCGAGCGCGAAACCGAGCGGTCGTATCAGGTGCAGCGCGGCGCCGGTATTGGCGCACAGGCGGATGACGTTGCCGGTGTTCGGCGGAATCTCGGGACGGAACAGGATGACATGCAGCATCCGGCGATTATCGCGTGCACAGTGGCGCGCGATCCAATCATGCGGGCGATCAGCCGCGCGACAACGGGCACTGCAGGTTGTTCGCCACGACGCAGGGGCTGGTCGAGATCGCCAGTGCGGGGGAGGCGGCCGGTTGCAGCGAGGCCGGGCTGGCCGTCAGCATCGAGCCCAGCACCAGGGTGCAGACCAGCAGGCAGGCGGCGAACAGGCCGTGCAGCATCAGGGTTTCGTGTTTCATGATGGTTCTCCGGGAATCGTGTCGTGGGGATGGGCTCAGCCCGGCAGCCGCGGGCAGATCACGCCGTCGGCGGGCAGTGCGCATTGCGCGGGCGAAGCCAGCAGGGCGCTGCCGACATTGCCGCTGGCGGCCAGCTGCAACGACGAGGGGACGGCTTTCAGCATCGCGCCCAGCACCAGGGTGCAAACCAGCAGGCAGACGACGAACAGGCCGCTCAGCATCAGGTTCTCGTATTTCATGGTGTGTCTCCGACAAAGGTAGGTAGGTCCTGCACGTAACGAAGTGCAATCCGCGTGCCAACTGGAAAATCAATCACAAGCAATTGAATTTGCTTTACTTTATAAATAGGAGGCAGCGGCTGGTCGCTTGTCCGCGGACAGTCGGACGGTTGGACCGGACAGCCGAGCGGACGCCCGTGCCCTTCGTCACTACCAAGAACTTGCGATCTCCCCTAGCCTCGGGCGACACCCGACCCAAAAAGGAGCATCACGATGGGAAGCAAGCCCCTGGCCCTGCTGATCGCGGGCCTGATGAGCGTCGCTGGCGGTGTCGCGCCGGGCGTGGCAGAGGCCGCGAAGAGCGCACCGGCCGCCCATGGCGTACCGGAAATCGCCTATACCCGCTTTACCTTAGCCGAACGGCCTCACGGTGATCGTGCACGAGGACCACAAGGCGCCGGTGGTGGCGGTGAGCATCTGGTACCACATCGGTTCGGCCGACGAACCCAGGGGCAAGACCGGCTTCGCCCATCTGTTCGAGCACCTGATGTTCTCGGGTTCGGAGCACCACAAGGGCACTTATTTCCAGCCGTTCGAGCTGGCTGGCGCCACCGACATGAACGGCACCACCTGGTTCGACCGCACCAATTACTTCGAGACCGTGCCGACCACCGCGCTGGACATGGCGTTGTGGATGGAATCCGACCGCATGGGCCATCTGCTCGGCGCGATCGGCCAGAAGGAGCTCGACACCCAGCGTGGCGTGGTGCAGAACGAGAAGCGCCAGGGCGAGAACCGGCCCTACGGCCGCGTCGACGAAAACATCCTCGCCAACACCTACCCTGCGAACCATCCCTACCAGCACGACACCATCGGCTCGATGGCGGATCTCGACGCGGCTTCGCTGGCCGACGTGAAGCAGTGGTTCCACGACAACTACGGCGCCGCCAACACCACCCTGGTGCTGGCCGGCGACATCACGGTGGCCGAGGCGCGCGCGAAGGCGATGAAGTACTTCGGCGATATCCCCGCCGGCCAGCCGGTAGCGCACCAGCAGTCGTGGATCACCCCGCTGGCCGGATCCACCCGCGGCGTGCAGCACGATCACGTGGCGCAGCCGCGCATCTACCGGACCTGGGTGGTGCCGCAGCTGGGCAGCGATGCGGCGATCCAGCTCGCCCTTGCCAGCGCGGTACTGGGCGGCGGCAAGACCTCGCGGCTGTACCAGCGCCTGGTTTACCAGGACAAGTTGGTGGACGACGTTTCCGCCGGCATCGCTCCGTTCGCGCTGGCCAGCCAGCTCCAGATCCAGGCCGACGTGAAACAGGGCGTGGACCCGGCGAAGGTGGAGGCCGCCATCGCCGACGAACTGAAGAAGTTCCTCGCCGACGGCCCCACCGCCGACGAACTCGAACGCGCCAAGATCGGCAACCGCGCCCAGTTCGTGCGCGGGCTGGAGAAGGTCGGCGGCTTCGGCGGCAAGGCGGTGATACTCGCCGAAGGTCAGGTCTATCGTGGCAACCCCGGTGCCTACCGGCTCGATCTCGAACGCGCCAACGCGGCCACGCCGGCCAGCGTCAAGGCCGCGGCCGACCAGTGGCTGAGCAAGGGCGACTACCTGCTTACCGTGCTGCCCGCCGGCAAGGGCTTCGATCCGGTGGCGGAGGACAAGGCGGTGAAGCCGCTAGGCGACGTCGCCGGCCGGCCGCAGCCGAAACTGCCGCCCGCGCACCCGTACAGCGTCGCCAAGAGCGGGGTCGACCGCAGCAAGGGCGTGCCGGAGGTCGACACGTTCCCCGCGCTGAGCTTCCCGCAGCTCGAACGCGGCAAGCTCAACAACGGCATCGAGGTGATCCTCGCCCGGCGCAACACCGTTCCGGTGACCCAGGTGCAACTGTTGTTCGACGCGGGCTATGCCGCCGATCAGGGCCACAAGCTCGGCACCGCGAACTTCGCCGCCAGCCTGATGAACGAAAGCACCGGCAAGCTCGATTCGGTGGAGGTGGCCAAGACCAAGCAGCGGCTGGGCGCGATCACCACGGTCGGTTGCGGGCTCGACAGCTGCAGCGCCTCGCTCAACGCATTGAACGATCAGCTCCAGCCCTCGCTGACGCTGTTTGCCGACATCGTGCGCGATCCGGCGTTCAAGCCCGCCGACATCGAACGCGTGCGCGGGCAGTGGCTGGCCGACATCGCGCAGGAGAAGACTCAGCCGGTGGGGCTCGCGCTGCGCACCTTGCCGCCGCTGCTGTACGGCGCCGACCATGCCTACGGCATCCCGTTCACCGGCAGCGGCACCGAGGCCAGCATCAAGGCGCTGGACGCGGATGACCTGCGCCGGTTCCAGCACAGCTGGCTGCGTCCGGACAACGTGAAGATCCTGGTCGCCGGCGACACCACACTGGACAAGATCATCCCTGCGCTCAACACCGCCTTCGGCGACTGGCAGGCGCCGGCTGGCGCGATCCCGCACAAAAACATCGCCCAGGTCGCCGCGCAAGCCAAGCCGCGCGTGTTCCTGATCGACCGGCCCGACGCACCGCAGTCGCTGATCATGGCCGGCCTGCTCGCGCCGTCCACGCGCGCGCCGGATAACCTGTCCATCCAGGTGGCGAACGGCGCGTTCGGCGGCACCTTCACCTCGCGCCTCAACATGAACCTGCGCGAGGACAAGCGCTGGGCCTACGGCGCGCAGAGCTTCCTGATGGACGCCCAGGGCCAGCGGCCGATGCTGTTCTACGCGCCGGTGCAGACCGACAAGACCGCGCCGTCCGCCGCCGAGGTACTGAAGGAGGCGCGCGCGGTAATCGGCGACAAGCCGTTGACCGCCGCCGAGATCGCCAAGATCAAGGACCAGCGCGTCCGCGCGCTGCCGGGCAGCTACGAGACCACCAGCGCGGTGCTCGGCGCGATGAACGGCATCGTCGAATACGGCCGCCCCGACGACTATGTGCAGACGCTGAAGCCGAAGCTGGAGGCGATCACCCCGGCCGAAGCCGAGGCCGCGATCAAGCAGATCGTCGCTCCCGGGGCGATGACCTGGGTGATCGTGGGCGACCTCAAGCAGATCGAGGCGCCGGTGCGCGCCCTGAACCTCGGCGAGGTGCAGGTGATCGACGCCGACGGCAAGCCGGTAGCGAAATAAGCCTGCGTACAGGCGCGATCAAGCATCGCGCGCTAGCATGGAGGCCGGGCGGTTCGCCGCCCGGCCTTTCATCATCCAGACATCGGAGCCGTCCATGCGCAAGACCGTGCTGCTGCTTGTTCCCACCCTGCTGCTGGGCGCCTGCACATGGGGCATCAATCCCACCCCGGCGTCGCAGAATGTGCGCACCGCATGGAACGGCGATGTCTCCGGCTGCCGCGACCTGGGCAAGATCACCGTCTCGGTGATGGATCACGTGGGTCCGGTGGATCGCAACGACATCAAGGTGCGCGATGAACTGCAGGTGATGGCGCGCAACGAGGCCGCCACCATGCACGCCGACACGATCAAGCCGCTGGCCGAGCCCAGCGACGGTTCGCAGCCCTGGGGCGCCTACCAGTGCGGCTCGCACCTGGTGACGCCGGCCGCCGCACCGGGTAACAACCCCGCCGCGCCTGCATCCAGCGGCGCCACGCAGACCTACCCGATCAAGGGCGGCTGAGTCCGCTCCGCCGAATCGCGAAACACAAAGGGCGCCGAATGGCGCCCTTTGTGTTTGTGGGCATCGGTACGCGCAGCGCGTGCCGGATTACAGATGCCCGTTGGCCAGCTCGTCTGCCAGTCGCGGCAGCCGGTAGACCTTGCGCACCGCTTCCATCAGCGCCGCGGTGTCCACCGCCACTGCACGGTTGTTGCTGCCGTCGTAGGTGAAGTCGCCGCCGATGGAGTGGATGTTGCCGTCGAAGATCAGGCCCACCGCGTGGCCGTCACGATCGATCACCGGGCTGCCGGAGTTGCCGCCGATGATGTCGTTGTCGGTGACGAAGTCGAACGGCGTCGCGAGAGCCAGCGAATCCTTCGCCTTGATCCAGCTGTCCGGCAGCTTGAACGGGTCGGCGCCGGTAGCGCGCTTGTAGGCGCCAGCGAAGTCGGTGAACGGCGGCACTTCGTGGTCACCCTCCTTCCAGCCGGCGACCTTGCCGTAGGACAGGCGCAGGGTGAAGGTGGCGTCGGGGTAGTTGCTGGTGCCTTCGCGCGCGAAGCGGGCCTGGGCGATCGCCTCGTCGGCCTTGGTGGTAGGCGCCTGCACCTCGTCCTCGAACTGCTTGCGCAGCTTGGTCGCGGTGGGCTCGATCCCGCGCACGAACGCGATCATCGGATCGGTGGACGCCTCGATGGCCTTCTCGCCGCCGTCCCATAACTGCTTGCGCACCGCGGGATCGGCCAGCTTGGTGCCGTCCACCAGGGTCTTCGCCAGTTCGTCGGGCGACTGCTTGCCCAGCGCCTGGTGTACGAACGCATCGTCGGCGCCGAGGATCTGGCGCATCTTTTCCATCGACCACGCCATCATGGTGCGTTCGTACTCGGGATACACCGGCACCTTGGCTTCCAGCGACTGCTCCACCGCGGGCAGGTTGGCGTTGCGGAACTGCGGCAGGCGCTCGGCGTCGGGCTTGGCGCGCTGGGCCGCACCGCGCACCAGGGTCATCGCGTCGGCGAACAGCTCGGTGCCCACGCCGAAGCCGCGGCCGCCGGCGATCATGCTGTAGCGGTCCTGCAGCTCCTTGCCCCGCTGCTGCGCCTTGGCCAGGTCCGCCCACGGATCGCCGTACTTCGCGCGGCGCGCCGGATCGGCAGCGATCCAGTCGCGTAGCGCGGCATCGTCCTTCTGCTTCTGCGCGATGAAGCGTTCGTTGGTGAGCGTTTCCAGCCAGCCCTTGAACACTTTCAGCGTGTTCTCGATGCCGAACTGCATGTCCTGCGCCTCCTTGGCCTGCTGCGCGCTGGCGCGGCTGTACTGCCACAGCACGCCGCGCAGGTCGGACAGGTAGCCGTAGACCGGAATCAGCATGTCGTCGCGCATGGCCGACAGCTGCAGCCACGGCGTCTGGCGCTGGGTGGAACCGGGGTTGCCGACCACGAAGGTTGGCTCGCCGGCCTTCGGGCCGTGCGTGTCGAACTTGAAGAACTGCGATGTCTTCGCCGGCTTGCCGTCCACGTAGGCGCGGAAGAAGGTGACATCGAGGTCGTAGCGCGGGAAGTTGAAATTATCGGGGTCGCCGCCGAAGAAGGCGATGCTCTGTTCGGGTGCGAACACCAGCCGCACGTCCTGATAGCGGCGGTACTTGTACAGCGCGTAGCGGCCGCCCTGGTATAGCGAGATCACGTCGCAGCGCCAGGTCTTCGCGTCGCCGGCCACGCATTGCTCTTCGATCTTGCTGTTGACCGCGCGCTCGGCCTTGATCCGCTCGGCGCCGCTCTTGCCGTTCGTCGCTGCGTTCACCTGGGTGGTGACGTCGGTGATCGACTCCAGCTGGTTGAGCTCCACGTCGGGGCACTTCGGCTCGTCCTGCTGCTTCATCGCCGTATAGCCGTCAGCCATGTAGTTGTGGCCACTGCCGGAAAGCTGGGACAGACAGGCATTGGCGCAATGGTGGTTGGTCATCACCAGGCCGTCGGCGGAAACGAACGAGCCGGAACAGCCCTCGGCCAGCCGCACCGCCGCGTGCTGGACCAGGTCGATCCACTGCGGCGTGGGCGTGAAACCGTAGCGCTGCTGCATCTGCTTCACCGGCAGATGGTCCAGCGTCCACATGCCTTCATCGGCCATCGCGCCGCCAGCGGCGCCCAGCAACAGACCGGAAAACCCAACGAGCAACCAGCGTTTCATCGCGTCCCCTCCGTGTGCGGGCGGATCGGCGCGGTTGGCGCGGGTCCGCAGTTGGCGTGTCGAACCGGCGGCCATCATGGCGCCTGCCACAGGGGTGGCGGAAGTGAAAGTCGGCAGGGGTACTTGCAGGTCGCCCGTCTGGGGCATAAAATTCACATCCATATATTTCATATGTGAAATATATACACAGACATCAAGAGCTACCTCCCATCATGAGCAGCTTCGCCCCCACCGAACAGCGCCTCGCTGTCACCTGCCGCCGCCAGCCCGCGTTTCCGCGCGAGCCGGCGGTGCTGGTGCGCCTGATCAAGCATCTGTACAAGCGTGTGCACGACGACGCCAACGCGCTGCTGAAACCGTGGGGAATCAGCCATCCGGAATACAACATCTTGATGATGCTGTACGGCACCGAGGGCTACACGCTGAATCCCTCACAGCTGGCCGAGGCGGCAGGGGAGAAGTCGGCCAACATCACGCGGCTTGCAGACAGCCTGTGCGACAAGGGGCTGATCGAGCGCACCGCGAGCGACGAGGACCGGCGCAAGGTCAGCCTGAGCCTGAGCAAGGCCGGGCTGGCGATGATCGACGACTTCATGCCCGGCATCTGCGCGTTGCTGGAACGCCAGACCGCCGGCTTGAAGCCCGCCGAGACGGCGCAACTGGAACGCCTGCTCAAGAAGTTCCTGGATCAGTTGGAACGGGACTGATGTTGGAGCAGGACTGAGACCATGGCACCGGCATCGACGAAGGTGGAGCAGGCGGCGCGCCGCTGGCCGACGCTTGCGGAGGCGTTCGCCGGCGAAGGCAGCACGTGGCTGTTCGTGCTCAAGTCGCTGCTGGCGCTGTACCTGGCCGCGTGGCTGGCGATGTGGTTGCGGCTGGAGCAGCCGGCCACCGCGATGATCACGGTGGGCATCGTGATGCACCCGCACAGCGGCATGGTGCTGGCCAAGAGTTTCTACCGCGCGATCGGCACGCTGTGTGGCAGCACCTTCGGGCTGGCGCTGCTGTGTGTGTTCCCGCAGCAGCGCGACCTGTTCCTGCTCTGCCTGTCGATCTGGGTGGCGCTATGCGCGGGTGGCGCCACGCTGTACCGCAACTTCATGTCCTACGGCTTCGTGCTGGCTGGCTATACCGCGGCGATCGTGTCGCTGCCGGCGATCAACGATCCGCTGGGTGTGTTCGACTCGGCGTTGATGCGCGTGAGCGAGGTGATGCTGGGCATCGTGGTGGCGGGCGTGGTCAGCGATCTGGTGTTCCCCGAACGGCTGCGTCCGGTATTGCGGCAAAGCGCCCGCGAACATTTCGCGCACTTCATCGACTTCGTGCGCGGCAGCACCGGCGGCAGCATTCCGCGCGCCGAGATGGAGCAGGCGCACCTGCGCTTCGTGCGCGCCGCGATCCAGCTGGAGAACATGCGCGCCTCGGTGATCTTCGAAGATCCCGAAATCCGCGCACGCAGCACCCGCATGCGTCTGCTCAACCAGCACAACATGGCCGCGGCGACCAGCTTCCAGTCGCTGCACCACCTCATCAATCGGCTGCAGCGTGAGGGCCGCACGGCCGAAGTGGATGCGCTGATCGCGCTGTACCGTCCGCTCGGCGCGGCGCTGACCACGGCGCCGGAGGATCTGCACGACCCTGCGGTGCTGGCGCCGCGCCTGCGCGAATGCGCGCAGCAGCTGCCGGCGCTGGAGGCGGAGTTGCGCGCGCGGCTGGCGCCGGGGCGCCCGCAGCTGGCCTTCGACACCGGCGCCACGCTGCTCAGGCGCTTCCTCGACGAACTGTGCGGCTACGTCGAGACGGAACTGGCGCTGCGCGAGCGCGTGCAGCGCGGCGGCGTGGAGCGCGTGCATTTCCGCCGCGGCAACGACGCCACCGGCGCCGCGGTGGCGGTGCTGCGCACCTTCCTCACCATGACCGTCTTGAGCACGTTCTGGATCGCCAGTGGCTGGGCCTATGGCGCCAGCGCGATGTTGCTGGCCACCATCTTCAGCGGCCTGTTCGCAGCGGCGCCGAATCCGCTGGCTTCCGCATTCAGCATGCTGGCCGGCTATACCCTGGGCATGCTGGCCGGTATCTATGCGGCGTTCTGGCTGCTGCCCGGCAGCGACGGTTTCATGATGCTGATCGCGGTGACCCTGCCGCTGCTGCTGGTCGGGCCATGGCTCAACGCCCGCCCCGAATTCGGTAGCGTGGGCGGCGGCTATGCCATCGGCATCGTCTACATCCTCGCGCTGAAGAATCCGATGATGTACGACCCGGCGCACGCGATGAACGACGCCATCGCACAGGTCGCCGGCGTGGCGCTGGCGGCGGTGGCCTTCGTGTTCGTGCCGCGCGTCACCGGCAGCGGCTGGCAGCGCCGCCGGCAGTTCCGCCGCCTGCGCGAGCAGGTGGTACAGGCGGCCAGCGCACCGCTGGAAGGTCTGCCGTGGCGCTTCGAGAGCATCAGCCGCGACCTGTTCCATCAGGTGATCGTGCACACCCGCCCGGGCAGCCGCCAGTCGCGCGAGTTGCTGGGCTGGGCGCTGGCCGTGCAGGAGAGCGGGCGCGCGCTGATCGAGTTGCGCCAGCAGCTGCATGCCAGCACCGCGCCGCCTGAAGTACACAAGGCCGTGGATCGCGCGGTGCAGGCGGTGGCGCAGTTGTACCGCAGCCCCGATGCCGCACGTCGCCAGTACGCCGAAGACGCCGTGCGCGAAGCGATCGACGTTTGCGCCGTCGCTCCCGCGCTGCGTCCGCACCTGTATCAATTGCTGGGTGCGCTGCGCGACGACGAATCGCCGCTGGCGACCTGGATGCCATCCATGGAGTCCCCCCATGCCCGGTGAAATCGCCATCTACGGCGTGCTGGTGCCCGGCCTGTTGCCGATCTTCCTCGGCAGCCTGCTGCTGATGGTGCTGCTGGACGTACTGATCGGCCGCTACGGCCTGTATCGCTACGTCTGGCATCCGCCGCTGTTCCGCCTCGCCCTGTTCGGCTGCCTGTTCGGCCTTGCCGGCTTGCTGCTCCGTTGACTGAAATCATGATCAGGCTTCACCCATGAACAAGACTTCGTTGATGCGTTTCCTGGTCACTGCCGTGGTGGTGGTGATCGCCGCTGTGCTCGGCCACGCGCTGTGGAAGCACTACCTGTATTCGCCGTGGACCCGCGACGGCCGCGTGCGCGCCGACGTGGTGCAGATCGCGCCGGACGTGGCTGGCCTGGTCGACGCGGTGCCGGTGCACGACAACCAGTCCGTGCACAAGGGCGACGTGCTGCTGGTGATCGACCCGTCGCGCTACCGGTTGGCGCTGGCCCAGGCCCGCGCCAACCTGGCCGCGGCCGGGGCCAGCGTGCATGCCGCCGAGGCCAACATCGCCGCGGCCACCGCTGCCACGGTCGCGCGCAAGACCGACTACGCGATGTACCGCGCGCAGGCGAAGCGGCGCATGCAGGTGCCGGCGGGCACCGTGGTGTCCAGCGAGACGCGCGACAACGCGGTCGCCGCCGCCGAAGCGGCGGAAGCGGCGTTGCACCAATCTGAGGCTGCGCTCAAACAGGCGCAGGCGGCGCACGACCAGGCGCTGTCGGCGCAGGTGCAGGCGCAGGTGGCAGTGCAGAACGCCGAACTCAATCTCGACCGCACCCAGGTGCGCGCGCCGGTGGATGGCTACGCCACCAACGTGCAGGTGCGCGTGGGCGACTACGCCAGCGCGGGTGCGCCGCGGTTGGCGCTGGTGGACGGCCACAGTTACTACCTCTACGGCTATTTCGAGGAAACCAAGCTGCCGCAGCTGCAGGTGGGCGATCCGGTGGACGTGCGCCTGATGGCCGGCGGCATCCACCTCGAAGGCCGCATCGACAGTATCGCGCGCGGCATCGCCGACCGCGACAACCCCGGCAGCCCGGAGCAGCTGGCCAACGTGAATCCCACCTTCAACTGGGTGCGTCTGGCGCAGCGCATCCCGGTGCGCATCGACATCGACGCGAGCCGGATGCCGGCGGGCAGCGTGCTGGTCGCCGGCATGACCGCGACCATCGAAGTGCACCCGCGCGACGGCGATCGCGCATCGCGGCAGACGCAGCCATGATACGCATGGCGCGAACGCTCGCGGTCATCGCGTCGGTGCTGGCGCTGACCGCCTGCGCGTCGACCCGCGGCCTGCATCCGGTCGGCCACGAAATCGCGCCGGACAGCCTGCAGACGCGGCAAAGCCTCGCCGGTGTGCAGGTGAGTCCCGCCGCATGGCCGCAGCAGGATTGGTGGCATGCGCTCGGCGACGCGCAACTCGATGCGCTGATCGCCGAGGCGCTGCGCGATAACCCTGGCCTTGCCGTGGCCGATGCGCGCGCGCGGCTGGCGCAAGCCGAGGCCCAGGCGCTCGACGCCGCACGCGATCCCAATGTGGAAGCCAGCTACGCCGCCACCGGCGCGCGGCTTTCCGAGAAGGAAGTCGGCCTGGTGCTGCCGGAGGCCGTGGGCACGTTCGCGTGGATGCAGAGCGCCGGCGTCGACTTCTCGTGGAACGTCGACTTGTGGGGCGGTCAGCGCGCCGCGTGGGAGGCCGCGCTCGGCCGCAGCCGCGCGGCGGAAGTGGATCGCCGCGCCGCGCGCATCCAGCTGTCGGCGAACGTGACGCTGGCCTGGATCCAGCTGCGCCAGGCCTTCGTGTTGCGCGATATCGCGCAGCGCGACGTCGAGCGCGCGGATCGCATCGCCGCGCTCACCCGCACCCTGGTCGCCAGCGGCATGGGCTTGCCCGACAACCTGTTGCAGGCGCGCACCGAAGCAGGCATTGCGCATCAGCATCTGGTAGCCGCCGACGCAGCCATCGACAGTGCACGCATCAGCCTTGCCGTGCTGCTGGGCAAGGGTCCGGATCGCGGCCTGCAGATTGCGCCGCCCGCCGAGGCGCAGCCGGTGTCGCTGGCAGTTCCGCCGGGCCTCGCGGCTAATTTGCTGGGCCGTCGCCCCGACCTCGTTGCCGCACGCTGGCGCGTGGAGGCGGCCGCACAGGACATCAAGGCGGCCAAGGCGCAGTTCATGCCCAACCTCAACATCAGCGCGATGGCCGGTTTCCTGGCGTTGGGCGATAACGTGCCGCTGTTCCAGTTGCCCGCGCGCACCTACAGCGTCGGGCCGGCGTTGTCGCTGCCCTTGTTCGACGGCAAGCGCTTGCGTGCCGGCCTCGATGCCCGCGATGCGCTGTACGACGGGGCAGTGGCCAACTACAACCAGACGCTGGTGCGCGCAGTGAATCAGGTGGCCGATCTGCTCAGTCTGTCGCGCGCCGCGCAGAGCCAGCTGCAGATGCAGCAGGACGTGCTGCGCAACGCGCGGCGCACCTACGACAACGCACAGATCGGCTACCAGGCCGGGCTGGGCACCGAGTTGAACACTCTGATCGCCCGCCGCGTGCTGCTCACGGCCGAGCAGAACGAAGCCGTGCTGCAGAGCCGGCAGGCCGAACTTGCAGTGCGCATGGTCGAAGCGCTGGGCGGCGGCTTCAAGGATGGCGAAACGCCGGCGACCGTCGCCAGATAAGCGCCGCCCGGGCGCCGCCACGGGTAGGCAAGTCCGCACCGGGTTTGCCATCATCCCGGGCATGAACAGCTTGTTGAATGCTCCGGGCCGCCTGGCGCGCCGTCTGTTGCCGCGTCGCCGCGACGCGGCAAGCCGGCTGCCCGCTTTTTCCGTGCCCGCCGCCGCCATCACGGCATTGCCCGATCCCGCGGCCTTTCGCCAGGCCTTGCTGCAGCTGATCGCACAGGCCGAGCGGCGCATCGTGATCGTGGCGCTGTACCTGCAGGACGACGACGGCGGTCGCGAAGTGCTCGACGCGCTGTACGCAGCCAGGGCGCGGCGCCCGGCGTTGCGGATCACGCTGTACGTGGACTGGCACCGCGCCCGCCGCGGCCTGATCGGCCAGCGCCAGAGCGAAGGCAATGCGGGCATGTACCGCGAGTACGCACGCCGGTTGGGCGAGGGCGTGGAGATCCGTGGCGTGCCGGTGCAGAACCGCGAGCTGCTGGGCGTGCTGCACCTGAAGGGCTGGGTGATCGACGATGCCGTGCTGTATACCGGCGCCAGCCTCAACGATGTCTACCTCGCGCGGCACGGTCGCTATCGGCTGGACCGTTACCACCTGCTGCGCCATCGCGGGCTGGCCGACGCGATGGCCGGTTTCGTCGAGCGCCACTTCGCCGGCAATCCGGCCGTGCCGCGGCTGGACCTGCCGGAAGCACCCGCCACCCGCACGCTGCAGCCGGCGATCCGCGAACTGCGCCAGTCGCTGCAGTCCGCCAGCTACGCCACGCCGGACGAAACGCCGCAAGCCGGCACGGTGGCGGTGACGCCGCTGCTGGGCCTGGGCCGCAACAGCAATGCGCTCAACGACGCCGTGCTGGAGCTGTTGCAGGAGGCGCGCGAACGGGTGGTGTTGCTCACGCCGTACTTCAACCTGCCGCGGCCGGTGCGTGCGGCGGTCGGTCAGGCACTGCGGCGCGGTTGCCGCATCGACATCATGGTAGGCGACAAGACCGCCAACGATTTCTACATTCCGCCGGAGCAGCCGTTCACCACGATCGGCCTGCTGCCCTACCTGTACGAAAACAACCTTCGCCGCTTTGCGCGCACGCATGCGCGCCAGCTCGCCAGCGGCCAGCTGAACCTGTGGCTATGGCGCGACGGCGGCAACAGCTATCACCTGAAGGGCCTGCTGGTGGACGACCACGCGGCGCTCGTCACCGGGCACAACCTCAACCCGCGCGCGTGGTCGCTGGACCTGGAGAACGGCCTGCTGCTGCGCGATCCCGCGCGGCACCTGCACGCGATGCACGAGGCCGAATGGGCGGAGCTGCGCCGCCACGCCACGCGGCTCGCCGACTACCGCGCGCTGGAAAGCCCGCGGCATTACCCGCCGGACGTGCGGCGCCTGCTGCGCCGGCTGAGCCGGGTGCGGCTGGACCGGCTGGTCAACTGGCTGCTGTAGGAGCGCACTCTGCCCGCGAAGTCTCAGCCAGGGGCTGACGACCAGCTATCCGCGGTCGAGGGTCGAATGGCGCAGTGAGCCGCGTGGGCTGTCGTCCGGGCGGCGAAAGGCATGAGGCGATACGGGGCCGGCGCTCAGGCGTCGAGGTCGGGGATCAACTTGCTTTCCAGCCGCGCGATATGGTCCTTCAGCAGCAGCTTGCGCTTCTTGAGGCGGGTGAGCTGCAGCTCGTCGCGGCCGATCGCGCTCGCCAGCTGGTTGATCGCGGCGTCGAGGTCGCGATGCTCCAGCCGGAGTTCGGCGAGCAACTGGGCAGTTTCGGCGTGGTCCTGTACCTGCATGACGATGTGCTGCGGTGCGGGCGATACCCCATAGTGTAGCGCCGCCGGAAGCGGGCGGAGCGGGCAGGTACAATAGGCGCCCCCCGTCCCCTCCTGACTCCGCCATGTCCGCGTTGCCCGAAACCCTTCCCGCGCCCGCCGCCGAGGTCGAGCGCCTCGCCACGCGGCTGCGTCACCAGGTCGGCAAGGCGATCACGGATTTCCGCATGGTCGAGGACGGCGACAAGGTGATGGTGTGCCTGTCCGGCGGCAAGGATTCCTACACCTTGCTGGACATGCTGCTGCAGCTGCAGGCCAAGGCGCCGGTGCGCTTCGAGCTGATCGCGGTGAACCTGGACCAGAAACAGCCGGGCTTCCCGGAGCACGTGCTGCCGGAGTACCTGACCTCGCGTGGCGTGCCGTTCCACATCATCGAGCAGGACACCTACAGCACGGTGACCCGGGTGATTCCCGAGGGCAAGACCATGTGCAGCCTGTGCTCGCGGCTGCGCCGCGGCTCGCTGTACACCTGGGCGGCGGCCAACGGCATCACCAAGATCGCGCTGGGCCACCATCGCGACGACATCCTCGCCACCTTCTTCCTCAACCTGTTCCACCAGGCCAGCTTGAAGGCGATGCCGCCCAAGCTGCGCTCGGATGACGGCCGCCACGTGGTGATCCGCCCGCTGGCCTACTGCCGCGAGAGCGAAATCGCCGAGTACGCTGCTCTGAGGGAATTTCCGATCATCCCCTGCAACCTGTGCGGCTCGCAGGAGAACCTGCAGCGCAAGCAGGTGCGGCGGATGCTGGACGAGTGGGAGCGCGACTTCCCCGGCCGCAGCGAGACGATGTTCCGCGCGCTGGGCAATGTGGCTCCGTCGCAGCTGGCCGACCGCAAGTTGTTTGATTTCGAGGGCCTCGGCGCGGGTGAGCGCACGGGCGGCGGCGAAATCTGAGATCATTGGGTGTTCGTCCGAATGGACGTCCATACTTCCATACGTGGCATCAGCGAGGAATAACGTGTCCATCTTTGCTTCCGTTGAAATGGCTCCGGGCGATCCGATCCTCGGCCTTACCGAAACCTACCTTGCCGATCCGCGCAAGGAGAAGGTGAACCTGGGCGTGGGCATCTATGTGGACGAGCAGGGCAAGGTGCCGGTGCTGGACGCGGTGCGCCAGGTGGAACAGGCGCTGGCGCGCGACAACCTGCCGCGCAGCTACCTGCCGATCGACGGCCTGCCCGCGTACAACCGCGCGACGCAGAAGCTGCTGTTCGGCGAAGGCGCGCCCATTCTCGACGCGGGCCGCGTGGCCACCGCGCAGACCATCGGCGGCAGCGGTGCGCTGCGCGTGGGCGCCGACCTGCTCAAACAGGTGCTGGGCGCGAACGCGAAACTGGCGATCAGCAACCCCAGCTGGGGCAACCACCACGTGGTGTTCCGCACCGCCGGCTTCCAGCTGATCGACTACCGCTACTACGACGACGCCAGCCACGGCCTCGACTTCGCCGGCATGCTGGCCGACCTCGGCAAGCTGGAACCCGGCACCGTGGTGCTGCTGCATGCCTGCTGCCACAACCCTACCGGCGTGGACCTGGACGCCGCGCAGTGGGCGCAGGTGGTGGCGTTGCTGAAGGACCGCGGTCTGCTGCCCTTCGTCGACATGGCCTATCAGGGCTTCGACCAGAACGCCACCGCGGATGCCACCGCGGTGCGCCTGTTGGCCGACTCGGGTATCCCCGCCTTCGTGGTGGCGAATTCCTACTCCAAGTCGTTCTCGCTGTACGGCGAGCGCGTCGGTGCGCTCAGCTTCGTGGGCGCGGATCGCGACGAGGCGGCGCGCCTGCTGTCGCGCATCAAGACCACCATCCGTGCCAACTACTCCAGCCCGGCCACCCACGGCGGCAAGCTGGTGGCGGGCGTACTGGAGAGCGCCGAACTGCACGCGTTGTGGGAGCAGGAACTGGGCGCGATGCGCGGCCGCATCCATGCGATGCGCGCGGCCTTTGTGGACAAGCTCGCCGCGCTGGGTGCGCCGGACTTCGGCTTCATCAACAGGCAGGCCGGCATGTTCTCCTACTCGGGCCTGAGCAAGGCGCAAGTGGACCGCCTGCGCGAGGAGTTCGCGATCTATGCGCTCTCCAGCGGCCGCATTTGCGTGGCTGCGCTCAATACCGGCAATATCGACTACGTGACCAAGGCCGTCGCGGCCGTCTGCCGCTGATGGCGTTGTCCCATCACCTGAACCGTTCGCGCTGAGCGTAGCCCGCACAGCGGGCGGAGTCGAAGCGCCATCGCACCGCGCGCTGCCCTTCGACTCTGTCCCTGCGGGACGACGCCCGGGGCGAACGGCGTTCGTGTCGAGCCTTTACTGGATAGAGCATGTTCTTCCGCAACCTCACGCTGTTCCGCTTTTCCCCTGCCGTCGCCGATGACCTGAAGCGCCTGGACGAAGCCCTGGGCGAGCATCGCCTGCGCCCCTGCGGCCCGCTGGAGATGTTCACCAAGGGCTTCGTGCCGCCGGTAGGCCGTGGCGACGAGGCGCCGCTCACCCTCGCAGTGAAGCACTGCACCTGGCTCACCGTGGGCGGTGAGGACAAGCTGTTGCCGGCCGCCGTGGTCAACGACGAACTGCAGCGCAAGGTGCGCAAGATCGCCGAGGAAGAAGGCCGCAAGGTGGGTGGGCGCGAACGCAAGCGCCTCAAGGAAGACCTGCTCACCGAGTTGTTGCCGCGCGCCTTCGTGCGCAGCTCGCGGATGTCCGCCTACGTCGACACCAAGCACGGCTGGCTGGTGCTGGATACCTCCAGCCGCAAGAGCGCCGAGAACGCGCTCAGCCAGGTGCGCGAGGCGTTGGGCAGCTTCCCCGCCGTGCCGCTGGCGCCGGAGGAAGGCCCGCGCGTGCTGATGACCGACTGGCTCGCCAACGGCACGCTGCCCGCCGGCCTCGCATTCGGCGACGAAGTGGAGCTGCGCGACCCGGCCAGCGCCACCGGCGCCATCGCCAAGTGCCGCCGTCAGGATCTCGATGCGGAAGAGGTGAAGGAGCACCTGCGCAACGGCAAGCAGGTATTCCAGCTCGGCCTGGTGTTCGACGACCGCATGAGCTTCGTGCTGGGCGAAGACCTGATCGTGCGCAAGCTGAAGTTCCTCGACGTGGTGATGGACGAGCTGGGCGACAGCTTCGAGGACGCCCAGGCCGAGGCCGACGCCGGCTTTGCCCTGCTCACCCTGGAACTGGAGCGGCTGCTCGCCAAGCTCGAGGAATGGTTCGGTTTGCCTCGTCCCAGCGACGGCTGAGATTGGCGCCAGATCACGCTTCCGTGGGGGCATGACCCGCAGCCCTTGCGTCGGGATGCGGTTCTCCCCACATACTGTCCGTCCGGGCACGCCCCTCCACGGCGTAGCTCCGGACGAGCAGGCAGCAGGATCATGGCGCAGCATCTCGAAGGCGACTGGCTGGAACTGGCGACCGCAGGCGGCAATACCATCCGCGTGCTCAAGGCCACCCATCCGCGTGCGCGGCGCCTGCGCCTCACCGTGACGCCCAAGGGCGCCCGCGTCACCTATCCCGACGGCACCCATCCGGCCCAGGTCAGCGCCTTCCTGCGCCACCACGCCGACTGGCTGGAACAGAAGCTCGACGAACTGAACCTGATCGTGAAGCCGTTGCCGCCGCTGCGCGTGGGGCATGCCAGCACGCTGCCGCTGCGCGGCGAGCTGGCCACGCTTGACTGGGCCGACGGCGCCTATCCGAAGATCGAGGCGCACGCCGAAGGCCTCACCCTGGTGATCCCGCGCCCGCACACCCGCGCCTTGCCGGTGGCGCGCGGCCTGCTCGCTTCGCATTTCGAATCCCTGATCCGCCGCGACGTGGCGCGCTGGCTGGCGTTCTACGTGCCGCAACTGGGGCTGGCGCCCACCGCGCTGAAAGTGCGGCCGATGAAGAGCCTGTGGGGCAGCCTCGACACCCGCGACCGCATCAACCTCGACCTCGCGCTGGCGTTGGCGCCGCCCGTCGCGTTGCGCTACGTGCTGGTGCACGAACTCTGTCATCTCCGGGTGCGCAGCCACGCACCACGCTTCTGGGCGCAGGTGGAAAGCCTGTTGCCTGACTGGCGCGAACAGCGCGACTGGCTGCGCGTCAACGGCGCCACGTTGAAGGCGGAGCTGGATCGGCTGGTGGCCGACGTGGCGGATTGAAGCGCTCGCGTAAGCCTGCCGCAGCGCATTCTCCGGGGCGCGACCAGATGGCCAGGTCCAATCGCAAGTATCAGTGCGGGTCGGTCCGATCCGCGGATATCCCGCGCCTCGCGTTCATTCGATGAAATGCCAGGTAGGCAAACGCCGCGAGCGCCAGGCATCCATATTCGTAGCTGACTCTTTTCAGACCGAGGGCGACGATATCTTTTTCGTAAACGACCACCGCCAGTGCCAACATCAGCAAGGGGTAGATGTACATGTACGCGTTGAGCGGTTTCTTGTAGCGAAGCAAGGTAAATACGGCCGGTATCGGAAGAGCGGCGCAGAGCAGATATCCCATCATCATCGTCGCGCCCATTCGGGCGCACTTTTCAAGCGGGCCGGAATCGCAGAAAAACACACTGATGAACATCATCCCGACGCCGAGGGCGGTCGGCCTTCCAATGGCAGGCACGCTCATCGCAAGCAAGGCGAAGCGGATGAACACCTCGAACTTTTCCCGCATGGCTGCGTCTCCTTGTCCATCGCGATGAGCGAACGACGTCTGCTTCGGGCCGAACACAGGCGCCCGGATCGAACTCGTCCGATCCAGGCGCCCATATATACGTCCCGGCCGTTATCGCGCAACGGTCCACCCGCTCCGGCCTGCGTGGCGTTCCGTCGAACGACCTGACAACCGTCACTCGATCATGGCATCGCGGCAGCGCATGCTGGCGGCATCGCTCCGGTGGGAGTCGCCGCCATGTCCTTTCCCTTCGCTACCGTCGTTGCCGCGGTCTGGCTGGTGTGGCTGCTGTACTGGTTCGTCAGCGCGTTCGGCAACAAGGCGGCCGCACGGGTGGACAGCTGGGGATCGCTGTTGGTGTACCGGATTCCGCTGCTGCTGGCCTTCTTGTTGCTGTTCGCCCATGGCGGCGGCACACACCTGGCCGGTTTGTGGCGGCGCTTCCTGCCGTGGTCGCAAGGCTGGGCGTGGCTGGGGCTCGCGCTGCTGCTGCTCGGGCTGGCGTTCGCCTGCTGGGCGCGGGTGGCGCTGGGCCGCAACTGGAGCGCCACGGTGCAGCTGAAGCAGGACCACGAGCTGGTCGTGGTCGGTCCCTATCGCTGGGTGCGTCACCCGATCTACACCGGCATGTTGCTTGGTCTGCTCGGCACGGCGCTGGTGTTCGGCGAATGGCGCGGCCTGCTGGCACTGGCACTCGTCGCCGCCGCGTTCTGGTTCAAGCTGCGTCACGAGGAAGCCTGGATGCGCGAACGCTTCGGTGCTGCCTATGTAGGCTACATGCGACGCACGAAGGCGCTGATTCCCGGTTTGTGGTGATCCCGGGAGATTGCGCGTCCGGCCTGGTGGCTGGTTGCCCGCATATGGGGCGTCTTTGCCTTGGACTCCGGCTGGGCTGGAGTGCCGTTCGTGACGCGAGGTTCCGGTCTGTTCACAACCATCCGACCAGCACGGGGCACTCAACTTGGCACCCGGCGTTTCATCTGCGCGCCGACGCTTTCGATTCGAGTGGCCGTTGCATAAGGCAAACGTAACGACCGCCTGAAGTGTCGTCGGTCGGACAGACAACGGCGGGATGGCTACACGGCAAGGACGGGAGGCTGCTACGCGGCAGGGTATCGCTCGCCATCGCGCCGGCCTCCGGGTCATGCATCGCGCTTGCCTCGCGGCGCCGACAGCCTTCTTTCGTCAGGCAACCCGAATGGAGGAATCTCCATGGCAAGCACCTCGATTTCCGTACTGATCACGCGCCGCCTCGCACTGGCCCTGGTCGTGGCCGGGATGGCCGCAGGCGGTTTGCAGATGAGGCCGGCATTCGCTCAAACCGACGGTGGCAACATCCTCGTCGCCGACCAGTTCAACAACCGCGTCGTCGAAATCAATCGCCAGACGCACCAAGTGGTGTGGCACTTCGGCAACGGCTCCGATCTGCCTGGCCCACACAGCGTGGTCGGTACCAACGACGCCGAACGTTTCGGCACGTTTACCCTGATATCCGGCACCGGCACGCCGCCGGGCCTGCCGGGTTGCGGCGACACGGTGAACGGTTGCCCCGACAACCGCGTGTTCATCGTCGACCACTATGGCGACATCATCTGGCAATACGGCCAGGCGGGCGTCGCGGGGGCGGGGCCGGACCAGCTCAACACGCCGGTGCAGGCATTGTTCCTGGTCAGCTTCCCGGGCCGGTACGGCCCGCACGTGCTGATCGCCGACCAGGCCAACCAGCGCATCATCCTGGTCAACCTGCGCAAGCAGGTCGTGTGGCAGTACGGCGCTACGGGCGTATCCGGCAACGGGCCGGGCCAGCTCAACAACCCGAACAGCGCCGAGGTGCTGACCAACGGCCACATCCTGATCGCCGACGAAAACAATAACCGGGTGATCGAGATCACACCGGCCGGGAAGCTGGTGAAGACATTCACCGCGCAAGGCACGGTGAGCGGCGCCGCCTTCGCCAGCCGACTGCCCAACGGCCACACGCTGATCACCGACTCCAACAACAACCGCATCGTCGAGGTGGACGGCAACGACAAGCCGGTGTGGCAGTACTTCACCAACACCGAGGCCGGCAGCAATCCGACGCCGTTGCCCACGCGGGCGGTGCGTTTGCGCAATGGTCATACGTTGATTAGCGACCAGTTCAACGATCGCGTGATCGAGGTCGACATGCTGGGCAAGACCGTGTTCACGCAAGGGGGCTTGAACACGCCGGGCAGCGGCTACGACCAGCTCAATGGCCCCTATGACGCCAAGCAGATCGGTGATTTCACCGGACTGACGCCGCCGTTCGGCGACTGAGGCGACGCGTATCTACCCGTGCCGGAATGCCAGGCCCCGCCACGTGGCAGGGCCTGGCTCTGATGAAGCGGACCCTCAGTGCGACAGCGCGAACGAGGTGAGGATCTGCGCGGTCTCCTCGGGCTTCTCCAGTTCCGGCATGTGGCCGCAGCCGTTGAGCGTGCTGGTGCTGATCGCCGGGGCGTGGGTGAGGCCGTTGCGCAGGCTGTCCTGCGCGGAGATGTCGATGATCTTGTCGTCTTTGCACCACAGGCCGAGCACCGGCATGGTGAGCTTGTCCAGGCGATTCTGCACGGCGAGGTATTGCGAGGGTTCGAGCAGTTCTTTGAACACCTTGGTGATGAAGGCGTGGTCCGCCACGTTGCGCGCCACCAGCACGTCGACAAAGCGGCCGGGGATCGCCGGCCGCTGCGCGAAGGCCAGGTCGGTGCCGCGCCAGAAGCCGGCGCGGTCGGAGAACACGAACGGATCCTTGCCGGCGAGCGTCTCGCGGGCGAAGGCGTTTTCCGTGAACTTCAGGCCGAACGCGTCGAACAGCGCCAGCTCGCCCACGTGCTCGGGATGCTCGGCGGCATAGGTGCCGGCGATCGCGCCGCCCATCGAGTGGCCGACCAGCAGGAAGCGGCCCAGGCCCAGCGTCTGCACGAAGGTCTGCAGCCGCGCGGCTTGGTTGTCGATGTTGTAGCTCGCGCTCATGTCGCGCGAGGACTCGCCCCAGCCCGGCAGGTCCGGGATGAGCAGGTGGAAGTGCGGCGTGAGCAGCTTGGCCAGCGGCAGCCACACTTCCTTGCTGTCGGCGAAGCCGTGCAGCAACACGATGGTGGGGCCTTCGCCACCCTCGTAATACGACCAGCGCGTGTCGCCGGCCTGCACCGTGTGTTTTTCGAGGTGAGCGGCCATCGCCTCGCGCGCGATATCGGCGCGGAACAGCCACTGCGGCGCGAACAGATAGCTGCCGCCCAGCAGCACGCCCAGCACCACGGCCACGATGGCGAGGAACTTCAGCCGGCGGAGCAGCATGCGCTGCCAGAGCGGGCGGGTGGTGGTGTCGGCGGTGGGCATGATCGTGATCCTGGGGGTGGTGCGCGCCTCCCCCATGTACGGGGAAGGGCAGGGATAGGCTTGCGCATTGGCGGGCGTCGGCGCGCCCTTCCGTCCCCCGCGAACGAGGGACGGGGTGTTCAGCCTACTTGGCGGCGGCTTGCTTGGTCTTCGCCTTGGCAAACAACCGCTCCACCGCTTGCTGGGTCATCGGGTGGTAACCGTCCTTCGCCTTGGCGTAAACCTGTTCGGCATAGGCCAGGCCATCGGGCGTTTTCGCGAACGCGCCGTACACCGGCATGGTGAGGTAGAGCCGGCCGATACGGGTCATGTGCTCGGCGGCGGCGGGCCACACGGCCTTGTCGCCGGCGGCGATGGCGTGCACGTACCAGCGCATGCCGATCTCGGCGTTGTGCGTGCCGGTGAGGTGCCAGGCGGCGTCGAGCTGCTGCATCTGTTCGAGCTTCGGCGCATCGGGCAGGCGGTCGAGGAAGTACATCCACTCCTGGGTGTTCCAGTCCTTCGCATCGAGCTTGGCGGCAGGCAGGCTACCGGCGAGGAAGGCGCCGCGCTCCTTGTCGATCATGTCGAAGCGCGGCGAGTCGGGCAGCGGCGCGTCCTTCGGGATGCCGGCGCCGTACACCCAGGCCCGCACTTCGTCCCAGCTCATCTTGCCGGGGTACTTCTCGATCAGGTTGGGCTTGAGGTACGCCAGCATCTGCTCGGTGGTGATGCTGTGCCAGGCGAAGTGGTCGAAGTAGCTCTTGAGGTAGGCGTCGAAGTGCTCGCGGCCGAATTTCTGTTCCAGCGTGCGCAGGAACCACGAGCCCTTGTCGTAGGCCACGTCGGAGAGCGCGTCATCGGCGCCCACGCCGCGCGGTTCGGGTGCCAGCTTCTGCGAGTTCGCAGGCATGTGGGCGATGGATTTCTGCAGCGCGCGGGCGGAAAGCAGCGCCTCCTCGTCGGCCAGGCGCTTGCCGTACAGCGCCTCGGTGATGCGGCCCTGCACGTAGGTGGTGAAGCCTTCGTTGAGCCAGCCGTCGCGCCATGCGGCATTGGTCACCAGGTTGCCCGACCACGAGTGCGCCAGCTCGTGCGAGATCACGCTGACCAGGCTCTTGTCGCCCACGATGATCGTCGGCGTGGCGAAGGTCATGTTGGGGTTTTCCATGCCGCCGAAGGGGAAGGACGGCGGCAGCACCAGCAAGTCGTAGCGACCCCAGCGGTAGGGGCCGTACAGCGACTCGGCCGTTTCGATCATCTTCTCGGTGTCGGCGAACTCGCTCGCGGCCTTGTCCACCACGGAACGCTCGGCGTACACCGCCGAACGCGGCCCGGTTTCCTTCACCGCGATGTCGCCGGCGGCGATGGCGAGCAGGTAGGACGGGATCGCGTGCGGCTGGTCGAACTTGAAGTCGCCGTCCAGCGGATGTTTCGCGTCGTTGAGCGCGCTCATCACTACGCGCACGTCCTTCGGCGCCGTGACGTGGGCGTCGTAAGTGAAGCGGATCGCCGGCGAATCCTGCAGCGGCACCCACGAGCGCGCATGGATGGATTCGGACTGCGAGAACATGAAGGGCAGCTTCTTGTCCGCCGTCTGCGCGGGCAGCAGCCATTGCAGGCCGGAGGCGTCGGGCGAGGTGACGTAGGCGATGCGCACCTGCGCCGGGTGCTTCGGCGTCTCGATGGTGAGCTTGCTGCCCAGTTCCTTGTCGGAGGACGCCAGCGCGTATTTCAGCGTTTGCGTCTTGCCGTCCGCGTCCAGCGCGTCGATGGAGGCGATCTTCAGATCGCGCGTGTCCAGCACCAGCGATACCGCTTTCGGATTCTTCCAGTCCAGCTTCAGCGTGGCCACGCCGTCCAGCTGCTTGTGCGGGAAGTCGATCTTCAGGTCCAGGTCGAGATGCGTCACCACCACTTGGTCGGGCTGGGCGTAGGAGTGCGGGTCGTTGGCGTGGGCGGCCAACGGCAGCACGAGGGCGCCGAGGGCGAGGAGGGGAAGCAGGCGCATGCAGCGGCTCCGGCAGGGAAACGGAATGCGGAGTATGCCACCGGCGCGCCGCCGGCCGCCTTGCTGAACGGCGCGGTGCCCGGGCTGCACCTGAAGGCGGCTGGCCGGCGCTGCCGTGTAAAATGCATCATTTTCAGTCTGATTCCATGGCGAAAGCTTCCACACGGGCGCCCGTGCTGGGCCCGGCGTTCATTCGCCTGCTGGCCCGCTTCGGCGATACCGATCTTCCGCGCACGCCGCCGGTGCTGACCGAACGGCTGGCCCAGTGGTTCGACTGGAACCGTGCCCTGGTTCTGTCGCGGGCGCTGGACGGCAGCCTGCCCGTTGCCGGAGACGGGCAGGATTTCGACGACGCGCAGGATGCCGAGTGCGTGGGCGTGCGCCAATCGCTGGTACAGGCGATCGATGCCGACATCGCGCCTGCCTCCGACTACCAGCCCTATCGCCAGCACTGCGTGGCCGCGCAGCGCGCGATGCAGGCGGCTACCGGCCTGCTGCGCGGGCGCCTGCGCGACATGCTCGCCCGCCAGTCGCCGGCCAAGGCGCGGCTGGCCGAGGTCGACGCAGTGATGGAGGCCACGCTCAGCCCGCGCGAACTGATGCTGCTGGCCAGGGTCCCCGGCCTGCTCGGTTTGCACTTCCAGCGCCTGCGCGATGCCGGCGCGCCATCCCGTGCCGGCGCCGATGCGCCGGACGACTTTCCCGCGACTCCCGCCGCCAGCCCGTGGCTGGCACGGTTCCGCCAGGACATGCGCATGGCGCTGCTGGCCGAACTGGAGGTCCGCTTCCACCCCATCGACGGCCTGCTCGCAGCGCTGCGCACCCGGTAACCGTATTGCCCATGTCCAGAAACCTTATCGCTCCCACCGTGTTCCTTGCCGGCCTGCTGGCCGTGTGCTGGATCGGCGTCGGCTACCTCGGCAACCACCCGCTGGCCGTCGCCGTCGCCGCGCTGATCGCCGCGTGCTATCTCGCCGGTGCGTTCGAACTGCTGCGCTACCGCGAGGCCACCGCCACACTGGTGCAGGCGTTGCCGTCCATCGAACAGGCCGGTACCGACCTCGGCGGCTGGCTCGGCCGCCTGCAACCGGGTCTGCGCAACAGCGTGCGTCTGCGCATCGAAGGCGAGCGCGCGGGCTTGCCCGCGCCGGCGCTGACGCCCTACCTCGTGGGCCTGCTGGTGCTGCTGGGCATGCTTGGTACCTTGCTGGGTATGGTGGCCACCTTGCGCGGCACCGGCCTGGCGTTGGAAAGCGCCACCGATCTGGAAGCCATCCGCAGTTCGCTGGCCGCGCCGGTCAAGGGCCTGGGCTTCGCTTTCGGCACCTCGATTGCCGGCGTGGCGAGTTCGGCGGCGCTGGGGCTGCTGTCGGCGCTGCTGCGCCGCGAACGCGCACAGGCCGTGCAGCAGCTGGATGCCGGCATCGCTGCGCACCTTGGCCAGCTCTCACCATCGTTGCAGCGCCGCGAGACCTTCCGCGTGCTGCAGGAACAGAACGCGCTGATGCCGGTGCTGGTGGAGCGCCTGCATGCGCTGGCCGAGACACTGGAACGCCAGCAGCAGGCCGCCGGCGAACGCTTGCAGGCCAGCCAGCAGGCCTTCCACCAGCGCACCGAGGCGGCTTACACGCAACTGGCCGCGACCCTGCAGCAGGCGCTGCACGATGGCATCGCCCAGCAGGCCAACGCCGTCGGCGCCACACTGCAGCCGGTGGTGGACACCACCATGGTCGGGCTGGCCGAACAATCCGGGCGCCTGCATGCGGCGATCGAACAGGCCGTGCGCAAGCAACTCGATGGCCTCGATGTCGCGGTGCAGGGTGCGGCCGGCGCGGCTCGCGACAGCTGGAGCGCAGCGGTTGCGGAGCAGCAGCGCGGCAACGCGGCGTTGGCCGATGGCCTGCAGCAGGCGCTGCAGCAGTTCGCCACGACCTTTGAGCAACGCTCGGCGGCAATGGTCGACAGCGTGGCCGTACGGCTGGAAGACAACACGGCCCGCACTGCCGAGGCGTGGAACAGCGCGCTCACCCGTCAGCATGAGGCGCACGACGCTCTGGCCCAGCGCAACGAACAGGCGCTGGTGGCCGCCTCGGCCAGCTTCGACCAGCACGCCCGCGCCCTGGTCGGCAACTTGCAGCAGTCGCATGGCGAACTGCAGTCGGCTTTCGCCGAACGCAGCGATGCAATGATCCAGTCGATGCAAGGCTCGCACGGCGAACTGCAGGATGTGTTGCAGGCACGCGACGCCGAGCGCCTTGCGCAATGGCGCGATGCCTTCGCCGCGTTGACCGGCGAACTCGGCCAGCGTTGGGAGCGCGGCAGCGAACAGGTCGCGGCACACCAGCAACAGGTCTGCGCCACGCTGGAAAAGACCGCGCAGGCGATGAGCGAACAGGCGCAGGCGCAGGCCCGCGACACCTTGGCCGAAATCGCGCGGCTGGTCGCCACCGCTTCCGAAGCGCCGCGTGCCGCCGCCGAGGTGGTGGCCGAGCTGCGGCAGAAGCTGACCGACAGCATGGTGCGCGACACCGCCATGCTGGAGGAGCGTGGCCGCCTGCTGGAAACCCTGCAGACCCTGCTCGATGCGATCAACCATGCCTCCACCGAGCAGCGCGGCGCCATCGACGCGCTGGTCGCCACCTCGGCCGACCTGCTGGAACGCGTCGGCAACCGCTTCACGGCGCAGATCGAGAGCGACACCGGCAGGCTCGACGAAGCCGCCGCCCACGTCACCGGCAGTGCGGTGGAAGTAGCCAGCCTGGGTGAGGCGTTCGGCGGTGCGGTACAGCTGTTCGGCCAGTCCACCGGGGCGTTGAACGAACGCCTGCAAGGCATCGAGTCGGCGCTGGACAAGTCGCTGGCGCGCAGCGACGAGCAGCTGGCCTACTACGTGGCGCAAGCGCGCGAGGTGATCGAGCTGAGCATGCTTTCGCAGAAGCAGATCATTGGCGAGCTGCAGCAACTGGCCGGCGCGCGCAGCAGCGCAGAGGCCGCCAGCGCATGAGCGACGAGATCGAGTTCGACGCTGAATCCAGCGCCACCACCTGGGCTGCGTTCGGCGACTTGATGTCGGTGCTGCTGGGTGCGTTCGTGCTGATCCTGGCGAGCGTCATCGGCACCCAGCTGTTGCTGCACAACCGGCTGGACGAGGAAGTGAAGCAGCGCCAGGCGGAGGCCGCCCGGCTCAAGACGCTGGAACAGGCGCTGGCCGCGCCGCTGGCCGCCGGCCGCGTGACCGTGATCGACGGCCGCATCGGCATCAGCGGCAACGTGTTGTTCGCGCTCAACTCCGACCAGCTGCAGCCCGCCGGCCGGGAGTTGCTGCAGAGCATCGCCGGCCCGCTGCGCGACTACCTGTCCGCGCGCGACGAAATCCTGATGGCCAGCGGTTTCACCGACAACCAGCCGGTGCGCGTGGCCAATGCGCGTTTCGCCGACAACCTGGAGTTGTCGGCCGCCCGTGCGCTGACCGTCACCCGCGCGTTGATTGCCGACGGCGTGCCGTCATCGTCGGTGTTCGCCGCCGCGTTCGGCGCCGAGCAACCGGTCGGTTCCAACGACGACGAAGCCGGCCGCGCGAAGAATCGCCGCGTGGAAATCGCGCCGGTCCCGCGCCAGCGGTCCGGCGGCAAGGTCGATGCGCACTGATCCGGCCGGTGTCCACGCGCGGCTCGATGCCTGGCGCCAGCAGGGGGTCGACCGTGTCGACCCGCTGCGCTTCGCGCTGATGAGCGCGCTGGCGCAACGCGCGGTACGTCACAACGGCCCGATACGGCACCGGCTGGACGCCCGCCTGCGCGAACTGGCCGATGCCTACGCCGACCTGCTCGCCGACCCTCCCGGAGCGAAGCCATCGCGAAGTGCAGGGGAAAGCCCGCTGAAGCAGTTGCTGGAGCAGTTCGCCGAGATGCCGCGCCTGAATGCCGCTGCGCTGGCCGCACCCGCGGCACAGGCGGGGGAAGCCGCTGGATCGGCGCCTGTCGCCGACGCCGCGCCGATGCCGGTGCTGGAGGAGTTCCAGCAACTGTGGAGCCGCATCCGCATCGACGGCCTGCTGCGCCAGTGCCTGGATTCGCTGTCCGAAGACGCCGGCCCCCTGCATTCCAGCGTGTTGACCTACCGCGCGATGATGCTGATGGGCGAAGTCTCGCCCGGGTACCTGCAACACTTCATCGCCTACACCGACGTGCTGACGTGGATGGAGCAGCTGGGCGGCGGCGCGGTCGCCGGCCACGATGCCGACGGCGCCACCGGTGCCCGCAAGCCTGCGCGTGCCGGTGGCGGCCGGCGGAAGAAGCCGCCGCCGCCGGATCAGCTGTAGCGGTCCGCCAGCTTGTCGGTGGCTTCGACCAGCGCATCGACGATGGCCGGATCGGCGGCGCTGTGGCCGGCTAGCACGATGCGCAGCGCGGCCTCGGGCCACGCCTCGTGCAAGTCGAGCGCGGTCTTCACCGGGCAGATGATGTCGTAGCGGCCGTGCACGATGGTGGCGGGGATGCGGCGTATCTTCGCGACGTCGCGCAGCAGCTGGCCGGGTTCGAGAAACATGCCGTGACGGAAGTAGTGCACCTCCAGCCGGGCCAGGCTCACCGCCTTGTGCGGATCGGCGAAATCGCCGCTGGCGTCGGGATCGTGGACCAGCGTGGTGCTGCCGCCTTCGTAGGCGCTCCAGGCCTGCGCGGCGGTGAGACGCGTCGCTTCGTCGTCGCTGTCGAGGCGTTTCCAGTACGCCTCGGTCATGTTGCCGCGCTCGGCCTCGGGGATGAAATCGCGGAAGCGGGCCCAGCGCTCGGGGAAGATGTAGCGTGCCCCGCCATCCGCTTCGTTGAACCAGCGCAACTCCTCGTCGCGGGCGAGGAAGATGCCGCGCAATACCAGGCCCAGCACGCGTTCGGGGTGCGCCTGGGCATAGGCCAGCGCCAGCGTGGAGCCCCAGGAGCCGCCGAACACCACCCAGCGCTCGATGCCGAGTTCCTCGCGGATCGCCTCGATGTCGGCGACCAGATGCGCGGTGGTGTTGTCGGTGAGATCGGCGAACGGCGTGGACTGTCCTGCGCCGCGCTGATCGAACAGCACCGCGTGCCAGCGCTTCGGATCGAAGAAGCGGCGGTGGTACGGCGCGATGCCCGCGCCGGGGCCGCCGTGCAGGAATATCACTGGCAAGGCATCGGGCGTGCCGCACTCCTCGACATACAGCGTGTGCCGCGCGTCGACGGCGAGGCGGCGGGTGCGGAAAGGTTCGATCTCGGGGTACAGCTCGCGCATGGTGCGTTCCGGGGGATGTCGGGTCTGCAGGGGATCAGGCGAATTGCAATGCCGCGGTGAGGTCGCCCGGCGCCGGGCCGCCGGCGTCGCGCATGGCTTCGTCTCGGATCGCGATGCCGGGCAACGGCTCCAGGCCGAAGCGGCGGTTGAGGAAGCGCTGGATCGAGCCGGTGTCGTAGATGGTGTGATCCACGTAGCCGCGCTTCGCGTGCGGCGAGATCACCAGCGCGGGGATGCGCGTGCCCGGCCCCCAGCGATCGCCCTTGGGCGGCGCCACGTGGTCCCACCAGCCGCCGTTCTCGTCCACGGTGATCACCACCAAGGTGTGCTGCCACAGCGGACTCTTCTGCAGCGCTTCGATGATGCCGGTGATGTGCGCGTCGCCGGCGGCCACATCGGAATAGCCGGCATGCATGTTGAGATCGCCCTGCGGCTTGTAGAACGCCACCGGGGGCAGCCTGCCTTTCGCGATATCGGCGATGAAGCGGTTGGTGGAGGCGTCGTTGCCGGTGCCGCCGTCGCGCAGGTGTCGCTTGCGTGCGGCGCTGCCGGGCGCGAACGCCTTGAAGTAGTTGAGCGGCTGGTGGTGGATCTGGAAGTTGGGGCCGTAGGGAAACGCGTCGTGGGTGCCGCGCACGCCCTTGCCGTCCAGCGCCAGTTGCCAGCCCCCGCCGTACCAGGCCCAGTCGACGCCGGCTGCGTCGAGCCGGTCGCCGATGGTGGCGTGCACCTGCGGCGGCAGCGTGCTGGGGTCGGTGGGATCGGCCAGCGACGGAGTCTTCGGATCCTCGGTGAAGGCGGGCGCATAGGGCGGACCCATCGTGTTCACTGCCCAGAAATCAGGCGTGAGCGCCATGCGCGAGGCGAACTTCGGTCGGCCCTGCATCGCGCTGGCGGGCGAATCCTCGGCCAGCTTGGGGAGGATGCCGGTGGGGTCGTCGCCTTCCAGTTCGGCGATCTGGAATTTCGCCGAGCCCTGGTCGGCGTCCGGAAAGAACGGCGGCTGCGCGGCGATGAGGTACTGGTGGTTGAGGAAGGAGCCGCCGAAGGCGCCCATGAAGAAGTTGTCGCACAGCGTGTACTGCCGCGCCAGCTGCCACAGTGCGAGCTTGTCCGCGCTGTCGCCGTAGTGGCCCATCACCAGCGCGCCGCTGTCACCCCAGGCCACGAAGCCATCGTTCCTGCCGCCGTTGATCTGCAGCTGGTTGTTGTAGAAGTTGTGGATCAGGTCGCGGGTAACCAGCGCCTGCGGCAGCGGCTCGCCCTCCGGCGTGGTGAGCGCGAAGGGCGCATTGGTGAGTCCGTGGATCGCGTCTTCGGTGATCTGGTACTCGCGGCCGTTGAGGGTTTGCTTGTGCGGCATCAGGCCGTGCCAGATCGGCGGCAGCGTGTCGAGCAGCTTGCCGTCGCGGTCGCGTTGCTGGAATTGCTCGGGCTTCAGCGCGGACAGCGGCTGCGCAAGACCGGGGAAACCGCCGAACAGGTTGTTGAAGCTGCGGTTCTCCGCGTAGATCACCACCACGTGGCGGATGTGCTTGCGCAAGGCGACATCCAGCGCGCTGTCGGCCGCGTCGGCCACGCGTGGGTCGTGGTTGAGCATGGAGGCCTTGCTGCTGCCCACGGCCAACGCAGCGCCGGCTATCGCGATGCCGCCCAGCAGCCGGCGCCGGGCCGGATCGATCGGTGCGTCGTCGATCGCGCTGGGTGGAACGGGCGGCAGCTTTTCGGTCATGGTGTGCACTCGTCAACGGCGAGAGGTAGGGAGTATGCACGCCGCGCGGCGGCCGCGGCTCAGGCGGAAGCGGCGCATGGGCCCGATCGGGGCCTGGCCGGCGCGACGGGACAGGCACGGTTCATGGATGAAGCACGCGAGGCGAACGGTGGAACGATTTCCCGGCACCGGTTCAGTCCAGCGGCAGCTTGCGCGCGGCATCCCACATCGCGCGGGTGATGGCGCGGTTCGCGTGCGGCGCCTGCAGCACGATCAAGGTGGTGGTGCTGATGCTGGCGTGGATCTTCAGCAGGCGGTCGAGCACGCTTTCCAGATGGCCGATGGACATCGCCACCACGCGCAGCAGGGCGGAATCCTCGCCGGCGAGGCGGCGGCAGTCCAGCACTTCGGGGATGTCGGCGACGATCAGGCCGATGCGTGCGCAGATGCCGCCGTCGCAGCGCAGCCGCACCATCGCCTCGATGCGGTAACCCAGTCGCTTGGGTTCCACCACCGCGCGATAGCCGGCGATCACGCCGGCTTCCTCCAGCCGTTTCACGCGCTCGGCCACGGCGGGCGCGGACAGGCGCACCTTGCGGCCCAGTTCGGCGTAGCCCAGGCGCGCGTCGCGCTGCAGGGCTTCCAGCAACTGCCAATCCTTGGCGTCCAGTTCGGGTTTCGATTCCAAGGCGGCATGCTCCGGTTTTTGTTTCGATCGATGGCGAAACATCGTGACGGCCTGTCGATGCATTATTCCTCGGCATCGCACGCAAGACTAGGATGCGCACTCCCCATCCGTCGCCGGAATCCCCCCATGAGCGTCACCGAGCGCCTCGATGCACGTGCCCTGATCTGCATCGCCATCGCGCTGATCACCTGGTCGTCGGCCTATGCCGCGATCGCGTACGCGCTGGCCTCGTTCACGCCGGGCGAGGTGGCGTTCTCGCGCCTTGCTATCGCCTCGTTGTGCTTCGCGGTGCTGCTGGCAGTCAAGCGTGTGCCGCTGCCGGCGCGACGCGACTGGCTGCAGCTGTTCGTGCTGGGGTTGATCGGGCTCACCACCTACCACGTCTGCCTCAACTGGGCGGAAACGCGCATCGCCAGCGGCACCGCGTCCATCATCATCTGCCTGGTGCCCGCGGCGACGGCGGCGGTGTCGGCGTTGTGGCTGCGCGAGCGCCTGAGTCTGCGCACCTGGACCGGCCTTGCCATCGCGCTGGTCGGTACGGTGCTGGTGGTGCTGGCCAGCGGCCAGAAGGTCGAGGCCGATCCGAAGGCGCTGCTGGTGCTGGTGTGCGTGCTGGCCTCGGCGATCTTCTTCGTGGGGCAGAAGCCGCTGTTCGCGCGCTCGGGCACGCTGGCGGTCACCGCCTGCACCTTCTTCGCCGGCACGCTGGGTTGTCTGCCGTTCGCGGGCGGCCTGCCGCAGGCGCTGGCGGCGGCGCCCTGGTCGCATGTGGTCGCGTTGCTGTGGCTGGGCATCGCGCCGAGTTTCATCGGCTACCTGGCCTGGAACATGGCCGTCCACCGCGCCAGTGCCTCGCGCGTGTCCAGCTTCATCTACCTTTCGCCGCCGATCGCCATCGTGATCGGCTGGGCGTGGCTGGGCGAAGTACCCGGCGCGATGGTGCTGGTGGGCGGTGCCATCGTGATCGGCGGCGTGGTGATGGCGAATGCGCGGCGCCGGGCTGCGCCGGCGCCTGCGGCGGTCTCGGAGCCGACGTGAGTTCCGGCGAGGTGCTGCGCATCGCAGCCTTCGCCGACGGCGATGCCGGCGGCAATCCGGCGGGTGTGCTGATCGCCGATGCCTTGCCGGACGCGGCGGCGATGCAACGGATCGCCGCCGAGGTCGGCTTTTCGGAAACCGCCTTCGCCACGCGCCAGGGCGATGGCTGGCGGGTGCGTTATTTCTCCCCCGAATCCGAGGTCCCGTTCTGCGGCCACGCCACGATCGCGCTGGGTGCGGCGCTGGCGCTCGCGCAGGGCGACGGCGTGTTCGCGCTGACCCTCAACGCGGCGAAGATCACCGTCGAAGGTCGCAGCGCGGACGGCGTCTTGAGCGCGGCGCTGCAATCGCCGCCGACCCGCAGCGCACCCGCGTCTGAAGCGCTGGTAGACGAGGCGCTGGCACTGTTCGGCTACACCCGCGAACATCTCGATCCACGCCTGCCGCCTGCGCTGATCCACGGCGGTGCGGATCATCTGGCATTGGCCCTGCGCAGCCGCGAAGCATTGGCGGCGATGGCCTACGAGCTGGACGCCGGCCGTGCCTTGATGCGCCGCGCCGGGCTGGTCACCATCCTGCTCGCCCATGCGCAGGCGCCGCAGTGTTTCCACACCCGCAACCCCTTCGCCTCCGGCGGTGTCTACGAGGACCCGGCCACCGGCGCCGCGACCGCGGCCTTCGCCGGTTACCTGCGCGATCTTGGCTGGCCGCACGGCGGCGACATCGAGGTGTTGCAGGGCGTGGACATGGGCTGCCCTTCGCGCCTCAAGGCCGAGATTCCGGCGGAGCCGGGCAGTTCCATCCGCGTCTCCGGCAGGGCGCGGCTGATATAGCCACGCGCGGCGAGGCCGACCGTATCGTTCGACAATCAACCGGGAGTGTGACGTGTACGAGCTCTATATCGCCAACAAGAACTACTCCTCGTGGTCGCTGCGGCCGTGGGTGCTTCTGCGCGGGCTAGGTATCCCGTTCGACGAGAAGCTGGTGCCGTTCGTCGGCGGCGCCGGGGTGAACTGGGATGCGTTCCGTACGTTCTCGCCGACCGGCAAGGTGCCCTGTCTGAGCGACGGCGACACCGTGGTGTGGGATTCGCTGGCGATCGCGGAATACCTGGCAGAGCGGCACGCCGGCGTGTGGCCGTCCGATCCGCTGGCGCGGGCATGGGCACGTTGCGCCGCCGCTGAAATGCACTCCGGTTTCGCCGCGTTGCGCAGCGCGTGCACGATGAACTGCGGCGTCCGTGTGCGCGTCGATGCGCCAAGCGAGGCACTGCGCAAGGACGTCGCCCGCGTCGACGAGTTGTGGAATGAGGGGCTGGCGCGCTTCGGCGGCCCATTCCTCGCCGGCGCGGCATTCACCGCCGTCGACGCGTTCTACGCGCCGGTGGCGTTCCGCATCCAGAGTTATGGCCTGCGGCTCGGCGATACAGCGATGGCCTATGCGCAACGCCTGCTCGACCTGCCTGCGATGCGCGAGTGGTACGAGGCGGCCCTGGTGGAGCCGTGGCGCGATCCCGAGCACGAGGACGAGGCGCGCGACGCAGGCAGTTGGCTGCAGGATCTGCGCGCGTCCTGATCGTGGATGCGCCAGCCAGCGCGGGATGGGTCCGCGCTGGCTGGGGTGCGTGGATCAGCGCTTGGCAGCGTTGTGCTTCACGCGGTAGATGCGTTTGCTGTTGCGGTTCTCGGCGTGCTGGATGCGCTTCTGTTCGCGCGGGCCGACGCGGCCATTGTTGGTGCCTGCAACGTGCTCCATGTGGTCGACGTGGGCCTGGCGGCCTTGCATGCGCGCATCCTCGCGGTTGGTGAGCTGACCGGATTTCACGCCGTTGGCCAGGCGCTGCTCCTGGTTGGCGTTGCGCTGCACGTCGGCCTGCAGGCGGCGCGATGAGGCCGAGTTCGGGTTGCCCTTGATCGCGTCGTGCTTGTCCTTGTAGATCGCTGCGCTGTCGCGGTTCTGCATGCGCTGGATCTGCGCGTTCTCGGCCTTGGTCATCGGGCCGTTGCGCATGTCGCGCTGTTCGGTGCGGTCCAGGTTCGCCTCGCGCTGTTCGAGGTTCGATGCCTGGCGCGTGCTGAGCTGGCCGGATTTCAGGCCTTGTTCGATGCGCTGCTGCTGGTTGGCGTCGCGCTGGGTATCGCTGGCTGCGTTCTGGGTGGGCGCGGTCTGCGCCTGCACGGCCGCCACACCGCCCAGCCCGCACAGGCTAAGCAAGCCAACGACCAGCCATTTCTGCGTATGGTTCTGCATGGTGTTCTCCTCCTCGTGGGTGCCGCCCGCTATACGGACGGTCTGAGTGCGGAGAACGGAGCATGGGCAGGGGCGATGACGATGTTTCCCGGCAGCGTTCAGCTGGCGCTGGGGAAAAGCGCGTGTCGACGCACCTGCCAGCGCGCCAGCGTGAGCAGCACCAGCGCAACCACCGCGAAGCCCAGCAGCATGCCGCAGCCGTCGAGCAGCACGCGCAGGTAGCCCAGAGCGGCCACATCGAGAAACGGGTAGGGATACCAGCCGTCCACTGCGCCGCGCGCCAGCGCGTACAGGAAATAGCCGATCGGGTAGAGCAGCCAGGCGCCAAGCTGGCGCCAGCGCAGCGCGCGCTTGTCCACCGCCAGCCACCAGTACAGCAGGCACAACACCGGCATCGCACGATGCAGGATCACATCGGCCAGCCACTGCCATCCCTGTGGATGCCACAGCGCATGCAGCAGCAGCTGGTAGACCAGCGCCACGATCACGATGCTCATCGCCAGTGCCGTGGCCGTGCCCGGCCGCAGGAAGAATCGTGCGAACGCGCCGCGTGGCCCGAGCGCCGCTGCCGCCAGCGCCAGGGTGACCAGCAGGTTGGTGATGATCGTGAAGAACCCCAGGCACAGCCACAGTCCCGGCAACCAGCCACGTCCGTACACCGTATCCAGCTGCGTCGAGAGCAGGTATTGCAGCAGCAAGGCGAAGGCGCCGAGCAAAGCCGAGGTGGCGGCGAGCAGACGATGCGTAGTGCGGGCCGGTTGAAGATCGGATGTCACGGGATGACCTTCAGGCAGTGTTGGCTTAGGGGCGTGACGAAGCGAGCCTTCAGTCGGCCATCGCGGCATTCATGCGCCGAAGGGCAAGGCGGCGGCCGATCGCGACATAGACGCGGGCGAGCACCGGGATCGTCAACAAGAGGAAGTTGTTGTTACCCGGCATATGCGGCGCCGCCAGCAGCGCGGCGGTGGCGGCCGTAGGCAGGGTCAGCGCGCGCCAGCGCATGGCGCTGACCTCCTCCGGCGGCACCCCGGGGCGTATCCGCCCGGGCCGGAGCGCGAGCTGGAACAGCAGCCATTGCAGCAGCCCAGCGGCGAGCAAGGTGGCTGAGTAGAACACTTCCGGTACGCGCGCGAGCGGGTTGGAGCTCATCAATGCCGTGGCGAAAGGCATGAAGGCGATCACCATCAGCAGCAGCATGTTCGGCCACATCAGCCGGGGCTCGTAGCTGTCCAACACGCCGAACAGCCGGTGGTGCGCGATCCACAGCGCGCCGATGGTCAGGAAGCTCAGCACGAAGCCCATGAAGCTCGGCAACAGGTGCATCAATGCGGCGAGGTAGGCGGCATCGTCCAGCGTGTCCAGCCGCGGCACGTGCACCTCGATCACCAGCAACGTGATCGCGATGGCGAACACGCCATCGGAAAAAGTCTTCAGGCGTTCCAGCTGCTGCGCGCCGTGGCTCATGCTTGGTCCTTCAGAACTTGTACGCCCGGTGGATCGCCACGATGCCGTTCGAGAGGTTGCGCACCTCGACCTTGCCGAAGCCGGCCCGCTCCATCATGCCTTTCAGCGTTTCCTGGTCGGGATGCTTGCGGATGGACTCGGCGAGGTACTGGTAGCTGCCGGCGTCGCCGGCGAACAGTTGGCCGAGCCTGGGCAGCACCTTGAACGAGTGGAAGTCGTAGAGCTTGCTGAAGAGCTCGCTCTGCACGCGCGAGAACTCCAGCACCAGGGCGCGGCCGCCGGGCTTGAGCACGCGGCAGATGTCGGCCAGTGCCTTGTCTTTGTCGGTGACGTTGCGCAGGCCGAAGGCCATGGTCACCGCGTCGAAACTGTTGTCCGGGAACGGCAGGCATTCGGCGTTGAGCTGGGCCCAGCGCAGGCCGCCGACCAGGCCGCGGTCGGTGAGGCGGTCGCGGCCCACGCCGAGCATGGCGGCGTTGATGTCACCGACGACGACTTCGCCTTGTTCGCCAACCACCGGCTTGAGCAATGCGGCGATATCGCCGGTGCCGCCGGCGAGGTCCAGCACGCGGTCGCCCCTGCGCACGCCGCTGATCGCCACGAAGTGGCGCTTCCACAGACGGTGGACGCCGAACGACATCAGGTCGTTCATCAGGTCGTAGTTGCGCGCGACCGAAGTGAACACCTCGCCGACCAGCTTTTGCTTGTCGGCGACGGGCACGTCGCGGAAACCGAAATGGGTGGTGCCGGGCTGTTCGTTCATGGCGTCACGCAAAGAGAGGGTGGGTTGTTACAGCGGCAGGTCGCCCTGGGTGCCTTCTTGTTCGCCCGCATCCGCGGTGGCATCGACGGCTTGCGCGCGATGGCCTTCGTGCTCGGCAGCCACATGGCGCTGGTGCAGTTCCGCGCTGGTGTCGGCATCGGTGGAGGAGGCAGGCGGCACGGGTGCGGCGGGTTCGAGCGCGATCTCGTCGGTCACCACATCCCGCTCGCCGCCGGGGGTGATCTTGAGGATGGAATGGCGCATCTCGCGCGACAGGATCACGCGCGCGTCGCGCACCATGTCGTCCAGCGCACTGTTGTAGTCCAGCTTGCCGGACTCGTCGGTCCACACCACCTTGCGCTCGCGCAACTTCTGGATGAAGCCGCGGAACAGCGCCTTGTCGAAGAACTCCGGCGCGTTGAGCTCATTGAGCAGGGACAAGCGCTGCGCGGTAAGCGTGCAGGTGTTCTCCAGCTCGGCGGCGGTGAGTACGTGCGGGCCGTGCTTGGCCAGCGCGGCGACCGCGATGTAGTAGCGCTCGAAGGCCTGGATCAGGCTGCGCGCGATCATCCGCAGCTGGAAGGCGCTGTCGTCCTGGCCCGGCGCGCGCTCCAGCATGCGGCCTTCGCCGGTGGTCTCGAGCAGGCCGCGGCGCACGAAGAAATCAATGGTGGCCTGCAGCTGTGTGCCGAAGCCTTCCTCGTCCCAGGCGAGGAACAGCTCGCCCTGCAGGAACGGATAGATGATGCGGCCCAGCCGCTGCACCGAGGCGCGCGACATGCGCCGGTTGTTGAGGAAGCAGCAGGCCACCCACGCGGCGGCGGCGGCCAGGTGCAGCACGTTGTTGCGGAAGTAGCTGAGCAGCACTGCCTGCTCGCCTTCCACGTCGAGCACGTCGCCCAATGGGTGCTTGATGCGGCGGATCCAGCCCATCTGCTCGCCGTAGGCGATGATGCCGGCGGGGTCCATCGGCGTCAGCGTGACGCGGTCGGAGTAGGGCAGTTCAAGCAGTAGCGACTTGGTGAGTTCGAGCTGCGCCAACAGATCGTTCTCGGCCATCGCGTGCTTGGGCGTGGCCAGCAGGATGAGTGCGAGCAGATTGATCGGATTGACGTCCGCAGCGCGGTTGACGTTGATCTGGATCTTCTCGGCGACCCGGTCGATCACCCCGCCCAGCCATTCGGGGCGGCTGTCGGGATCGGCGCTGGCGCTGCGCCAGTCGGCGCTGGCCGCATCCAGCAGCGGGGTCAGCTCGATCGGTTCGCCGAAGTTGATCGTGACGTGGCCGTAGCGTTGCTTGAACAGCCCGCCGACGCCGCGCAGCAGGGCGAACAGGGTTTCCTTTTCCTTGGGCTGGCCACTGAGTTCGCCCGCGTAGCTCTTGCCCTCCATCAGCTTTTCGTAGCCGATGTACACCGGCTGGAACAGCACCGGCCGGCGCGGCGCGCGCAGGAACGCACGCACGGTCATCGACAACAGGCCGGCACGCGGCGCCAGCAGGCGCCCGGTGCGCGAGCGGCCGCCCTCGATGAAGTATTCCATTGGCACGCCGCGGTCGATCAGCTGCGCCATGTATTCGTTGAAGATCACCGAGTACATCGCGTTGCCCTTGAACGTGCGGCGCATGAAGAACGCGCCGCCGCGACGCAGGATCGGCCCGATCAGCGGCAGATTGAGGTTGACGCCCGCGGCGATGTGCGGCGGCACCACGCCGGACATGTGCAGCTGATAGCTGAGCAGCAGGTAGTCGGCGTGGCTGCGGTGGCTGGGTACGTACACCACTTCGTGTCCGGGCGCGGCGGCGCGGGCCTTATCGAAGTGGTGCATCGCGATGCCGTCGTACAACTTGTTCCAGAAGTTCGACAGCAGGAACGTGGCCGAGCGCACCACCGGGTGCGAGTAGTCGGCGGCGATCTCCAGCATCATCTTCTGCGCGCGGCGCCAGGCCTTGGCCTCGCTGATCTTTTCCTTGGCGGCGGTGGCGGCGATCGCGGCGCGCACCGGCTCGGCGCGCAGCACGTCGTCCACCACGGTGCGCCGGTGCGAGAGATCGGGGCCGATCACCGCCGCGCGGATGCGCCGGAAGTGAGTGCGCAGCACCCGCGCCAGCTTGCGCGCGAAACGCGGCGGCGGCAGCTCGCCGGACTCGGCCAGCACCTCGCGCAGCGACACCGGCTCGGCGAAGTGCACCACGGTGTCGCGGCCGTTCAGCAGCAGCGCCAGCAGGCGGCGGAAGCGGCCCACCATCACCCAGTTCTCGGAGAACAGCACGCTGAACCAGCCGGAATCGCGGTTCGGCGCGCGGCCCACGTAGATCGACACCGGCACGATCTGGATATCGCGGTCGGGCATGCCTTCCAGCGAATGCACCAGCTGGCCCAGCGGTTCGTTCGGCGAGCGGTGGCGCTTGCGCCCGAACAGCCAGCCGTCGCGGCGCATCAGCGCGAATACCGAGCGCTTGCGGCGGGTACCGGCCAGCGGCTGCAGCGGACTCGGCAGGCCGGCCTCGCGACAGGCGCGATCGAGGATCAGCGCGTCGGAAAAGCCGTCGCGCTCGATCACGTAGCAGACCGGCACGCCGGCCTTGAGCAGGGTGGCCGGTTCGGCCGGGTCGCGGCGGATGCGCACCCAGGGTTGCAGCAGCTGCCCGGCCAGGTGGAACCACCAGGGGGCGCGGCGACGTGGAGAATCCGCGATGGATATGTTCTGCATCCGCCTATTCTAGTGGCTTGCCCGGAAAACCATGCTCGGGCGTGTGGAGGGGACGCTCCTGATCCCCCTGCCCCGCGGGGAAGGGGGCGGACTCTCAGTTTTTCGTGGCGGCGCTGGCAGCCACGGCCGGGGCCGGAAGCGCCGCCAGCGCCGTACTGCCGGCCGCCGCCGGCTGCTGCAGGCGCTCGTGCGCCTCACGCACGCTGCTGATCAGCGACTCGCTGTACCAGCGGCCGTCCTGTTGCACCAGGGTCGATTCGGCGGACAGCGGCTTGCCGAGCAAGGTGTAGTCGATCTTCACCACCGCACGGCCATCCTTGTTGGAGAGGGTGCTGAGCTTGACCGAGTCCAGCGCCTCGTCCACCGACAAACCGTAGATCGTCAGCAGCTGTTTGAGGCCGGCGTAGCCGGTGGTGTATTTCGCCATTGCCGTATCGAAGTCCATCGTGCGCAGCTGCTCCGGGCTCTTGAGATCGAGCTTGCGCGCGGTGGCGACCACCACACCCACCGCCTGCTTCGCCCTGGCCTGGTCGAACCACGGCGCCTGCTGCGCCCACGGCGCCAGTACGTCGAGCAGCTGGTTCGCCTGGGCCTTCTGTTCGCTGTCCAGGTTCTTGTTCTGCGCTACGCCGTTCTTCAGCAGGGCGTCGCCCACGCTGATCATCACTGGCAGCTGGTCCTTGTACTGCTGCTCCATCTGGCCGAGTTTGGGCTGCATCTCGGCATAGAGCTTGTTCTCCGCGTCGGGGCCGGTGAGCTTCTGCACGGCCTCGTCGAATTTCGCCTTGTCCGCGGCGCTGACCGGCGGCTGGTTCGCGGCGGTGTGGCGGCTCCAGTCCGTGCGCAGGGTGGCGTAGTCGGCGGGCGGCAAAGCGTGCTTCCACAGACCGTCGAAGTTGCCAGCCTTGAGCAGGTCGATCGAGCCTTGCACGGCCGCTTCCGGCGTGCTGCCGCCGACCTGCGAGGCCTCGTCCTTGCTGTGGCACGCGGCCAGCGCCAGCACGGCGAACAGGGGCAGCAGGGCGTGGCGAAGGGAGTGGAAACGCATGGGCAGATCTCGCGATGCGGGAGAAATGGGGCGCCGACCGGCGCAACGACGGGTCAGGGTAAGCGGCGTTGCAAAGGGGGACAAGGGTCGACCGCAGGAATTTGCGGCATCCTGTTCGATTGTGCGGCTATGGGTGGCCACCCGTTTGAACATCCGCGGCCGGATGGCCGAGACACCTAAAGAAAACCCCGCGGGCGTGAGCCTCACGGGGCAATCCGGCAGGGCCGGAAGGGAAATGGCCTTGCCTGCAGAAACTGGAGGTCAGCAGCAGGTAGGCACGACAGATATTACTTGGCTGTTAAATCTAAGGCAATACTTTTGTTATTCGCTATAACTATTTGTTTTTATTAGTTGTAGCGCAGAGCGTCCAGCTTCTGCTGGCGCCGCACCGCCGGTGGCGCGCTCCAGTCGTTGTTGAACAGTGCCGGCTCCCAGGAGCCGTAGGTGGGATTGGGCAGCACGAACCAGCGCGTGCCGATCCAGCCCATGTAGCCGTCGATGGCCTGCTTGCGGCCCGCCTCGGTGTTCGCAACGACATCGACGAAATCGCCGAGCTGGTCGCCGAACTGCATCAGCACGCGGTACTTCTGGCTCACCAGCTGCCGGCGGCAACCCTTCTCAGTGCCGATTTGCTCGCAGCCGGGTAGCACTGTGCCTAGCCCGAGGAAGGCCGCGGGGCCGGCTACCGGAAAGCCCAGCTTGCGCAGATTTGCCAAGGTGGCCGTGTCCAGGTCGGTGGCGCGGTTGGACAGGTAGATCACCGCGACGCCGTGCGCTGCGGCGAATTGGGTGAAGGCCAGTGCACCGGGCATCGCGCGGGCGCGTTCCTCCTTGCACCACGCCGCCCAGCTGGCCTCGTCGTACTGGCCACCGCTCTTCACCAGCCGCGCCTGGTAGGGGGAGTTGTCCAGCACGGTCTCGTCGATGTCCAGCACTACCGCGGGCGGCAAGCCCGTGACGGGCGCCGCGCGATCCTCCTTTGACAACGCATCCCATTGCGGGTCGCGCAAGGCGGCCAGCAGGTGCGACTGGGCTTCGCGATAGGTCTGCAAGTAGATCAGATCGTGCTCGATCGCGGTCTGCGTCCACGCCACTGCGTTGAGGTTGTCGTCGGCGGCCGCCGCTGCCATCGGGGCCGCGGCAGGACGTGACGGCGTGGCGGCGCAGCCGGCAAGCAGGGCGGAGGCGGCCAGGGCCAGCGGCAGATGGAGTCGCATGAGACGGGTATCTCCGGAAAGGGGCGGCGAGTCTTGCAGGATTTTACGACAGCGGTGTGTCCGGGGCTGGCTGCCGCCGTCGCCGGCTGACAGACTGGCGATCATCCCCCATCGCCGGAACCTGCATGAACGATCCGACGCCCGCCGCGCCCCGCGCCGGCTCACCCGCCATCCGTGCCACCAGCTACGTGCTGGCGGCGCTGGCGCTGTGGATGGTGTTGCAGCTGCACCTGCTCTCAGCCCTGCTGGCGGGCCTGCTGGTGTACGAACTGGTACAGACGGCGGTGCCGCTGCTGGGGCGTCGCATTTCGGGCGACCGCGCGCGGATGGTGGTGGTGGCGGTGCTGGGCGCGGTGGTGGTGGGGTTGCTGGTGCTGCTGATCCTCGGCGCGGTCAGCTTCTTCCGCAGCGAGCTGGGCAACTCCGAGCTGCTGTGGCAGCAACAGCTGATGCCACTGGTGGACAAGGCGCGCCAGCAGCTGCCGGTGATGCTGGTCGATCATCTGCCGGACAGCGTGGACGACTTGCGCGACGGCTTGCTCGCGCTGGCCAGCAAGCACGCGACGACCTTGCAGACGGCGGGCAAGGGCGCGGCGCGTGTATCGGTGCACATCCTGATCGGGTTGGTGCTGGGTGCGATCGTCGCGCTCAGCCGCACCCGTCCGGCGCACCAGGTGGGGCCGCTGGCGGCGGCGCTGGGCCAGCGCTGTCAGCGCCTGGCCGTGGCGTTCCACGACATCGTGTTCGCGCAGATCAAGATCTCGCTGGTCAACACCGTGCTCACCGCGATCTTCCTGCTTGGCGTGCTGCCGCTGCTGGGCATCCACGTGCCGCTTTCGAAAACCCTGGTGGCGATCACCTTCATCGTCGGGCTGCTGCCGGTGGTCGGCAACCTGCTTTCCAACACCGCCATCACCATCGCTGCGTTGTCGGTGTCGCTGGGCGTGGGCATCGCCGCGCTCGGCTTCCTGATCCTGATCCACAAGCTGGAATACTTTCTCAACGCCCGCATCGTGGGCTCGCAGATCCATGCGCAGGCATGGGAGCTGCTGATCGCCATGCTGCTGCTGGAGGCCGCGTTCGGCCTGCCCGGCGTGATCGCCGCGCCGATCTACTACGCCTATCTCAAGGGCGAGCTGGAAGCGCAGCGCTTGATCTGAGGCAGCGGCTCAGCTTGCATCCCCGATGCCGGCGCCGGCCAGCAGCCAGCGCAGATCGCGCAGCTGGGGTTCGTAGTGTCGCCAGTGGCCGATCGCACGCTGGTAGATCGGCGCGCGCACCTGCCAGGCATTGGGCGTGTTGACCGGCGTGGTATTGCTCTCCGAACGCAGGCAGGCGTCGTCCCAGGGCAGTCCGCAGAAGTCCAGCAGTTCGCGCGTGGCGGCTTCGGTGTTTTCCACCAGCGATTCGTAGCGCACTTCGTGGATGCGGCCGGGCAGCACCTTGCGCCAGTGCGCCATCAGGCGGTCGAACTGGATGACGTAGCGACCGATATCGCTGAGGTCGAAGGAATAGTCGTAGAAGCCCGATTCCTGGTCGAACAGGTGGCGGAAGTTGCCGATGCAGGTGTCCAGCGGGTTGCGCCGCAGGCAGACGATCTTCGCGTTTGGCAGCGCGCGGGCGATCCAGCCGGCGTAGAGGAAGTTGTGCGGCATCTTGTCGATGAAGCGGGGCGTTTCGCCGCTCACCGGCCGGGTGCTGGCGAGATAGGCTTCGCCGAGCTGCCGCCAGTCGATGTGCTGGGTGCGTGCGACGAGGTCGGCCTCGCCCAGCAAGGCGGTGGGACACCCCGAGGCCCGCTGTATCAGGGTGGGGAAGTTCTGCAGTTCGCCGGCGGACCGCACGTCGGGATGGCTGGAGAGCACGCGGTCCAGCAAGGTGGTGCCGGTGCGCGGCATGCCGATGATGAAGATCGGCTCGTTCGTGGGGTCGCCCGTGGCGGCGTCCGCGTCGGCGGCGGGAAAGGCCCGGACCAACGCGTCGAACATCGCCTCGTCGCGCGCGAACGTGTAAGGCCGCATGCGGCGGCCGGCTGCCTTGCCCTGTGTGTAGTGTCCGAACGCGGCCGGGTAGTCGGCGAGATCGTCGCATTCCTTGCCCAGCGCGATGTTGAGCAACAGCTGCGCGCCGGGATCGTTGCCGTGCTGCTGCAACAACTCGCGCATCCGTGCGACGTGGTTGTGTTCCGCGGTCTGTCGCTGCAGCTGGGCGAGCAGTACGTGCGCGTACCAGTGGCGCGGCTCGAGCCGGATGCAGGTTTCCAGTTCGTGCTCGGCGCCTTCGACATCGCCGAGGGCATTCAGGGCGTAGGCGAGGTTGAGATGGGCGATCGCGTGCTCGGGCGTCAGCGTCACGGCGCGGCGGAAGGCGTTGGCCGACTGCATCAAGGCGTTGGCCTGCCGGTAGACCATGCCCAGCGTATCCAGGGTGTGCCCATCACTGGGCGACAAGGTCATCGCGCGGTCCGCGACCAGGCGCGCCTCGCGGAATCGGCGCGCCAGCGCCAGCGCTTTTGCGTATTGCGCGGTGTAGTCGGCGCGGCGTGGCTCCAGGTGGGTGGCCTTCAGCAGGTGTTCCAGCGCCTTCGGCATGTGCTGCACGTACTGCATCTGCACGAGGGCCACGCCGATCATGAAGTGCGCGCGCGCATCATCCGGAGCGGCGGCGAGCACCTGGATGGCGCGTTGCTGCACGCGCGGCCAGTCGTTCTGGTTGAAGGCAGCGACGAGCTTGCTGAAAGCCCGGGTCGAGTCGATCACGGAATCCCCCTGGCGCCGGGGAAGGGAAGAGGCCGGCCGCCATCGGCACACTGAAAGGCACCCGGGCGTGGATGTCAACGGGCAGGGGGCCTGCCTCGGTTTGCCCTGCCTCGTGGCCGCCGGGTGGCGGTGCCGGGCGGGGGGTCACGTACCGGCCAGCATCGCCTTGATCCGCGCCATGTGCGATTCGGCGGTCTCGCGCACCGCTTCTTTGTCCGCCTCGGGGTCCTTGCCCTGCCAGTGCAGGTCGTCCTGCGGCAATTCGTGCAGGAAGCGGCTGGGCTGGTTGCTATGCACCTCGCCGTAGCGCTTCGTCTTCGCCGACCAGGACAAGGTGAGCAGCTCCTTCGCGCGGGTAATGCCCACGTACATCAGGCGGCGCTCCTCGTCGATCCGGCCCTCGTCAATGGCGCCGTCGTGCGGCAGGGTGCCGTCCTCGCAGCCCACGATGAAGACGAAGCGGAACTCCAGGCCCTTGGCTGCGTGCAGCGTCATCATGCGCACGGCGTTGCCGGGATCGTCGCGGTCGGCATGGCTGAGCAGGGCGAGCTGGGCGGCGAGGTCGCCGGCACTGTTGCCCTTCTGCATCGCGCGGAACCAGTCGGCGAGTTCCTGCAGATTGCCGAGCTTGCGCTCGCGCACGGACGGATCGGGCGTGGCGGCGGCGAGCTGCGCCGCGTAGCCGGTGCGCTTAAGGATGCGTTCGACCAGATCCGCCGCGCTTTCGTGCAGCGAGGCGCTGCGCAGCTCGTCGAGCAGGTCGGAGAACGCGGCCAGGGCGGCGGCCGGGCGCGGCGTGAGCTGGCGCAGCACGCCGTCGCTGCGGCTGGCTTCCAGCAGCGAACAGTGTTTTGACTGCGCCAGCTGGCCCAGCTTTTCCAGCGTGGTGGCGCCGATCTCGCGCTTGGGCACGTTCACCACGCGCAGGAAGGCGGCATCGTCGCTGGGGTTGGTCAGCAGGCGCAGGTAGCAGAGCAGGTCCTTCACCTCGGCGCGGTCGAGGAAGCTCAGCGCGCCGGTGAGGTGATAAGGCACCCGCGCCAGGCGCAGTGCCTTTTCCAGCGGCCGCGCCTGGAAGTTGCCGCGGTAGAGGATGGCGATGTCGTGCCAGCGCGCCTTGTGCTTTTCGGCCAGGGTGGCGGCGAGCGAGGCGATCTTCTCGGCCTCGTGCTCGGCCTCTTTGCACTCCAGCACGCGGATCGGCGCGCCTTCCGGGTGCTCGCTCCACAGCTTCTTTTCGTGCAGGTGCGGGTTGTTGGCGATCAGCTTGTTCGCCGCGCGCAGGATGCGCTTGCCGCAGCGGTAGTTCTGTTCCAGCTTGATCACGCGCAGCTCGGGCCAGTCGCGGCCGAGCTGGTCGATGTTCTCGGGGTTGGCGCCGCGCCAGGCATAGATCGACTGGTCGTCGTCGCCCACACAGGTGATGCGGCCGCGCTCGCCGGCCAGCGCCCTCAACAGGCGGTACTGCGCGTCGTTGGTGTCCTGGTATTCGTCGACCAACAGGTAGCGCAGGCGTTCGCGCCAGGCGTCGCGGCACTCGGTATCGCTTTCCAGGATGCGCAGCGGCAGGCGGATCAAGTCGTCGAAGTCGACTGCATTGAAGGCGGCCAGGCGCTGCTGGTACATGTCGTAGATCGTCGCTGCTTCCAGCTCGCGCGGGCTGCGCGCGGCGGCCAGCGCTTCTTCCGGCGACAGGCCGGCATTCTTGGCGCGGCTCAGCAGGTTGCGCAGGCCGAACAGCACGTCCGGCTTGACGCCCTTGGGCGCAAGTTCCTTGACGATGCCTTCGCTGTCGTCCGCGTCCAGCACCGAGAAGCCGCGGCGCAGGCCGGCGCGCGCGTGCTCGATCTGCAGAAACTTCAGCCCCAGCGCGTGGAAGGTGCACACGGTGAGCGAGGCGGCGTCCTCGCTGCTGATCAGCTTGCCCACACGTTCGCGCATTTCGCGCGCGGCCTTGTTGGTGAAGGTGATCGCGGCGATCTTCGCCGCCGGCAGCTTCCGCCGCTGGATCAGGTGGGCGATCTTCTGGGTGATCACGCTGGTCTTGCCGGAGCCGGCGCCGGCCAGCACCAGCAGCGGGGTGTCGCAGTGTTCGACGGCGGCCAATTGCTGCGGGTTGAGCATGGATCGAGGCAATGCGTGAGCGGCGGCCGATGGTAGCAGAGCGGACGCGCCGGACCAGGCCGGTCATAATTGGCGGACCAATCGCCAGGGTGGCGAAATACGAAGGACGCAGCATGACGGATCGGCTGGATGAAAGGGACGTCGAACCATGCGACGTGGTGGTGATCGGCGGCGGCCCGGCCGGCAGCACAGCGGCGACGTTGCTGGCGCGGCAGGGTTACCAGGTGATCGCCCTGGAGAAGGAGCGCCACCCGCGCTTCCACATCGGCGAGTCGCTGCTGCCGATGAACCTGCCGGTGTTCGAGCGGCTGGGCGTGCTGGAGAAGGTGCGCGCGCTGGGCGTGCATAAGGCTGGCGCCGATTTCGAGGCGGACAACGAGCGCGGCTACAACACCTACGCCTTCAGCGAGGTGGTCGGACGCAGCCCGCCGCACGCCTTCCAGGTGTGGCGGCAGGATTTCGACCGGATGCTGTTCGAACATGCGCGCGAGGCCGGCGCGGATGCGCGCGAGGGCCACGAGGTGCTGCGCGTCGAGCAGGCCGGGCCGCGCGAGTCCTGGCTGGACGTGCGCCGCGACGACGGCGGCCATTGCCGCATACGGGCGCGCTACGTGATCGACGCCAGCGGCCGCGACGCCTTCCTCGCCGGCAAGAAGAAGCTCAAGCGCCGGAACGCGGAACACCAGAGCGCGGCGATCTTTGGCCACTTCCACGGTGTCGAGCGGCGCGAGGGCGCGGACGCGGGCAACATCAGCATCTACAGCTTCGCGCACGGCTGGATGTGGCTGATCCCGCTGCCCGACGGCGTGACCAGTGTGGGCGCGGTGTGCCGGCCGGACTATCTCAAGCAGCGCAAGGGCCGCACGGTGGACTTTCTGCGGGAAACGCTGCAGCAGGCGCCAGCGCTGTGGCGGCGGCTGGAGCGGGCCGAGCTGATCGGCGACGAGGTGCGCGTTACCGGCAACTACGCCTACGACGCCGCATGCATGGGCGGGCCGGGCTGGGTTCTGGTCGGCGACGCGTTCGCCTTCCTCGACCCGGTGTTCTCCTCCGGCGTGTACCTGGCGATGAGCGGTGCCGAGCGGGCCGCCGCGCTGGTCGATCAGGCGCTGCGCGAACCCCATCGCGAGAAAGCGCTGCTGCGCGCCCTGGAACGGCGCCAGCGCAAGGGCATGCGGCGCTTCGCGTTCTTCATCTACCGCTTCAACGGGCCGGCGATGCAGTGGCTGTTCCGCCACCCCAGCCGCAAGTGGAAGATGGAGCAGGGTGTCACCTCGATGCTGGCGGGCGACGTGTTCGATTCGTTCCCGGTGTGGTGGCGCATCCAGCTGTTCCGGCTGGTGTACCTGGTCTGTGCGCTGCGCGATCGCCGGGGCTGGCTGGCTGAGCGCCGCGAGCGGCTGGCGCAGGCGAAAACCCGTTTCAGCGGCGGCACCTTGCCGGTGGACGAGGCCTGACGCGGTACCATCGGCGCCATGGCCAAGCTCTATTTCTATTACTCGGCAATGAACGCCGGCAAGACCACCACGCTGCTGCAGAGTGCGTACAACTACCACGAGCGCGGCATGCGGACGCTGATCCTCACGCCGGCGATCGATACTCGCACGCGGGAGATGCCCTCTCCTGGCGCTGCGCGCCACCCTCTCCCGCAGGCGGGAGAGGGAAAAGGGGCGCCGCCTGCGGCTGCGGACTACCCCATGGGTGTGGTGGCCTCGCGCATCGGGCTGAAGGCGAATGCACGGCGCTTCGCCGGTGAGGAGAACCTGCTCGCCCTGGTCGAGGCCGACATCGCCGCGCACGGCAGGCTCAACTGTGTGTTCGTGGACGAGGCGCAGTTCCTTACCCGCGCGCAGGTGTGGCAGCTCACCGACGTGGTGGACCGGCTGCGTATCCCGGTACTGGCCTACGGCCTGCGCACCGACTTCCGCGGTGAGCTGTTCGAGGGCAGTGGCTATTTGCTGGCCTGGGCCGACGAGCTGCAGGAAATCAAGACGATCTGCCACAGCGGCAGCAAAGCCACCATGGTGGTGCGCGTGGACGAACAGGGCCGCGCGGTCACCGACGGCCCGCAGGTTGAGATCGGCGGCAACGACCGCTATGTCTCGGTGAGCCGCGCCGAGTTCAAGAAGATCACCGAAGGCCACGGCCGCATCGAGTTGCAGCAGAGCGTGCTGCCCTTGGGCGAGCGGCACTGAAGAATCCGCGCCTCGCGGATTTTTCGACACAAGTTACCCAGGTTTTTCCAAGGCAGACAGATGACCGAAGCACAGCAAACCCCCGAGTGGCTGCGCCCCTACTGGCAACCTGGCGCCGACGAGGACGCGCTGCTGCAGTTCTACGTGTTCGGCAAGTTCGAGCGCGAGCTGGTGATCCCGGCCATGCGCTACGGCAGCCCCGGCCTGCCCGAGGGTGTGAGCCTGCAACGCTTCCAGAATCTGGAACTGCGCAAGTGGGAGGGCTACCCGCTGGCCGGCACGCTGGGTGAGATCCTGCGCGACGAGGTGCCCGAGACGTTCGAACAGGCACGCATCGCGCCCGATGTGCTGGTGATCCGCGGCCAGCTGCCGGACGGCGCCAGCCTCGACTACCTGCGCGACACGCTGGGCGTGCTCGCCGCCCTGCTCGACATCGGCGGCCGCGCCATCCTCGATCCGCAGATTCTCTCCCTGTTCGACGTGGAGGCGTGGCGGGAGCGGTACCTGGTGAAGGACGGCGCGCCACCGCGCAATCATGTGCTGATCCTGCGCAGCGACGAGGCGGACGGCGGACGCTCGCACGTGCACACCCGCGGCATGCGCAAGTTCGGCCGCCCCGACCTGAGCTTTCGCCAGGTGCCGCCGCAGGAGCTGGATCGCGTCGGCGCGCTGTGCGAGAAGCTGGTGGAGATGCAGGCGCTGGGCGTCCGCTTCGTCGCGGGGCAAGCGTTGGAAGTGGAGGGCATGGAGCAGGTGCTGATCGCGCAGCCCGGCGGCCGCTTCGACGATCCGGAGTTCAACAACCGGCACGTGGCATTCCGCTGGCCGTTCTGACCGGCGTCGCTACCTGCAGAAAGCGAAGAGGGCGGCCATGGGCCGCCCTCTTCGCAAGCATGATGCGAGCGAATCTCAGCCCGCGTCGATGAAGCGCTGGCTATCGTCCATGAAGGCCTTCTCGCCGAAGCCGGCTTCGTGCGAGCCGAACGGCATCTGCGCACGCAGCTTCCACGATGCCGGGATGCTCCAGGTCGCGCGGGCGGCGTCATCCACCAGCGGGTTGTAGTGCTGCAGGCTGGCGCCGATGCCGGCGTCGGTCAGCGCCAGCCACACCGCGAACTGCGCCATGCCGGCCGACTGCTCGGACCACACCGGGAAATTGTCCGCATACAGCGCGAACTTCTCCTGCAGGCCTTTCACTACGTCCTGGTCTTCATAGAACAGCACGGTGCCCACGCCGGCGGCGAAGCTGTCCAGCTTGGCGGCGGTCTGCGCAAAAGCCTCGGCCGGCACGATCTTGGCCAGTGCATCCTTGGCCAGCGCCCAGAACTTCACGCTCTGCTCGCCGAACAGGATCACCGCACGCGAGCTCTGCGAATTGAACGACGACGGCGTGTGCTTGATGGCGTCCTTGATGAGGTGATTCAGCGCAGCCTTGTCCATGCCCACGTTGCGGCCCAGCGCGTACTGGGTGCGACGCTTCTTGAAGTGTTCGATTACGGCGTTGCTCATGGGGATTCCTCCACGAAAGGAAAAGCCGAACCCGCGGAACGGAGGGCCGTTCCGATCTCGTGTGCGTGTCCGGGATGGCGCTTATGTTGGACGCGCCGCGCGGTGCCGGGTAGCCGGCAATCCGTGGTTACTCTGTTTCCCGTGGGAAACGCCGGCTCGCAGGACGCCCTAGCGCTGGCAGCGCGGGCACCAGAACGTCGAACGCTGCCCCAGCGTCACTTGCCGGATCGCCGTGCCGCATACCTTGCACGGCTCACCCGCGCGCCCGTAGACCATCAGTTCGCGGAAGAAATAGCCCGGCGCACCGTCGGGGGCGAGGAAGTCGCGCAGCGTGGTGCCGCCGCGTTCGATGGCCCAGGCCAGGATGCGCTTCACCTCGGCGGCCAGCCGCGCGTAGCGGGCGCGCGACACGCTGCCGGCTTCGCGGCGCGGATCGATGCCGGCGGCGAACAGCGCCTCGCTGGCGTAGATGTTGCCCACGCCCACCACGATGGCATTGTCCATCAGGAACAGCTTCACTGCCGCGCTACGGCCGCGCGACAACTGCCACAGCAGGTCACCGTCGAAAGCATCGGTGAGCGGCTCGGGGCCGAGTTTCGCCAGCAGCGCGTGGGTGGTGCCGGGCGCCTGCCAGAGCAGGCAGCCAAAGCGGCGAGGATCGGTGAAGCGCAACACGCGCGGACCTGCGTGTGCGCCGCGCGCAAGCACGATGTCCACGTGGTCGTGCGGGCCGACGGGCACGTCCGGCGGCAGCACGCGCAGCATGCCGCTCATGCCCAGGTGCAGCAGCGCGCTGCCGGCCTCGGTATGCAGCAGCAGGTATTTCGCGCGGCGTTCCACGGCATCGATGCGTTGACCGGGCAGCAGCTCGGAGACTTCGCGTGGAATCGGCCAGCGCAGATCCGGTCGGCGCAGGGTCACGGCCGTCACCCGGCGGCCGACCAGGTGCGGTTCGATGCCGCGGCGGGTGGTTTCGACTTCGGGCAGTTCGGGCATCAGTGCAAGCCGAGGTTTTGCTGCTTCTGCTGTGGTGCCTGCGGCATGAAGCGCAGCGATACCAGTGCCACGCGCTCGCCCACCTGCACATAGCACTGTGGCCCGGTGGCGGACATCGCGCCAAAGGCGAGGCGATGGCCGTCCAACGCGAGCACGGCCTTGGGCGGCGCGAGGCCGATCTTCGCGGCGTCGAAGTCGCCGATGGCGCGCCATTCCAGCACCGGCGCGCCTGCGGCTTCGACCAGCGTTTCGAGGTAGCGATCATCCTCGCGCCGGCCGTCGTCGCGCCACCAGTGGCCGTCATGTTTCGTGTAGTTCGCGGTGGCCGCGTTGCCGAGTTGCAGCGTCACCTGCGTGACCGCCGCCGGGTCGAGCGCGAGCAGGTTGCCTGGGGCGTCGCGTGCATCGTTCTGCCATTGCCAAAGCGCCAGTGCGACCAACACGGTCGCGCCGAGCAGCATCAGCAGGCGTGAACGCGCGGCACGCGTCATGCGCGGCGCCGGCGCCAGGCGATCAGGCCGCCGATCGCGAGCAGCAGCAACGGCAAGACCACCATGAAGCCGATGCTGGCGACGTTGAGTTCGGCCTGGTCGATGCGCAGCACGCGATCAGGCACGCCTTCGTGCGGCACGTTGATGAGCGCATCGTCGCCGAGCAGCCAGTTGAAGATGCGTTCGCCCAGCGCGCGGTTGCCGCCTTCGCCGAGATAGGCGTTGGAGAGGAAGTCGCCGTCGCCGACCGCTACCGCGCGCTGCTCGCGCTTGTCCGGGCTGGGCGAGAGCCGGTCCAGCGCGAAGGCGAAGTCCAGCGGGCCCTTGAACTCGCCGGCTGCGGCGTCGTAACGGATGGCCGAAGGGTGCGCGTTATCGATGGGATGGAATTCGGTCCAGCTCTGCGCGCTGGAGCGCAGCAGCGGCGTGGCCGTCCAGCCGCCCGCGCCGGTGCGCGCCAGCGCGGCGACCTGCGGGAAGCGTGTGGCGAGCTGGAAGCCGCGGGTGATCGGGTTGGGCGGATACATGCCCACCGCCAGCAGGCGCGGGTCGTCGAGGCCGAGCGCGGCGCCGCCGCCATCCACCAGCACGCCCGGCAGCACCTGGATGCCCAGCGCATCGGCCAGCGGCGCGAGGCCGAGGTCGCCGTTCGCCGGATCGCGCAGCCATAGCAGGTTGCCGCCGTCCTGCACGTAGGCGACCAGCGCCCGCACCGCACCCGCGGGCAGCGCTTCGGTGGGGCTGGCCAACACCACGAGGTCCGTGCCCTGCGGCACGGCGGTCGCCTGCGCGAAACTCAGCGGCACCGCGCGCAGGCCGCTCTCCGCGAGCTGACCCATCAGCGTGCCCATGTCGGCGTTGCCCTGGCCGCCGGGCAGGCGTTCGCCGTCGCCGGTGACGAAGGCGACGATGCGGTCGTTGCCGCGGATCAGCCGTTCCAGCGCGTTGGTGACGCTGCTTTCGGAAAGCTCAGTGAGCCGCTGTTGGTGGCCGCGGTAATGCAGGATCAGCTCGCCGTCCACGCCGATGCCCAGCTCGCGCATCTTGGCCGGGTCCTGCTGCGGATCGACGAAGCGCAGCGCGAGGTCGGGCTTGACCTGCTGGTAACGCTGCAGGAAGCCGGCGATCGCGGCGCGCAGGTCGCCTTGCGGTTTTGCGTAGCTGACGATTTCGACCGGACCGTCCAGTTTCGCCAGCACGGCGCGGCTCTGCGGCGATAGGCTCAAGCGGCCGTTCGCGGTCCAGTCGGCCACGTGCGCATAGCGCGTGCCGAGGTAGCCGATGGCACCCGCGCCGATGAGCAACAGCAGCGCAAACAACCAGCCGTCGAGGCGTTTCCACAGACGCTGCATCAGCCGCGCTCCTTGTCGGCCGCGAGCCGGCGGGTAGCCAGCGCGAGGCATACCGCGATCAGCAGCAGGAACCACAGGATGTCCGTCGTGGAGACCAGTCCGCGCAGCAGGTTTTGCACGTGCGTGCTCATCGCCAGCCAGTTGATGGCGCCATTGTCGAAGCCGGCCAGCTGCGCGCCGAAGTTCACCGTCAACAAGGCCAGCCCCAGCAGCAAGGCCACCACGGCGGCGATCGCCGGGTGCGTGGTGAAGGCGGAGGCCGCGATGGCAAGCGCAGCGAGCGCGGCGAGCATCAGGGCGATGCCGAGCGTGGCGGCGGCCAGCTTGCCCCAGTCCGGCGTGGTGGCATGCGCGAGCGAAAGCGGCATCGCCAAGGCCAGCAGCAGCCATAGCAGCAGCCACAGCAGCAGCACGGCGTACTTGCCCAGCACGATGCGCGAGGCGGGTACGCCGGCGGCGAACAGCAGCGGCAAGGTACCGTTGCGGCGTTCGCCGGCCAGCGTGGACATGCCGAGCAGCGGCACCACCAGGAGGGCCAATTCCCCGAGCTGGCCCAGCAGCGGCACGGCCACCAGATCCACGTAGCCGGGGCTATCCGGTTGCGCCGCGCGCTGGATCTCGCCGGCCAGGAATTCGCCGAGCAGGCGGGTGAAGCACCAGCCCAGCCAGGCCAGGCTCAGCGCCAGCAGCACCCAGGTCAGCGGTTGCACGCGCAGGCGGCGCGTTTCGAGACGGATCATTGAAAAGAGCCTGCTCATGGTCTCCAAGTGCCCCGCGTGGTCATCGAGTGGCCGTCAAGTGGTGGTGCGTGGTGCAGCGCCTGCCTGGCTGGCAGGCCAAGCCGCGCGCTGCTGCATGGCGGCCACTCGATGGCCACCCATGGGGCCGGGTCTGTTTGCCCCCATGCCTGCGTCATCACTCGGTCGTGGACGGACGTCCACTCCCTCGCTCTTCCTTGGCCTGCGCGCAAACAGTTCCCGGCGCGGGGCGCTTGGAGATCATGAGCAGGCTCTATCATGCGGCGCGGGCCGCCGGGCTGGTGCCTTGCATGGCGATCTCGAAGAAGCGGCGCTCCAGCGCGGCGTGGTCATCGGCGCGCACCGGGCCATCGTGGCGCAGGCGGCCCTCGTGCAGGATCGCCACGCGGTCGCACACCGCAGTGACTTCGACCAGCACGTGGGTGGACAGGATTACCGCAGTGCCGGCGGCGGCCTGCTCGCGGATCAGCGTACGCAGCGCGGTGACCTGCACCGGGTCGAGTGCGTTGGCCGGTTCGTCCAGCACCAGCAGGGCGGGGCGGTGCAGCAGCGCGCAGGCCAGGCCCAGGCGCTGGCGCTGGCCCTGCGAAAGCACGCCCGCCAGCCGCCGCGCCAGCGGTTCGAGTTCCAGCCGTTCGACGATGGCTGTCCGGGCGGTGCGCAAGGCTGCGCCACCCAGGCCGCGCAGTCGGCCGTGGGCGTCCAGGTGTTCGGTCACGGTGAGTTCCGGCCATACCGGCGCGCGCTCGGGTAGCCAGCCGATCAGGCGGCGCGCCAGTTCGGGACGTTCCAGGAAATCCTCGCCGTTCAGGCGAATGGCGCCGCTATCGGGGCGCAAGGCGCCGGCGACCATCGACAGCGTGGTGGACTTGCCCGCGCCGTTGACGCCCAGCAGGCCCAGCACCTGGCCGCGCGCCAGTGCCAGATCGAGGTCTTGCACGGCCACGCGTCCGGCGCGGCGGCGGGCGATGCGGTCGAGTTGCAGCACGGGTGGCGCGGAGTTGACGGAAGTCATTGCGCGATTGTCGATGCGGCCCCATCTTCACACAACCGGCCGCGGTCACGGACCGGCGATGTCTGGACCGGAGCGGCTTAACGAAAGCGCAAGTCGGCGTGCCCTAACATGCTGGCGGGTATGGCAAACCCCTTCTAGACTGCCCTTACTTTCACCCGAGTTCCCTCCCGATGTCCGATACCGTGCTGAACTTCCTGTCCAGCGGCCTGATGCACGCCAGCTGGGTCGGCATGCTGGTCTACCTGCTGGTGGCGACCCAGCTCACCATCTTCACGGTGACGCTGTACCTGCACCGCAGCCAGACCCATCGCGGCGTGGACTTCCACCCGGCGCTGGCGCATTTCTTCCGCTTCTGGGGCTGGCTCAGCACCGGCATGGTCACCAAGGAGTGGGTGGCGGTGCATCGCAAGCACCACGCCAAGGTGGAGACCGAGGAAGATCCGCACAGCCCGGTGATCTACGGCATCAAGAAGGTGTTCTGGGACGGCGTGTCGCTGTACCGCGACGCCTGCCACTCCAAGGAAGACATGCAGCAGTACGGTCGCGGTACGCCGGACGACTGGGTCGAGCACAAGGTCTACGGCGCCCATCCCTACTGGGGCCCGGCGTTGATGGTGGTGATCGACATCGCGCTGTTCGGCGTGATCGGCGCGGCGATCTGGGCCGTGCAGATGATCTGGATCCCGTTCTGGGCCGCCGGCTTCGTCAACGGCATCGGCCACTGGGCCGGCTACCGCAACTTCGAGAGTGCCGACACCTCGCGCAACTTGTTGCCGTGGGGCTTCTGGATCGGCGGCGAAGAGCTGCACAACAACCACCACGCCTTCCCCAGCTCGGCGAAGTTCGCGCTGCGCAAGTGGGAATTCGACATCGGCTGGGCGGTGATCTGCGGTCTGCGCTCCGTGGGCCTGGCCAAGGTGCTGCGCGTGGCGCCCACGCTGGACGTGCGCCCCAACGTACCGCTGCCCGACGCCGAGACGCTGAAGGCGGTGCTGACCCATCGCTTCCAGGCGATGACCGATTACTACCGCGGCGTGATCGTGCCCACCTTGCGCGACGAAGCGGCCCACGCCGGCGAAAGCATCAAGGCCGTGCCGCGCCGCATGCGCCGCGCGCTGGCCGACGGCGGTCGTTGGCTGGATAGCGACGGCAGCAGCAAGCTGCAGGCCGTGCTGGCCAAGCGCCCGAACCTGCGCGTTGTGTGTGACTTCCGCAACCGCCTCGCCGCCCTGATGGAGCAGCGTGGCGCCGAGCAGACGTTGAAGGGGCTGCAGCAGTGGATCGTCGAGGCCGAGCAGAGCGGTATCCGCGCGCTGCAGGACTTCGCAGCCAAGCTCAAGAGCTACGCAGTCGCCGCCTGACCGGGCATCGGCGCTTTGCTATAAAAAGGCCCGCCATCAAGGCGGGCCTTTTGTTTGTGCGGGCGGGGACCTCAGAGCTGGTCCGGTCCCTTGCGCAGCCAGCGGTCGAGTAATGCTTTTTCGTAGCGCAGGCCGTCACTGACCGATGTATTGATGCTGTCGGAAAGGAAGGCCGGGTCGCGCAGTTTGCGCGTACCTTCGCGCAGCACCCCGCCGTTGGCGTCGAGCAACTGGAAGCGCAGGTCGATGCGCGGCGGATAGATGTCCTTGACGATGCGTACGTTCTGCAACGGACCGGGACGCCACGGCTCGAAGTTGCCGGCGCGGTCGATGTCGGTCACCACGACGGCCAGGTGTTCGCCGGGCGGTAGCATCTTGCCGGCACGGGTCTCGATGTACGACTTGAGAATATTCAGGTAATCGTCGCTGCCAAGCTGGGGCGCCATCGAGCGCAGCTTGCGTGTTTCGCTGAACTGCTCGGGGTGGTCGTAGGTGACGGTGACGTTTGTGGGCACGGCATCTTTCGCCATCGCGGGCGCTCCGAGCAGCGCGAAGGCGGCGAGCAGCACGTGCAGGACGATGCGGCGGTTCATGGCGGTTTCCTCCGGCGAGGGTGGGCGGTGTCGCCCGGATGCAAACCATAACGCCGCTGCTTTGCCGTGGTGTACCGATGGTGTGGTGGTACGCGCGCCCGGTTCAGCTGCATCGGCAAGAAAATCGTCCGGACCGCTATTCCGACGCCGCGTCGGGGATGGGCCGAAAGGTGCTGCCATGGATGGCAGCCACAAAAAAACCCGCCACTTGGGCGGGTTTTTCCGGAAGCGGCGATCAATTACTTGATCTTGCCTTCCTTGTAGATCACGTGCTTGCGCACGACCGGATCGTACTTCTTGAACTCGAACTTTTCCGGCGTGTTCTTCTTGTTCTTCTGCGTGGTGTAGAAGTGGCCGGTACCGGCCGAAGAAATCAGGCGGATCTTGTCGTTTGCACCCTTAGCCATGACTGTTCTCCTTAGACCTTCTCACCGCGGGCACGCAGCTCGGCGATCACGGCCTCGATGCCCTTCTTGTCGATGGTGCGCAGCGCGTGGTTGGAAACGCGCAGCTTGACCCAGCGGTTCTCGCTGGCGACCCAGAAGCGACGCTCGTGCAGGTTCGGCAGCCAGCGGCGGCGGGTCTTGTTGTTCGCGTGCGAGACGTTGTTGCCGGTCTGCACACCCTTCTTGGTGACTTGGCAAATGCGGGCCATGATGAGCTCCGTAATATTCTGTTGACCGCCCGTTGGCCAGGGCGACATCGGCCCAGCGGCGCCATGCGCCACGCGATGCTGGAGGGTGTTGCGCTTGCTTCGCCGCGAGGCCCGTATCGCGTAGCGGGCTCCCCGAATGGCTCGGGTCGGCAGTGACAAGCCGCGCATTATCCCGCAGAAACAGGCCTGTGCGCAATCCACCGGGCCGGCCCGCGCCCCGGCGCGTATGCACGGGGACGGCAGGTATGAAACAATCAGCCTCTTTTGACGCCAGACCTATAGAGGGATTCCCATGGCAGAAGTCATCGCCAACGGCCAGGCCAGCGCGCAGGGCAACGCGCCGCAGCTGGTGCTGCAGAAGATCTACGTGAAGGACGTTTCCTTCGAGGTGCCGGGCGCGCCGCAGATCTTCCAGGAGTTCAGCGGCGAGAGCGACCAGGCCGCGCCGCAGGTGCAGCTGAACCTGGGCCACAAGGCCATGGACCTCGGCAACGACCTGTACGAAGTGGTGCTCAGCGTCACCCTGACCTGCACGCTGGGCGAGCGCACCGCCTACCTCGCCGAGGTGGAGCAGGCCGGCCTGTTCAGCATCTCCGGCTTCGCCGAGGGCGATCGTTCCGGGGTGATCGGCAGCTACTGCCCGAACCTGCTGTTCCCGTACGCACGCCAGGTGATTTCCTCGATGGTGCTGGAAGGCGGCTTCCCGCCCTTCCTGCTGCAGCCGATCAACTTCGACGCTCTGTACGCCGAACAGCAGCGCCGCATGTCCGGCGGCGGGGACGCACCGGTCACGCTCAACAGCTGAGCACGCCGCATGACGCATCCGACCCTGGCGGTACTCGGTGCCGGCTCCTGGGGCACGGCGCTCGCCGCCTTGACGGCGCGCAACGGCGTACCGACCCGCTTGTGGGGCCGCGATCCGGACGCGCTGGCGGCGATGGCCGCGGCGCGTTGCAACCAGCGCTACCTGCCCGGCATCGAGCTGCCGGCGGCACTGGCCTACGAGCCGGACCTGGCCAGCGCGGTGCGCGGCGCCGGCATCGTGCTGCTGGTGGTGCCCAGCCACGCCTTCGCCGCGATGCTGGACGATGTCGCTCCGCTGCTCGATGACGGTACGGCGATCGCCTGGGCCACCAAGGGCTTCGAGCCGGGTACCGGGCGCTTCCTGCACGAGCTGGTGACACGGCGCCTGCCGGGCCGCCCGGCCGCGGTGATCACCGGACCCTCGTTCGCCAAGGAAGTGGCGGCAGGCCTGCCCAGCGCGGTCACCGTGCATTCCGAGGACGATGCCTACGCGCAACGCCTCGCCGGCTTGCTGCACGCGCCGAACCTGCGCGCCTATTCCGGCCGCGACATGCTTGGCGCGGAACTCGGCGGCGCGATGAAAAATGTGCTGGCGGTAGCCACCGGCATCGCCGACGGCATGGAACTGGGCCTCAATGCGCGTGCTGGCCTGATCACCCGCGGCATGAACGAGATGTTGCGCCTCGGTGTGGCGCTGGGCGCGCGGCCGGAGACCTTGATCGGCCTGTCCGGCCTCGGCGACCTGGTGCTCACCTGTACCGGCGACCTCTCGCGCAACCGCCGGCTGGGCCTGGCGCTGGGCAAGGGCGTCGCTATCGACGAGGCGGTGCGCCAGATCGGCCAGGTGGTGGAAAGCGTGCTCACCGCCGACGAAGTGGCCCGGCTGGCCGACCAGCATGCGCTGGACCTGCCGATCAGCGCCGGTGTGCGCGCCGTGCTGCACGGCGAAGTCACCCCGGCCGAAGGGCTGAAGATGCTGATGGCGCGCGAGCAGAAGCCCGAATACCCGCACGGCCTGTTCGGCAACAGCTGAGCCCTGGCGCGCGAACGCGCATCCCGACACGCGAACTCCGCTACAGGCCTGCTAAGCTCGGCGTTTTGGTTGTCGCCACGGGGCGCATGCGCATGCAGCAGCCGGACGGGAAACAGCACGCCATGCCGCTCGCGGGCCGCGACGAGCGCCTGCCGTCCGCCTGGCAGCGCCTGCTGGAACTGCCCAGAGCGTCGGGCGGCGACGAATCGGTAGTGCTGGGCTTCTTCCTGGAAGTGATGCCGGAGGAGGGTGCCGCATGGGCGCACCTCGAAGTGGCGCCGGTGCTGCTGACCGTGGCCGAGCACGGCCGCTACGCCCGGCCGGCGCCGCTGGACAGCCGCCAGCTGATCCAGGCGCCGTTGCCGCCGCACGAGCAGCGTCTCGCCGCCGCCGTGCTGGGCCTGCCGCAGAGCCTGCGCAAAGGCCGCAGCTATGCGCGGCTGGGCGGTCACGTCGGCGATAGCCTGCTGATCGAATTGCTGGATACTGCGCCGTGCTTCCTCGGCGGCCTCGCCGGCCTGCGCCTGTCGCGCGGCAAGGCGCACCCGCTCAACTGGCACTGGCATCTGGAAACGGACGGCAGCCAACGCCTGTTGCCGCAGCTTCCACACAGCCAGCGCCTGTTGCGCATCGACGGGCTGTGGTACCTCGACGCCGAGCACGCCACGCTCGGCCATCTGGAGGCGGCGCCCGAGGAAACCGCCTGGCTGGAGCTGCCGCCGCTGAAGCACGAATACGGCCGCCGGCTCGCCGAGACGCTGCCGGCGAGCCGGTTGGCCGCGCGCATCCCGCCGCCGCAGGTATTCGACGAGCTGCATCGCGCCGAGCTGGCGGCCAAGCCGGTGCTGACCCTGCATGCGCTGACCCGCCACGCGCGCCTCGCCGCCGGTACGCCGCCGCTGGCCTGGGCGCGGCTGTCCTTCGATTACGCGGGCGAACGCCTGCCCGGCCGCGGCGGCGAGCCGCTGGTGCGTCGCGTGCGCAACGGCCAGCTGGTGGAAATCGCGCGCCGCCGCGCCGAAGAGCTCGCCACCATGGAGCAGCTCGAACGCACCGGCCTCACGCCCGCGGTGGATACCGAAGGCCTGCCCTGGGACATGGCCGATACCTTGCCCGACGATGCCTGGTTGTTCCCCGGCACCGGCCACGCCGGTGCGCTGGAAGTGAACACGCCCGCACGCTGGCTGGCGCTGCGACCCAAGCTGGAAGCCGAAGGCTTCGTGCTGGAGTACGCGCCGAGCTTCCCGTTCGAGGTGCTGGAGGGGCCGGTGCGCTGGTATGGGCAGGCTGCCGAGGATGCCGACGACCACGCCTTCGATCTGGAAATCGGCATCGAGCTGGAAGGCAAGCGTCACAACCTGCTGCCTGCGGTGGCGCAGGCGCTGGCCGAGCACCAGTTGAACCTCAGTCCCGCGCCGAACGAGCCGGAGGACGCGGTGTGGTACGCGCCGGTCGACGAGCGCCGCCGCGTGCCGGTGCGCCTCAAGGTGTTGCGCGGCCTGCTGGCACCGCTCGCCGAATACCTGGAGAAGCCGCGCAAGAAACTCCACCTGCCGCGCGTGCAGGCGGGACGGCTGGAAGAACTGGTCGAGGCATTGCCGGGCGACGGCGCGCTGGAGGCGCCCGAGGCGCTGCGCGGCTTCACCGCGCGTCTGCGCGATGCCGCCGAACGCGCCAGCGACGCGATTCCTTCGGGGCTCACGGTGGAACTGCGTCCCTACCAGCGCGAAGGCTTGCGTTGGCTCAATGCGCTGGCCGAGGCCGGCGTGGGCGGCGTGCTCGCCGACGACATGGGCCTGGGCAAGACCTTGCAGCTCATCACCCACCTGCTCGCGTTGAAGGAGCACGGCGCGCTCAACCAGCCTGCGCTGGTGGTGGTGCCCACCAGCTTGATCCCGAACTGGCAGGCCGAGATCGCGCGCTTCGCGCCATCGCTCAAGGTGCTCACCTTGCACGGCCCGCAGCGTGCCGAGGCCTTCGCCCAGCTGGGCGCGCAGGACATCGTGCTCACCAGCTACGCGCTGCTGCCGCGCGACGTGGTGCCGCTGCGCAAGCAGTCGTTCGCGCTCACCGTGCTGGACGAGGCGCAGCAGGTGAAGAACCCGCGCACCCAGGCGCGCCGCGCCCTGCTCAGCCTGCGCACGCGCCGCCATGTCTGCCTCACCGGCACGCCGCTGGAAAACCACCTGGGCGAACTCTGGTCGCAGGTGGATCTGTCCGTGCCCGGCCTGCTCGGCGACGAGAACGCGTTCCGCCGTTACTACCGCGTGCCGATCGAGAAGCAACGCGACGAGGAGTGCCAGCAGCGGCTCAACCGCCGCCTGGCTCCCTTCATCCTCCGCCGCACCAAGACCCAGGTGGCCGCCGAACTGCCGCCCAAGACCGAGATCACCCGTCGCGTGGTGCTGGAAGGACGCCAGCGCGAACTGTACGAAGGCCTGCGCCTGTCGCTGGCCGAGGAACTGCGCGAGGTGATCGCCCAGCGCGGTATCCAGCATTCCGGCATCGTGGTACTGGATGCGCTGCTCAAGCTGCGCCAGGTCTGCTGCGACCCGCGCCTGGTGAAGCTGGAAGCCGCGCGCGGCGTGCACGGCTCGGCCAAGTTCGAGCTGCTGATGGACATGTTGCCGCCGTTGCTGGACGAAGGCCGCAAAGTGCTGCTGTTCTCGCAGTTCACCGGCATGCTCAAGCTGATTGCGCACGAACTGGACCGCCGCCGCATCCCCTACGTCACCCTCACCGGCGAAACGCGCGACCGCGCCACGCCGGTGCAGCAGTTCCAGCAGGGCGAAGTACCGTTGTTCCTGCTCTCGCTGAAGGCCGGCGGCGTGGGCCTCAACCTCACCGCCGCCGATACCGTGATCCACTACGACCCGTGGTGGAACCCTGCCGCCGAGGCGCAGGCCAGCGACCGCGCGCATCGCATCGGCCAGGACAAGCCGGTGTTCGTGTTCCGCCTGATCACCGCGGGCACGGTGGAGGAGCGCATCGAAGAGCTGAAGGCGCGCAAGGCCGAACTCGCCGAGGCCGTGCTGGAAGGCGGCGGCAGCCGCGAGAAGCTCAGCTTCGACCAGTCCGATCTGGACGCACTGCTGGCGCCGGGCTGAGCGCGCGGATTCAGCCGCGCGCCGCCACCTCGTCGATGCGCTTGAGCATGTCCGCCGGATCCTCGTACACGCGGAACGCGCCGGAGCGGGCGAGTTCTTCTTCGCCATAACCGCCGGAGAGCAAGCCGATGCCCAGCGCGCGGGCGCGCTGCGCGGCGAGCATGTCCCACACGCTGTCGCCCACCACCATGGCTTTGTGGATGTCCACGCCCAGCCGCTCGGCGGCGGCGATGAACAGATCGGGATCGGGTTTGGCGTGGCGCACCTGGTCGCGGGTCACCACGGGCACCTTGGAGGGATCGACGCCGAGTGCCTCGAGATTGTGGATCGCGGTGCGCATCTGGCCGCTGGTGGCGATCGCCCAGGGAATCCCCTCTGCGGTGAGGTATGCCAGCAATTCGCGCGCGCCGGGCAGAGGCTTCACTCCGCCTTGCAGGTGCAAGCGGTTGAAGGCGGTCGCATGCGCGTCGTACAGCCGGGTGCGGCGTTCCTCGCTGATTTCCTGCCCGATCTCGCGCAGCAGCATGCGGGTGAACAGACCGCCGCTCATACCGATGCGGCGGTGGATGCGCCACACCGAGAGGTCGATGCCTTCGCTGTCCAGCGCTTCCTTCCACGCCAGCACGTGCTGGTAGACGCTGTCGACGAGGGTGCCGTCGAGGTCGAACAGGAAGGCGTTTTCGTGGCGTGACATAGGCAATCCGTGTCGAGGGCGAAACGGATGATGGTGCTGGTGCGCGCGTTATGCGCGCGTAAGTACCTTCAGTGCGACGACCGCAGGCTTTGGCCGGCAGCGCGCAGGGCGATCGCCGCCGCACCGAGCAGGCCCGGTTCCGGGTGCACGATCGCCAGCGTCGGCACCCGCTCCATCGTCTCGCGGAAGCGGCCTTTGGCTTCGAAGCGTTCGCGGAAACCGCCGCGATGCAGCCACGGCAGCAGAAACGGCAACACGCCGCCGGTGAGGTAGACGCCGTCCCAGCCGCCCAGGCTCATCACCAAGTCGCCGGCGACGCTGCCGAAGATGCCGGCCAGCGTCTCCACCGTGCGCACGCACAGCGGGTCGCTGCCGTCCTCGGCGTGTGCGGTGATGTCCTCGGGCGTGTATTCCTCGGCCGGCTGGCCGGCGATGTCGGCGAGTGCGAGGTAGAGGTTCACCAGGCCGTTGCCGCAGATCATGCGCTCGTTGGAGACGCGGCCGAAGCGCGCGTTGAGCCGATGCAGGATCTCGATGTCCTCGGTGGTGTGTGCGGCGAAGCCGGCGTGGCCACCTTCGCTCTCCAGCACGATCCACTGTTCGTCGCGCCACAGCAGGCCGGCCACGCCGAGGCCAGTGCCCGGCCCCATCACCACGAAGGTCTGGGGGTGCTCGCTGCCGAGTGCCGGCGCCGTCAGCGTGCCGACTGGCGACAATGCGTCGGCGGCCAGCAACGGCACCGCCATGCTCTGCGCGGCGAAGTCGTTGACCAGTTGCACCGCGTCCATGCGCAGCTCGGCCTGCAGTGCCGGCGCTGAAATCGCCCACGGATTGTTGGTGACCTTCACCGTCTCGCCGCCGGCGATGCGTCCTGCCGCGGCGATCACCGCCTGCGAGGCGGCGCAGCCGGTGTCGGCGAAGTACTGCCGCGCGGCGTCGGCCAGCGCGGGGAAGTCTTTCACCCGGTAACGCCGGATGCTGTCCATGACCAGCGGCGTGGCAGTGTCGGCGCCGGCCAGCGCGAAGCGCACGTTGGTGCCGCCCAGGTCGGCAAGCAGGGTGGAAGGGGTTCCGTGGGGCATCGGGGGGACAGCCTGTGGCAACGCGTAAAGGGTAAGCGTGCCTTGTCAGGCCGGTGCGCGTCCACTGTATGCATACGTATGGTGCGCGTAGACGACTCAGGCGTGCCGTCCCCGCCCGGGATGGTGCTTCTTGCCCGATCCGGCAGAAGGCGCGCCCGCCGCGGGCGGGCTCTGTGCCGCCAGCGCGGCCAGCAGCATCTGGCCGTCCGGGCTGCCCAAACCGGTGCAGGCATCCCAACCCGTGGCCGCGGCGTAACTGCCGTTGTTGCCTTGAGTGATGTCGTGGAAGGCGGTTTCGCCGATCTGGTAAAGCGCGGCGTGCACATCGCCCACGGCGCGCCCCAGCGACTGGTTGCAGCGCGCCAGCAGCGCAGCCCACAGTGGCGCCACTGCGCTGGTGCCGCCGATCACTTCGTCCTGCCCGTCCACCCGCACCTGGTAACCGGTGAGCGGGTCGGCGTCGCCGGCGACGTCGGGAACGCCGCGGCCCGCGTAGCCGTTTGCCGCCTTCGGTACGTTGCTGCCTTGCTGCCATGTCGGCAGCGCGTAGTCCACGCTGACGCCGCCGCCGGTGGCGCCCTCGTTGGCGGCGGTCTCGTTCCATACCGTTTCGCTGGTGATCGCGCTTGCGCTGGCGGTCAGCGTGGTGCCGCCGCAGGCCAGCGAATACGGACTGGAGGCGGGAAAATCCACGTGTGGCTGGCCGTCGCTCTCGCCGTCGCTGGAGCCGCTGTCGCCCGCGGCGGCGGTCACGGTGACGCCGAGTGCGGCGGCGTCTTCCAGCGCGCTCTGCATCGCGGCGAGCGAGCTGGCGCTCCAGCTGTCCTCCGGCCCGCCCCAGCTGATCGAGATGATCGATGGTTTGCGCGTGGCGTCGTGCGCCGCCTGCGAAATCGCTTCGTAGAAACCCTGGTCGGTGTTCGGCGCGAAGTACACCGCGATCGCCGCGCCGGGTGCCAGTGCGCCCACCATCTCGATGTCCAGCATCACTTCCGGATCGGCCGCGCCGCCCGGGCTGTTCTTGCCGCCGGCCACCGACACCGCGGTCACCGTGGGCGGCGTGGCGATGCCCAGCGCGGTGAAGTAAGTGGTGAGGTCGGCCTGGCTGAAGCCGCCGCCCAGCTCGATCAGCGCCACGCACTGGCCGCTGCCGTCGGTGTTCGGAGGGAAGGCGTAGAGCTGCCCCATCTGGAGTGGCGTGTAGGTCTGGTTCGGCGTCGCCAGCGCCTTGCGGAAGTGCGCCTTCGCCACCGGGCGGCGATCCAGGCCCAGCACCGCGAGTACCGAGGGCGCGAGCTCGGCCGGCAAGGTAGCTGCTTGTTCGCAACCCACGACGTAGCGGCTCAGGCCGGGCAGCCGGTAGCGTCCGAGCTGCACGCCGAACGCGCGCTGCAGCGCGTCCACCGAACCACTGAGATGCATCACGCGCCGATGCGGTTCGCAGCCGGTTTCTTTGAGATTGTGCAGGTTGGCGTAGTTGCGCAGCTTGTTGATGTCGGCCGGGTCGGCGCCGCAGTGCGCGCCGAATTCGCCGCGTGGCCAACGCGGGGACTGTGGCCATGCCGCCGGGACAGGCGGTTCGCCCATGCGCCGGAACACCACGGTGACCTTGAGCGGCGTGCGACTGGTGTGCGGGCCGAGGTAGCGCGCCCCGGCGGGAAGGGGACGGCCGGCATGAAGGGCGTGATGTGCGGGGGTATTCATGACGATGGCTCCGGTGGACACGCGGCGAGCCTGCACCGAGCCGTGTGTGCATGGCGTGCGTTTGATGTTGACGCTTCGTATGCCGCTGCTGCGGCAAACCGTCCCCATCGGCCGTGCTTCACGGCGTGCGGCGCTAAAATGCGCCGACATTCACGCGAGACCACGTCATGAGCTTTCCCGCGATCCGTCCACGCCGCATGCGCCGCGACGCCTTCTCCCGTGCGCTGATGCGCGAGCACAGCCTGTTGCCCACCGATCTCATCATGGTGGCCTTCGTGATCGAGGGCGAAGGCAGGCGCGAGGCGGTGCCATCGATGCCGGGCGTAGACCGGCTCTCCATCGACGAGCTGCTGAAGCTTGCCGGCGAATGCGTGCGGCTGGGCATTCCCGCGCTGGCGCTGTTTCCCTCGCCGGGGCAGGACGTGAAGAGCGAGGACGCGCGCGAGGCGTGGAACCCCGACAACCTCATGCACCGCGCCACTCGCGCGTTGAAGGCGAAGTACCCCGACCTGGGCCTGATCGGCGACGTGGCGCTGGATCCCTACACCACGCACGGCCAGGACGGCCTGATCGACGCGCACGGCTACGTGATGAACGAGCCCACCGTCGAGGCGCTGGTGAAGATGTCGCTGGCGCAGGCCGAGGCCGGCATGGACGTAGTGGCGCCCTCGGACATGATGGACGGCCGCGTCGGTGCGATCCGCGAGGCGCTGGAGGAAGCCGGCCATATCCACACCCGCATCCTCGCCTACTCAGCGAAATATGCATCTAGCTTCTACGGCCCGTTCCGCGATGCGGTGGGTTCGTCCGCCAACCTCGGCAAGGGCAACAAGCACACCTACCAGATGGACGTCGCCAACAGCGACGAGGCGCTGCGCGAAGTCGAGCTGGATATCCAGGAAGGCGCGGACATGGTGATGGTGAAGCCGGGCCTGCCTTACCTCGACGTGTTGCGCCGGGTGAAGGATGCGTTCGGCATGCCCACCTTCGTGTACCAGGTCAGCGGCGAGTACGCGATGCTCAAGGCCGCCGCACAGAACGGCTGGCTGGACGAGAAGGCCGTGGTGCTGGAAACGCTCACGGCGTTCAAGCGCGCAGGCGCCGATGCGATCCTCACCTACTTCGCAGTGGATGCGGCGAAGTGGTTGCGCGGAGAGTGAACCCAGCGCCATTCGCAGAACGGGCCTGTCATCCATAGACAGGCCCGCAGTACGGCCACTTTTCAAGGTGCTTCGATCACCGGGGCGCCGTTCCTGACGGTGTAGGCCATCAGAGACTTCAGGGGCCTGTGGGTATCAGCCCGTGGCGGCCTGCTGGATCGCGGCGCCCAGCTCTTCGTTGGTGTATGCCTTGCCGCCGATGCCCCAGGCTCCGTCGAGCGCGTAGGTCACGTTGACGAAGGTGCGTTCGCGCGGGTGCGGGCTGGCCTTGAGCCGGTCGATGATGTCGGTGACTTCGCCGACGAAGGCCTGCTTGACGCTGGCGTCGGGAAACGTCGTCGCCGGTACCTTCACCTCGACGACGGCAAGCGACTGCGGCCGGCCGCCGGCGTAGCTGGCCGACTCCGGGCTCACCGTCACGTGGCCGATGACGTTCGGCGTCATGAAGGCGTTGCCGTCGAGGCCATGCGCGCGCAGCAACGCATCGGCGATGAGGGGAAACACTTCGCGCTCGCCTTGCGGGGTGAGCAGGCCTTGGCTGAGCTGAATGGAAATGGGCATGGCAATAACTCCTAGGAAATCCGGTGGATTGATCGGGTCGTAAACCTTGCGACTGCGCCACGCTCGCCATATAACGACCGTGACGCGGCGATCGTTTCATAACGATCGTTATGTAGTCAAGCGCCACATTGCGATCGTTATCCGGAGGCTCCGATGGCACACAAGGCGGGACAGAAAGAAGCGGGCAGGGCGAAGATCCTGCAAAGCGCGGGGCGCGCGTTCCGCAGCCAGGGGTTCGGCGGCAGCGGCGTCGATGGCCTGGCCAAGGGCGCGAATGTGACGTCGGGGGCGTTCTATGCGCACTTCAAGTCGAAGGCCGATGCTTTCCGCGAAGCGGTCGTCGTGGGGATGGCGGATCTTCGGCATGGCGTCGAGCAGATGCGCGAGCAGCTGGGCAGCCGCTGGCGCAGCGGCTTCGTCGACTTCTACCTGGGCGACCGCCGTACCTGCGACCTGGCCGACAGCTGCGCCCTGCAAAGCCTCTCCAGCGAAGTGGCGCGTGCCAGCGACGAGGCAAGGCATGCGTACGAAGTGGAGCTGCACACGGTCATCGAGGCCATGGCCGCCGGGCTGGCCGGCAAACCCAAGGCGCGGCGCGAGGAGGCGATCGCGCTGCTGGCGCTGCTCGTGGGCGGGGTCACGATGGCGCGTGCAGTGCAGGACCCCGCCACCAGCGATGCGATCGCCGCGGCCGTGCGCAAGGCGGCGCTCGCGCTGGAAGGGCCGGAAGCGCGTTGATGCCATCGCAGCGGCGGGTCGCGGTGCCGATAGTGGCCGCAACGATCTTGCCCGCAAAAAACCACAGCGGCGGCCGCGGCCGGGCCGCGTCAATCGGCAAGCTGGCGTCTGGTTTTCCGCCTTGAACACGCATGCCTGGCCAGATGCCAGGCGAGGGAGTGTCATGAAGCTGTGGAGCGTTGCATTGTTGCTATGGGTCGCGGGTGCCAGCGTGCACGCGGAGTCGGCGGCATGGCAGCCGGGCGCCGGCCACGTGCAGATGCCGCTGTGGCCAGGCACGCCGCCCGACATGAAGGCGATGCCGGGGCCGGAGAAGGCGGAGACGGGCAGCACGCTGCTCGCCGGCAAGACCGTGACCGCCGTGCGTAACGTGTCGCAGCCCACCATGACGGTCTATGCGCCGCAGGGAAAAAACACCGGTGCTGCGGTGGTGGTGATCCCGGGTGGTGGCTTCGAGATCCTGGCCATCGACCTGGAAGGCACCGAGATCTGCGACTGGCTGACCTCGCGCGGCGTCACCTGCGTGCTGCTCAAATACCGCGTGCCGAGTGCACCGTACGACTGGCACAGCGACAGCCGGCCGCACAACTATCAGGTGCCGACCATGGCGCTGGAGGACGTGCAGCGCACGATGGGCCTGGTGCGCCTGCACGCAAAGGCATGGAACATCGATCCCCGCAAGGTCGGCGTGGTCGGTTTCTCCGCCGGCGGCTACCTGGTGGCGGAAATCAGCACGCACTTCGACAAGCGCTTGTACAAACCGGTGGACGCGGCCGACAAGGAAAGCGCGCGCCCGGATTTCGCGATGGCGATCTATCCAGGGCACCTCGCGCTGGACAACGGCAAGTTGAATCCCAACGTGCCAGTCAGTCACGACACGCCGCCTACCTTCATCGTGCAGGCCGAGAACGACAACGTGGATGGCGTGCAGCAGGCGTTGGTCTATTTCGCCGCGCTGAAGAAGGCCGACGTCCCGACGGAGATGCACCTGTATGCGCAAGGCGGCCATGCCTTCGGCGTGCGGCGCACGGACAAGCCGATCACCCACTGGACCGATCTGGCGGATGCGTGGATGCGGACGATCGGCGTGCTTCCCCGCTGAGGCCGTTCACGCGTACTGCGCGATGCCATTGCCGAACGACCAGTTTTCCTTGGCCGTCTCCAGCAGGTTGATGAAAACATCCTCGGGCCGCAAACCGGGGTCGGCGGCGAGCTTTTCGGCCACGCAGCGATAGAACGCCTGCTTCTGCGCCACCGTGCGTGAGTTGTTGCAGGTGATCTGCACGATCACCAGATCGTCGCTGCGCGCGATGCCGAGGTAATGCGGGTCGCAGTCGAACTCTTCGGCATCGTGCTGGTGGATCAGGATGAAGCGGTCGTCTTCCGGCACGTTGAAGGTTTCGCGCATGGCAGCGTAGATGCCGTTGCGCAGGGCGGCGAGATGGGCCGCGGACTTGCCGCGGCGCAGCGAGATACGGACGAGTGGCATGGGTTTTCTCCAGCGGTTGTCGTGCGGTGCGTCACCGCGGTTGCGATAAGTGGCCGACGCGGTAGGCCTGTCCTGCGCCAGCGAGTTCGGTGCGCATTTCCGGCCAGAGCCGGAAGCGCACCAGTGTCCAGTCGGCCGGGTTGCAGGCCGTCACCGCGGCAAGCGCGCCATCCGCCATGGCAGTGCGCGCGGCCTCGGCCTCCTTGCGCTGCCACGCCGCCAGGTCCGCGTGCCCGGGAAGCGGTGCGATCTCCCGCGTGGCAAAGGTTGCACCACGCAGGTCGCCAGCCAGTTCCGCCTGCCATGGTATCCAGCTGTACACCTTGGGGCGTCCGAAGTCGTGCGACAGCGCGGCGAAACCGGCGCCGCCGAGGAAGGCGCTCATGCCTGCGCTGTCGCGCCACAGGTAGAACGGTGCGTAGAGGTTGTCGCTGCCGGGCAGCGCGCCATCGTCCCGTGCGGCGTACAGCCACGCCTTGAATGCGAGGCCGGGGAAATCGTCCAGCAGATGGCCCTTGTCCGCGATGCGGTGGCGGATGATCGCCATGTCGTAATCGGCGGGCAGGGCGATGGTGTATTGCATCGCGATCACGATGTGCGCTCCTCTCGCAGCTTGCGCAGCACGCCGATGGCCGAGAACGCGCTTGGCCAGCCGGCGTAGAACGCGAGATGAGTGATGAGTTCGACCAGTTCATCGTCGCCAAGGCCGTTGTCGCGGGCACGGTCGAGGTGGAACGGCAGCTGCTCGGTGCGGTTCAAGGCGACAAGCGTCGCCACGGTGGCGATGCTGCGTTCGCGCGGGCCGAGTTCCGCACGCGACCAGATGTCGGCAAACAGTACCTCGTCGGTGAGGGCGGCCAGTTTCGGAGCGATCTCGCCGATGCTCTTGCGTGCGTAATGCGGGTCGTGGGCCATCTGGGAAATCTCCGGCGTGCATTTGACGGAAGCCACGATAGCGGCCGATGATGGTCCTGAAAATCGGGAAATTCAGCACTCATAATCCCGAAAAATAGGATCGTAGCCATGCCGCGCCTCAACTTCGATATCGACACCTTGCGCAGCTTCGCGACCGGCGTCGAACTGGGCAGCTTCGCGCAGGCGGCCGAGCGCCTGAACCGCTCCACCTCGGCGGTGAGCGCGCAACTCAAGAAGCTGGAGCAGCAGGCCGGCACGCCATTGCTGCGCAAGGCCGGTCGCGGCATGGCGCTCACCGAGGCGGGCGAAACGATGCTGGGCTACGCGCGGCGCCTGCTGGAACTGAATGACGAGGCTGTCGCCGCCATCCGCGGCGTGGAACTGGCGGGACGCGTACGGCTTGGCATGCAGGAGGACTTTGGCGAAAGCCTGCTGCCCGCGGTGCTCGGCGGCTTCACGCGGACGCATCCCAAGCTGCGCATCGAGGTGCGCATCGCGCGCAACGCGGAGTTGCTCGACGGCGTGAACAAAGGAAAGCTTGATCTGGCGCTGGCATGGGAAGCCGACGCGGCAGGCGCGCGCGCCGAACGCGTCGGGCGGTGGCCGGTGCGCTGGATCGGCGCGGCCGCAGCGTCGGCGACGAAGCCATACCGGCGCGGCGAGCCGCTGCCGCTGGCGGTGCTGGAATCGCCCTGTCTGCTGCGCAGCGCCGCCATCGATGCCTTGGATCGCGCCGGCATCGCCTGGCGCATCGCCTTCAGCAGCGCCAGCCTCGCCGGGACCTGGGCAGCGGTGAGGGCGGGATTGGGCGTGAGCGTGCGCACGCCGCTGGGGCTGCCGGATGGGGTCCAGGCGTTGACCGCGAAGGAAGCCGGGTTGCCCGCGTTGCCGATGCTGGGCTTGTCGCTGTATCGCGCTGAAGCAGAACCTGCACCCGCCGTGGCGCAACTGGCGCGCATCATCGTGCGGACGCTCGCGGCGCGCTGACCGCGGCCTGCACTTCCGGGAACGCTCGCCGGCGTTGGGCTGCGCATTTCCGGGGCGTGCCGCATGATCCTGGGCGGCTTGCCAAATATTGTATGTTTATATGATGATCGGTCATCTTACGTGAAGCGTCGCCCGTGGGGAGCGAGCTCATCCGGCAGTGAGCACCGGTCGATGACGGGCAACTCCGCGGCTGTCCCGCCAGGATTCGGCGGTACGGTTTTGGCCACACGTCGCACGCATACCCACCGCAGTGATTCGGAAGTCCTTGTCTCGGGAGTATCTGTCCATGAAGCGCGTGAACCCGTTCGTCGCCAAAGTCACCTTGTTTTCCGTGCTGTGCCTCGGCCTTTCGTTGCCGGCCGCCGCAAGTTCGCCGGAACGGCTGGGCGCCGTTCCGCAGATGGGTTTCAACAACTGGAACTCCACGCATTGCCGCGATGAGTTCAATGAACAGATGATCCGCGGTATCGCGGACAAGATCGTCAGCCTGGGCCTGCGCGATGCCGGCTATCGCTATGTCAACGTCGACGATTGCTGGGCGAACTGGCAGCGCGACAAGAACGGCAAGCTGCAGGCCAACCCCAAGCGCTTCCCTAGCGGGATGAAGGCGCTGGCCGACTACATCCATTCGCGCGGCTTCAAGTTCGGCGTCTATTCCAGCGCCGGCACCTCCACCTGTGAGCCGCTGCAGGAAAATCGCGGCTTCCCCGGCGGCCTCGGGCACGAGAAGGAAGATGCTGCGAGCTTCGCCGCTTGGGGCGTGGACTATCTCAAGTACGACAACTGCAACAACCAGAAGATCGCTGCCTTGCAGCGCTACACCGCGATGGCCGACGCGCTGCGCGCCACCGGCCGGCCGATCTTCTTCAGCGTCTGCGAGTGGGGCGAGAACAAGCCGTGGCTGTGGGCCGGCAAGCCGCCGGTCGACGCACAGTCCTGGCGCACCACCGGCGACATCAGCGACAACTATGCGTCGATGCTGAAAGTCTTCAAGCAGAATGTGGTGCTCGATCGCTACGCAAGGCCGGGGCATTGGAACGACCCGGACATGCTCGAGGTCGGCAATGGCGGCATGACCGATGTCGAATACCGCAGCCATTTCAGCCTCTGGTCGATCATGGCGTCGCCCCTGCTGATCGGCACCGACCTGCGCAAGATCAAGCCCGCGGCCTTGGACATCCTGCTCAACAAGGAAGTCATCGCTGTCGATCAGGACCTGCTCGGCGTGCAAGGACACCAGGTGCGCGACGCCAGCGGCATCCACGTGATCGTCAAGCCGCTCAAGGACGGTAGTCGCGCCGTGGTGGTGTTCAACGAAACTGACAATGCGCAGGACGTCAGTGTGACCCCGGCCGAGATCGGCCTGAAGGCGGGACGCTACGAGACGCGCGATCTGTGGCTGCACAGCGACCACGCCGGCGACGGCAGCATCGCGGTCAAGCTGCAGCCGCACGCCAGCGCCATGTATCGCATTCGCGGCGCGTAACCCTCGGTCGCGCCTTTGGACGCCCTGCAACGGGCGGCCAGGGGCGCCTGATCGGTCGTGTCCGGAATACCAACGCGTTAAAGGAAATCATCATGCCCAACATGCGCGTTGGAATTCACGGCCATGCATCCGTGCCGTGTGCGCTCGCGTTCCTGCTGTTACTGTTGCTGCCGGCAATGCGCGCCGCGGCACAGACGCCGCCGGGCAACGAGCCGGGCAGCCAGAAGCTGTTCAACATGGAGATGGGGCCGAACCGATCGATCTTCCGGCCGTCCCTTGATCCGGCCCGCACCGCCAACGGCCTGGCCATGACGCCGCCGATGGGCTGGAACAGCTGGAACAGGTTCGGCTGCCACATCGACGAGAAAACCGTACGCGCGGTCGCGGACGCGATGGTGGCGAGCGGCATGCGCGACGCCGGTTACCAGTACGTCGTCATCGACGACTGCTGGCAGGACAAACGGGATACCGACGGCAACATGATGCCCGACCCCGCCAAGTTCCCCTCCGGCATCAAAGCGCTGGCCGACTATGTGCACTCGAAAGGGCTGAAGTTCGGCATCTACTCGGATGCAGGCAGCATGACCTGCGGCAGGCGCCCTGGCAGCCAGGGCCACGAGTACCAGGACGCCGTGGCCTATGCCCGCTGGGGCGTCGACTACCTGAAGTACGACTGGTGCTTCACCGGCACGCGCAACAGCGAAGAGGCCTACGCGCTGATGGCGGACGCGCTGCGCTCCACCGGGCGCGACATCGTGTTCTCGATCTGCGACTGGGGCATCAGCCGGCCCACGATGGTCGACAAGTCCATGCCGTGGGAATGGGGCGCCAAGATCGGCAACCTGTGGCGCACCACCGAGGACATCTACGATGCCTGGGCGGGGCGCAAGGGCACCAGCCTGGGCATGGTCAACATCCTCGACCTCACCGAATCGCTATACGCCTATGCCGGCCCGGGACACTGGAACGACCCGGACATGCTGGAAATCGGCAACGGCGGCATGAGCGACGTCGAATACCGCGCGCAGTTCAGTCTGTGGGCGATGATCGCCGCGCCTCTGATCGCCGGTAACGATATCGCCCACATGAGCGACGCGACCCGCGCCATCCTGCTCAACCGCGACGTGATCGCCGTCGACCAGGACAACCTGGGTCGCGCGGGGCACCGCGTGCGCAAGAACGGCGATCTGGAAGTGTGGGCCAGGCCGCTGGCCGACGGCGGCCGGGCGGTGGTGCTGTTCAACCGCGGCGAGCATCCGGCGGACATCACCGCGGACTGGACCGACCTGGGTTTCCCGGCCACGGCTGCGCTCAAGGTGCGCGACCTCTGGGCGAACAAGTCGCTGGGTCGCGCCAGCGGCCATTTCACCGCGAATGTGGCGCCGCACGGCGTGGTCATGGTGCGGCTGGGCATGTGACGCGGCGGCTGCTTTCCTGGAGCCGATCCAGCCGGTAACCGCCGCCACGGCGGCACCCCGGGCCGAGGTCGCGGCATCAATGCTTGCGTCTGGATCCGGTCAGTTTGATCTCGTACAGCCTGGGCCAGCACTTGCCGGTGACGAACAAGCGGTCGTGCTGCTCGTCATAAGCAATGCCGTTCAGCACATCGTTGGTGGGGTCGGCCAGCTGCTCCGGCTTCGGCACCAGCCCGGCCAGTTCGATCCAGCCCACCACCTTGCCGCTGGCCGGGTCGATGCGCGCAATGCGCGTGGTGAGCCACACATTGGCGTAGATCTGCCCCTTCACCCACTCCAGCTCGTTGATGTTCTCCAGCGGCTGGCCATCGGCGGTGACGTTGATCTGGCCGGTCTGCTTGAGTGTGTCGGGATCGAGGATGCGGATCACCGGCGTGCCGTCGCTCATATAGAGCCGGCTGCCGTCGCTGGTGAGCGCCCAGCCTTCGCCGGCATAGGGAAAGCGCGCCTGCGGCTTCAAGGTGGCGAGGTCGTAGATGAAGCCCTCCTGGTTCTTCCAGCTGAGCTGGAGCAGCTTGTCCTTCCACACCGCGATGCCTTCGCCGTAGTCCGGCCACGGTGTGGGCGATTGCTGCAGCACCTTGCCGGTCGCCAGCTCCACCTTGCGCACGCTGGAGCTGCCTACCTGGCCGGTGCTTTCGTAGAGATGGCCATCCAGATACAGCAAGCCTTCGGTGTAGGCCTGCGTGTCGTGCGGGTAGCTGTGCACCACGTGGTAACCGTAGACGGGGATGGCGTCGTGCGCGTGGGCCGGCGCGATGCAGGCCAGGGCGAGTGCGGCAGTGGCGATGGCGGCGAGGATTTTCATGACCGTGGATGATCCCATGTCGCGGCCTTGCGTGGCAGCACAGCCGGTGAATGCGGCCGCGTGGAATAATCGGGCCTGGCGAACGGACCGGAGTGCACGTGGACAGCCATCATTTCCTGCAGATTGCCGTGGTGTTCCTGCTTGCCACGGTGGTCGCGGTGCCGCTGACCAAGCGTTTCCGGCTCGGTTCGGTGCTGGGCTACCTGCTGGCCGGCATGGCGATCGGGCCGCAGGCGCTGCGCCTGGTGGGCGACACCGCGGGCGTCGCCGCGATCTCCGAGTTCGGCGTGGTGCTGATGCTGTTCGTGATCGGCCTGGAACTGTCGCCGCAGCGGCTGTGGGTGATGCGGCGCCCGGTGTTCGGCACCGGCTTGTTGCAGGTGCTGGCCACCAGCGCGGTGATCGGCACGATCGCCTGGTGGCTGCTGGGCTTCCCGCCGGGCGCGGCGCTGATCGTGGGCGGCAGCCTGGCCTTGTCGTCCACCGCGTTCGGCCTGCAGATCCTCGGCGAACGCAAGGAGGCCGGATCCGCCTACGGGCGCCAGGCGTTCGCGATCCTGCTGTTCCAGGATCTGGCGGCGATTCCCTTGATTGCCGCAGTGCCGCTGCTGGCCAGCAGCGCGGCCAGCCATGGCTTCGACATGATGGGCGCGCTGCGCACGGTGGGCGTGATCGCCGCCGTGATCGTCGGCGGCCGCTACCTGCTGCGGCCGGTGTTCCGCTTCGTGGCGAAGGCGGATGCGGTGGAGGTTTCCACCGCCACCGCGCTGCTGGTGGTGATGGGCGTGGCGTTGCTGATGGAGCTGGCCGGCGTATCGGTGACCTTGGGCGCCTTCCTTGCCGGTGTGCTGCTCGCCGATTCGGAATACCGCCACGAGCTGGAATCCAACATCGAGCCGTTCAAGGGCTTGCTGCTGGGCCTGTTCTTCATCAGCGTGGGCATGTCGATGGACATCTCGCTGCTGCTGCGCGCGCCGCTGCTGGTGCTGGGCCTGGTGGCCGCGCTCCTGCTGTTGAAAGGCGCCCTGCTGTGGCCGCTGGGGCGCATCGTGGGGCGCCTGGAGCGCGGCGATGCGTTGCGCCTCGCCGTGCTGCTGGCCTGCGGCGGCGAGTTCGCGTTCGTGGTGCTCAAGCTCGCCGGCGAGCAGGGGCTGATCAGCGCGCGCCAGCACAACCTGCTGGTGCTGGCGATCACCTTGTCGATGGCGCTGACGCCGTTGCTGGTGGCGGCGCTGGCGAAACTGCTGGGTGCACACAAAGTGCGCAAGCCGGCGCGCGCTTTCGACACCATCGTGGCGCACTCGCCGCGGGTGATCCTGGCCGGCTACGGCCGCATGGGGCAGATCGTGGCGCGCGTCCTGCGCGCGGAAGGCATCCCGTTCGTGGCGCTGGACCATTCGGTCGAGCAGATGGACCTGATCCGCCGTTTCGGCCGCTGGAGCGACATCTTCTACGGCGACCCCGCGCGCCCCGAGCTGCTGCGCGCCGCGCAGGCGGACAAGGCCGAGGTATTCGTGCTGGCCAGCGACGAACCGGAATCCAGCCTGCACGTGGCGCGCGTGGTGCGGCGCATGTACCCGCACCTGAAGATCGTGGCGCGTGCGCGCAACCGCCAGCATGTGTGGCGGTTGATGGACCTGGGCGTGGACGAGCCGATCCGCGAGACGCTGTACTCCAGCCTGAAGATGAGCAAGCAGACGCTGATCGCACTGGGCCTGACGCCCGAGCGCGCGATGGATCGCGTGGAACGCTTCCGCCGGCAGGATGCCGAACTCATCAAGGCGCAGTACCTCGTCTACGACGACGAAGCGAAGCTGGTACAGACCACGAAGGAAGCGCTGGCCGACCTCGACAAACTGTTCGAGGCCGACGACGAACCGGAGGCGCGCGAGGCGCGCGAGCGCGATCCGGAGACGCCGCAGATGAGCGCGGACTGACCTGTGCGATGCGCATTTCGTCGCTCGATCTTGCGGTGATCGAGGGGTTCCTTCGACGCAAATTCCTGCCGTCAACGAGGCATTGCATGCAGCGTTGCGCTGAGTATGCCTAACGCGCCACATCCGCTCGTCATCCGCTTCGGCCGCCTCGGCGACACCGTGTTGCTGCAGCCGCTGTTGCACAAGCTGCAGCAGCGCTACAGCCAGCCCTGCGACCTGTTCGCGATCGGGACATGGCCGGAGAAACTGTATGCAGAACAGCCCGAGGTGGCCGATGTGTTCACCCTGCGGGCGCCGCGCCGGCCGCTGCTGCTAAGCCGCGAACGCTGGCGCGCGATCGGTTGGCTGCGCCAGCGCCGCGATGCCCCGGTCTATGTGTGCGAGCCGCAGCCGCGTGCGCTGATGCGCATCCAGAGCATGCTCAGGCTGGCTGGCGTGCCGGCGGCGCAGAGGACTTACCTGGTCGATCTGCCGCTGCGGGAGCGCGAGCACTGGGTCGATCACCTGCTGCGCTTCGGCGACTGCACGCCTCCCGCCTTCCATGGCCGCTGCGACGCGCTGGCCGTCGATCCCGGTGCGGCGCCGCAGTTGCGGATCGATGTCGCGGCGCGGTACGACTGCGAGCGCTGGCTGCAGGCGCGCGGTCTGCATGACCGCCCGCTGGTGCTGCTGCAGCCGGCCAACAAGCGCACCCTGCGCTGGAACGGGGTGCGCGCGATCGAGGACGACGACAAGGCCTGGCCGGTGCAGTGCTGGGCGGCGCTGGCCTGGACGATCCTGGAGACGCTGCCGTCGGCACGCGTGTTGTTGTGCGGCAGTCCGCAGGAGGCCGACTATCTGGAAGGCATCCGCGCTATCGCCGCCAGCGAGGCGGTGATGTCGGTCGCCGACGAATTGCCGCTGCCGCGCCTGAAGGCGTTGCTGGGCATGGCGCACAGCATGGTGTCGGTGGACACCGGGCCGGCGCATCTCGCCGCGGCGGTGGGGTGTCCGCTGGTGGTGATGTTCGGGGCGGCCTCGCCAGCGCACTGGGCGCCGCGCGCCGCGCCAGGCGGCATGGTGACGGTGTTGGGCGGCCCGCCGCACGGCACGCGGGTGGATGCGCTCGGCGTGGAACAGATTGCCGACGCGTGGCGCAGCTTGCCGCCGCGCCATACGCGCTGGCGGGCGGTGGCCTGACGCCGCTCAGGCCTGGTGCATGCCGTCACTCCGCCGGCTGGGCAGGCTGACGCAGGGTCTGCCGCACGCTGGGAATCGCGCTGGCGCGTACCGCCAGTTCATGGGCGATATCGACGTAACCGAGCTGGCGCGCCACGTCGGCGGCGGTGCGGCCGAACGCATCGGCGGCGCCGCGGTCGGCGCCGCGCGACAACAGCACACGGGCCGGCGGCAGCAGCGCGTGCATGGCGCAGGCATGCAGGGCGGTGACGCCGCGCTGGTCGGCGTGCGCCACCTCGGCACCGGCTTCCAGCAGCACCGGCACCAGCGCGCCGAGGTGGGTGGCGTCGCAGTCGCTGCCGGGGCGCAGGTGGGCGCCGAGCAGCAGCAGCAGCGCGGTCTTGCCTTCGCCGTCGGCGTGGTTGACGGTGGCGCCGTGCTTGAGCAGTACGTCGAGCAGGCGCCGCGCGCGCAGACTATCGTTGTGCTCGAAGCCGTATTGCGCGGCGGCATGCAGCGCGCTGCGGCCGCGCGCGTCGACGGCGTCCACGGCGGCACCGGCGGCGAGCAGCGCTTCGGCCAGCTCGGGACGCCCCATGGCAGCGGCGACCATCAGCGCGGTGCTCTGGTTCGGCAGGCGCTGGTCGACATCGGCCTTGCGTTCCAGCAGCAGCGCCACCGTGCTCTCGCGGCCACCGGCGACGGCGGCGGCCAGCGGGGTGATGCCGTTCGCCGCGGCCAGCGCGGGATCGGCACCGGCATCGAGCAGGCAGGCAGCGATTTCGCGATGGCCGGCGCCGCAGGCGTGCAGTAGCGCGCTGGCGCCGTGCGCATCGACGGTGTCGACCGCGAATCCCAGTTCCAGCAGGCGCTGCACGGCCGTCAGCGCGCCGGCCTGCGCCGCCGTGGGCAGGTCGTCGGCGCGCAGTGGGCGGCGTGGACGCGGCCAATGGCCCCAGTCCAGCCAGCGCTCGATCGCCGGATGTTCCAGCGCCAGGCCCAGCGGCGTCTCGCCATTGGCGTCGGCGGCTTCCGCGTCGGCGCCGTGGGCGATCAGTGCGCGCACCAGCGGCAGCGCGGCCTCGCCGTATTCCAGCGCGGCGAACAGCGGCGTGCGGCCGTCGCGGTCGCGGCAGTTGGGATCGCAGCCGCGTGCCAGCAGAGCGTGCAGCAGATCGCCGTGGCCGTTCACTGCGGCCAGTTGCAGTGGCGTGCGGTCGCGTGCGTCGGCGCCGAACGGATCGCCGCCACGTTCGAGTAGGGCGAGCGGCAGCGCGGCACCTTGCGCCGAACCGCCCAGGCGCTGCAAGGCCTGTGCGAGCAGACCGGCGCCGGCCGGCGTGGCGCCGGCCTGCAGCAGGTCTTCCACCGCCTCGGTGGCGGCAGGCAGCAGCAACAGCAGCGCATCGAACAGGCGGCGACCCAACGGCGGCAGCGCGGATGGCGCGGCGTGTTCGCCGTCGATCGCGGCGGCCAGCTCGTCGCCGTGCTCGTCGTCGGGCTGTTGTGCGGCGAGGCGTGCCTCGGCATCGAGGCCGTGGTCCAGCAGCCAGCGGCGGGCCTGGCTCTGGCCGGGCTGGGCGAGTTCGAGATAGAGCTGGGCCAGTTGCGCCTGCGGCCAGTCACGCGCGCGCGTGGCGAAACCGGAGACGATCGCCCAATGGCCGAAGCGCAGCGCGTCGAGCAGGTGCGCGGGTGTGTCGGCGCCGGAGGAGATCGCGGCATCGCCGAGGCTGGCCGGCAGCGGAGTTTCCGGGTCGAGCAGGGCGACCAGGTCCCAGCGGCCGGCGGCGGCGGCATGGTCGAGCGCGCTGCGGCCGTCGCTGCCCGGCGTCTTCGGTTCGGCGCCCAGCGCGAGCAAGGCGCGCACGGTGTCGGCGTGGGCGCGCGGCGACTGGCAGGCCAGCGTGAGCGCGTCGCGGCCATGACTGTCGCGGGCGCGCGCGTCGGGCTGCGCTTCGGCGAGCCGTTGCACGATGGCCACGGCGCCGGCGCGCGCGGCTTCCATCAGTGCAGTGCTGCCGTGGCGGTCGGCCAGCGTGGCGTCTGCACCGGCTGCGCACAGCGCGCGGGCGATCTGCTCGTGGCCTTCGGCCGCGGCGGCGATCAGCGCGCTGCGGCGGCGCGCGTCCACCGCGTTCACCGCGGCGCGGTGCTTGAGCAGCAGTTTCACGCCGGCGGGATCGTCGTCGGCGATGCCGGCGGCGGCGACCAGGGCGGGTTCGCCGTTGGCCGGCGCCGGCTTGGCGCCGCGTTCCAGCAGGAACTTCGCCAGCGGCCAGTTGGCGGCGCGGCAGGCCACCACCAGCGGGCTGGCACCGGTCCGGTCCAGCGCGTTGATCGGCGCCTCGGCATCGAGCAGCATCGCCGCCACCATCGGTTCCTCGCCGAGCACCGCGCCGTGCAGCGCGGTGCGGCCCTCGGCGTCGGTGGCGAGCGGATTCGCACCGTTCGCCAGCAGGGTCATGACCGCTTCGGAGCGGCCGTGCCAACTGTCGCGGGTGGCAGCGAGCAGCGGAGTGAGTCCTCCGCTGGTGCGGTTGACGTCGGCGCCGCGGGCAATCAGCGCGCGCAGCAGGCGGGTATCCGGCAGCAGCGCGGCGAGCATCAGCACGGGACGCTGGTCGCGATCGCCGGCCAGGGGGGCGGTTGCCGGATCGGCACCGGCCTCGACCAGGGCCAGTGCGCGCTCGATATCGCCGTCGCGGGTGGCGGCGAGCAGGGCAGCGGCTTGTTCGGGGGTGCCGGCGGTGCGCTCCTGTTCGCTCAGCGGAGCCGCAGCGACAGGTGCGGCCGGCCTGGCGCTTGCCGGTGCATGATCGCCGGCGGCGGCGTGCCGGCGATGGCGGTCGTGCTGGGCGCACAGCAGCGTGCGCAAGGTGCGGTTGGCCACGATCAGGCAACCCAGCGGCAGCAGCAACACGCCATAGAGCGCCAGCGCGGCGATGCGCAGTTCGGACGGCAACATGCCGTACAGGCCGCTCAGCGCGATCGCGCCCCAGGCCAGCACCAGCAGGGCCAGCGCGGCGGGCAGGAAGTGGCTGAAAAAGCGCTCCTCGCGCGCCAGGTGGCGTCCGAACATCAGGCTGCGCAAGGTGGCGGTGAATATCCACGAGCCGTCGTGCTTCGCCGGGTAGGCGTCGTCCCACACGAACACCAGGCCGAAGGCAGGCCACGGCCGCCACAGCACAGCCAGCGCCAGCACCAGGGTAGCGGCCAGGGCCAGCGTGGCGGCGAGGCTGTGCGACTGGCTCAGCGCCAGCATCGGCCAGGCGACCAGCACGAACACGATCACCGCGTAGCCGGTGAACATCACCAGGTGCGCGGCGCCCCGGCGCAGCACGGTGCGCGCGAAGCTGGGCTCGGGATCGAAACCGATCGCGTGGCAGACCGCGGCCATGGTCAGCGCGTTCGCCAGCAGCAGCGGGATCAGGGTCAGCGGGTGGGCGACCATGCCGGCCAGCGCCACGGCGATCAGTCCGGGAACGAACCAGGCGAGTGCCTGCAGGAACGGAGGGCGTCGGCGCGATTTGGTCTGGGTCATCGTCACAGTATAGGAATCGTGATGGACACAGACGGTAACCTCACGTTAACGCGGCGGCCAGCGCGCCGCATCGTCACGCTCAGGGTGCGTCGGGCAGCGTCGTACCGTAGCCGGGATGGTTGGCGGCAGCCAGCGCGTGCTCCGGCGGCAGTTGCAGGTGCCAGCCCCGTTCGCGCAGATGCGCCAGCACTTGCCTGGCATCTTCGCGCGGCAGGCGCCGCTGTTCGTCCAGCGGCAACTCCAGCGCGAAACGCAGCACGCCCAGCATGCCGCGCAGCGGTTCAGGCAACACGCTGAAGTTGTCGCGTTCGGCCAGCCATAGATAGGTGTCGGGTTTGCGGCGGCTGGCGTAGACGAAACACTGCATTGAGACTTTCCTCTGATTCACGGCGGCGCGGGCCGGCCATTATCGCGGGGGAATGCGGCGGCGATTGCTGCGCCAGCACTTGCAACACCCGGAATGAGCGGGCACAGTGCCGCGGAAGCATGTTAAACGCCCGTATGAATTTCGTGTGAAACCCGTAGGGCGCACGAACCTTCCATCTCGATCCGCAGGAGCCCGTGATGCACAAGTCTTCCCGTTCCCTCTCTGGCGCCGCCCGTCCGTTGGCGCTTGCCGCGCTCAGCGTGGCCGTTGCCGGCGCGCTGGTTGCACCCGGCATGGCCCATGCCAGTGCCTTCCAGCTGAAGGAGAACAGTGCCCAGGGCCTCGGCCGCGCCTACGCTGGCTCCGTCACGGCCGGCAACGACGTGTCGGTGGTGGAGAACAACCCGGCGGCGATGAGCGACCTCGACGGCACTTTCGTGCAGGCGGACATCACCGCGATCAACTTCAGCGCCAAGTTCAGCGGCAGCTCGCATGACGTGCTGGGCAACCCGATCAGCGGCGGCAACGGCGGCGACGCCGGCACCACGCTGCCGGTGCCCGCGCTGGCCATCGCCACCAAGCTCAACGACCAGGTCAATCTCGGTATCGCGTTCGACGTGCCATTCGGCTTCCAGACCGAATACGACAGCAACTGGATGGGTCGCTACGACGCCATCAAGACCTTGCTGCGCTCGTATGACACCACGCTGTCCGCCTCGTTCAAGATCAACGACCAGTGGAGCATCGGCGCAAGCGCCATCGCCGAGCGCACTAACGCCGAACTGACCAACGCGATCAATTTCAACGCCGTGGGCCTGGGCATCCAGCAGGGCATCGGCGAGAAGACCGCTGCGGCCATCGCGCAGATCCAGGCCGCTGCCGCGGCCGGCCTGATCCCGCCGGCGCAGGCCGCCGCCATGGCGCAGGCCGCTGCCGCGCAGGGCCAGGCCGCCGCTGCGGGCGTGGCCGCGCTGACCCCGCCGGGTTCGGATGGCTACGCCAGCGTCAAGGGCAACAACTGGGCCTGGGGCTGGCAGCTGGGCGCCTACTGGAAGCCGACCGCGAATGACCGCGTGGGCCTGGACTACCGTTCGCGCATCACGCACGACATCGACGGCACCGCCAACTTCACCACCACCCCGGGCTACGACCTGCTGCTGCAGAACCCGCAGCTGTCGGGCAGCATCCCGGCGTTCCAGCACACCGCCGGCACGGCGCGTCTCACCAATCCGGCCACCGCCACCTTCAGCTACTGGCACCAGGAGTCGAAGTTCGGCATCGGCGCCGACGTGACGTGGACGCAGTGGAGCGTGATGCGCAGCCTCACGCTGGTCTACGCCAACCCGACGCAGCCGACCACCACGCTGCCGTTCAACTGGCGCAACACCTACTACGTCTCCGTGGGCGGCGAGTACTACGCCACCGACAAGCTGACCCTGCGTGCCGGCGTGTCGGTCGACCAGGCGCCGATGAACGCGGTCAACCGCGATCCGCGCGTGCCCGATGCGGCGCGTCACATGGCTACGTTCGGCATCGGCTACAAGGCGAGCGAGAATTTCCAGATCAACGCCGCCTACGCGCACATCTTCGTCAGCCACGCGGGCATGAACGGTTCCACCGACGCCACCGGCGACGTCCTCGCCGGCAACTTCGACGACTACGGCAATCTGCTGAGCGTGTCGGCACAGTACAAGTTCTGATCGCATCGCGATCGGGCGTCTGCCAACGAACCTCCCCGCGCGAGCGGGGAGGTTTTTTCATGCCTGCGCCACGGATTCTCAGCCGCGCTTGAGCAACAGATCCAGCATGCGCCGGAAACGCGCGCCATATGGCGGATTGAGCAGGCCGGCACCGTTCCAGCGCGCCTGGCGGAACACGGGCTTCAGGTGCGAGAAGGTGCGGAAGCCGGCTTCGCCGTGGTAGCCGCCCATGCCCGAGGCGCCCACGCCACCGAACGGCAGTTCGTGCTGGGCGATGTGATAGAGCGTGTCGTTGACGGTGACGCCGCCGGCGTGGGTGCGGGCCAGCACGCGGTCGATCAGTGACGGGTCCGTTTCGAACAGATACAGCGCGAGCGGGTGCGCGCGTGCCCGCACGTAGGCGATGGCTTCGTCCAGCGTCTCGTAGGGCAGCAGCGGCAGCAGCGGACCGAAGATTTCCTCCTGCATCACCGTCATGTCGTCACGCACGTTTGTGAGCAGCACGGGCGGCAGCAGGCGGCGCGTGGCGTCGGGCGAGGCGTCGCTCAGGGATTCGATGGCGGCGCCGGCGGCTTTCGCATCGTCGCGCAGCGCGGATAGTCGCGCGTAGTGGGGGTCGGTGGCGATGCTGGCGTACTGCGGGTTGCGCGCAAGGTCGGGATACAGGCGGGCCACCGCCGCGCGTGCGGCGGCGGTGAATTCCGCGATCTGCGCGCGCGGCAACAGCACGTAGTCGGGCGCGATGCAGGTTTGCCCCGCATTGACCAGTTTGCCGAACAGGATGCGTTCTGCAGCCTGTTCCATGCGTGCGCCGGGGCCGAGGATGGCGGGGGACTTGCCGCCCAGTTCCAGCGTCACCGGAGTGAGGTTGGCGGCCGCCGCGCGCATCACGTGGTGGCCCACGGCGGTGGAACCGGTAAACAGCAGGTGGTCGAACGGCAATGCAGCGAAAGCCTGGCCCACCGCGGCGTCGCCGTTGATCACCTGCGCTTCGTCGTTGCGGAAGTATTTCGTGATCAGCTCGGCGAACAGGGCGGAGAAGCGCGGCGTGTATTCGCTCATCTTCAGCATCACGCGGTTGCCGGCGACCAGCGCATCCACCAGCGGCCCCGCCGCGAGATAGAGCGGGTAGTTCCACGGCACGATGATGCCGACCACGCCCAGCGGCTGCGGGCGCAGCTCGGTGCGCGCCGGCAGGAACAGCAGATCGGCGAGCCGCCGCTTCGGCCGCATCCAGCGCTTGCCGTGGCGCAGGGCATGGCGCACGGCCGAGAGGCTGGGGAAGACTTCCAGCAGTTCGGTCTCCTCCGCCGGGCGGTTGCCGAAGTCGGCGTGGATCGCGGCGGCGATGTCGTGGCGATGCGCGTGCAGCAGGCGCTCAAGTGCGCGCAGGCGTTCCGCACGCGTGGTCCAGTCCGGCAGCGGGTCGCGGGTCTGGGCATCGCGCATGCGCTGCAAGATGGCGGAGAGATCCGGCACGGTTACCACCTCGCGTGCAGTTCCATGCCCCAGGTGCGCGGCGGCATGATGTTGGCGTAGGGCGTGCCGAACACCTGCCCGGCGGTATTGTCCACGCCGTAGACGTAGCGGTGGTTGAACAGGTTGCTGGCGAAAAGGGCGACGCCCCAGCGGTCGTGTGCCGCGTCCCAACCCAGCCGCACGTCGGTGCGGTTCTGCGCGGTGCCCACGGAGAAATTGGGGCTCATCTGGCAGGTGCCCTGTTGCTGCGAACCGCTGTTGCAGCGCGTGCTGGAGCGGTAGCCGTAGGTCCAGTTGAAGCTCACGTCGCCGTTGGCCACGTCGTGCCACGTATAGCTGGCATGCGCCGTATAGGAGTACTTCGGCGTGCCGGTGGGCTGGTTGCTGACGTCGATGCCGTTCTGCACGGTATTGAGGTAGGTCTGGTCGATGTAGGCGGCATTGAAGCCGATCTGCAGCGCTTCGATCGGCTGCCATTGCAGCTCAAGTTCCGCGCCGGTGGCCTGTTCGTTGCTGCTGCTGATGCCGTAATGCGGGATGGTCGTGTCGGTGAACAGAATCAGGCTTTGCTGATTGAGATACCGGTAGTGGTAGACCGAGCCGTTGAGCAGCAGGTTCTGATCCGGGAATACGGTCTTGATGCCCGCTTCGTAGTTCCACACCGTCTCGGGCGCATAGGTCGAATTGAACTGTTGGAAGCCGAAGCCGCCGGCCTGGTAGCCCTTGGCCACCGAGACGTAGCCCATGATGTTCGGCGTGAACTTGTAGTCGAGCACTGCGCGCGGGCTGACGTCGGTCCAGCTGCGGTTGGCGTTCACCAGCACGCCCACCGGCGAGCCGGTGCCCTGGGTGAAGATGACGTTCTGGCCGAACGCAGCCAGGGCGTACTGCGCCTCGGGCGGCAGCAGCGCGGTGATGCCGGCGTTGTTCAGCGCCAGCACGGTGGCATCGAACTGCGGCGCGTCGCGCGGCGGGTTGTACCAGCTGAAGCTCTTCTGGTCGTGGGTGAAGCGCACGCCGGTGGTGAGGTTGAGCCGGTCGTTGAGGTGCCAGATCACGTCGCCGTATACCGCCCACGACTTGTAGTTCTCGTCGTTCATGATGCGCTCGCGCCACATGTCGCCGAGCAAGGTGTACGGCAGGCCCATCGCGGCCAGTCCGTTGCTGATGTCGGTGAGCGGGGTGCCCACGCCCATCACGTTCTGGGCCAAAGTGTCGAGGCTGTCGGTGGTGACGCCGGCCTCGCTGGTCTGGCGCCCCTGCTCGCTGTACCAGCTGGTGCCGGCCACCCAGTCGATCAGGTCGGTGTTGCCGCTCAGCTTGAACTCCTGGTACCAGCTGTTGTTGTGCTCGTAGTTGCCGGTTTCGAGGTAGTCGACGATGTGGTTGGTGCCGTCGTAGTCGCCCAGGTTCACCGTGTCGAAGTTGCGCCACGCGGTGGTGGAGGTGAGGTTGCCCCAGCCGAAGCTGTGGTCGATGGTGAGCGTGGAGCCGTCGAAGCGGCGTTTCTCGATGGCGTTCACCGCGTCGTTGTACAGCGGCGTGTGCAACGGGTTGAGGAAGGTGGTCGGATCGGCCGGGAAAGGCGCGCGCTGGTTGGTGTCGTTCGACAGCGGGACCAGCCCGAACGCCGGATGCGGCGGCTGCTTGAGCTGCTCATGATCCCAGGACAGCAGCACGCGGGTATCGGGCGTGAGGTTCCAGCGGAACACCGCACGCGTGCCCCAGTCGTCGTTGACGCCGTAGTGCTTGCCGGTGGCGGCATCCTTCACCCAGCCGTCGCTCTGGTTGTCCATCACGCTGACGCGCAGCGCCATGTCCTGGTTGAGCGGGAGGTTGACCAGCGCGTCGCCGTAGCGCTCGCCGTAGTTGCCGAAACGCAGCTTGCCGCTGGCCTCGAAATGATCGCTGGGCTCGTTGGTGACGATGGAAATGGCGCCGCCCGCCGCGTTGCGGCCGAACAAGGTGCCCTGCGGACCCTTCAACACCTCGATGCGCTTGAGGTCGTTGAAGGCCAGCAGCGTGCCGCCGGTGCTGCCGGCGTAGACGCCGTCGACGTACACGCCTACCGGCTGGTCGACGCCCATGCCGAAATTGCCGGAGGACTGCACGCCGCGCAGTTCAAACGAAGGCTGAGTGGGCTGGGTGGCGCCCACCACCAGGCCGGGCACGAAGATGTCGATCTTGCTGATGTCGGTGGCGGCCAGCGTGTCGACCTGCTTGGCCGAGACGATCTGCAGCGCGATCGGCACGTCCTGCACTTCCTGCGCGCGGCTCTGCGCGGTGACGGTGACGGCACCGAGCTGCTTGGCCTTGTCGGCGTCGGACTTGGATTTCGCGGGCGTGGCGTTCTGCGCGGGCGCGGCGGCCTGGTCGGCCAGCACCGGCAAAGGCGCGCACAGCAGCAGGGCGGTACCACCGTACAGCATCTGGCGCACTATCGCGGACAATGGTCGTTGGCGCATCGTCATACCCGTTCTCCCCAGGCTTGGTCACGCATGACGCGGCGGCCGCGCCGAAAGTTTTCATCCCCTGCGACGGCGCTCAACGCACGATGTCGCAGTTCCCCTTGAGCGAAAGAATCCACGCGCGGATCAGCGCTTCGCCCTCGCGATCCACGGTGCTGCGGCCGATCTCCGGCATCATCACGCCGGGTTGGGCGGAGCCGATGCGGTGCATGATGATCGACGCGTCCGGCTTGCCGGGCACGATGTCGAACAGGCGTCCGCCGGTGGCCGGTCCGGCCGCCTCGGGCGACTTGCACAGGCCGAGGTGGTGGTCTTCCGGCACGTCCGGGCCGAGCGAGAAGCCGGTGACGCTGGCCTCGCCGTTCGGGTTGTGGCACATCGCGCAGTTGACATCGAGCCAGGCGCGCGCACGCGCATCGAGCGAGGCGCTGGGGTCGCGCCAGTCGGCGTTCTTCGGCACGTCGGCGAGCTTGGGCAGGTCCATCAGGTAGCCGATGGCGACCAGGTGTTCCAGCTGGTTCTCGCGGCCGCTGCCGTAGTCGTAGTCGCGGTTGAGGTGACGCGCCTTCGGGCCGATCGGCAGGATGCTGCGGCCGATCATGTCGGCTTCGTGGCAGTTCACGCACTGGCCTTCGTCGGGCACCACGTAGTTGAAGTCCTCGCGCTGGTTCTGTGCATCGACCAAGGTGAGCGCCTGCACGTCGCCGGTGCGTACCAGCGTGGCTTCGGTCTGCGCCTGGTTCCACACGTAGACGAAGGGTGTCCAGCCTTCCTTGCGGCGCACCAGCAGGCGCGTTTCGACCAGGTGCACGCTGGCGAGGTTCAGGTCCTGGCCGGTGAAGTCGCCGGAGTAATCCAGCGTGCGCGCCACGTCGCTGAACTTGCCGTCGGCGGCGCGCGGGTAATAGAAGGTCTTGGTGACGACGGTGCCGATCGGGAAGTCGAACGTGTTCTTCGCGTCGTACTTCGCCGACACGCCCTTGGGCATCCAGACCGTGCGCAGCTTGTGCACGTAATCGGTGAACAGCGGCGTGTTGAGGCTGTAAGGCACCACGCCGGCGTTGAGTTCCAGCTTGCCGTCACGGGCTTCGACCATGTGCCAGTCGCTGAGCCGGAGCGGCTTGCCGTCGGCGTGGAATGCCGGCGGTGCCATGCCGCGCTGGCAGCCGGCCAGCAGAAGCAGCGCCAGCAGCGCGGCGTGTTTCGCAAACTTCACCATCACGCCCTCAAATCTTCGGCTCGGGGTTCAGCGTCACCGCCGGCAGCTTGTCGAGCGTGCACTGGAACGGCTTCATGTCGGTGTTGGGGTGCTTGTAGCCGTTGGGGCCGTCGGCATTCACCACGCCGCTGACGTCTTGCAGGCAGATGCGGTCCTGCGGCGGCAGCGTCTTGTCGGTGAATTTCGGATCGCTGTAGCCATCCCACAGCACGTCGGGGAAATGGCCGCTGATGCCGAACATGGCGAGCTTCAGCGTCTTGAAGTCCAGGCCGCTGGGCGAATCGCCGCCGCCCTTGAGGCGGTTGCCGTAGATGAAGATGCCCTTCGGGTACGGGTCGTAGCCGGCCGCTACGCCGGTCTTGCTGGCGTAGTTGGTGGAGTAGAAGCTGGAGACGATGATGTTCGCCGTCTTGTTGTCGGCGATGTCGTTGTCGAAGATCTCCACCTTCGGGTTGGAGTTCACCACCACGCCCGAGCCGGCCGGCACGCTGGCCACCGCCGAGCCGTTGGCGGCGAAGTTGTCGTGGTTGTTGGCGACCACGTGGTTCTTGAACACGCGCGTGCCGCCGCCTTCCATCAGCAGGTCGGGCATGTTGAACACCAGAATGCCGCCGGAGTTGTTGGTGGCGGTGTTGCCGTACACGTCGGCATGTACCGTGTTCTCGATCTCGATGCCGGCCACGTTCTGTTCGGCGCGGTTGTTGCGCACGATCACGTTGGTGGACTGGCCGACGTAGATGCCCGAGTCGGAGGCGCCGATGGCTTCGGAGTCCTCGATCAGCACGTTCTGCGTCTTCACCGGGTAGATGCCGTAGGGACCGTTGCTGGTCTTGGAGCCATCGGTCCACTGCGTGCGCACGCCGTGGATGGTGATGTTCTTGCCGTGGTTGATCTTCAGCGCATCGCCCTTGGTGTCCTCGATGGTGAGGTTCTCGATGGTGAAGTCGTTGGCGTTCACCAGCAGGCCTTCCGGCCCCACCACCTGGCCCTTGAACGAGAGCACGGTCTGGTCCTTGCCGGCGCCCTTGATGGTCACGCCGTCGGTGCGCAGGCTGAGGCCGCGCTTCAGGCTGTAGTGGCCGGCGGGGATGTCGATCACGGTGCCGGGCTTGGCGTCCAGCAACTGTTCCTGCAGCTTCGACTCGAAGCTGGCGTCGGAGGCATTCTGCGGTGCGGGTGCCTGCTGGCTGCTGCACCCGGCGAGTACGGCGACGAGCGTGGCGGCGATGAGCGTCTTGCGCATGATCGTTGAACTCCCCATTCGAACGGCATTGCGGATACGTCACTGTCCCGCAACACGTTGCAATTGGGGAGGGCAAAACGGCCAACGCGTGGGGGGTAAAACGGCCAGTGTTGACCGCGGAAGGCCGTCAGGCGGCGGCGCGGCGGGCTTCCTGTGGCGCCATGCCGGTCCAGCGCTTGAAGGCACGGCGGAACTCGCGCGGATCGCTGAAACCTACCTCGCCGCCGATCTCGGCGACGCTCAGACTGCCGGCTTGCAGCAGCTGCAGGGCACGTTCGGCGCGCACGCGGTCGTGGATCTCGCGGAACACGCGCCCGCTCTCGGTGAGCCGGCGCCGCAGGGAGCGTTCGCTGAGGTTGAGCGTGCGCGCTACATCGTTGAGGGTGGGCTGCTGGCGCAGTTGGCTGCGCAGCAGGCGTTCCACCGCCGCGACGATCTCCTGGTGCGGTTCGCCGCCGTCCGCCGTGCGCTGCTGCGCGCACAGCGCCAGCGCCTGTTGCGCCGTGAGCGGGTTGTAGCCCGGCAAGGGACGGGCCAGCCACTGCGTGTCGATCAGCAGGCGGCAGCGCGGCGCGTCGAAGCGCAGCTCGCAGCCGAACAGCCGCGCATACTCGTCGGCGTGCTGCGGACGCGGATAGGCAAGCTCCACGCGCAGCGGACGCAATTCGGCACCGACCAGTTCCCGCGCGATCAGCGTCGAGCTGGCGAACAGTTCCTCGCAGAAGAACGGCAGCAGGCTGGCGTCGTCGAACAGCGGCAGCGCGACCATCGCCACGGCGTGCTCGTCCACCGGCTCGAACGCGAGGTCGAGCAGGCAGCCGCAGATCTTGTGGTGCGCGATGCCAGCCAGCATCGCTTCGCCGAAGGTGCGCGAGGTCATCATCGCCAGCCCCAGCAGGCCGAAGCCGCCGAGGTTGCCCTCGCGGCCGATGCGCAGGCCCGCGTCCGGCACGTCCAACGCCGCCAGCGCACGGTGCACGAAGATGCTGGCCTGGCGGTAGGACACGCGCAGCGCCGGGTCGGCGATCTGCGCGCGGTTGAGCGCCAGCCCCGCGAACCAGGAGCGGCTGTCCACGCCCTGCGCATCCGCCATCTGCACCAGGTAGAGCAGCTTGTTGGTGGGAAACTCCGCGACGGTAAAGCGCGGGTCTTCCGTCGCCGGCGCGAGGTGCGCCGCGGAATGGAAGCCGATCATGCCGGCGGGACGTGCCATGGTGCCGTTGCTCCGACGCGGGCGGGCCATTGCGGCCCGCGATCCGGACTTTCTAGCACGCTTGCGCCGCCGACCGCTTGCGCAATGCACAAGCGGCGGGGGCGGATGCGGCGTTTACTCGCCGATGGTCAGCAGCGAGGCGTTGCCGCCGGCGGCGGTGGTGTTGATGGTGAGCGTGCGCTCGCCGGCGAAGCGCAGCAGATAGTGCGGGCCGCCGGCCTTGGGGCCGGTGCCGGAGAGGCTCTCGCCGCCGAACGGCTGCACGCCGACCACCGCGCCGATCTGGTTGCGGTTGACGTAGCAGTTGCCGACGCGGGCGTGGCTGCGGATGTATTCCACGGTGTCGTCGATGCGGCTGTGCACGCCGAGGGTGAGGCCGTAGCCGGTGGCATTGATCTGTTCCACCACCTGCTTCAGCTCGCTGCCCTTCCAGCGCAGCACGTGCAGCACCGGGCCGAACACCTCGCGGGTGAGCGTGGCGAGCGCGGGGATCTCGTAGGCGCGCGGCGCGAAGAAGGTGCCGTGGGCGGCGACGTCGGCATCGAGCTTCGCCTCGGCGATCTTCTTCGCTTCCTTGTCCATGCGCGCGGCGTGGTCGACCAGGATCTGCTTGGCGTCCTCGTCGATCACCGGGCCCACGTCGGTGGTGAGCTGGCCGGGGTCGCCCACCTTCAGCTCGGCCATCGCGCCGGCGAGCATGCCGACCACCTTGTCGGCGATGTCTTCCTGTACGAACAGCACGCGCGCGGCCGAGCAGCGCTGGCCGGCGGACTGGAACGCGGAGGCGATCACGTCCTTGACGATCTGCTCAGGCAGGGCGGAGGAGTCGGCGATCATCGCGTTCTGGCCGCCGGTCTCGGCGATCAGCGCGGCGATCGGCGCGTTGCGCGCGGCCAGTGCGCGGTTGATCGCCCAGGCGGTTTCGGTGGAGCCGGTGAAGGCCACGCCGGCCACGCGCGGGTCCTTGGTCAGCGCAGCGCCGACCACGGCGCCGTCGCCGGGCAGGTATTGCAGCACGGCCTCGGGCACGCCGGCTTCGTGCAGCAGCTTCACCGCGGCATAGCCGATCAGGCTGGTCTGCTCGGCGGGCTTGGCGATCACGCTGTTGCCGGCGGCGAGCGCGGCGCTGACCTGGCCCAGGAAGATCGCCAGCGGGAAGTTCCACGGGCTGATGCAGACGAACACGCCGCGGCCGTTGAGGAACAGCTGGTTGCTCTCGCCGGTGGGGCCGGGCAACTGCTCGGGCTGGCCGAACAGGCGGCGCGCCATGGTGGCGTAGTAGCGCAGGAAGTCGGCGGCCTCGCGGATTTCGGCGATGGCGTCGGGCAGGCTCTTGCCAGCCTCGCGCACGCACAGCGCGATGAACTCGGCGCGGCGCGCTTCGAGTTGTTCCGCAGCATGTTCAAGAATCGCGGCGCGGCTGGCGGCGGGCAGGCGATCCCAGTCGGGCTGGGCCGCGACGGCATTGGCCAGCGCCTTGTCCACCAGCGCGGCGTCGGCGCTGACGTAGCTGCCCACGACCTGGCGGCGGTCGGCCGGGTTGGTCACCTGCACGGTCGGGCCGTTGCCCTTGGCGCCGGGCACCAGCGGTTCGGCGTTCCACGGACCGCACTTGGCGTTGACGGCTTCGGCGGTGGCCTTCAGTTCGTTGTCGTTGGAGAAGTTGATGCCCATGGAATTCTTCCGGAGTTCGCCGAACAGATTGACCGGCAGGGGAATGCGGGGATGCGGGATGGAGGCGAAGCGGCGCACGGTTTCGCAGGGATCGGCCACCAGTTCGCGCACCGGCAGCGACTCGTCCACCACGCGGTTGACGAAGCTGGTGTTGGCGCCGTTTTCCAGCAGGCGGCGCACCAGGTAGGGCAGCAGGTCTTCGTGCGTGCCCACCGGCGCGTACACGCGGCAGGGCACGTTGAGGTTCTGCGGGCCGATCACCTCGGCGTAGAGGTCGGTGCCCATGCCGTGCAGGCGCTGGAATTCGAACGGCCGGCCGCGCGCGATGTGATGCACCGCGGCGATGCTGTGCGCGTTGTGGGTGGCGAACTGCGGGTAGATCAGCTCGACGCCGGCGTCGAACAGCTTGCGCGCGCAGGCCAGGTAGGAAACGTCGGTGTTCGGCTTGCGCGTGTACAGCGGGTAGCCGGCCAGGCCTTGTTCCTGGGCGCGCTTGATCTCGGCATCCCAGTAGGCGCCCTTCACCAGACGCACGTACCAGCGACGATTTGCCGCACGTGCGGTCTCGATCAGCCAGTCGATCACGAACGGGGTGCGCTTGGAGTAGGCCTGCACCACGATGCCAAGGCCGTTCCAGCCTTGCAGCGAGGGGTGGGCGAAGACGTCGCCGATGATGTCCAGCGAAAGTTCGAGGCGGTCGGCTTCCTCGGCGTCGACGGACAGCGCAATGCCCTGCTTCATCGCCAGCTGCGACAGCTCCAGCAGCTTGGCGGTGAGATCGCGGCGGGCGATCTCGCGCTTGGCCACCTCGTAGCGCGGGTGCAGCGCGGACAGCTTCACCGAGATCGACGGCGCGTCGGTGTGGTTGGCGAACGGGCCGCGCGCGCCGATGCGGGCGATCGCGCGACGATAGTCTTCCTGGTAGCGCTCGGCGGTCTCGCTGGTGAGTGCGGACTCGCCCAGCATGTCGTAGGAATAGCGGTACACCGCGTATTCCTTCTTGGCGCAGCGGTCCAGCGCCTCGTCGATGGTCTGCCCCATCACGAACTGGTGGCCCATGATGCGCATGGCCTGGCGCACCGCGAGGCGGATCGCCGGCTCGCCGGCGCGGCCGGCCAGGCGCTTCAGCGCGCCGGTGAAGTCGCGGCGGGTCTCCTCGGCCAGGTTCACCAGGTGGCCGGTGAGCATCAGGCCCCAGGTGCTGGCGTTGACGAACAGCGACTCGCTCTGGCCCAGGTGCTTTTTCCAGTCCGCGTCGCCCAGCTTGTCGCGGATCAACTTGTCGGCGGTGGCCTTGTCGGGAATGCGCAGCAGCGCTTCGGCCACGCACATCAGCAGCACGCCTTCCTCCGAGGAAAGATCGTACTGGCGCATGAAGGATTCCACCGCGCTCTGGTCCTTGGCGCGGGCACGCACGCGGGTCACCAGGCCGGCGGCGACGTCGATCACCTGCTCGCGCTCGGTGGGCGGCAAGGTGGCCTGGGCGAGCAGGTCGTTGACCGCTTCGGTTTCGTCGCGCAGCCACGCGGCGGTGATGCGCGCGCGGGCCGGCTCGGCGCCGGCGGGGAGTTCGGGGCTGAGGATGGGTTGGGTCACGGCGGAGTCGATGCGATGGGGGAAGCGGTTGGGAACGCGCGATTGTACGCCGTGCGCCGCTCCACCGCCGCAACCCGCTGCCGCGGCGCAGGGTACGCGAGGGTATGTGGCGTGTGCGGCAAAAGTGACCAGGCTCAAGCCCCTGCGACATTCTTGCCCCTTGCGTCCATGCGACCTATCATCGAAGCGCTCTTGGCACGCCGGATCTCCATGATCGTGCTACGACCAGCCGCCGCCGGCTTGCCGCGCGTGACGATATGGCTCAGGCCCAATCGCACGCTAAGTCGACGCGGCCTGCGTCGGCTCATCATGCTTCTGGTCGCGCTAGCGCTGACGACCGCCGTCCTGGGCGCGTGGCAGGGGAATGTATTCGCTCCGCTGTTCGCCCTGGTCGAGTCGTCCGCCGTGGCTGTCGCCTTGTGCGTGGCCTGGCGGGCGGGCGACCGCAGCGAGCGCATCACCCTCGACGACAGGTCGCTGGAGGTGCAATCGTTGCCGGGACGGCAACGCGTGCGTTTCCAGCCTTATTGGGTGCGCGTGCGGCTGGAGGAGGGGGAAAGCGGATGTCGCCGCCTGTTGCTGTCGTCGCACGGGCGCGAGCTGGAGATCGGCAGGTTCCTTGCCGAACAGGAACGTGTCGAGCTGTTGCGGAAACTCACGGTGTTGCTGGAAGGATTCAACGACCAGTCGCGCGGATAGGTTCAACAAAGGGCGAGAGCATGACATCTGGCAGCATCAGGACTGACGGGACCGGGCCGAATCGTGGCCGATCCAGCCGTGGCAGGATGACCGGCATCAGGCGCGCCGTGGCGGCGTCGACGGCCCTCGTGCTGGCGCTGTGCGCCGGTCTTGCGCAGGCCGGTCCGCAACCGTGGCAGCTCAATATGAAGCGCGGCGTGACCACCTGGTCCGGCGAGCCGTACTTCCTGAACAACGTCGCGCTCGGCGTGTGCGTGGTGATCGGCATCCTGGTGTTCGGCGCGATGTTCATCGCCATGTTCCGCTTCCGCAAGTCGCGTGGCGCGGTGGCAGAGAAGTGGTCGCACAACACCGCGGTCGAGATCGTCTGGACGACGATCCCGGTGATCATCCTGGTGGTGCTGGCGTGGATGGCCACCGGTGGCCTGGTCTCGTTCGCCAACACCACCGGCTCGCAGATGACGATCAAGGTCACCGGCTACCAGTGGAAGTGGCGCTACGACTACGTCGACTACCTTGGCAAGCCGGTCAGCAAGGTCGGCTTCATGTCCAAGCTCGACGCGCTGAGCGACAAGACCCGCCAGCTGGGTTCGGGCATGGACCCGTACGCGGTGAAGACCGGTGACGAGAACACCTACCTGCTGAACGTGGACAAGCCGCTGGTGCTGCCGATCCACACCAAGATCCGCTTCGTGATCACCAGCGACGACGTGATCCACTCGTGGTGGGTGCCGGCGTTCGGCTGGAAGATGGATGCCATCCCCGGCATCGTTAACACCGCGTGGACCAACATCAACGAACCCGGCACCTATCGTGGCCAGTGCGCCGAACTGTGCGGCCAGGACCACGGCTTCATGCCGATCGTGGTAAACGCGGTATCGCAGGAGGACTTCGCGAAGTGGCTGGCCACGCAGGAGCAGGCGTCCGCGCCGGCGCCCGCTGCGCCACCGGCCGCCGCCTCCAGTGCCGCCGCGCCGGCAACGGCGCAGGCCGCGGCACCCGCGCACGGCGGGCAGGGCTGAGCCCGGGCGCGATCGCAGTCAAGACGTGTTGCGGCCGTCCTGGCCGCGAAAATTCCGGAGAGCAGCCGCCCGCGGCTGCGCCATCGACAGACTCAGGCAGAGGTGCAAGGCCATGGCCCACGAAGCCACCCACGATCACCACGATGACCATCACCACGCACCGCAGGGCTTCTTCCAGCGCTGGGTGATGTCCACGAACCACAAGGACATCGGCACGCTGTACCTGATCTTCTCGCTGACGATGTTCTTCATCGGCGGCAGCTTCGCGATGGTGATCCGCGCCGAGTTGTTCAAGCCGGGCCTGGACCTGGTGCAGCCGTACTTCTTCAATGAGATGACCACCATGCATGCGCTGGTGATGATCTTCGGCGCGATCATGCCGGCCTTCGTGGGCCTCGGTAACTGGATGATCCCGTTGATGATCGGCGCGCCGGACATGGCGCTGCCGCGCATGAACAACCTCTCGTTCTGGATCCTGCCGTTCGCGTTCGCGCTGATGCTGTCCACGCTGTTCCTGCCGGGCGGCGGCCCGGCCGGCGGCTGGACGATGTACCCGCCGCTGTCGCTGCAGAGCGGCTCGCTGGCCTACGTGGTGTTCGCGGTCCACCTGATGGGCATCAGCTCGATCATGGGCGCGATCAACATCATCGCCACCATCCTCAACATGCGCGCGCCGGGCATGGATCTGCTGAAGATGCCGGTGTTCGTGTGGAGCTGGCTGATCACCGCCTTCCTGCTGATCGCGGTGATGCCGGTGCTGGCCGGCGCGGTGACCATGCTGCTCACCGACAAGTACTTCGGTACCAGCTTCTTCAATCCGCACGGCGGCGGCGACCCGGTGCTGTACCAGCACGTGTTCTGGTTCTTCGGCCACCCCGAGGTGTACATCATGATCCTGCCGGCGTTCGGGATCATCTCGGAAGTGATCCCGACTTTCGCGCGCAAGCCGATCTTCGGTTACCGCGCGATGGTGTACGCCATCGCCAGCATCGCCTTCCTGTCGTTCATCGTGTGGGCGCACCACATGTTCGCGGTGGGCCTGCCGCTGGGCGCGGACATCTTCTTCATGTACGCGACGATGCTGATCGCGGTGCCGACCGGCGTGAAGGTGTTCAACTGGGTGGCCACGATGTGGGGCGGCTCGATGACCTTCGAGACGCCGATGCTGTTCGCGGTCGCCTTCGTGATCCTGTTCACCATCGGCGGCTTCTCCGGCCTGATGCTGGCGCTGGTGCCGGCCGACTTCCAGTACCACGACACCTACTTCGTGGTGGCGCACTTCCACTATGTGCTGGTGACCGGTGCGGCGTTCGCGATCATGGCGGCGACGTATTACTGGCTGCCGAAGTGGACCGGCCACATGTACAACGAGTTCTGGGGCAAGGTGCACTTCTGGTGCAGCGTGATCTTCGTGAACGTGCTGTTCTTCCCGCAGCACTTCCTGGGCCTGGCCGGCATGCCGCGCCGCATCCCGGACTACAACGTGGCGTTCGCGAACTTCAACATGATCAGCTCGATCGGCGGCTTCCTGTTCGGCGCCGCGCAGCTGATCTTCCTCGGCGTGGTCGTGCACTGCGCGTTCTTCTCGAAGAAGAAGGCCACCGACCGCGTGTGGGAAGGCGCGCGCGGCCTGGAGTGGACGCTGTCCTCGCCGCCGCCGCACCACAGCTTCACGGTGCCGCCGGTGGTGCACGACGAGGAACTGGCGCACGGCCACGTGAACGACTGACCGGCGCACGGGACACGACACATGGCCAACCACACTGCGGACGGACAATTTGAACGGAGGCGCCGCCACGGTGTGCGTCGTACCGTGACGGTGCTGGCCATCGTGGTTGGCGCGTTCTACCTGCTGTCGTTCGCGCAAATTCTGTTGATGAAATAGTCGAGGCGGTTCATCGCCTCACCGGGGAAACTCCACGGAGTCTCAGCATGGCCCAGCAACACGACATCTACTACGTACCGAGCAAGAGCCAGTGGCCGATCGTGGCCGCGGTGGTCATGTTCCTCACCGTGTTCGGCGCCGCGCACTGGCTGAATGCCGAGCCCGGCGAGTCCGGCTTCGGCAAGACGATGATCACGATCGGCGCGGTCGGCATCCTCGGCATGTTCTTCGGCTGGTTCCATTCGGTGATCAAGGAATCGCTGGCCGGCCTGTACAACCCCCAGGTGGACACCTCGTTCCGCATGGGCATGATGTGGTTCATCTTCTCCGAGGTGATGTTCTTCGGCGCGTTCTTCGGCGCGCTGTTCTACATCCGCACGTTCTCGGTGCCGTGGCTGGGCGGCGAGGGCCACGGCGTGCTCACCCACCAGTTCCTCTACGACAGCTACAGCGGCGCCTGGGGCGCGGCCGGCGGCAACGGCCCGCTGCACGTCGGCGGTGCCTTCAGCACCGTGGCGCCGTGGGGGCTGCCGCTGCTGAACACGCTGATCCTGCTCACCTCCAGCGTCACCGTGACGATCGCGCACCACGCGCTGCGCGCCGGTCATCGCGGTCGCATCCTGCTGTTCCTCGGCCTCACCGTGCTGTTGGGTGCGGGCTTCCTGTACTGCCAGGCGCACGAGTACATGGAGGCGTACAAGGAGCTGAACCTGACCCTGCACAGCGGCGTCTATGGTTCCACCTTCTTCATGCTCACCGGCTTCCACGGCCTGCACGTGACCCTGGGCACGATCATGCTGGCGGTGATCTGGCTGCGCGTGCTGAGGGGCCACTTCAGCAAGGAGCACCACTTCGGCTTCGAGGCGGTGGCGTGGTACTGGCACTTCGTCGACGTGGTCTGGCTGTGCCTGTTCCTGTTTGTCTACATACTTTGACGCTACACCCCGTCGCGGAAGGCAAAAGTCAAAAACCGGCCATCCATGGCCGGACTATTTAATTTCACGCGACGTCGTGTCGCGGAAAGCGAAGATCAAGAACCGGCCATCCATGGCCGGACTCTTCAAGAAGGCATCGCTCCGGATCGGTTCCGGATATGAAAAAGCCCGCCGGATGGCGGGCTTTTTCATGCTGCGAGGGGGAATGGTCGCCGTCGGGCGGTTACAATCACTGGCCGACGTCGTGCGGTTGCAGCCAGCCCATCCAGATGCCGAACACGACCATGCCGATCAGCAGCAGCGACAGCGCGATGCGGCGGGTCAGCGCCCAGGCCATGCGCCGGTCGTCGTTCTTGTCGGTCATCATGTAGTACAGCGCCTGGGCGAGGCTGAAGACCACCACCAGCAGCAACACCACCACCGCGTATTTGTAGATGGGACCCACGTGATTGATCCGGTCGTATACGGTGCTGGCAGTATAGCCATCGCGGGCGCCGCACCATGCTAGGCGGCTTCCGCCGTCCGCCATGGTGGGCGATCCTGCTGACGGCCGTCGCAGCCGTGCTTTTCGTGCGCCTGGGCGTCTGGCAGCTGCATCGCGCCGCCTTCAAGGACGACCTGCTGCGACGCTATGCCGCGGCCGCAGTCGCGTCACCGCAAGGCTTTGCCGCGGTGGCCGCGCACCCGCCGCCGGATGCCTACCCGCGGGTGCAGCTGCAGGGCCGCTACCTGGCTGACCGCATCTATCTGCTGGACAACCCGAAACACGACGATCGCGGCGGCGTGGAAGTCTACGTGCCGTTGCGCGTGCCGGGCGCCGACCGCTTGCTGCTGGCGGACCTGGGTTTCCTGCCCGGCAACGGCACCGACCAGACGCCGCAACTGCCGCCGTTGCCGGAAGACATGCAGGACTTGCACGGCCTCTACCTGCCGCCGCCGGGGCAGGGCTTCGCGATGGGCGGCAACGCACTCGCGCGGCAGGCGCACTGGCCGAAGAAGACGATCTATCTCGATCTGCAGCAAGTCGCCGCCGACCTCGGCGCGGCGCTGTATCCGCGTGTGGTGAGCCTGGATGCCGACCCGGCCTCGATCTACGTGCGCGTGCACGCGCTGGATTTCGGTGACATGCCGCCGGCGCGGCATCGCGCCTACGCGTTCCAGTGGTTCTCTTTCGCGATCGCCGTGGTGGTGATCCTCCTGGTGCTGAACCGCAGGCGCGGTTCGCGCAAATCCCGACCGATGGACTCCCGATGAATGCCGCCGATCCCGCCGCGCTCCGCAAGAGCCGCCTGAAGCTGTTGCTGGTTGCCTCGATCTTCGCCGTGCCGTTCGTGCTGGCGATGGCGCTCACGTTGGCCGGCTGGCAGCCCGGCGCCCGGGGCAACGGCCTGCCGGTGCTGCCCCAGCGCAACTTCGCCCAGGAGCAGCTGCCGGTGCGCCTTGCCGACGGCAAGGACTGGGCCTGGCGCGACAGCGAACCGCGGCTCACCCTGGTGGCGCTGCCGGGACCGGACTGCGCCACGCGCTGCTATGCCACATTGACCGCGATGGCCAAGGCGCGTGTGATGCTCAACCGCAACCAGTCGCGGCTGCGCCTGCTGTACGTGGGGGCGCCGCCCACGGATGCACAGCGCGACGGCATGGCGAACTACTGGCAGGTCGGCAGCGACGTCGACGGCAAACTGGCGCAGTGGCGCCCGAGCGAGCCGGACAGCGTCAGCGCGCTGCTGGTGGAATCCGATGGCACGGCGCTGGCGCGCTATCCTGCCGGTTTCGATTCCTCCGGCCTGTTCCGGGATCTGAGCAAGGTCATCAAGTAATGTCGTTGCGTGTCCAGAAAATCCTGCGCTGGCTGTCGCTGCTGGCGGCCGTGTTCGCGTTCGGGCTGGTGATGTTTGGCGGCTTCGTACGCCTGTCCAACGCAGGCCTGTCCTGCCCGGACTGGCCCACCTGCTACGGCGAGGCCACCTGGCCGCAGCATGCGCAGGCGGTGGCGAAGGCTGACGCGACCTTCCCCGATCGTCCCTATGAGGCGCACAAGGCCTGGCGCGAACAGGTGCACCGCATGCTGGCCGGCACGCTGGGTGTGCTGGTGCTGGCCTTGGCTTTCGCGGCGGCATGGCGGCGGCGCTGGGCGCAGCTGTCGCTGGTTGCCAGTGCGGTGCTCGCCGCGGTGGGCGTGGCGATGTACATGCGCGGTGAACACCACTGGTCCTCGCTGCTGGCGGTGTGCGCGATCGCGCTGCCGCTGGCTGCGGCGCTGGCGCTGCAGCGTCCCGCAGCATGGCGGGTCTGCCTGGTGGCGCTGGGCGTGATCATCTTCCAGGCGATGCTGGGCATGTGGACGGTGACCTTGCTGCTCAAGCCCATCGTGGTGACCGGGCACTTGCTGGGCGGCATGGCCACGTTCGCCTTGCTGGGCTACGCGGCCGTGCGCTTTGCCGGCGTGGGCGCGGCGGACGATGCGCTGGCGGGGCTGCGCCGGCTGGTGATCCTCGGCATCGTGCTGCTGGCCTGCCAGATCGCGCTGGGCGGCTGGACTTCGTCGAACTACGCGGCGCTGGCCTGCGGCTTCGGCGATGCGGCGTTCCCGAAATGCCTGGACCAGTGGTGGCCGCCGGGCGACTACCACCAGGGCTTCATCCTGTGGCGCGGCATCGGCGTGGATTTCGAGGGCGGCATTCTCGACCAGAGCGCGCGCACCGCGATCCAGATGGCGCACCGGATCGGCGCGCTGGTGGTGTTCTGCTACCTCGGCTGGCTGTCGCATCGGCTGGCGCGGCATAGCCTGCGCTGGTGCGGCATCGCGGTGGCGACGGCACTGGTCTGCCAGGTGCTGCTGGGCATCAGCAACGTGCACTTCGGTCTGCCGCTGCCGGTGGCGACGGCGCACAACGGTATGGCGGCGCTGTTGCTGTTCACCCTGGTGGCGACGATGGCGCGCACGCAGCGCAGGCATGACGTCGCGGGAGTCCTGCGATGAGCATGCTGGGCGAGTACCTGCAGCTGACCAAGCCGCGCGTGGTGGCGCTGCTGGTGTTCTGCGCGGTGATTGGCATGTTCCTCGCCGTGCCCGGCATTCCGCCGTGGCGGGCGCTGGTGTTCGGCACGCTGGGCATCTGGCTGGCCTCCGGCTCGGCGGCGGCGTTCAACCACCTGATCGACCAGCGCATCGACAAGCTGATGGCGCGCACCGCACGGCGCCCGCTGGCCACCGGGCAGCTCAAGCCGTGGCAGGTGCTGGTGTTTGCGATCGCGATCGGCGTCGTCTCGATGCTGGTACTGGCGCTGCTGGTGAACGGCCTCACCGCCTGGCTCACCTTCGCCGGGCTGATCGGCTACGCACTGGTCTACACGGCCTACCTCAAGCGCGCTACGCCGCAGAACATCGTGATCGGCGGCCTTGCCGGCGCGATTCCGCCGGTGCTGGGCTGGACCGCGGTGACCGGCGCGTTGCATCCGTTCGCACTGCAGTTGTGCCTGATCATCTTCGTGTGGACGCCGCCGCACTTCTGGGCGCTGGCGATCTTCCGCCGCGACGATTACGCGCGCGCCGGCGTGCCGATGCTGCCGGTGACCCACGGCGTGGCCTACACGCGCTGGCAGGTGCTGTTCTACACCGTGCTGCTGGTGCTGGTGACCCTGCTGCCGGCGATCACCGGCTACAGCGGCTGGCTCTACCTTGGCGGCGCGGTGGTGTTGGGCGCGGGCTTCCTGTACTACGCCATCCGCCTGTTGAATCCGCCGGACGATTTCTTCGCGATGCGCGTGTTCAAGTATTCGGTGATCTACCTGATGGCGCTGTTCGCCTTCCTGCTGGCCGACCATTGGCTGGCCGTGCCGCTGCTGGATCACGCGCTGGCCTGGCAGCGGGCGGCTTGAGCCATCGGCTCAGTCGCGGGTGGCGATGCCCGCGTCGTTGAGCAACTGTTCCAGCGGTGCCAGCAGCTCGCCGTATTTTTCCCAGCGGCGGACCGCATTGCGATGGATCGGCTCGCGCGCCTGGACGGTGCTGGCGGTGGCCACCGCCGACGGATTGCGCTCGAAATGCAGGCAGGCCTCGTGCCACGGCAAGCCGCAGAAGTCGAGCAGGCGGCGCGTGCTCGCTTCCTGTTCGGCTACCAGCGTTTCGTAGTCGATTTCCAGGATCCGCCCCGGCAGGACCCGGCGCCAGTGCGCCATCATGCGTTCGAACTGGATATAGAAGCGGCCGATGTCGAGCAGGTCGAACGAGTAGCCGTGGAACGCCGAGTTCTCCTGGAACAACTCGCGGAAGTTGCTCAGGCAGGTGTCCATCGGGTTGCGGCGCAGGCAGATGATCGTTGCCTTGGGCAGCGCATGCGCGATGAAGCCGGCATGCAGGAAATTGTGCGGCAGCTTGTCGATGAAGCGCGGCTTGCAGGCTGTCTGCGGCCGGGTGCCGTCGATATAGCGCAAGCCGAGCAGCTCGAGGTCGACGTTCCTGGCGCCGTCGACCACGGCCGCGCTGAGCAAGGGAGCCTGCCTGGCCTCAGACAGCTGCTTCACGGCCCATGGGAAATTCGTCAGCTCGCCGGCGGAATGGACCTGGGGATGGCTGGAGATGATCCGCTCCACCAAGGTGGTGCCAGAACGTGGCATGCCGACGATGAAAATCGGTTCGTCGCTGCCATAGCCTTGCGTATGCGGGCGCGGCTCCGGGAAGGCGCGGATGAGCGCGTCGACCAGCGCGCTGTCCTGCGTGCTGTCGTAGCGGCGGTGGTGGCTGCGGGCCGCTTTGCCGCGGGTGAAGTGCGCGAACGCGTCGCCGAACTCGCCCAGGTCCTCGCATTCCTTGCCCAGCGCCATGTGCAGGTGCATCTGCGCTTCGTCGTTCGTCGCGTGTTCGTGCAGCAGCGCCTGCAGCTGCGCGACATGGTTGCGCGCGGCGGTCTGCCGGCGCAGGCGTGAGCGCAGGCCGTAGGCAGGCCAGAAGTCGGGCTGCAGCGCGAGGCAGGTATCGAACGATGCCTCGGCCTGGTCGATGTCGCCGGTGAACGCCAGCGTGACGCCGAGGTTGAAATGGCACAGCGGGTGCTGCGGTGCCATCGCCACGGCGCGCCGGAAGGCGATGTTGGCCCGTTCGTGCACGTTGCAGTCCATGTAGGTCATGCCGAGCAGGAGCGGCGTCTCTGCCGCGGTCGGTGGCCGGGCGGAGGCGATGTTGGCTACTTGCAGGGCTTCGCCAAGGCGCCTGGCCCGCGCCAGGGCGCGGGCGAGATGCGTGAGGTACTCGGCGTTGCTCGAATCGAGCGATGCGGCCTGGCGCAGGTGGTCCAGCGCCGGACCGAGCTGATTGAGTTCGAGCAGGGCACGGCCGGTCAGGTGCTGGGCCGCTGCATGATCCGGTTGCAGCCGCATCGCCTGTTCGGCCAGCGCGCCGGCCTTGGCCGGTTCGCGGTTGGCCAGGGCCGCAGCGGCCTGCGACACGAGGGCTTCGACTTGCGCAAGGGTGTGCGGAGCTGGATTCATGAGCGGTTCGCCGTGTATCGCCATGCTGCGTGCCTGAACGGCATCGCCGTGGCCGACAATGGTGCCCGTTTTCCGCGCAGCGTCCCAGCGATGCCTTGATCCAAACCGTGGTGGCGGACAGCCCGATGGCCATGCGCGCCGGCCGCTTCGACACGAAGGGACGCGCTCCGCGAGCGCGCGGCCGAGCCGAAATGGATTGACACTTTCGCACTGCAGCACCACAATGCGCGGGCCGTACGGCACGCCGTGTCGAACGGCATCCTGTCCTGACTAACCAAGGCATATGGACGTTTACCCTAGTCGCAACGTCGACATCCGCTCGCATCGGGTGCCGGCAATGCATAACAAGCTGAACGCCTGCGGCAGCCGCCAGCGGTCGGCCGGTTCTTTCCTAGACTAGGAAACGCCGGCTCATCTCCGACGGCGCCGCGCGCCGTAACCGAGGAGATGGGCCCATGAAGCTCCTTCGCGATTTTCTCCGTCTGCGGGCTCCCCGCCGCAGCCTGTTCGCCGCACGCCGCGATGCGCGCCGGCGCGACTTTGTCGTGACCGTGCCGGCACCGCTGGTTGCTCCGTCCGTCGAGGCACCGCGCCAGATCGAAAAGCGTGCCGTCGCATCGTTGTCTTCGCCGCGTCATCTGCAACTGGCATCCAGTCATTGATGCACGCGCGCGCGCTCCGCAGGTGCTGGCCTCCGCCAGTGCGGCGGGGGTGCAGTCTGTGTCCGGTGGTCCGAGCGGCCGCCGCCAGGTCCACGGTGGACGTTCCGCCCAGGTAGTCGGCAGGCGCCGACACGCTGCCGCGGCGCGGATTCCCTCGAACAACGGTAGCGATCCATGAGCAAGTCCTTCTCCCGCTCGACCGTCAAGGCTGCAGCGCCCGCCCCGGCGCATGTGCTCGCGGCGCAGGAAGCGTTTCGCGACAACGATGCCTTGCTGGCCGCGCTCGAGACGTCCGCGCACGGCCTGGACGAGGAGCACATCACCGAACGGCTGCATCGCGACGGCGCCAACGAGGTGTCGCACGAGAAGCCGCCGCACTGGTCGGTGCAGCTGCTGCGTGCGTTCAAGAATCCGTTCATCATCGTGCTGCTGGTGCTGGCCGGCGTACAGCTGTTCACCGATGGCGATGACATCACCGGGCCGATCATCATTGCGGTGATGGTGGGCATCAGCGTGCTGCTGAGCTTCACTCAGGAATATCGCTCCTCGCGCGCCGCCGAGAAGCTGAAGGCGATGGTGCGCAACACCGCGACGGTGACGCGGCAGGCTTCCGACGGCCACAGCGAGCAGATCGAGGTGCCGGTGGGCGAGCTGGTGGTCGGCGACATCGTGCACCTGGGCGCCGGCGACATGGTGCCCGCCGATCTGCGCCTGCTCACCGCCAAGGACTTGTTCATCAGCCAGGCGATCCTCACCGGCGAATCGCTGCCGGTGGAGAAGGCCGCACCGGCGCACGCGCAAGGCGGCGAGGCGACCAGCAACCCGCTCGACCTGCCCACGATCTGCTACATGGGCACCAACGTGATCTCCGGCACCGCCACCGCGGTGGTGGTGGCCACCGGCGCGCGCAGCTACCTCGGTTCGCTGGCGCACAGCATGACCGGGCAGCGCGTGCAGACCAGCTTCGACCGCGGCGTGAACTCGGTGAGCTGGCTGCTGATCCGCTTCATGGCAGTGATGGTGCCGATCGTCTTCCTGATCAACGGCCTGGACAAGCACAACTGGACCGAGGCGTTCCTGTTTGCGCTCTCGGTGGCGGTGGGCCTGACGCCCGAGATGCTGCCGCTGATCGTCACCGCGAACCTCGCCAAGGGCGCGATCGCGATGTCCAAGCGCAAGGTGGTGGTGAAGCGGCTCAACGCGATCCAGAACTTCGGCGCGATGGACGTGCTGTGCACCGACAAGACAGGCACGCTGACGCTGGACAAGATCGTGCTGGAGCGCCATCTCGACCTGGATGGTGAGGAGTCGGAAGACGCGCTGGAATACGGCTACCTCAACAGCCGCTTCCAGACCGGCCTGAAGAACCTGATGGACAAGGCGGTGCTGGAGCACCGCGACCTGGAGCCGACCGCGGCGCGCTTCCGCGTGGTGGACGAGATCCCGTTCGACTTCCAGCGCCGGCGCATGTCGGTGGTGGTGACCGATGGCGGCCGCGAGCACCTGCTGATCTGCAAGGGCGCGGTGGAAGAGATGCTGGCGATCTGCGCCCATGCGCAGGTCGGCGGCACGGTGGAGCCGATGACCGACGAGCGCCGCCGCGAGATCAAGGCGATGACGCACCGGCTCAACGAGGACGGCCTGCGCGTGCTTGTGGTGGCGGTGCGCCGCGAACCGGCTGCCGAACGCGCCTGGAGCGTAGCCGATGAAAGCGGGCTCACCGCGGTGGGCTGCCTTGCCTTCCTCGATCCGCCGAAGGACTCGGCCGCCACCGCGATCGGCGCCCTGCACCAGCACGGCGTCGAGGTGAAAGTGATCACCGGCGACAACGAGGCGGTGACGCGCAAGATCTGTCGCGAGGTGGGGCTGGACGTCACGCACTCCGTGCAGGGCCGCGACATCGAGCCGATGGACGACGATGCGCTGGACGCGCTGGTGAAGCGCACCACGGTGTTCGCCAAGATGTCGCCGCTGCAGAAGGCGCGCGTGGTGAAGTCGCTGCAGCGCCAGGGCCACACCGTGGGCTTCCTCGGCGACGGCATCAACGATGCGCCGGCGCTGCACGACGCCGACGTCGGCATCTCGGTGGACACCGCCACCGACATCGCCAAGGAGTCGGCCGACATCATCTTGCTGGAAAAGAACCTGATGGTGCTGGAGGAGGGCGTGCTGGAAGGGCGCGTCACCTTCGGCAATATCATCAAGTACATCAAGATGACCGCCAGCTCGAACTTCGGCAACATGTTCAGCGTGCTGGTGGCGAGCGCGTTCCTGCCGTTCCTGCCGATGCTGCCGCTGCAGATCCTGGTGCTGAACCTGCTGTACGACATCTCGCAGCTGTCGATCCCCTTCGATCGCATGGACGACGAATACCTGCGCAAGCCGCGCAAGTGGGACGCCAGCGACATCGGCCGCTTCATGGTGTGGATCGGCCCGGTCAGTTCGATCTTCGACATGACCACGTTCTGGCTGATGTGGCACGTGTTCGGTGCGAACGGGCCGGCGCACCAGGCGCTGTTCCAGTCCGGCTGGTTCATCGAGAGCCTGCTCACGCAGACCCTGATCGTGCATATGATCCGCACCCGGCGCATCCCGTTCCTGCAGAGCGCGGCAGCGGCCCCGGTGCTGGGGCTCACCACCGCGATCATCATCATCGGCATGGTGATCCCGTACACCGGGCTGGGCGCGAAGATCGGCATGCTGCCGTTGCCGCCGGTGTACTTCGCCTGGGTGGCGGCCACCGTGCTCACCTATTGCGCGCTGACCCAGCTGGTGAAGCTGATCTACATCCGTCGCTACGGGCGCTGGCTGTAAGTTGACCCCTCTCCACGTCGGGTAGAGGGCGGCTTCCCGTTCTCGCCCTGAGCCGTTGGTCACCCAGGGCAGAGCGGGTAGCCGCCATGGGTGGCCGCGCCATGGGAACGGGGTGGCCGAAGGGCGGTCGGCGCTTCGACTTCGCTTGCTGTCGCAAGCTACGCTCGGCGCGAACGGCATAAAGGGCGCCGGCCCACGGTTCCGCCATGGCCGAACCGTGGGCCTCATTCAATCCGGAGCACATCATGAAAGGAACCCTGGTCCTGCTGGACATTGCAGGCTACGTGGCCCTGCTTCTGTGGGGCACGCACATGGTCACCAGCGGCGTGCTGCGCGGCTACGGCAGCGCGCTGCGCCGCTGGCTGGGGCGTTACCTCAGCCATCGCTCCGCCGCGTTCTGCTTCGGCCTCGGCATGACCGCGCTGCTGCAGAGCAGTACCGCTACCGGCATGATGGCCACCTCGTTCGCAGCGAACGGCTTCCTCGGCCTGGTGCCTGGGCTGGTGGTGATGCTGGGCGCAAACGTGGGTACCACCCTGGTAGTGCAGCTGTTGTCGTTCGACATCGCGCTGGTGGCGCCGGTGCTGGTGCTGGCCGGTTTCGTGGTGTACCGGCGCAGCGACGACGCACGCTACGAGAACCTCGGCCGTTGCGCGATCGGGCTGGGCCTGATGCTGCTGGCGCTGCACATGCTGGTGGTGTCGATGGCGCCGGTGGAAGACACCGCCCTGCTGCGCACTGCGCTGCACAGCCTCGCCAGCGAGCCGGTGCTGGCCTTGCTGGTGGCGGCGCTGCTCACCTGGGCCTGCCATTCCAGCGTGGCAGTGGTGCTGCTGGTCACCTCGCTGGCCACCGCGCACGTGGTCGACGCGCAGGGCGCGCTTGCCCTGGTGCTGGGCGCGAACCTGGGCGGCACCTTGCCGGCGCTGTTCGACGCCAGTACACCGCTGGCGCGCCGCCTGCCGCTGGGCAACCTGCTGGTCCGTGCGTTCGGCTGTGTGGTCTGCGTGCCGCTGTTGCACCCGCTGACCGAGCTGTTGTCACAGCTGGGCGACTCGCCGGCGCGCATGGCGGTGAACTTCCACACGGGCTTCAACCTGGCACTGGCGCTGGTGTTCATCCTGCCGGTGCAGCGACTGGCGCAGCTGCTGGTGCGCCTGTTGCCCGAGCCGCCGCAGCCGGCCGATGCCGGCGTGCCGCAATACCTGGACGAGGGTGCGCTGGACGCCGCCAACGTGGCGCTGGCGAACGCCGCGCGCGAAGCCATGCGCATGGCCGACATGGTCGAGAACATGCTCAAAGGCCTGGTCGAGGTGTTCGGCAAGGACGATCGCGTGCGCGCCGCCGCGATCGGCCGGATGGACGCCATCCTCGACCGGCTCGGCGTGGCGATCCGCGAATACCTTGCCGAGTTGGGCAACGAGTCGTTGAACGATGAGGATGGCGAGCGCAGCCAGGAGATTCTCGGCTTCGTGATCAACATCGAGCACGTTGGCGACATCACCGCGAACAACCTGATGGAGTTCGCCGCCAAGAAGGCCGAACGCGGCCAGGATTTCAGCGCCGACGACATCCAGGACCTGGCGCGCATGCACGCGCAGGTGATGGAGAGCCTGCAGTTGGCCTGGGCGGTGTTCCTGCGCAGCGACCGGCGTGCGGCGCAACAGCTGGTGGCGCGCAAGGAAGTGCTGTGGCGGCTGGAGAACGAGATCTCCGAGCGGCACATCCGCGCATTGCGCGAGCGTCGCGACGATGGCGGTGCCGGCGACGTCTACCTGCGCATCCTGCGCGACCTGAAGCGTATCCACTCGCACCTGGCTTCGCTGGCTTATCCGGTATTGGAACGCGCGGGCATGCTGCAGGACAGGCTGCGTGCCACCGCGGCGGGCGAAGCGTCGCGCTAAGGGCCCGTTCGATACATCACCGTGGCGCCGGCCGCGCGGCGATATTGAACCGGCTAATCGTCCTGGCTGATGCGTTGGCGGCGATGCCGCCACCACAGCCACAGCACGCACAGCAGCGCGAGGCCGAGCAGCAGCCACATGCTGTTCTGGCCGCGCTGCATCCACTTCATCAGCCACACGTGGTTGTCGGCGCCGAAATAGCCCAGGTACACCCACACCGGCACGCTGATCAGCGCGGCGATCGCATCGATCAGCAGGAAGCGCAGCAACGACACCCGCCGCGTGGCGCCGGCGGAGAGGTAGATGGTGGTGCGCATGCCGGGCAGGAAGCGGGCGACGAACAGCACGCGGTTGCCGTAGCGCGCGAACTTGTGCTGCACCACCTCGAAGCGCTCCGGCGGAAGCAGGCGGGCGATCCAGCGCCATTTCAGCATGGCGTTGCCGTAACGGCGGCCGAGCAGGAACACGGTGGCGTCGCCTAGCAGCACACCGATCATGCACATCGCGAACATCGCGTGCACGTTGGCGTAGCCCAGTCCCGCGATCACGCCGCCGGCGACCAGGGTGACGTCCTCCGGCAGCGGCAGGCCGAGGCCGCAGATCGTCAGCGCGATCCACACCGCGACGTAGCCGTTCTCGGCGAAGATCGTGATCAGTCGTTCAAGCAGGTCCATTGCTGTCTTTTAGATGAAAAACGTGACGCAGGCCATTCTTGCGGCGGCGAGGTGACTCGTGGTTGCGCAAGGGTCGTGGTCACTGGCGGCCCAGAAGCGGACTGATGCGTATCGAAAGAATATCGCGCAGTTCGGATTTCTCCTCCTCGCTCAGCATGCTCCTGTCCTTGGACATCAGCTCGGCCTTGCGCTGCACGATGGCCTCGCGCTCCAGCTTGGCCAGCGCATCGAGGAACTCGGTGCGCTGCATCTCCGGTTCGCCCGGGACGAGGGCGGCCATCAGCTTTTGCAGCGAGGGATACTCCGGGCGTTCGGCGAAATGCTCCACCAGCATGGCCGGGTTGATGCCGGGGCGGCTGCGTGCGATGTCGAGCAGTTCGGCGAGCAAGCCCACGCCGGGCTTGTCCAGGCGCTGGAAGCGGTAAGGCTTCTCCACCTGGTCGGCCACGCCGGGTTGGGCCAGCAGCAGGGCGATCGCGCTGCGTACCAGCGAGCGTTGCGCGGCCACCGGGCGCTGCACCGCGCGATGCGCGGCGGGATCGGCTTGCAGCCGCGCGCTGGCGCCGCTGCGCTTTTCCAGTTCCTGCGCCATCAGGTCGCGGAACGCGCCGTCGGGCAGCCGCGCGATCAGCGGCCGCGCGCGTTCGGCGAGGCGGGCGCGGCCATCGAGGCTGGCCATGTCCACGTCGCGCGCCAGTTCGTCGAAAAAGTAGTCGGACAGCGGCGTGGCATGCTTCAGGCGCTGCTCGAAGCCGTCCCTGCCTTCCTTGCGCACCAAGGTGTCCGGGTCCTCGCCATCGGGCAGGAACAGGAAGTAGGCCTGCCGTCCGTCGCGCAGCCGTGGCAGCGCGGCGTCCAGCGCTTTCCACGCGGCGGCGCGGCCGGCACGGTCGCCGTCGAAACAGAACACCACGTCGGGTGCGGCGCGGAACAGCAGTTCGGTGTGCTCGGGCGTGGTCGCGGTACCCAGCGTGGCTACCGCGATCGGCAGGCCGGCCTGGTGCAGCGCGATCACGTCCATGTAGCCCTCGACCACCACGATGCGCTGCAGGTTCGCGTTGGCCTGCTTCACCTGCCACAGCGCGAACAGCTCGCGGCCCTTGTGGAACAGCGGCGTTTCGGGGGAGTTGAGGTACTTGGGCGACTGCTCCGAGCTCAGCACTCGCCCGCCGAACGCGATAACGCGCCCGCGGCGGTCGAGGATGGGGAACATCAGCCGTTCGCGGAAGCGGTCGTACTTGCTGCCGCGCTCGCCGGTGGAGACCATGCCTGCCTCGCCGAGCAGTTCCATCCGCCGCGGGCTGTTGCCCAGCGCCTTGGTCACGCCGTCGTAGCCGGCCGGTGCCCAGCCGAGGCGAAAGCGCGCGATGGTGTCGGCGTCCAGTCCGCGCTTCCTGCAATAGGCCTGCGCCTCGGTGTTTTTCGGCAGCTGCCCCTGGTACCAGCCTGCGCAGGCGTCGAGCAGGGCGTAGAGGTCAGTCTTGTCCTCGCGCGGGCGATCGTCGCGGCCACCTTCGCGCGGCACGGTGAGGCCCACCGACTGCGCCAGCTCCTCCACGGCGTCGGGGAATTCCAGCCGCTCGTAGTCCATCAGGAATTTGATCGCGCTGCCGTGCGCGCCGCAGCCGAAGCAATGAAAGAACTGCTTGGCGGGGCTGACGTAAAACGAGGGCGTGCGTTCGTCGTGGAACGGGCAGCATGCCGTCCACTCGCGTCCCGCTTTCTTGAGCGGCACGCGCCGCTCGATCACGTCGACGATGTCGACGCGGGCGAGCAGTTCGTCGATGAAGCTGTCGGGGATCAGGCCGCGCATAGGCCCCGTAGTTTAGAGGGTCGATCCCCCACGGGGGCGAACCGGCCAGGTACGGGTGGCGATGCGGCCAATCCGCGGGTCCTCGCCTGGCCGCGCCCTTGCTGCTGGCTAGCATGCAGCAGGCCCAGGCGGGGAAGGTGATGGCAGACAGTCCGGCAGTGCAGTTTCGGGTAGCCACCGCGCAGGACGCGGGGGCCGTGGTGCCGTTGATCTACAGCTCCGGCCCGGCGGCGTTCGACTACGTTTTCGCGCTGCCCGGACACGGCGACGCGCAGTCCTTCCTGCACCGCGCCTTTGTCGATGGCGCCGGCGAGTTCGGCTGGCGCAATCACGTGGTGGGCGAATGCGAGGGCGTGGTGGTGGCAACGGGCGCAGGCTACGGTGGCGAGACGCCGCTGGCGTTCACGCTGGCCGCGGCGCGGCAGATCCTTGCGCACTATGGCCTGCGCCGTGCGCCAGGGGTGATCGCACGCGGGCTGCGGGTGGAGCAGGTGATCCCGCCACCTGCCCGCGGCATGCACTACCTCGCGCACCTGGGGGTATCGCCGGCCCTGCGTGGGCAGGGCATCGGGCAGGCCTTGATCGACGAGCTGGTCCGGCGTGGCCTACAGCAAGGGCGACGACGCATGGTGCTGGACGTGGCCGCGAGCAACCCGCGGGCGCAGGCCTTGTACGAGCGGCTGGGCTTCGAGGTGACAGGCGAGCGGCATTCCGCGCTGGCCAATGCGCAGGGCGCGGTACCGGATCACCGGCGGATGGAACGGGTGCTCGGGTAAACAGGGTGCGGCACTTTCTCCACCCCCTGCCGGAGAGGGGCTGCCGGACTCGCCATGCCGAGGTGAATCCAGGGGTCATGGATCGGCGGGCGTCAAAGGATGCGGAACACCCCGATCACGGCCAGCACGGCGATCAGGAACAGGATCAGGAAGATCGCGAACAGGAACCTGGCGATGGTGGCGGCCACGCCGGAAATGCCGCGGAAACCGAGCATGCCGGTGACCAGCGAGATGATGGCGAAGATGATGGCCCATCGGAGCATGCGTTACTCCTGCGGCCGACGATGGCCGCATGCGAGGGAAGAGAGCCGCGGGTCGGGGGTATCCGCGGCACCTTGCTTGTAACGGCGCGCTCGTGAACGCAATGCATGTGGCTTGCGCCAGGCCGGCGCCATCGGCAAGCTGCCGCGGCACCGGATTCGGGAGAAAGCGATGCTGTTGACGGCGATGCTGATGCGCAGGCAGCGCGCGATCGTGCGTGCGTTCGAACAGGCCGGCGCGGTCACGGTGGACAGCGCGCGCAGCGTCGAGCAGCTGGGCTTGCCGGTGGGCATGGCCTGGCAGCAGTTGGCCAGCCTCGCCGTGCTGCGCAGCCCTGCCTCGGGGCGCTGGTTCCTGGATCGGCCGAACTGGCAGCGTCTGTGCCGGCGCCGGCTCAGGTTGGCCGGTGCCGTCGCGGCCGCCTTGCTGTTGGTCCTGCTGTTCGCCTGGTCGATGCGCTGGCGTTAGCCCGCCAGCTTCGCCTTGATGCGCGTCGAGACCTGGGCCATGTCGGCGCGGCCGGCAGCCTTTTCCTTTACCGCGGCCATCACCTTGCCCATGTCGCGCGGCGAGCTGGCGCCGGTGCCGGCGATGGCGGCATCGATCAGCGCGTCCAGCTCGGCTTCGTCGAGCTGGGCGGGCAGGTAGGCCTCGATCACCGTCATCTCGGCGCGCTCGACGTCGGCCAGGTCCTCGCGGCCGGCGCCGGCGTATTGGCTTACCGAGTCGCGGCGCTGCTTGAGCATCTTTTCCAGCACGGCCAGGGTCTGGGCGTCGTCCAGCTCGATCCGCTCGTCCACCTCGCGCTGCTTGACCGCGGCCAGGATCAGCCGGATCACGCCGAGGCGGTGCTTGTCGCCGCCGCGCATGGCGGTCTTCATGTCGTCGGTGATCTGCTGTTTGAGCGTCATGGCAGGTGTTCCGGATGGCGGAAAGGGGATTTTACGGAAACGACAAGGCCGGCGTTGCCTTGCGGCAACACCGGCCAGTCGAATTCCGGATGCGCGCGGTGGCTGCGAATGTCCGCGCCGACCGCGTTTCCTGCAGGTGCGGCGCAGGGCGCCGCCGTCCGCCAGAGAGGCGGAGCCAGGGAAACTCAGTACAGCCGGGTCTTGCGCGAGACGTCGCGCGACAGGCGGCGCAGGTGACGCTTCACCGCGGCGGCACGCTTGCGCTTGCGCTCCTGGGTCGGCTTCTCGTAGAACTCGCGCTTGCGCGTTTCGGCGAGGACACCGGCCTTCTCGCAGGTACGCTTGAAACGGCGCAGAGCAATCTCGAACGGCTCGTTCTCGCGGACTTTGACGTTGGGCATGGAAACTCCGAGTGTTAATCTGTCCCGCTTCCGGGACTGTTGAATACGGCGAGCCGCGAAGTATACCGTGTCTGACGACAGATTTTCAAAGCCGAATCCAGAGGCCGACAGCCGCCTGCCCGTGACGGGCAAGCCGGTGCTGGGCATCGAATCCTCCTGCGACGAGACCGGCGTGGCGATCCTGCGCTGGCAGCCGGAGGCGCCGGGCCGCGGTCTGCTGGCCCATGCCCTGTACAGCCAGGTCAAGCTGCATGCCGACTACGGCGGGGTGGTGCCGGAGCTGGCCAGCCGCGACCACGTGCGCAAACTGCTGCCGCTGGTGCGCGAAGCGCTGGCCGAGGCCGGCCTGCAGCCCGCCGACCTGGGCGGGGTGGCGTATACCGCCGGCCCCGGCCTGGTCGGCGCCCTGCTGGTGGGGGCGGCGGCGGGCCGGGCGCTGGCCTGGGCGCTGGGCGTGCCGGCGATCGGGGTGCACCACATGGAGGGCCACCTGCTGGCGCCGCTGCTGGAGGACGACCCGCCGGAGCCGCCGTTCGTGGCCCTGCTGGTGTCCGGCGGGCATTCGCTGCTGGTCGAGGTGAAGGCGATCGGCGAGTACCGCATCCTGGGCGACACCTTGGACGATGCTGCCGGCGAAGCCTTCGACAAGACCGCCAAGCTGATGGGCCTGCCGTATCCCGGCGGCCCCGCTCTGGCGAAGCTGGCCGAACAGGGCCGGCCCGGCGTATTCCGTTTCTCGCGGCCGATGACCGACCGGCCCGGGCTGGATTTCAGCTTCTCCGGCCTCAAGACCCAGGTGCTGCTGGCCTGGCAGCACTCGGACAAGAGCGAGCAGACCCGCGCCGACATCGCCCGTGGCTTCGAGGAGGCGATCGTCGACACCTTGCTGATCAAGTGCCGCCGTGCGCTGCAGGCCACCGACACCCACCGGCTGGTGATCGCCGGCGGCGTCGGCGCCAACCGCCGCCTGCGCGCGGAACTCGCCGCAGCGGGCGAAAAGGATGGCTTCCGTACCTATTTCCCGCGTCTGGCGTTCTGTACCGACAATGGCGCGATGATCGCGCTGGCCGGCGCGATCCGCCTTGCCGGCGGGCAGCATCAGGGCGAGGCGGTCGAGGTGCGCCCGCGCTGGAATCTGGAAGACTTGCCTGCGGCGTGATGTTCTCGTCGTAGGAGCGCACCCCTGTGCGCGATGCTTTCCGTTACGTGACGAAGAGCCATCGCGCACAGGGTGCGCTCCTACGGGAGGCTGCGGCTCACCACTGCGTGCGGCCGGGCAGCAGGCCTTTCAGTTCCGCATCGGTGAGGTTGCGCCACTGGCCCGGCTTCAGGTGGCCGAGCTTCACGTTGACGACGCGCACGCGGCGCAGCTGGGTCACGCGGTAGTCGAACGCGGCCGCCATCAGGCGGATCTGCCGGTTCAGGCCCTGGGTGAGCACGATGGCGAAGCCGAACTTGGCGATCTTGCGCGTGCGGCAGGGCTTGGTCATCTGGCCGTGCACGCGCACGCCGCGCGCCATGCCGGCGAGGAATTCCTCGGTGACCGGCTTGTTCACCGCCACCAGGTATTCCTTCTCGTGGTTGTTCTCCGCGCGCAGGATCTCGTTGACGATGTCGCCGTTGCTGGTGAGCAGGATCAGTCCTTCCGAATCCTTGTCCAGCCGGCCGATCGGGAAGATGCGCTGCGGGTGGTCGACGAAGCTGACGATGTTGCCGTCCACGCTCTGATCGGTGGTGCAGGTGATGCCCACTGGCTTGTTCAGCGCGATGTAGACCGCCTTCTTCGCGGCCGGCGTGGTGGCGAGGATGCGTGCTTTGACGACTTCGCCGTCCACGCGCACCTCGTCGCCCTCCAGCGCCTTGGCGCCGGTGCCGACGACTTCGCCGTTGATGGTGACACGCCCGGCGATCAGCCATTCGTCGGCTTCGCGGCGCGAGCACAGGCCGGCTTCGCTGATGTATTTGTTGACGCGCATCTTACGAACGCAAGCCGACGCCGCGCTTGAGCAGCTGCAGCCCGAACGCGGCGAGCGCGACCACGAAGCCCAGCATCACCGCGAACGCCACGCCCACGTGCACGTCGCTGATGCCGAGCACGCCGTAGCGGAAGGCGTTGACCATGTACAGGATGGGATTGATCCGCGAGATCGCCTGCCACGGCTCGCCCAGCATCTGGATCGAATAGAACACGCCGCCCAGGTAGGTGAGCGGGGTGAGCACGAAGGTGGGTACCAGGGCGATGTCGTCGAACTTCTTCGCGTACACCGCGTTGACGAAGCCGGCCAGCGAGAAGATCACCGAGCCCAGCAGCACCGAAGCGAAGGTGATCAGCGGGTGCTGCACGTGCAGCGAGGTGAAGAACAGCGCGATGCCCAGTACCAGCACGCCCACGGCGAGGCCGCGCACCACCGCGCCGGTCACGTAGCCGGTGAGGATCACCCAGTTCGGCATCGGCGACACCAGCATTTCCTCCACCGCGCGGCTGAACTTGGCGCCGAAGAAGGAGCTGGAGATGTTGCCGTAGCTGTTGGTGATGATGCTCATCATCACCAGGCCAGGCACGATGTACTGCATGTAGGTGTAGCCGCCCTGGATGGTGCCGATGCGGCTACCGATCAGCTTGCCGAAGATCACGAAGTACAGCGTCATGGTGATCGCGGGCGGGATCAGCGTCTGCGTCCAGATGCGCAGGATGCGCACGATTTCGCGGCGCACGATGGTGTTGAGGGCGACCAGGTTGGCGGCGGCGTTGCTCATGCGGCCTGCTCCTGGCCGTTGCGGCCCTGTTCCACCAGCCGCACGAACAGCTCCTCCAGCCGGTTGGTCTTGTTGCGCATCGAGGTCACCGTGATGCCGCGCGCGGTAAGTGCCGCGAACAGCGAGTTGAGGTCGTGGGTGCGCGCCATCTCCGCTTCCAGCGTGTGCTCGTCCACGCGGCGCAGCGCTACGCCGGGCAGCGCGGGCAGGCCATCCGGCGCGTGCGCCACGTCGAGCACGAAGGTCTCCACGTCGAGCTTGGCCAGCAGCTGCTTCATCGTGGTGTTCTCCACGATGGTGCCGTGGTCGATGATCGCGATGTTGCGGCACAGCTGCTCGGCTTCCTCCAGGTAGTGCGTGGTGAGGATCACCGTGGTGCCGGCCGCGTTGATGCCGCTGATGAACTGCCACATCGAGCGGCGGATTTCGATGTCTACGCCCGCGGTGGGCTCGTCGAGGATCAGCAGCTTCGGCTCGTTCATCATCGCGCGGGCGATCATCAGGCGCCGCTTCATGCCGCCGGACAGCATGCGCGCCTGGTGCTGTGCCTTGTCCCACAGGCGCAGCTCCTTCAGGTACTTCTCCGCGCGCTCGGCGGCGATCCGCCGCGGAATGCCGTAGAAGCCCGCCTCGTTGACGCAGATGTCGAACGGCTTCTCGAACTGGTTGAAGTTGATCTCCTGGGGCACCAGGCCGATCAGCTTCATCGCCTCGTTGCGCTGGCGGTTCACCGAGACGCCGAACACCTGTGCGTCGCCGCCGCTGGAGTTCACCAGGGAGGACAGGATGCCGATCAGGGTGGATTTGCCGGCGCCGTTGGGGCCGAGCAGGGCGAAGAAGTCGCCGGGCTGGACGGTCAGCGAGACGCCTTTGAGGGCCTCCACGCCGTTGCCGTAGGTTTTGCGCAAATTGTCGACGACGAGCGCGGGAACAAGGCTCATGGGCTGCACCGGAGTGGGCTAGCCTTTTATTATAGCGGGCCAACTTCCGCCGCCCGGTGCCACCGGGTACACGCACTGTTTCCCGGAACCCCTTCATGGCCGACCATTTCCAGCTACGCCTCGTCGACAGCCGCATGCTGGCGCCCACCGTGCGCCATCTCGCGTTCGAACGCGTCGACGGCCAGCCGCTGGCCTTCGTGCCCGGGCAGTTCCTGCAGATCCATTTCCACTACGACGACGGCACGCCCACCAAGCGCAGCTATTCGGTGGCCACCGTGGGCGATGGCAGCGCGCCGGGCGTGTCGATTGAAGCCGGACGCGTCGAGATCGCGGTGAGCTACGTGGACGGCGGTGCGGCCACCAAGCTGCTGGGCGAACTGCCGATCGGCGGCATCATCGACGCCAGCGGCCCCTACGGCCGCTTCTGCCTGCAGGCCGGCGACGTCCATCCGCGCTACCTGCTGCTCGCCACCGGCACCGGTGTCACCCCCTACCGCGCGATGCTGCCGCAGATCGAACAGCTGCTGGCGAAGGGCGGCCGCGAGGTGGTGCTGCTGTACGGCGCCCGCAACGAGACCGAGCTGCTCTACGGCGAGGAGTTCGAGGCCTTCGCCCAGACCCATCCTGGTTTCACCTTCCATGGCTGCCTCAGCCGCCAGCCGCGCGCTGTGCCGCGCGCCGGCGATCGCAGCGGCCATGTGCAGGGCATGCTGGCCGAGCTGGCCCCCCACGAGGGCCGCGACATCGCCTACCTCTGTGGCAACCCCAACATGGTCGACGCAGCCTTCGCCGCGCTGAAGGAATGCGGCCTGCCGGTGCCGCAGATCCGGCGCGAGAAGTACATCTCGTCGCGTTGACCCTTGTCGCATGGCGCGTCCGGGGTTCCCGGATGAACGGAAGCTGGCCGGCCCGAGCCGTTGGGCTCAGGTTTGTTATCGCGCAGTCGATAAAACCCGCGTGGGCACAGACGCCCCCTTTACTGCCAACTCACTGATCCGCGTACGCAGGTCGATCTCTTTCTGGAGTGTGATGAACATCACATTTCAGGAAGTGTGCCCGGCGCACACCATCAAGTCCCTATGGGAGGTGCCGACAGCCCTCCCAAGGTGCGCGATTTCTCGTGTGCCGGGCGAGGTGGATCATGAACGGTCGTTGCCGCTGGATGGTCGGTTCGCTTGTCGCGCTGGCGATGTCGAGCGCGTGGGCGGGTAGTGGTGGGCGGATCAGCTTCTCCGGCGCGGTGCTGGAGCCCACTTGCGCTGCCGACACGGTACCGGTCGACCCGGCCGGTCCGCTGCCGCTCCAGGCCGCGCAGGCACCCCGTCGCCTGGTGTGCGGGCAGACCGCGGCCGATGCAGGCCGAAGCTATTCGCGCAGCGTGCAAACCATCGACGCGGCGAGTGCCGCCAATGAACGCCTGCTCGGCTACTTAGCCAGCTACGCGCCTGTCGGACCCGATGGCAAGCCGGCGACCGGCTTGATCGTGCGCACCTACGATTGAGGGCGGGACCGGACGGTACGGTCCGACGTGTTGCCGAACGATTGTCCGGCACAGCGGGTGAGTCGCGCGATTACTGATAGGTCAGCGTGTAGGTGGCCGTGGCACTGACTTGGCCGACGGCCACGTTGCTAGTGGAGGTTTGGTAATAGCGCGCGAAGAAGGGCAGGCTCATCGTGCCATTCTGGGTGGGACCCTCGGAGATGGCCGTGCCGAATTTGACAGGGCTGACGCCGTCCTGCTGGAGGATCTGCACACCCACGTTGGTGGCGTACCCGGTGCCGGTGGTGTTGTTGATCACGCCAAGGTTATTGCTGTAGCTGCTGGTCGTGCTCAAGGTGATCCGGAGATTGGCGCCGGCGACGCAGTTCAATTGCACCTGGAACGGTTGTTGGCCTGCGGTGGAGTTCTTGCCGCTGAAAGCCGTGACGGGCACTGCGGAGAGCGTCACCACGGTGGGGTCGATCGCTGGGGTGCAGGTGGGGATGACGAAGTTGATGTTGGTGATCTTGAAAATCTCGACAGGATTCGTGCCGTTCGTCATGTCGACATTCCACTGCGCGAGCTGTCCGGCAGGAATGGTCATTTGCTGCGTGCTGCCCTGTTGACCCTGGGGGATGGGTCCGGTCACCACCAGCTGCAAGGCAGAAGCCACGCTGAAACCGATAAATCCCGCCGGTACGGACGCATTGTTCGGATAGGACGACAAAGGGTTGGACGTATCCGGATGCAGAATCCGGAAAGACAGCCATGAAAGATTGGTTGGATAGAGGGTCGCGTCGCCACCCGTCGGCGGGCCATAGGCACTCACGATGCCATTGTTGGTGGTGCCCGAGCAGTTGAGGCTGGGATAATTTGCGGGGGTGGCCTGCGACGATGTCCACAGGATGGTGCCCACGGCCACGCCGGTGCTCGACAAGGTGATCTGGCCACCGGGTGGCGAAAACGTCACGGTGCCGGGATTGTTGGTGCTGGAGCAAGTGGCATGGGCGTGGCCAGACAGGGCCAGCGCAACCAGCGCCAGCAGAAATACCAACCACTGCGCATATCTGGCGTGTGGCCGTGCCTGAGCTGGGACGGCAGCGGTTGCCGTCAGTCGTCCAGCCGCAGGGCAGAATGCCTGATGCGAGAGTGGCGTGCCGACGGTTGCCTTGCGGGTCATGCTCCACCCTCTTTCTGCGGCTGCGCCGCGGTATCGCGCGCGACGCAGGTGGCCTGGATCTGCTGGTACGCTGCCGCGGCCTTGCCGGAACCAGGCAGCGCGTATGGGAAGGCGCAGGCATGCGCCACGCCTTGCTCATCATCCCACTGGACGCTGAGCTCGCCGCTCGACCCTACGCCACGCAACAGCGTCAGACCGGCCTGTCCGACCACGCCCAGCGCTTCGTTCTTGGCGTTGAATACCTGGGCGCCAAACGGGGCCGGCGTGCCATCGGACAGGCGGATGCGCGCAATCAGCGGGTGACCGGACTTGCTCTTGAAATCCACCATCACCACGGCGCCGGCATACGGTGCCACCTGGGCGCTGGTGGCGTCCATCTGCACCCCTAGTGGCAGGCCTTGCGGGTCGATCTGGATGGTGTCGAGCTGGTAAGGGGTGAGGTACGGCACCAGCGCATAGCCGGCGTGGTCGACGCTGAGGCCAGGCGCGCTGAGGATGTGCGCGCCCGCGGCACCGGGCGCGTGCACGATGGCGACGGTGTCGCCGGTCGACTGGCCAAAGGTGATGCCGCCCGCGTGGATGGCCACCGCGCCGTTGGCGCCGACGGATGCCTGCGAGTAGCCGCTGCCGTTGCCCACGCTGGCGTTGAACGTGGCGTAAGGGCTGTTGTAGCCGGCGTTCACGCTGTAGGCGTTGCCGATGCCGTTGCCGCCGTGCGAGGCGGTGGCGCCGTAGGTGAACTGGTTCCACTGGCCCAGCGTGCCGTTGAGGGTGGCCTGTTCCTGCGTGCCGCCGCTGGTGTCGTGATCGAGATTGAACGAGATGCTCGGCGTATGCGCGGAGTGGCCCAGCGGCAGGCTGGCGTTGAAGGAAATCTGGTTGTCGTAGCCGCCCAGCGCCATGCGCCCGCGGCTGACCGAGACGCCATAGGTCAGGCGCTTGAAATGGTTGTTGTAGCCCACCTGGAACTGGGTGTCGTTGCCGCCGCGGTTCCAGTAGTTGTTGATCGTGGCGTTGGCGTACAGCGAGCCGCCGCTCTGGCCGAGCTGCTGGCTGAGCGTCAGGGTGAAACGGTTGCGCTGCTGCAGCAGGCCGCGGGCGGTATAGAGACTGTTGCTGTTGTAAACGGTGCCGCTCAGCGCGGCGAGCTGGGCCGGCGTAAGCAGGCTCTGCACGGGCAGGCCGTCGATCGTCTGCACGTTCGACGACTGGTATTGCAGCGCATCCATGCCGTGGTTGGCGTAGTAGCGCGCGGTTTCGGCGTCGCTCAAGCTCAGGAAGCCGCTGGTGGAGTAACGGTCGGCGGCGACGCTCAGCGACGTATTGGTTTCCGGGATGATCTTGCTGTAGCTGATGCGGAAGCTCTGCCCGTCGTAGGTGCCATGGCCGGGAATGCTTGCGTGGGCCTGCGTGATGTCCAGCGCCAGCGCGCCGAAGCGCGTGTTGAACGCGCCACCGACCAGCGCCGCGGCGTAGCCTTCCGAACCCTGCACGCCGGCGTAGCCGGTGAGGCGGTTGGTGAAGCCGTGCTGCACCGTGGCCTGGACCACGTTGGGCCGATCCTGCAAGGTGGTATCGCGCAGCTGGCCGGCGGCGATGTCAAAACGGGTGACACCGGGGCGCAACGATTGCGCCACCGAAGCGTAGGGCACGGCGATGCTGTGCTGGCGGCCGTCGGCCTCCGTCACGTTGACGATCAAGTCGCCGCCGTAGCCGGTGGGGTAGAGATCGTCGATCACGAACGGACCGGGAGCGACGGTGGTCTGGTAGATCTGCACGCCGTTCTGGGTCACCGTGACCTTGGCGTTGGTGTAGGCCACGCCACGTACCACCGGCGCGTAGCCGCGCAGCGACTGCGGCAGCATGCGGTCGTCGGTGCCCAGCTGCACGCCGCGCAGGGCGTAGCTGTCGAATACGGCGCCGTCGGTGTAGCTGTCGCCCACGCTCAGTTCGGCGCCCAGCCCGGGCAGCGCGCGCTGCACATAGGTATCGATGTTGTGCCAGTGGCGCTGGGTCGGCAGGCCGGTGCCCGACTGCAGCGTGGCAGTGCTGTCCTGCCGGAACTGCCAAAGGCCTATGTTGAGGCCGGCACGCAGGCCCAGGTAGGTGCTGGCCTGGTCTTGCCCGCCGCTGGTGGTGCGGTAGCTGTTGAGGTTGTAGTTGAGCAGGAACGCCGGCACGCCCGCATCCCACGAGGACGGGTTGACCCAGCCGCGCGGGCGCTGGTTCATGTAAATCTGCGGCACGCTGGCATCCATGCGCAGGGAGGGCATGTCGAAAGACAGCGTGGCGCCGGGGATCAAGTCGCCGAGACTCACGCAGTCGGACGGGGACGACAGCTTCGCAGCCGCCTCGGCGCCGGTCTTGGGAGGTACCAGGCCCAGGCGGTCGAGCAGCTCGGTGCTGACGCACGGTACGGCGTTGGCGTCCTTGGACGGTGCGCTGAAGCGCACATCCATGCGTCCCACCCAGCGTTGATTGAGATAGACGTCGAGGTTGTAGATGCCCGACAGCACCGGGTTTCCGTGTTCGAAGCGCGAGAGATCCGTGGTGCCGCGCCCGGCTCCCGCCAGCATGCTGCGATCGAAGTTGGCGAAGCCGCCTCCGGCGCTGGCGTCGGGCGATGCATCCACGGCGCTGGCCGCCCGCGCAGGACGCGGGCAGCTCGCGATAGCAGCCAGCGCCAGGCCACACGCCACCGCGAGCGCGGCATGGCGCCCGATCGGGTGGTGGTGCGTGGCGCGGCGCAAGGTCATGGCGCCACGGTGCCCTTGTGAACGTCGGTCGCGCCGAAGTCGTTGATGGTGGCAAAGGTGATGGGCGTGCCCGCGGCCGGCGCCTTCGCCAGGCCCTTCAGCGGCACGCGCAGGTCGCCGAACGGCGCGATCATGCCGGTGGCGCCATCGATCGGCTTGCCGTCAGCGCTGAACGACAGCGAGCTGATCGTGAGGTAGTACGGGGTCGGGTTGTGCGCTACCAGCGCCGCACCCGCGCCGTCGGCAGCCTTGAAGCTCAGCTTGTCGGGCGCCTGTATCGCGTTGCCCGGCAGGTTGGCCGGGCGATAGAAAAGCTTCAGCCGCGAACGGATCGCGAACTGCAGGTAGTTGCGGCCGGCGTACTGCGGGCCGCTGGGCTTGGGCGGGACTTCCAGCACGTTCAGCCAGAACAGCGACTCGCGGTCGGCCGGCAGCGGCTGGGAACCCTGGGTATAGATGATCCGCAGGCTCTGGTCCTTGTGCGCATCCATGCGGAACAGCGGCGGCGTGATCAGGAATGGCGTGCTGACGCTGTCCGGCGTCGATTTCGGGTCGCCCGTGTCGATCCATGCTTCGACCAGTGCGGGATTGTCGCTCGGATTGGACAGGCGCACGGTGTCCTCGCCCTGCTGGGCGGAAAACACGACGCGGGTGCCGCCGATGACGACACTGGCATGGGCTGGCGGCATCGCCAGGCACAAAGCGATCGAAGCCGCGCCAAGTGCACGGGTCAGGATCTTCATGGGTATCTCTTGCGAGGGGGGAAAGGGGTGCAGCAGGCTGCCGCATTCCTGCGAATACGGCAGCCTGCCTGCATGACCCTTAGTTGTAGGTCAGCGTGAAGGCGACCGACGCGGTCACCGTGCCGGCGGTGACGGCCGTGGTGGTCGGCTGGTAGTACTGCGCCTGGTAGCTGAGCGTGGCGGCGCCGGAGCCATTGATGGTGGCGCTGACCGGGTTGGGGTTCGTGTTGAGGTTGATGGCGGTGCCCGAACCGTTGGTCATCTGGACTTCCACATTGGAGAAGCCCGCGCCGGAGGTGTTCTGGATGGCGCCGGTGGTCGCATCGACGTTGGCATTGCCGCTGAACGACGCGCCGACCACGACACCCGACGGCGTCGTCGGGCAGCCGGTGAGGTTCAGCGAAAAGGGCGTCAGGCCGGCAGTGGAGCCCTGCGCGGTGAAGACGGTCTTGACCACGTCCGGCAAGGTGACGGTGACGACACCGCCGGATGCGTTGCTGACGGTGCAGGTCGAGGACAGGACCTTGCCGTTGAAGGTGATGGTGCCGTCGGCTGCGCGGGCAGCCTGCGGAGCGAGCGCTGCCACGCCGAAACCGGCGATCAGAGCAGCGGTGAGAACAGTCTTGATCATGCGTATTTCCTTTCGGAGTTGGGTGCTAACGGATTCGACGCGCTGTGGACAAAGTGGCCGCACTCCTGCGCCACCTCCGACTTCAGCCTTGCGCGCGGCTGGTCGACGGGGGTGTCAGCAATCTCTATGCCAAACAGTGCGTGCGGGTACGGCCGACGGCTTCTTGGCGCCGGGGCAAGGGTCAAGCCCTTGGCTGAACGTGAATCTTCCCCCGTCACTGCAGGCCGCAGTGACAAATTATGGCAGGCAAAAGTGCGAACTGCGTCACTCATTTAGCGTGATACTCGCATCAAAAGACGCGCAAGTTATTGCGATTGTGTTAATCGCACTCGACGTGTAAAGCGTGCTTGACATGCGCGCCGGGCACTTCGTATGCTCCACTTGTCAAGGTTGCTTGACATACGAAGGGGAGCGTCATGCACAAGATTCACTGGTTCCGCAGGCTCGCGGGATGGTCACTGCTCATCGCCGGGCTTGCTGGCGCGTTGCCGGCATTGGGGATGCCCGCGAACGGCCAGGTCGGCACGCTGAAATTCGAGCGCCATGGCGACCATGGCCACGCGGTAATCCTGATTCCCGGCCTGGAGGGCGGCCCGTGGGTGTGGAAGGACACCATCGCGCAGCTGGAAAAGAACCATGTGGTCTATGCCGTGACGCTGGCGGGGTTCGACGGCATGCCTGCGCCGGCCCGCAAGACCGGGCTGATGGACCAGGCCGACGCCTCGCTGCTGGCGCTGATCGAACAGCAGCACATCGACAAACCCGTGCTGGTAGGCCACAGCCTAGGCGGTACGTTGTCGCTGCGCTTCGCGGGTGAGCATGCGTCGCTGATCGCGGGCGCGGTGGCGGTGGACGGCCTGCCGGTCTTCCCGGGCATGGACCGGGTGGATGCAACCCAGCGGCAGGCGATCGCCGAGCGCGCCGGCGCACAGATGGCGGCGATGACGCCGGCGCAGTTCCAGGCGGCGGCACTGGGCTACATGCAGAACGTCGGCGTGATCGATCCGAAGCTGGCGGAGCACTACGCGCCGCTGAACGCGCGCAGCGACGTCGCAGCGAGTGCCGCATACGCGGCGGAGGACATGGCGGCCGACCATCGCCCGCTGCTCAAGCAGGCGAACGTGCCGATCCTGGAGATCTCGCCGTACTACGCGCCGGACTTCAGCAAGCCGCCGTTGCAGCTCAGCGAGGCGCAGAAAGCCGCGTATTACAAGGGGCTGCTGGCGAACGCACCACAGGCGAAAGTGGTATCGATCGCCCCCGCGCGACATTTCGTGATGCTCGACCAGCCCGTGAAATTCCAGCAGGTGCTGGGCGATTTCCTCAAAGAGCTCTGAGGCCGAAACGATCATGGCGATGAATCCCGTCCAGCGCCGCTACATGCGCGAATTCTGGCCACCGATGCTGGCCTACATCCTGATCATGCTGCTGGTGTGGCCCCTGGTCGACCACGTGCAGAGCCTTTGGGGGCGTACCGCGCTGGCGCTGCTGCCGATCCTGCCGGTGCTGCTGGTGACGCGTGCGATGGTGCGCCTCGTGATGGGCAGCGACGAGCTGGAGCAGCGCATGAACCTGATCGGCCTGGCCATCGCAGGCACGGCAGTGGGCACGCTGTGCCTTGCCGGCGGCTTCCTGGTCGCCGCCAAGGTGATCCGGCTGGATGGCACGGCGCTGATCTGGGTATGGCCGGCGATGGTGGTGCTGCATGCACTGGGCCGCGGCTGGGCCGCACGTCGTTATGGCGGCGATTGGACCATGGCCTGCAGCAACGATGGCCTGGCGCGGCATTGGCAGTTGTGGGCCTGCGCGGCGTCGTTCGGGCTGATCCTGCTGCTGGGCTGGGGCGCGTTCAGCGACTGGCAGCGTGGCCTGCTCAGCGGTCTCACGGCGTCGCTGGCGATCGGCGCATTGCTGCTGCAGATCTTCCGCGGCCGCAAGCCGGAGGATGGGGCATGAGCTGGCGCGGCGTGACGGAAGCCATGGGGCGCCATGCAAACGCTGGCCGGATGAGGCACGACGAGGTACTGGCGGGGGCGGGCGTGGTGGTGCTGTACGCCGACGCGCGACGCTGGGCGAGCCGGCGTTTCGCATGAACAACCGCGTGCGTGAACTGCGTGGCGAGCGGGGCTGGTCGCAGGCGGATCTCGCCGAGCGGCTGGAGGTGTCGCGGCAGACGGTCAATGCGATCGAGACCGGCAAGTACGACCCCAGCCTGCCGCTGGCATTCAAGATCGCGAAACTGTTTGGACATCCGATCGAATCCATCTTCGAGCCAGGAAGCGATACATGAGCATGAACCCAAGGAAACGCATGGCCGTCATCGTGGCCGTGGCTACCGCGATCTTCGCTGCCAACCACGCTGCGCGGCGACCGCAGCCCGGGCATGAGGAAACGGCCCCGCCGCAGAGCGCGCCTTCGGCACAAACGACGGTGAAACCCGCGCCGCCGCGCACCTGGAAGCTCGGCTCGCTCACCCTGACCGCCTGCAATCTGGGCCAGCCGAACAGCGGCCTGAGTGCCGCGGCGTGGTGCGGCTCGCTGGCGGTGCCGGAGAACCGCGCCGAGCCGCAAGGCCGGAAGATCACGTTGAAGCTGGCGGTGCTGCGTTCGAGCGCGCAGGTCGCGAGCCCGGACATGCTGGCCTTCCTCGCCGGCGGACCGGGGCAGGCGGCCAGCGACTACGCCGGCGCCATCGCCATGATGCTGGAGCCATTGCGCGCACACCGCGACGTCCTGCTGCTCGACCAACGCGGTACCGGCGGTTCCAACGCACTGGACTGCAAGGTCGACGGCAAGAGCGCGACGGACGAAGACACCGGCTTCGATCCCGCCAAACTGCGCGCCGATGCGGCGGCCTGCCTGAAGCAGGTGGAAGTACATGCCGATCCGCGCTACTACACCACCAGCGACGCAGTGCAGGATCTGGAGGACGTGCGCCGTGCACTGGGCGTCCCCGAGTTCGACCTGGTCGGCGTTTCCTATGGCACCCGGGTGGCGCAGCAATACCTCGGACGCTACCCCGATGCGGTGCGCAGCGTGGTGCTGGACAGCACGGTGCCGAACAGCGCGGTGCTGGGCGAGGATTTCGCGCGCAACCTCGACGAGGCGTTGAAGGCACAGTTCGCACGCTGCGACGCCGATGCCGCCTGCAAGCAGCGTTTTGGCAGCCCATACCAGACGCTGGTGCAGCTGCGCGACGCGCTGCGGGCAAACCCGCATCCGGTCAGCTTCCGCGATCCGGAGACCTACCAGACCGTGCAGCGCGTGCTGAGCGACGACGCGCTCGTCAGCGTGGTGCGCATGTTCGCCTACACGCCGCCCACCGCTGCACTGCTGCCGCTGTCGATCGATGCGGCCGCACATGGCGACGTGGGTCCGCTGCTGGGCCAAGCCAAGCTCCTCACCGTGGACATGGCCGATCTTGCCGGCAGCGGCATGTCCTATTCGGTGATGTGCAGCGAGGATGCCGACCTGCTGACCGCGCGCCCGCAGGACGCGGACACCTTGCTCGGCACGCATATGATCGATGCCTACAAGGCGATCTGTTCGGTCTGGCCGAAGGGTGCCCGCCCGGCGGATTTCCACCAGCCGCTCAAGACCGCCAAGCCGGTGCTGCTGCTGGCCGGCCAGTACGACCCGGTGACGCCACCGCGTTACGCCGAAGAGGTGGCGAAGCCCCTTGCGAACGCGCGCGTGCTGCTGTTCAAGGGCCAGGGCCACAGCGTACTGGCGGCGGGATGCGGGCCGCAGCTGGTGCAGCACTTCGTCGAACACCCCGACCCCAAGGCGCTGGATGCGAGTTGCCTCGACCGCCTGCAGCCGACGCCGTTCTTCATCGACTTCAACGGAGCCACGCCATGAGAAAGCCTTACGTGTTGGCGAACGCCCTGCTGTGGGCCGCGGCCATGCTCGCTGCCGCCGTGCTCAGGGCGCCCGTGTTCCTCACCATTGTCCTGCTGCCGATGCTGGCCACGCTGTCGACGCTCGCGGCCGGTCGGGACGCCTGCCTCAACCGGAGTGAGCTCTCGTGATCGAAGTCAGGGACTTGCATAAAGCATTCGGCACCGTGAAGGCGGTCGACGGCGTCGGCTTCACCGCGCGCGACGGCGAGATCACCGGCCTGCTCGGCCCCAACGGTGCCGGCAAGACCACCACGCTGCGCATGCTCTACACGCTGATGGCGCCGGACCGCGGCCAGGTGCTGGTGGACGGCATCGATGCCGCGGCCGATCCGCTGGCGGTGCGGCGCACGCTCGGTGTGCTGCCGGACGCACGCGGCCTGTACAAGCGGCTTACCGCGCGCGAGAACATCGAGTACTTCGCGCGTCTGCAAGGCCTCGACGAGGCCGCATTGCACGCACGCCGCGAGGCGCTGGTCGACGCGCTGGAGATGCGCGACATCCTCGACCGCCGCACCGAGGGGTTCTCGCAAGGCCAGCGAGTAAAGACCGCGATCGCCCGTGCGTTGATCCACGATCCGCGCAACGTGATCCTGGACGAACCCACCAACGGCCTCGACGTGATGGCCACGCGCGGCCTGCGCCGTTTCATGCAGCAGTTGAAAGGGGAGGGCCGCTGCGTGCTGTTCTCCAGCCACATCATGCAAGAGGTGGCGGCGCTGTGCGATCGCATCGTGGTGATCGCGCATGGCCGCGTGGTGGCCGACGAAACGCCGGACGCGCTGCGCGCGCAGACCGGGGAGACCAATCTGGAGGATGCCTTCGTGAAGATCATCGGCAGTGAGGAGGGCCTCGCCGCATGAATGCCACCACCTCGAAAACGCGCCGCGCCGGCGCCGCGCTCACCGTGTTCCTGAAGGAGGTGCGCGAGAATCTGCGCGACCGCCGCACCCTGATGAGCGCCTTCCTCACCGGCCCGCTGCTGGGCCCGCTGCTGTTCGTGATGCTGGTCAACGTGCAGGTGAACCGCGAGCTGGACAAGGCCGACCAGCCGCTGCACGTGCCGGTGATCGGTGCGCAGTACGCTCCGAACCTGGTCGACGCGCTGAAGCAGGGCGGCATCGTGCCCGACGCGCCGGTGGCCGATCCCGGCAAGGCCGTATACAAACAGGACGCCGACGTGGTGCTGCGCATCGCCGCCGACTACGGCAAGGCCTGGCGCAAGGGCGAGCCGGTGCAGGTGGAGATGTTCTACGACTCCTCGCGACGGGACACTGGCAGCGCGGTGGACCGGGTAAGCCAGCTGGTAGAGACCTATGCCCGCCAGCAGGGCGCGATGCGGCTGGTGGCGCGCGGCCTGTCGCCGGGCACGGCCTGGCCGGTGCAGGTGGCCAAGCGCGACCAGGCGACGCCGCAGTCGCGCGCGGTGCTGCTGTTCGCGATGCTGCCGTACTTCTTCGTGATCACCTTGTTCATGGGCGGCATGTACCTGGCGATCGATCTCACCGCGGGCGAACGCGAGCGGCAATCGCTGGAACCCCTGTTCGCCAACCCGGTGGCGCGCTGGAAGATCCTGCTCGGCAAGCTCGCGGCGATCTGCGCGTTCTCGCTGACCAGCCTCGCGATCACCTTGCTGGCGTTCGCCCTGGTGGGCCGCCTCATCCCCGCCGAGAAGCTGGGCATGGAACTGGATCTCGGCTGGCACTTCGGCGGCCACGTGCTACTGATGATGCTGCCGCTGGTGATGCTGCTGGCCGCGCTGCAGACCATGGTGGCGGCTTTCGCCAAGAGCTACCGCGAGGCGCAGACTTACATCTCGCTGCTGATGATGGTGCCGTTGATCCCCAGCGCCCTGCTGGCCTTCCTGCCGATCAAGGCGCAGGCGTGGATGTACGCGGTGCCGCTGCTGGGTCAGAACCTCGGCATCATGCAGCAGCTGCGTGGCGACGGCGTCAGCGGCGAACAGCTGTTGCTGTGCCTCGCCGGCACGCTGGCAGCGGCGCTGGTCGCGGTGGCGGTCACGGCGCAGCTGTACCGCTCTGAGAAGCTGGCGATCTCGAGCTGACCTTGCCGCAGGAGCGCACCTTGTGCGCGATGACCCTGGTGTTTTATCGAAGCCGGAGGCATTCGCGCACAGGGTGCGCTCCTATGAGGCAGACGTTGCGTGGCGCAGCAGCCATGCGGCGACCGCCTGCGGATGTTCCAGCTGCAAGTGGTGGCCGCCTGCCATGTGCTCGACGGCTATGCGCGGCACGCAGGCGGCACGCGCCTGCATCATCGCCGCGGGCAGGTAGGGCGTGGTGGGTTGCGACAGCAGCAGGGCGGTAGGTGCCTCTATGCCGGCGAGCAGGGCATGAATCTGCGTTTCGGCCAGCCGGATCGCGGTGGAGCGGACGAGGCGCGGGTCGCTACGCCATTGCCAGCCGCCGTCGGTCTCGCGCAGCCCGCGCTCCACGATGGGGCGCGCCAGTTCCGCGCGCAGGCCGCTGGCGATCGTGCGGGCGCTGGTCGCCTGGTCGATGTCGCGGAACACGCGCAGTGCCTTGCCGTCCGCCGGCGGCTTGGCCAGCGCGTCGCGATAACGCTGCAGCGTGTGTGTGCCATCGTCGGCCAGCGGACCCAGCCCTTCGATCAGCCACAGCCGTTCGATCCGCGCGGGCGCTGCAGCGGCCACCAGCGAGGCGATGCCGCCACCCAGCGAATGGCCGAGCAGGCTGCAGCGCGGCAGTTCCAGTGCATCGAGCGCGGCCAGCGCAGCGCGCACCTGGTCGAGGAAGTGGTAGCTGACGCCCGCGGGCAGGCGGTCGGAATGGCCGTGGCCGGGCAGTTCCAGTGCGATCACGCGGTAATGCGGCGCCAGCAGCGGCGCCAGCGCGGAGAAGCTGGCGGCGTTGTCCAGCCAGCCGTGCAGGGCGACCAGCGGCGGCGCGGATGGCTCGCCCCATTCCAGCGCGGCCAGCCCGAGATGGGGCAGTGCGATGTGCCGTTCGCGCGGCGCGTTCACGTTGCGGACCCCGGCCAGCCGCGGAGGTGGCGCCGAACCAAGGCGGCGAGTCCGCGCACCTGCGCCGCGCTGTCGTTGAGTGCAGGGATGTAGCGCAGCGATTCGCCGCCGGCGGTGGCGAAGAAGTCGCGGTTCTGCATCGCGATCTCCTCCAGCGTCTCCAGGCAATCCACCGCGAAGCCGGGACAGGCCACGTCGAGCCGTTTCACGCCTTCGCCGGCGAGGCGGCGCACGGTGGCGTCGGTATACGGCGACAACCAGGTCTCGCGCCCTACCCGCGACTGGAAACTGACCAGACATTGCGTCTCGTCCAGGCCGAGCCGCGCGCGCAGCAGGCGCGCGGTGGCATGGCATTGGTCGGCGTACGGATCGCCCAGGCGCACGTAACGCTCGGGGATGCCGTGGAAGGAGAGCAGCAGCTTGTCGCCGCGGCCATGTTCGTCCCACCAGCGCTCGATGCTCGCGGCGAGTGCCTCGATGTGGCCGGGATCGTCGTGGTAGTCGTTGACGAAGCGCAGCTCCGGCGGCCAGCGCAGTGTCTTCATCGCATCGGCCACCGCATCGATCACCGATCCGGTGGAAGTGGCCGAATACTGCGGATACAGCGGCAACACAAGCAGGCGGCGCATGCCTTCGCGCGTGAGCTGCGCGATCGTCGACGCCACCGCCGGTTCGCCGTAGCGCATGGCCAGCACCACGCGGGCGTCTTCGCCCAGTACCGTCTGCAGTGCGCGGGCCAGCGCCTCGCTGTGCCAGCGCAGCGGGGAACCTTGGGCGGTCCAGATACGTCCATAGGCGTGTGCGGAACGTTTCGGGCGCACGCGCAGGATCACGCCATGCAGGATCGGCCACCACTTCCAGCGTGGGTAGTCGATCACCCGCGGATCGGACAGGAACTCAGCCAGGTAAGGCCGCAGCGCCCCCGCGGTGGGTGCGGCGGGCGTGCCCAGGTTGACCAGCAGCACGGCTGTCTGAACGGATGCCGCCGCGGCAGGGATGGAAAGGCCGGTGGGGCCGGTATAGTGATCGTGGCTGGGCATCGCGGCGCTGGCGGAAGAGCTGCCATGAGTCTGCCACAAGCGCGCCGTGTCTCGTCCGCGCGCCCTTCCTTTCATCGACGGAGCTGCCCATGTTCAAGACATCTCTGCATCGCCTGCTGCTGGTCGGCGCGGCCCTGTTGTTGCCGATCGCCAGCGTGCACGCCGACGACGACACCCCGCAGGCGCGCGCGCAGAGCGCGGTGCGCGTGCTCAACGAAATCGAGCAGGCGCCGGACAAGGCCATTCCCAGCGATCTGCTCAAGGACGCGCGGGCGATCGCGGTGATTCCCGACGTGCTGAAGGTCGGCTTCGTGTTCGGCGGCCGCCGCGGCGAGGGGCTGGTCTCGGTGAAGAGCCCGGACGGCACCTGGTCCAATCCCAGCTTCATCTCCTTCGGCGGCGGCAGCGTGGGCTTCCAGATCGGCGTGTCGTCCACCGACGTGATCCTGGTGTTCCGCACCCAGCGCGGCGTGGACTCGATCGTCAACGGCAAATTCACCGTCGGCGCCGACGCCTCGGCCGCGGCCGGCCCGGTCGGCCGCACCGCCTCGGCCGCCACCGACCAGCAGCTGAAGGCGGAGATCTACTCCTACTCGCGCGCGCGCGGCCTGTTCGCCGGCGTGGCGCTGGACGGCTCGGTGCTGAAGATCGACCAGGACGCCAATGCGGCGGTGTATGGTCAGGGCATCACCCCGCGGCGGATCTTCGAGGGTGGTGTGAACAACGTGCCGCCGGCGGTGGTGAAGTTCCGCGATGCGCTGGAGGAGTACACTTCCAAGTGATCGCCGTGTGCGAAGATCGGCGAGTCGCGGGCGGAGCCGTTTCCGCCCCGGGTCGTCTCGAGGGACATCATGGGTTTTGACAGCATCTGGCATTGGCTTCTTCTTCTGGTCATCGTGCTGCTGATCTTCGGTACCAAGAAGATCGGCAACATCGGCTCCGACCTCGGCAACGCCGTGCGCGGCTTCAAGAAGGCCATGCACGGCGAGGACGACGAGAAGGCGAAGGAGTCGCAGCAGACGAAAGAGCAGCTGCGCGCCGATCCGCCGGCGGCCTCGTCGGCGAACGCCAGCACGCAGGACCAGCGCGACTCGCACGAGTCGAAGTAAGAGCGGGTTCGGAGTCCCGGGGCATGATTGAGATCAGCTTCGGCAAGCTGGTGCTGCTCGCGCTCGTCGCGCTGATCGTGCTCGGCCCCGAAAAACTGCCCGGTGCGGCCCGTACCGCGGGCGCCCTCATGCGCCGCGTGCGCAATGGCTGGGACAGCGTGCGCGCCGAAGTGGAGCGCGAACTGGAAGTGGAAGAGATCAAGCGTGCCGCCCGCGAGGCCGCCGCACGCGCCGAGGCCGTGCAGGCGGAGTTCAAGAGCGCCACCCAGAGCGCTGCCCAGGAAGTGAGCCAGCCGGTCGAGGAAGCGGTGTCGACGCTCAAGGCCGCGGCGACACCGGAGCCGACTGCGCCTCCGGCTGCGGACAGCAGGCCCGAGACGCAGCAGGAGCTGCCGCCGGGCGAGCCATCTGCGACGCCGGCAACCAAGGAGTCCGTGCATGGCGGCCGTTGAACCCGAGGAATCCGGCGACGACCTGCAGCAAGGCCTGTTCTCGCACCTGCTCGAGCTGCGCTCGCGCCTGCTCAAGGCGATCGCCACCGTGCTGCTGGTGCTGGTGGCGCTGGTGCCGTTCGCGAACAAGCTCTACTCGGAACTGGCCGCGCCGCTGGTGGCGCGCCTGCCGCAGGGTGCGCACCTGATCGCCACCGAGGTGGCCAGCCCGTTCATCACACCGCTGAAGCTGGCGTTCTACGCGGCGCTGTTCATCAGCATGCCGGTGGTCCTGTACCAGCTGTGGGCCTTCGTGAGCCCGGGCCTGTACCGGCACGAGAAGCGTCTCGCGCGGCCCTTGCTGGTCGCCGCGCTGGCGTTGTTCTACTGCGGCTGTGCGTTCGCGTATTTCCTGGTGCTGCCGGCGGCGTTCCGCTTCCTCACCGCGGTGACGCCAGCGGGTGTGGAGATGATGACCGACATCACGCATTACCTCGACTTCGTGATGCTGATGTTCTTCGCGTTCGGCCTGTGCTTCGAGGTGCCGGTGGCGGTGGTGATCCTCGCCGCGGTGGGCATCGTGGACATCGCCAAGCTGCGCAACGCGCGGCGCTACGCCATCGTGGGCGCGTTCGCGGTAGCCGCGATCATCACCCCGCCCGACATCACCTCGATGATCATGCTGGCGATACCGATGTGCCTGCTGTACGAGCTGGGCATCCTGGCAGTGCGCTGGCTATTGCCGAAGAAAGCGACGGATTGAGCCGTGCAGGAGCGCATGGCGCGCTCCTGCACAGGCGCCTTACGGCTGTGCGGTTGAAGCGGCGGCCGCCGGCGCGGCCGCCGTAGCCGCCGGTGCCGGCAATGGCGCCACCTTCGCGCCGTCGTCTGCCCGCCGCTTCAACCCACCTTGCTTGAACAGGTCGCTCGCCACTTGGTAGTAGGCGATCGCGGTGTCCACCAGGCCCTGCTTCACCGGCGTGACAGGCGTGGCGTCGCCGGTGGCAAAGTCCGGCTTCAGCTGTTCGAGGCGCCTGCGCGGTTCGAGGATGGTGAGCGTGTCGCCGTGCACGTAGCCCAGTTTCTCGTAGGTGCCTGGCAGCGCATGGCCCCCGTCCGGCGCTTCCTGGAACACGTCCTGGCCGAAGAAGCGCGTGCGGTAGCTGAAGTCGAGCAGGCCGAGCAGGGTCGGCGGGATGTCGAGCTGGCCCATCAGCGCCTCCACGCGCCGGGGCTTGAACTGCTTGGGCGCGTAGATCCACAGCGGAATGTGGTAGTGGTTGATCGGAATACTGGTCTTGCCCGCGCTGGAAGCGCAGTGGTCGGCGGTGATCACGAACACCGTGTCGTCGAAATAGGACTTCGCGCTCGCACGCTTGATGAAGTCCTCGATCGACCAGTCGGTATAGGCCACCGCGCCCGGCCGCGACGGCGCCTGCCACTTCACCCGGCCCTCCGGGTAGGTGTACGGGCGGTGGTTGGAGGTGGTCATGATGTGCAGGAAGAACGGCTTGCCGGCGGCATGCGCGTCGTCCATCTGCTTCAGCGCCAGCGTGTACAGATCCTCGTCGGAAACGCCCCATACGTTCTGGCTGTGGATGGGCGTGCCCGGCGCGATGGCGCCGCGGTCCACCGTCTTGTAGCCGTTGTGGCTGAAGAAGTAGTTCATGTTGTCGAAGTAGCCGTAGCCACCGTAGACGAACTCCGACTCGTAGCCGCGATCGTTGAAGATGCTGGCCAGCGAGAACAGGTTTTCGTTGTCGTGCTCACGCACCAGCGAATCGCCCGGCGTGGGCGGCACCGACAGCGACAGCGCCTCCAGCCCACGCACGGTGCGCGTGCCATTGGCGTAGAGGTTGTCGAAGAAGATGCTCTTGTCCACCAGCGAGTCGAGGAAGGGCGTCAGGCCTTCCTTGTTGCCGAAGGTGCCCAGATAGTCGCCGGACAGGCTCTCCACGCTGATCAGCACCACGTTGAGATGCTTCTCCGGACCCGCCGCGCGGATCTCGCGGGTGAGGTCGCGCGGGTCGTTGCTGGTAAAGCTGGCGTTCGGTGCCTTGAGCTGTTCGCGCACCAGCCGGAACGCCTCGTCGTCGGGCAGCGAGCGGTAGAACTTCTTGTAGTCGAGGTGGCTGCTGCGGAACGCGGCGAAGAACTGGTAGATGCCGTTGCCGGCCAGTTCGTTGACGTAGTTGTTGGCGGTGCGGTCCTTCATCTCGCCGTTGACCGCGGCCACTGAAATCGCGGTGAGCAGCAGCCACACCAGCGGCACGCGGGCGCGCTGCATGAGCGTGCTGCCGTCGTCGCGCGCGCGCAGGCCGCGCCGGGAGAGCACGAACACCACCAGCGCCAGCACCACCAGCAAGGTCAGCCAGGTGCCGATGGGGTAGGACTCACGGATGTTGCCGATCACCTCGGTCGTGTAGACGAGGTAATCCACCGCGATGAAGTTGAAGCGCGAACTGAATTCGTTCCAGAACACCAGCTCCGACGCCGCCACGAACAGCAGGCCGTACAGCAGCAGCAGCCCCAGGATGTACAGACCCCACTGCCCGCTGGCGCGGTTGTAGGCCAGCGCAGGCAGCGGCAGGAAGAACAGGAATACCGGAATCAGCGGCCGCACGTCCGCCAAGTGCGCGTGCCACAGCAGGTGCAGCACGCCGAAGCAGGCGGCGAACAGCACCACCAGGATGGCGAGCCAGGCCAGCCAGCGCATCAGCCCCGTCACCGACGCGCGCCGGGTCGGCACCAGCCACAGGAACAGCACCATCGGCCAGGCCAGGTAGAGGAAGGTGACCAGGTCGTAGCCCAGGCCCACGCCGAAGGCGTACAGCCAGTTCACCGGGTTCGGCGTCACGTTGCTGCCGGACATCACCAGCAGGGCGATGCGGGTGACGAAACTGATCGCGACGAAGGTGATGCCAAGCCACCACAGCGGCCGGAACCGCTGACGCAGCGGCGAGGGAGAGAACAGGGCGCGCGACACGGGCAGCTCCAGGGACAAAGGGAAAATGCAGGGGTGCCGGCACGGCCGGCATTCCGATAGGCGTTATACCCGCACGGGCTTAGATGTTACATAGTTTCATTTCGACGATAGCCGCGACGCGCGCGCGCTCCATCGCCGCGCCGATCGCCGGCCCCTGCAGTCCCTGCGCCACGAAGGGTGCGGCGACCACGGCTGCGGCGGCTCCGCGGGCACGGCGCAGGTAGTCGGCTTGCGGGTAGTCGTCGTGTTCGTGCCCCAGCCGGCCGCGCTTGTCGGCGAGGCAGGCGGCGAGAAAGCTTTCCAGCCGCTCCGGCCGGCGCAGCGCGTCCAGCGCGGTGAGCAGTTTCAGCACGGTGGCCGGCTTCAGTTCCAGCGCGCGATGTGCGTTGAGATGCTCGCGGCAGACCAGCTCGGCCAGCACGGCGTGCTCGGTCGGCACCTTGAGTCGCGTCGCCAGTGCGCGCAACGGCGCGACGCCGCGTTGTTCGTGCATCACGTGCCGCGGCAGCTCGTCGACGGGCGTCAGCGCCTTGCCGAGGTCGTGGGTGAGCGCGCAGAAACCCACCAGATCGTCGCCCGGCGCGATGCCAGCGGCGGCGTCCAGCACCATCTCCACATGCACGCCGGTATCGATCTCGGGGTGGAATTCCGCCCGCTGCGGGATGCCGTACAGCGCGTCGACTTCCGGGAACAGCGCGCGCAGTGCGCCGCAGCCGCGCAGCACGCGCAGGAAGGCGGAGGGCTGCGCCTCGCCCAGCGCCTTGCGCGTTTCCGCCCATACCCGCTCGGGCACCAGGTGATCCACTTCGCCCGCGGCGACCATATGCCTGAGCAGCGCCATGGTCTCATCGGCCACGCTGAAACCCAGCGGCGCGAAGCGTGCGGCGAAGCGTGCCACGCGCAGCAGGCGTACCGGATCCTCCACGAAGGCGGGCGAGACATGTCGCAGCACGCGCGCCTCGAGATCGCGCACGCCACCGAACGGATCGATCAGCACGCCGTGCTCGTCTTCGGCGATCGCGTTGATGGTCAGGTCGCGCCGCGCCAGATCCTGCTCCAGCGTCACCGCCGGATCGGCGTGGAAGGCGAAGCCGTGATAACCGTGCCCGGTCTTGCGCTCGGTGCGCGCCAGCGCGTATTCCTCGCCCGTGTCCGGATGCAGGAATACCGGGAAATCCTTGCCGACCGGCCGGTAGCCCTGCGCCAGCAATTCGTCGGGGCGCGCGCCCACCACCACGTGGTCGTGATCGACCACCGGCCGTCCCAGCAGTTTGTCGCGGACCGCGCCGCCGACCAGATAGATGCGCATGCAGGGATTGTTGCACGGCGCGACGTGCGCCTCGCGCGTGCTTCAGCGCCGGCGCCGCGCCGTATCCAGCCGCCGTTGCCGCGGCGAGCCTTCGAGCAACCGTGGCAACCACGGCGTGAACGCCTGCGGCACGATGCCGAGCGCCGCGTAACCGTCGATCTTGCCGACCGAATCGGTGCGCAGGGAGCGGAAGTTGTCCAGCGTGAACGGCTTACCGGGGAGCAGTCCGGCGACCTGTGCCTGCAACCGGCCCAGGCTGTCGGGCAGCGGGATGATCGGCGTGCGCAGTCCGGCAGCGGCGCGGATCGCACGCACGATGCCGTCCAGCGTGAGCACCTCGGGGCCGTACAGCTCGAAGCTGCGCCGCCGTCCACGCGCGGGTGCGGCGACGCAGCGGGCGATCGCCTCGGCCACGTCGCCCACGAAGGTGGGGGCCATGCGCGCGTTCGCGCGCGCCAGCGGCAGCACGGGCAGGCGCCGCAGCAGCGTGGCGAACCGGGTCACCAGGCCATCGCCTTCGCCAAAGATCACGCTGGGCTGGTAGATCGTCCAATCCAGCGGCGAAGCCTTTACCAGCACCTCCGCCTCGCCACGGGTCTTGAGGTACTGCGACAGGCCCTGGCCGGCCTTGAGCGCGCTCATCTGGTGCAGGCGCGGCACGCCGGTCGCGGCGCAGGCGGCGATCAGGCGACGGGTCAGTTCCCCGTGCGCGCGCTGAAGCGTATGCGGGCCTTGCGGATTGAGGATGCCGACCAGATTGACGGCCGCATCCGCCCCGGCCAGTGCCTGGCGAAGCGCGTCGTCGTCGTACACGTCGACGCTGCGCACGCGCACGCCCGGCAGTACGGCCAGCGCGCGGTGCCGCTCGCGGTTGCGCGAGAGCACGTCGATGCGATGCCCGTCGGCAACCAGTCGTGGCAACAGGTGGCTGCCGACGAAGCCGGTACCACCGAGGATGACGAGTCGCTGTGCGGCCATACGATCCACCCTGGCTCAGCGGCGGCGGCTGGTGGCTGGAGCAGGCGCGCCGCTGTCTGTCGCGGATGCCGCGCTGGCCGGCAGTTGTACCGAGCTCGTCGGCGCAGGCGGCGGCGGGGCGGGGCAGTCCACCGTCTTGCGCGGAGTCAGGCTGTTCGGCAACGCATAGGGCTGGCCGAACGGGGTGAGCCGACCGGAGATCGGCAGCGCCGAGCCGTGCAGGCGCCAGTCGTAGATCACGCTGAAGGCCATCACGCGTGTCACGTATTCGCGGGTTTCCTTGAACGGCATGGTGGCGATGAACAGATCGGGCGCCAGCGCGTTGCGCGCGTCCACCCATTGGTCGACGCGGTTGGGGCCGGCGTTGTAGGCGGCGCTGGTGAGCCAGGGCATGCCGTTGTAGCGCAAGGCGAGTTGCGCCAGGTAGCGCGTGCCCAGCGCGATGTTCACTGCGGGGTCGTACAAGCTGTCGCCGCCCGCCCACGTCAGGCCACTGCGCCGCGCCACTTCGGCGGCAGAGCCGGGCACCAGCTGCATCAGGCCACGCGCGTCGGCGCCGGAGCGGGCGTCGCTGACCCAGGCGCTTTCTGCGCGCAGGATGCCGTAGGCCCAGGCGGGGTCGATGCCGGCCTGCTGGGCCTGCGGCACCACGCCATCCTGGCTGGCCAGCGGGAAGCGCAGTGCGTAGTAGCGCAGCGTGTCGCCATAGGTGAAGGTGAACACCGCGCGGTCGAACCAGCCGCGGCGGTTCGCCAGTTCGGCGGCCTGTTCGCGGGTGCCGGCATCGGCGCCTTCCAGTGCGCGCGACCATTCGCGCCGGGCGAGTTTCGGCAGATCTACCGCGTACAGCTCGAAGGCGCGCAGCAGGCCGGGTTGCTGCAGCAATAGCTGTTCTTGCTGCGGGTTGCCGACCGGCGCCAGCGGGCAGATCGCATAGGACTGCTTGAGTTGGTCGGCGGCGAGAAAGCCGTAGAACGTGGCTTCGCCGGCCAGATCCTGATAGATGCCCTGCGCTTGTTCGGGGTGGCCGGTGGCGGCCAGCGCGCGGGCGCGGAACCAGCGCCATTCGCCGTCCTGTTGCTGCGTGGAGGGCATCGCCGCGATCGCCGCCAGTACGGCGGGCCAATCCTGCTCGGCCAGCGCTACGCGCGCGCGCCATTCCCGGGTGGCGGCTGTCTGCGCGGCAGCGGGCAGGGCGATCAAGCGATCGAGCGCCATGGTGTCGAAGTCGGTGGCGTGGAACAGCGCCAGGGCACGTTGGACCGTTTCGCGTTGCGTGCTGCTGAAGGGAAAGCGTGCCTGCAGTTGCTGCCAGGACGCATCCGCGGCCTTGGTGTCGCGCCGCGCCTGGCGTTCCAGCGCCAGCGTGGCGGCCTGGCGCGCGCGGGCGGTATTCGGCCAGTTCGAAGCGGCGGCCAGTGCGGCGGCGGGGTCGCGCAGGGCCTGTGCCAGCCGCTGCGCCTCTGCGTCCTGCGGTGCGGGCAGCCACGGTGCCAGTGTGGCGATGGTGCCGCTCTTGCCGGCGTCGGTGGCCCGGTCGATGCGTGTCCACAGTCGCGTGGTCGTCAGCAGTCCCTGGTCGTGCGCGGCCTGCAGCACGGGGTCGCAGGCGCCGGGGAGTTCGGGGCGGCTCCACAACGTGGCAAGGTCGGTGTCGAAGTTGAGTGGTGCGCCACCGGCCATGCGCGCCTGCAAGGCATCGCAGGCGAGCGCGTCGCCCAGGCCGGGCTGGTACAGCGCGAGGAAACTGCTCCAGTCCTTGCGCCGCGCCAGCTCCAGCAGGAAGTCGCGGCGCAGGTCCTGTGCCGGGATCAGCTCGGGGTACTGCTTGAGGTATGCCTGCACCGTGGCCAGGTCGGTCTGGCGGATGTCGTGTTCCAGCGCGGCGGCAGGCAGATAGGGGTACAGCGGATAGTCGCGCAGTTGCGCGGCCCAGGCGCGCCAGCCGTCGCCGCCTTGCTGTGCCGACGCCCAGGCCTGCTTGAAGGCGGCGCGTTGTGCTTCGTCAGGTGCAGCCGCGCGCGCGCCGGTGGTGGTGGCGAGCAGGGCACTGCCGGTCAGCAGCAGGGCCGCCAGGTGGGTGAGGGAACGGCGCCACGGCGCTGCCTTCGCGAACATGGAAACTCCTTGGTGATCCCCCGTCCCGGATTGTAGTGGATGCGTCCCGGCGCGCCGACCGGTGCGCAGGCTTTTGTTCCGCGCGTGCCTGATAAGCTGGCGCACCTCATCCTTCGTCCACACAGATCCGGCATGTCGTTTTCACCAGCGTCTCGCAGTCGTCGCCTCGTCGCCTGGCTGGTCCTGGTGCTGCTCGTGCTGGCCGGTGCAGCGTGGTGGTGGCTGGTCGGGCGGCCGGTGGATCTGCCCGACGCGCCTTCGGCGCGAATCGCCTGCGTTTCCTACGCGCCGTTCCGCGAGCCGGGCGAGACGCCGCTCGATCCGAATGCCTTCGTGAGTCCCCAGCGCATCGATGCCGACCTGCGTGCGCTGTCGGAGCGCTTCGACTGCGTGCGCACGTATTCGCAGGGGCAGGGCCTTTCCGCGGTACCGGGCATCGCGGCGCGTTATCACATGCAGGTGCTGATGGGGATCTGGCTGGGCCGGGATGCGAAAGCGAACGCCGAGCAGATCGCACTGGGCATCGCCACGGCGCGCAAATACCCGCAGGTGTTGCGCGGGGTGATCGTGGGCAACGAAGTGCTGCTGCGTGGCGAGCTGTCTGGCGCGCAGATCGCCGATGCCCTCCATCAGGTGCGCGCGGCGCTGCCGGCAGGTATCCCGGTGAGCTATGCCGACGTGTGGGAGTACTGGCTGCGCCATCCCGAGCTTGCCGATGCGGTGGATCTGGTCACCATCCACATCCTGCCGTACTGGGAGGACCAGCCGGTGCCGCCGGAGCGTGCGATCCAGCATGTCGAGGAGGTCTATGGGAAGGTGCGGCGCGCCTTCCCCGGCAAGCGCGTGATGATCGGCGAAACCGGATGGCCCAGTGAGGGCCGCCCGCGCCGCAGCGCCAACGCCAGCGTGGTGAACGAGGCGCGCTATCTGCGCGAGTTTCTGCGCTACGCCGCCAGCGTGGACATGCCGTACAACGTGATCGAGGCCTTCGATCAGCCGTGGAAGCGCGCGCAGGAAGGCACCGTGGGCGGCTACTGGGGCATCTTCGACGTGCAGGCGCAGCCGAAGTTCGCGATGCAGGGACCGGTGGTGGAGGTGCCGCGCTGGTGGCTGGGCTGGCTTGCCGGTGCGGCGGGCGCGGGATTGTTCGTACTGGCCGGCCTGCGCCGCCGCCGCTGGCAGCGCGGACGCGGCTGGCTGGCGTTGGGTCTGGCCGGCTTCGCCAGCGGCGCGGCGCTGGCCTGGCAATGGCGGCAGATGGCCTATGCCTGTCGCGATGCCTGGGAGTGGACGCTTTCGCTGGCGGCTTGTCTCGCCGCGCTGTTCACGGCGTTGCGACTGGCCAGCTGGCTGGCGGGACGTCTGGCAGGCGCACCGTTCAAGCCCGCGCCGGCGGGGCGGCTGCGTTTTGCATGGCTGTTCGTGCTGGCGCTGTATGGCTTGCTGCTGGTGTTCGACGGTCGCTATCGCGACTTCCCGCTGGGCTTGTTGGAGCTGCCCTGCGCGGGTTATGCGCTGGTGGCCTGGCTGGATGAGCGCATGCGCGCGCCTTCGCGCGAAGCGCTGTTCCTCGCCGCCTGGCTGCTGGTGCTGGCAGCCGTGGTCGTGGCTCAGGAACTGGGCGAGAACCCGGTGACCTGGCTGTGGCTCGCGCTCAATCTGTTGATCGCGGCGCCGGTGTTCGCAGCGTGGCGGCGCGCGCGTTTCGTGCCGACTGCCGCAGGCACTATGCTCGACGACCCCCGTTGATAAGGATGGAAATCATGCGCCTCGACAAACAACGCATCGTGGTGACCGGCGCCTTCGGCACCCTGGGGGCCGCCGTGGTACGCGCCGCGCTGGATGCGGGCGCCGCGGTCGCGGCCATCGACCGCGCGCCGGTGCCGGCGGACCTGGGCGCGGCACATGGCTTCGGCGGCGTGGACATGGCCGATACCGTGGCGGCGAAGCATGCCATCGATGCCGCGGCCGGAACGCTGGGCGGCCTCGATGCGCTGGTGAATATCGCCGGCACGTTCCGCTGGGAGACGCTGGCCGATGGCGATCCCGACACCTGGGACCTGCTTTACCGGATCAACCTGCGCACCGCGGTGGCAGCGAGCAAGGCCGCGCTGGCGCATCTGTCCGATGGGCACGGGCGCATCGTCAACATCGGTGCGGCCTCGGCACTGAAGGCCGGCGCCGGCGTAGGCGCCTACACCGCCTCCAAGGCGGGCGTGCTGCGCCTCACCGAGTCGCTGGCGGAGGAATTGAAGCCACGCGGCATCACCGTCAACGCACTGTTGCCCAGCATCATCGACACGCCGCCGAACCGCGCCGACATGCCCGACGCGGATTTCAGCCGCTGGGTGAAACCCGAGCAGCTGGCAGGCGTGATCGTGTTCCTGCTCTCGGACGCGGCGTCGGCGATTACCGGCGCGCTGATTCCGGTCACGGGGCGGGTGTAAGCCGAGCCGTGGCCTTGCCTGCGCCCTGCAGATGCACGAGGCGCAGGCAGCCGATCAACAGCGCCAGCGCACCCGGCTCGTAGTTGTAGAGCTGCAGCGCGACTGCGCCCAGCGCCGCGGCCAGCCAGGCCAGCGCAGGTGCGCGGCGCAACAGCGCCAGCGCGGCGACGAGGATCGCGGCGATGCCATAGACGTCGTGCAGGAAGCCCGATACCAGCGCCTGGCGCAGCGTGCACCACGCGGGCACCTGCGCCGCCGTGCAGATCTGCGCCATCGCCGGCGGCTCGATCAGGCCATAGCGCAGCCAGACCGCGGCAAGGCCCGCCAGCACGATCAGCAGCCAGGGAGCAAGCGTGCGCGACAGGCGTGCGGTCATCGGTGATCTCCGTGGCGTGGCGCGCCGCTTGCGGGCAGGCGGATCTCCGCCGCCAGCGCCAGATGGTCTGAGAAAGCCTGCGGCAGCGTCCACACCTTCTCCAGCGACACCGAGGGCGATGCGAGGATGTGGTCCAGCGCGCGCTTCGGTTTCCAGCTTGGAAACGTGGGCGTGGGCTGCTCGGGCGGCTGCAGTCGCGTATGGGCGAACAGGTGGCGCATCTCCGCGCTTTCGATGTCGGTGTTGAGGTCGCCCATCAGCACCGCGTGCGGGTGGTCCTGCAGGATTTCGGCAATGAAACCCAGTTGGCGCGCGCGCGACGGCGCACTCAGCGAGAGGTGGGCGACCATCACCGCCAGCGCATTGTGGCCGGCGCCGAACCGGGCCAGCAGCGCGCCGCGTCCGCGCAGGCGGCCAGGCAGCGGGTAGTCGATCACCGCGCTGGGCTCGATCCGGCTGATCAGGCCGTTGGCGGTGTGCGACAGCTTCGCCACCGGCCGGTTTGGCTGGTGGCTCCAGTACGGCATACCGGCAGTCTCGGCGAGGTAGCGGGTCTGGTTGAGGAAGCCCGAGCGCAAGCTGCCTGCATCGGCCTCCTGCAAGCCGATCACGTCGAACTGCGGCAGCAGTGCGGCGAGGCGATCGAGGTTGTCGATCTTGCTGCGCCCCGGCAGTACCGCGTTGAGGCTGCGGGTGACGTATTCGCTGTAGCGCTGCACGCTGGCGCCGGCGAGGATGTTGCAGCTCAGCAGGCGCAGGCGGCGTTCGGCGGGGGCAGGCGTACGATTCATGGAGCGCTGTACGGTACACGCAGCAGGCCGCGCCGGACGTGAACGCCCGCGCGGGGACGGTCAGACGGTCACTTGCCGCTCTTGTCCGCTTCGGACAGCTCGCGCTTGGCCAGCCACTGCGTCACGGCAGACAGTTCGTCCAGCGTTTGCACGTGGGCGACGCGATACTTGCCGTCGATCACGATGCTGGGCGTGCCATCCACGCCCCACTGCTGGATCAGCGCCAGGTCCGCCTTCAGTTTCGTGGTGGCGGCATCCGAGCTGGCGAGGCGCATGAATTCGGCGCGGTCGACGCCTTGGCGGGCGTAGAAGTCGGCCAGTTCGTCCAGCGAATTGATCGGATAGTGCTGGGCGAACTTTTCCTTGAACAACTCGAGATGGGTGCGATCCACCACGCCCAGCTGGTCGGCCGCGTAGTAGGCGCGCGCGAACGGCAGCCACTCGGCACTGAACGGTGCCGGCACCAGTTTGAACTTCACGCCCTTGGGCAACTGCGCCTTCAGCTTCTCCGCGATGGGAGAGAACTCGGCGCAATGAATGCAGCCGTAGGAGAACACCTCGACCACCTCCACCTTGCCCTCGCTGCTGTAACGCTGGTGCGGGCCGGGCAAGGTCACGTACTGGTCGCCCTCGGTGTACGGGGCGGGCGTGCCGGATTGTGCGGTGCAGGCGGTGGCCAGCAGCAGGCCGGCGATCAGGGTCAGTGCGCGCAGGCGGGCGAGGTGCTTCATCATGGGGATGCTCTGCAAGGTGGTGCTGGATGGGTAAGGTGGCGCCGGCTTACTTGCCGGCACCCGCGGCGGCTTCCTTCGCCACCAGCCATTGAATCACTTCGATCGTGCGCTGCGTGCTGCCGATGTCGTGCGGCGAGACGCGGTACTTGCCGTCCACCACGATGTTGGGCGTTTCGTTCACGCCGTAGGCCCGCTGCATGTCATCGGCCTGCTTCATCTTGGTGTTGACCGAGAAGGAATTGGCCACTGCGATGAACTCCTTGGGGTCCACGCCGAATTTGGCGTAGAACTTCGCGATGTCCTCGATCGTGGGCCATGCGCCCTTGGGCTTGGGCTGGCCGTTGGACAGATCGTAGGTGGACGTCTCGCCGGTCTTCCAGGTGGCGTCGTAGAAGGCATCGTGCGCCTTGGCGCGCACGCCCAGCGCCTCGGCGGCGAAGTACGCGCGCTGGTACACCACCCAGTTTTCGTCGGGGCGCATCGAGGAGGGCAGGTAATGCACTACGGCATCGGACGGCAGGCCGTGTTCGATCTGGTCCATCGTGCCGTGGAATTGCCAGCAGGCCGGGCAGGCGTAAGAAAACACCTCGACCACCTCGATCTTGTCGGTGGGGATGAACTTGGGCTGGGCCGGGTCGATGCGGTAATAGTCCTTGCCCTCGACCCACTTGCTGTCGTCGGCGACAACCGCGGCCCCCGGAGTCGCGGCTGCCGCGGTGGCCGCGGCGACAGGCGCGGCGGCACTGGCCGCGGCGGCAGTGGTGGTGGCCGGCGCAGCGCTGCTCGCCGATGCCGCTGTGCTGGTGGCCGCGGGTGCGGCCGTAGCTGGTGTGGTGCTGGCGGGTGCAGGCGTAGCCGGTGCGGCGGTGCCACCGTCGCCGGCATGGCCGCAGGCAGCGAGTGCCAGCCAGGCAGCACACAGAATCGGCAAGCGCTTCAGCATCGGTGCTACCTCGGGCAGGGGGCGGAACGGGAGTGACGGCGCCGGTTTACTTGCCGGCACCCGCGGCGGCTTCCTTTGCCACCAGCCACTGGGTCAGTTCGACCGCACGCTGCACGGTGTGCACGTCGGAAGGCGAGAAGCGGTACTTGCCGTCCACCACGATGGTGGGCGTGCCGGGCACGCCGTAGGCCTTGATGAGGTCGTCGGCCTGCTTCATCTTGGTGTTGACCGAGAAGGAGTTGGCCACCGCGGCGAATTCCTTGGGGTCCACGCCGAATTTGGCGTAGAACTTCGCGATGTCCTCGATCGTGGGCCAGGCGCCCTTGGGCTTGGGCTGGCCGGTGGACAGGTTGTAGGTAGCCGTTTCGCCGGTCTTCCAGGTGGCGTCGAAGAACGCGTCATGGGCCTTGGCGCGCACGTCCAGTGCCTCGGCGGCGTAGAACGCGCGCTGGTACACCGGCCAGTTTTCGTCCGCGCGGAACGCCGCGGGCAGGTAATGCACCACGGCGTTCGGCGGCAGGCTCTTCTCGATCTGGTCCATCGCGGAGTGGAAGGAGTTGCAGGCCGGGCAGGCGTAGGAGAACACCTCCACCACTTCGATCTTGTCAGTGTTGACGGCCTTGGGCTGGGCCGGATCGATGCGGAAGTAATCCTTGCCTTCGACCCACTTGCCGTCGTCGACGAACGGCAAGGCGGCGGCCGGAGTTGCGGCTGCCGCCGTCGCCGCGGCAGCGGGCGCGGCGGTGCTTGCCGCGGCGGCAGTGGCTGCGCTGGTCGGCGCGGCGCTGGCTGCCGGTGCCGGCGCGTTGGCGGTGGCGGGCGCGGCCGGCGTGGTCGCGGCGGTGCTGGCGGTCGCGGGTGCGGCCGGCGCAGCAGTGCCGTTGTCGCTGGAGTGGCCGCAAGCGGCCAGCGCCAGCAGGGCGGCGCACAGGATCGGCAGACGCTTCAACATGGGTTACCTCGGTAGTGCGATTACGCGGGACGCGGATGCGACGGCGTGCCGCCGGCGCATCCGGTAGGGATCAGGGCGTGGCGGCGGCCGGCTTCGGCAGGTCCTCTGCCGTGGCGGGATGCAGGCCTTCGACGTAGCTGGCCAGCGCGGCGATGTCATCCGTGCTCAGCTTCTGCGCGATGGCCGGCATGACCTGCGAGTGCGCGTCGGTGCCCCAGCTGGTGCCGTCGTGCCAGGCCTTCAGCGTGGCCTGGATGTACTGCGCGTGCTGGCTCTCCAGCTGCGGGTACATCGCGCCGGGATTGCCGCGGCCATCGATGCTGTGGCAGGCCATGCAGGCGGGAATGCCGCGCTTGACGTCACCCTCGCGGAACAGCTGCTGGCCGTGCTCGACCAGGGCCTGGTCGGCCACGCCGGGCAGCGCGGTCTTGCTGGCGAAGTAGGCGCCGACATCGTGCATGTCCTGCTCGGACAGCGGCGTGGCCATGCCCAGCATGATCGGGTTCTGGCGCTTGCTGCTCTTGAAGTTTTCGAGCTGGTGGACGATGTACTGCTCACTCTGGCCGGCCAGCTTGGGGTATTGCGGATCGGTGGAGTTGCCGTCCATGCCGTGGCAGGCGCCGCAGGCGGCGGCCTTGCCCTGGCCCGCGGCGGCATCGCCGGGCTTCGCCGCCGCTTCGGCAGTAGCCGGCGCAGCAGCAGGCTGGGCAGCCGTGGCGGCCTTGGCCGGCTCGGCCGTCGACTTGGCGGCATCCTGCGCTATCGCCGTACCCGCAGCCATGGCGAAGATCAGGACTGCGGCAGAGCTGAACACGGCGGGTCGAAAACCTGCGAACCGAAAACCCATACACTTCCCCTCCCAGAAACTGTCGAAGGCTGCCAACGCCGGTCGGTATCGGCGCCACGGGCAGAAACCATCGGATTATCCCCATGCCTTCGCACTCCGGTCAAACCATGCCCAACCCACTCCACGGCGCGCAATTCGTGCTCGCCGCCCACCGCGTCAACCAGCTGCCGCCGGATCTCGGTGCCGAGGTGGCGTTCGCGGGCCGTTCCAATGCCGGCAAGTCCAGCGCGCTCAACGCGCTCGCCGGCCACAAGGGGCTGGCGCGCACTTCCAAGACGCCCGGCCGCACCCAACAGATGGTCGCGTTCGCACTGCCGCCGTTGGCGCAGGGCGAGGGCGTGCCGCCGCTCACAGCTCGCCTGATCGACCTGCCCGGCTACGGCTACGCCAAGGTGCCGGAGGAGCTGCGCGCGCACTGGAAGCAGGAAATCGACGCGTATCTGCACCACCGGCAGAGCCTGCGCGGTGTGGTGCTGATCGCCGACATCCGCCATCCGCTGAAGGAGTTCGACCGGATGATGCTGGACTTCTGCTTCGCCACCGGCTTGCCTTGCCACTTGCTGCTGACCAAGGCCGACAAGCTCTCGCGCAATCAGGCCGCGCAGGCGCTGGCGGCGATGCGCAAGAGCTTTCCCGATGGCCTGCACGCTACCGCGCAGGTGTTTTCCTCGCCGGCCGGTACCGGCGTGGACGAGGCGCGGGCGCGGGTGGCGGAGCTGTTGCGCACGCCGCGCGAGTGACGATTTTGCCGCAGCGGCAGATCGTCGCAGCCGGGGCGGAAAAGGTGGTTCAGGTCGCGAGATTCGCCATGAACACCGCGCACAGCGCCTCCATGCCGGCGCGGTCGTCGTCGTCGAAGCGCGCCACGTGCGGGCTGTCCACGTCCCATACGCCGAGCAGGCTGCCGTCGGCCTTCACCAGCGGCACCACGATCTCCGACTGCGAGGCGGCGTCGCAGGCGATGTGGCCCTCGAAGGCGTTGACGTCGCGCACTACCTGCGTCTGCCGCGTCTGCGCGGCAGTGCCGCATACGCCCTTGCCCAGCGCGATGCGGATGCAGGCGGGCTTGCCCTGGAACGGGCCGACCACGAGTTCGTTGCCGTCGTACAGGTAGAAGCCGCACCAGTTGAGCCCTGGCAGGCTGTGGAACACCAGCGCGGAGAAGTTCGCCGCGTTCGCGACCAGGTCGCGTTCGCCGGCGAGCAGGCCACGGGCCTGCTGCACGAGATCGGCGTAGTGCCCGCGCTTGTCCGCGTAGGCCTGCGTATTCAGTTCGAACATGGCTTGGGTCCGCCGGCAAAGCCCGTATTATGCGCGTGTCGCCATAGGGAGGAATGCGCATGAGCCTGATCGAGCATCGCGAAGGCATCGAGGCGGGGCGGCTGGACATGTTCGTGGACGGCGCGTTCGCGTTCACGCTGACCTTGCTGGTGATCGGAGGCGACGCGGTGCCGAACAGCACCGCAAAGCTGATGGAAGTGCTGGGCGGGGTTCCGGCGTTTGCTGCCTGCTTCGCCCAGATCACCATGTTCTGGTACGGCCACGTGCGCTGGCGCCGCTTGTGCATGGGCAGCGACCGCACGGGGCGCTGGTTGTCGCTGTTGCTGGTGTTCTTCGCGCTGATCTTCGTCTACCCCTTGCACATGGTGTTCGCCAGCGTGTTCAACGGTCTCAGCCCATGGTTCCCCAGCGCATTCCAAGCGCACGGCCCGGCGGACATGCGTACTTTGTTCGTCTGCTACGGCCTGTCTTTCGCGTGCATGGCTGGCACGCTGGTGTTGCTGTTCCGGCATGCCGCGCGTTGTGCCGCGCGGGATGGCTCTGGCACGCTGGAAATGCGACGAGAAGCCTTGCTGTGGAGCATCCCGGTGGCGGTCGGCATGCTGTCCGTGGCGACAGCGCTGCTGCTGCCGTTGTCGGCGTCGGGCGGGTGGTGGGGCCTGCCGGGGTTTGCGTATTTTCTGATGATCCTGACCTGGCCTGTGATGAATAACTTCCGCCGGAGGCACGGCGTGGAATGAGCCCATTGTTCGTGTTCGTCGCCGGCACCGATACCGGCATCGGCAAGACCCACGCCAGTTGCGCGCTGCTGCACGCGCTGCGCGCGAGCGGCCTGCACAGCACTGGCATGAAGCCGGTGGCCAGTGGCTGCATCGAGACGACACACGGCTGGCAGAACGAGGATGCGCTGGCGCTGCGGGCGGCCAGCAGCACGCCGCTGCCGCCTTACACGCTGAGCAATCCGGTGGCGCTGCGCGAGCCGCTGTCGCCGCATCTGGCCGCGGCGCACGAGGGCGCGACGATCGCCTTGCCGCCTCTGCGTGCCGCTTTCGACGCGTTGTGCGCCGGGCACGACGCAGTGGTGGTGGAAGGCGTGGGCGGCTGGCGCGTGCCGCTGGCGCCGGGGCTGTTTGCCTCGGAGATCCCCAGGCAGTGGGGCTTGCCGGTGATCCTGGTGGTGGGGCTGCGCCTGGGATGTCTGAGCCATGCGGTGCTGAGCGCCGAGGCGATCCTGGCCGATGGCTGCCGGCTGGCGGGTTGGATCGGCAACCGCATCGATCCAGCCATGGAGGCGGTGGAGGAGAACCTCGCCACCCTGCATGAACTGCTGCCCGCGCCCTGTCTTGGCGTGCTGCCGCATGGCGTGGCGCCGGCGCGGGCGGCCGCGGGACTCAATCTGGCCGTACTGATTGGTTGAATTCACATCCGGCATGCCGGCCTGTACGCATGCTGGCGATTACTCGCAGGGAGAAGCCATGACCAGCCGCAACCACTACTACCTTTCCATCGCCGATCTGGCCCATGCGCGCGGCGGCGATGCCGCGCTGAGCTGGAACGGCGCCGGCCCCGGCGATTTCGCGGCCGCGCTGGAGGAGGCGCTGCGCACCCCGCTGCTGTTCGAGCGCTGGCGGGCACAGCAAGCGGAGCCGGACGAGGTGGATGCCGCGCTGGGCGCCACCGACGCGCAGGCGCAAGTGCGCGCACGGGTGGCCGACCTGCATGTCGAGGTGGACGTGCTGACCAGCCTGCCGATGAGCCTGTTGCGGCAACGCCTGAACTGGCTGATCGGCGCGGCGTGGCAGTTGCGCGACGTGCGCCCTGCGTGATGTCCATGCACCGGCGGCACGCGGAGTTTCGCTGCGCTGCCGCTGGCAAAAACCGGTCCGGTGTCATTAGAGTCGGCGGCTGCCGATTCTTTCCGCCCGTCCAGGGCGCCCCGACCGGGAATACCGCATGTTCCGTCTACGCATGATCGTCGTCGCCACCAGCATTGCCCTCGCAGCCTGTTCGCAAGGTTCGAACGAGGCCGGCAAGTCCGCGCCGGCGCCGGCTTCCACCGCGCCGGCCAAGCCGGGCAGCGCCGCCGCGCCGGTGGCCGACGCGAACGCCGCCAATCCGTTCTTCGCCGCCAGCACGCTGCCGTTCCAGGCGCCGCCGTTCGACAAGATCAAGGATGGCGACTACCAGCCGGCGATCGAGAAGGGCATGCAGGAACAGCTCGCCGAGTGGCAGAAGATCGCCGATAACCCGGAGGCTCCCTCGTTCGAGAACACCTACGTGGCGCTGGAGAAATCCGGCGCGCTGCTCAGCCGGGTGATGGCGGTCTTCAACGGCGTCACCGCGGCCAACACCAACGACGCGCTGCAGAAGGTGCAGGAAGAGGAAGCGCCCAAACAGGCGGCGCACGACGATGCCAAGTACCTCGATGGCAAGCTGTTCGCGCGCATCCAGAAGGTCTATGACGAGCGCGCCACGCTCAAGCTCGATCCGGAGTCGCTGCGCCTGGTCGAGGTGACCTATCGCAACTTCGTCCAGCACGGCGCCAAGCTGTCCGACGCCGACAAGACCAAGCTGAAGGCGCTCAACCAGCAGGAGTCCACGCTGGAAGCGCAGTTCAACAACAAGCTGCTCGCCGCCGCGAAGGATGGCGCGCTGGTCATCGACGACAAGGCCAAGCTGGATGGTCTCTCCGACGAGGACATCGCCGCCGCCGCGCAGGCCGCCAAGGATCGCAAGCTGGACGGCAAGTGGGTGATCACGCTGCAGAACACCACCCAGCAGCCGGCGCTGCAGAGCCTCAAGGACCGCGCCACCCGCAAGGCGCTGTACGAGGCTTCGTGGAACCGCGCCGAACGGGGCAATGCCGACGACACCCGCGACATCATCGAGCAGCTCGCGCAGATCCGCGCGCAGGAAGCCAAGCTGCTCGGTTTCCCGAACTATGCCGCGTGGACGCTGCAGGACCAGATGGCGAAGACGCCGGAAGCGGTGATGGGGTTCATGGGCAAGCTGGCGCCTGCCGCGGTGGCCCGCGCCAAGCAGGAGGCCGCCGACATCCAGGCGCAGATCGACAAGGACCAGAAGGCGCTCAACCAGCCCACGTTCAAACTGGAGCCGTGGGACTGGCAGTACTACGCCGAGCAGGTGCGCAAGGCCAAATACGACCTGGACGAGAGCCAGATCAAGCCCTACTTCGAGCTGGACAATGTGCTGCAGAACGGCGTGTTCTACGCCGCCAACCAGCTTTACGGCCTCACCTTCAAGGAGCGCCACGACATCCCGGTGTACAACCCGGACGTGCGCGTGTTCGAGGTGTTCGACAAGGACGGCAAGTCGCTTGCGTTGTTCTACTGCGACTACTTCAAGCGCGACAACAAGAACGGCGGCGCCTGGATGGACAACTTCGTCCAGCAGTCGAAGCTGCTCGGCACCAAGCCGGTGATCTACAACGTCGCCAACTTCACCAAGCCTGCAGCGGGCCAGCCGGCGCTGCTGTCGTTCGACGACGTGGTCACCATGTTCCACGAGTTCGGCCACGGCTTGCACGGCCTGTTCGCCGACGGGCAGTACCCGAGCCTGTCCGGTACCCAGACCGCGCGTGACTTCGTCGAATTCCCGTCGCAGTTCAACGAGCACTGGGCAACCAACGCCAAGGTGTTCGCGAATTACGCGAAGAACTACAAGACCGGCGAGCCGATGCCGCAGGCGCTGGTCGACAAGATGAAGAAGGCCGGCACGTTCAACAAGGGCTATGACATGACCGAGCTGGTGGCCGCCGCCATGCTCGACATGAACTGGCACATGCTGGGCGCCGATGCATCCAAGCAGGACGCCGACACGTTCGAGGCCGCCGCGCTGAAGAAGGACGGCGTCGACTTGAGCTACGTGCCGCCGCGCTATCGCTCCAGCTACTTCCTGCATATCTGGAGCAACGGCTATTCGGCCGGCTACTACGCCTACCTGTGGACGCAGATGCTCGCCGACGATGCGTTCGAGTGGTTCAAGGGACACGGCGAGCTGACCCGCGAGAATGGCGACCGCTTCCGCGGCATGGTGCTTTCGCGCGGCAACAGCGAGGAACTGGCAAGGATGTACAAGGATTGGCGCGGACAGGATCCGAGCATCGAACCGATGCTGATCGACCGCGGCTTGAAGGATGCGCCGAAGAAGTGAAGCAAGGCGCCTCTCCGGGCACGCACGCCGTTACGGGTGCGCCGCCCGGGGTCTGGCAGCTGGGCAACACGCAGCTGTCAATTGCAGGAAGGTTGAACGGAACATCGCAGTTGCATCCACTTAAGGAGAAAGTCATGCAAAAGCTGCCGTTTTTACTGCTGTCAATTGTCGCTACAGGGGCTGTTGCAACGTTCGGTGTGATACCGAAGGCACATGCCCAATCGCAGACTGGCGTCGCGCTTTCATGCGGCACCAACATATGTCAGGCAACGGTGACCAGCCCCGGTTCGCCCTTGCCGTTCACCTACAACTGGTCCTTCAGCGGCATCGCGCATCTGGCGGCGCCGTTCAGTTGCAACGGCAAGCTCCTGCAGCACAGCGGGAGCTGCCGGTTCCAGTGCCTGCAACCGTACTCGGACCGCATCACCATGCACGTCAGCGTGTCCGACGCGAACGGAGCCTACCTCGGCGATGCGTCGGCCAATGCCGTCTGCAACGGTAGCGTCGGCGACGGTTGATCGTTGATCGAACGCAGCTGGCTGTTTCGAATGGGTCGGCAGACATGCCGACCCATTTTCGTTGCGTGGCTGCCTAGTAGGCGAACTCGCGGAACGCCGGGTCCACGCTGCCGCCCCAGGCGCCATGGAACAGCTCCAGCTTGCGCTCGGCCGGGGTCTGGTTGGCTCCGACGATCTCGATTAGCGGTTCGAGGTAGATGCGTTCGTCGGCGCCGTTGCGGTTGAGCTTGCCGCGGCGCGCAAGGCCGTGGGCGGCGATCTTCAGCGTCTCGTTGGCGAGCTCGCGCACGCTGCCGTGGCGGAACGGCAGCTTCAGTGCCTGCTTCGGCACGCCGTCACGCAGGGCGTGGCGTTCCTCGCGGGTGAAATCCTTGACCAAGTCCCAGGCGGCATCCAGCGCCTCGTCGTCGTAGAGCAGGCCCACCCATAGCGCGGGCAGGGCGCACAGGCGGTTCCACGGGCCGCCGTCGGCGCCACGCATTTCCAGGTACTGCTTCAGGCGCACCTCGGGGAAAGCGGTGGTGAGATGGTCGGCCCAGTCCTTCATGGTGGCTTTCGCGCCGGGCAGCGCGGGCAATTCGCCAGCGAGGAAGCGTTTGAAATCCTGGCCGGCAAGGTCGATGTACTTGCCGTCCTGGTAGCTGAAGTACATCGGCACGTCGAGGATGTAGTCGACGTAGCGCTCGTAGCCGAAACCGTCCTCGAACACGAAGTCCAGCATGCCGGTGCGGTCGCGGTCGGTGTCGGTCCAGATGTGCGAGCGGTAGGACAGGTAGCCGTTCGGCTTGCCGTCGGCAAACGGCGAGTCGGCGAACAGCGCGGTGGCGATGGGCTGCAGTGCGAGGCTGGTGCGGAACTTCTTCACCATGTCCGCTTCGCTGGAAAAATCCAGGTTCACCTGCACGGTGCAGGTGCGCGTCATCATGTCCAGGCCGAGCTGGCCGACCTTGGGCATGTACTCGCGCATGATCTTGTAGCGGCCCTTGGGCATCCACGGCATCTCGTCGCGGCGCCACTTCGGCTGGAAACCCATGCCGAGGAAGCCGAGGCCCAGGCCATCGGCCACCGAACGGACTTCATCGAGGTGGCTGTTCACCTCGCAACAGGTCTGGTGGATGGTTTCCAGCGGCGCGCCGGAGAGTTCCAGCTGGCCGGCGGGCTCCAGCGTGATGTTGGCCTTGCCGCGGGTCAGCGCTACCGGCGTCTCGCCTTCGCGGGCGATATCCCAGCCATGGCGGGCGGCAATGCCTTCGAGCAGCGCGCGGATGCCGCGCTCGCCTTCGAACGGTGGCGGTTTCAGGTCGTCGGTGCGGAAGCCGAACTTCTCGTGCTCGGTGCCGATGCGCCAGGCTTCGCGCGGCTTCTCGCCGGCGGCGAGGTAGTCGACGAGCTGCTGGCGACCGGCGATCGGGGTGCTCTTGACGGCACTGGGTATGGACACGGGCGCGACCTCGCAGGGTGAGGCACCGACTATGGAGGCGTTGTGTGACCGCGAAAAGGGGTTGACGGAAAATTTTTGTACGGGGCGGTATAGGTGGCTCCCTCCGCTATGCCGCGCAAGGTCCGTCAGGGGACGGCGGCGGTAGTCGGTGCGTGGCAGGTCAGGCGCTGTACCAGCGCATCCGGCAGGTGTTGGCGGCGGGCGCTGGCTCCGCGGCGGTAGCGGGCTGCAACACGCAGAGCGCAGGCGATCAGGGCGAGACGAGCAAGCATTCCGTGTTTCCCCGCATCAGGCGCCGCAAGCACGGAGCCGGGCGCGGGCTCCGGCAAGCGGAAACGACAAGGCCGGCACATGGCCGGCCTTGTCGCTGATGCTGGCGGTGAGGCGGACCCTCAGCGCTTCATCGAATTGAAGAACTCGTCGTTGGACTTGGTGTTCTTCATCTTGTCGAGCATGAACTCCATCGCGGCCAGCTCGTCCATCGGGTGCAGCAGCTTCCGCAGGATCCAGATCTTGGCCAGCATGTCCGGCTCGATCAGCAGGTCCTCGCGGCGGGTGCCGGAGCGGTTGATGTCGATGGCGGGGTAGACGCGCTTCTCGGAGATGCGGCGGGACAGGTGCACTTCCATGTTGCCGGTGCCCTTGAACTCCTCGTAGATCACCTCGTCCATCTTGCTGCCGGTGTCGATCAGCGCGGTGGCGATGATGGTGAGGCTGCCGCCTTCCTCCACGTTGCGCGCGGCGCCGAAGAAGCGCTTCGGGCGCTGCAAGGCGTTGGCGTCCACGCCGCCGGTGAGCACCTTGCCGGAGCTGGGCACCACGGTGTTGTAGGCGCGGGCGAGGCGGGTGATCGAGTCGAGCAGGATGATCACGTCGCGCTTGTGCTCGACCAGGCGCTTGGCCCGCTCGATCACCATCTCGGCCACCTGCACGTGGCGCACGGCAGGTTCGTCGAAGGTGGAGCTGATCACCTCGGCGCGTACGGTGCGGGCGATCTCGGTCACTTCCTCCGGGCGCTCGTCCACCAGCAAGATGATCAGGTGGGCGTCGGGGTGGTTGTACTGGATCGCCTGGGCGATGTTTTGCAGCATCATCGTCTTGCCGGACTTCGGCTGCGAGACGATGAGACCGCGCTGGCCGCGGCCGATCGGCGCGACCAGGTCGAGGATGCGGCCGGTGATGTCCTCGCTCGAACCGTTGCCGCGCTCCAGCTTGAAGGCCTTGCGCGGGAACAGCGGGGTGAGGTTCTCGAACAGCATCTTGTTCTTGGACGCCTCCGGCGGATCGCCGTTGATGTCGTCCACGCGCAGCATCGCGAAATAGCGCTCGCCTTCCTTGGGATGGCGCACGCGTCCGGTGATGTAGTCGCCGGTGCGCAGGTTGAAGCGGCGGATCTGGCTGGGGCTGACGTAGATGTCGTCGGGGCCGGCCAGGTAGCTCTCGTCGGCGGAGCGCAGGAAGCCAAAGCCGTCCTGCAGGATCTCCAGCACGCCTTCGGCCCAGATGCCGCCGCCCGAGCGCGCGTGCGCCTTCAGGATCGAGAAGATCACATCCTGGCGGCGCGCACGCGCCACGCCCTCGCGGATGCCCAGCGACTCGGCGAAGGCCAGCAGCTGCGGCGCCTTCATCCGCTTGAGTTCGGTGAGGTTGATCAGGCGGTCGTCGCTGCCCGGATCGGCGTTGTCGTCATCCACCGGCAGGCCGTGCGGATTGTTGTGGCGCGGGTTGGGGTTGCCACCACCACCGCCACCACCGCTGCCTTGCTGGCGCTGCTGGTTGCGTTCGTGGCGGCGGCGCCGGCCGCGGCCTTCGCGGTCGTTGCGGTTGCCGTTGTTCTGGCCCTGTCCCTGCGGGTTCTGCGGCTGGCCGGGTTCGCGCGCTTCCGCCGCCGGGGCGCTGGACTCGCCTGCAGGTGCGGCGGGCGCTGTCGGCGCAGGGGCCTCGAAGCTTGGTGCCGGCGGGGCGGCTGGGGCGGCGCTGGTCTCGGCCGCCGTTTCGCCGGCAGCCGGCTTGGCGCCGCGGGACGACTGGCGGCGCGGTGCGCGCGGACGCGACTCGGGCGAGCTCTCGGCGCCGCCGGCGTCGTTCGGAGTGGTGCTATCGGTATCGGACACGGGCAATCCTCGCGGGGCGCCGTTGGAAAACAGGAGGGAAGGATGTGCGTCGCGCTAGACAGGCGCAGGGGGACCAAGAGGATCCCGACGGACGCGGAGGGGAATCTAGCACCCGCCGCGTGTGGCCGTAAAGCACGCGGCGGGCGATAAACCGGCGATCAGATCGCTTTTTCGATCATCTGGGCCAGCTGGCCCTTGCTGACGGCACCGATCTGGGTGGCCTCGACCTTGCCGTTCTTGAACACCATCAGGGTGGGGATGCCGCGCACGCCGTAGGTGCGGGGGGTCTTCTGGTTGTGGTCGATGTTGATCTTCACGACGCGCAGCTTGCCCTGGTACTGGCCGGCCAGCTCGTCGAGGATCGGTGCGATGGCCTTGCACGGGCCGCACCATTCGGCCCAGAAGTCCAGCAGCACGGGGGTATCGGACTTCAGCACTTCCTGCTCGAAGGCGTCGTCGCTCACATGGGTAATCAGGTCGCTCACCGGGGTCTCCGAAAGACGGGTGGAAGGAAGGTTTGACGACCACGCGGCCAGCATCGGCTACACTGGGGCGCCCATGAAGCGCGGGTCGAACCGGGAAAGAGGGGCTTTGGCCATTGCGGCCCGGGGCCTCATTGCAACGTAACTCGGGGCGCGATTCAAGCGATTCAAGGGCGGCAACGGACGGTTCCGTTGACATAGGCGAGGCGGCTTGCAGGGAGCCGCCTCGCCTATGCCAGCGGGACTGCCGGTTGCGCCGCCATCGTTTCCGGCGCCCTGTGCGGCCCCGGAGCGCCGGCAGGCGAGCCCGACCCGCCTGCTGTGCGCTGCATGCCGCCACGCGCCGCTCATCCACTCGCTCCATGCCGCCACGGGCGGTGGAGCCGGGCCGGCCCTGACGCCTGTGCCCGCACCCCACTGGCTTTTCCTTCCATGTCCCAAACCGTACTCACCGATACCTTCTTCACCAACTTCGAACTTCATCCCCTGCTGCAGCAAGGCCTGGCCGAAGCCGGCTTCACCCGCTGCACGCCGATCCAGGAGCTGACCCTGCCGGTGGCGCTGTCCGGCCGCGACGTCGCCGGCCAGGCGCAGACCGGTACCGGCAAGACCTGCGCCTTCCTGGTCGCGCTGATGAACCGCCTGCTCACCACGCCCGCCGTGGCCGAGCGCAAGGACAGCGATCCGCGCGCGCTGGTGATCGCGCCCACCCGCGAACTGGCTATCCAGATCGACAAGGATGCGCGCAACATCGGCCGCCACACCGGCCTCAAGACCGCGCTGATCTACGGCGGCGTGGATTACGACAAGCAGCGCCAGCAGCTGCACGACGGCTGCGACATCATCATCGCCACCCCCGGCCGCCTGCTCGACTACTACAAGCAGCAGGTGTTCGGCTTCAACGGCGTCGAGGTGATGGTGATCGACGAGGCGGACCGTATGTTCGACCTCGGCTTCATCAAGGACGTGCGCTTCATCTTCCGCCGCCTGCCGGCGCGCGAACAGCGTCAGGTGCTGCTGTTCTCCGCCACGCTGAGCCATCGCGTGCTGGAACTGGCCTACGAGCACATGCACGAGGCCGAGAAGCTGGTGGTGGAGAGCGACAACGTCACCGCCGACAAGGTGCGCCAGGTGGTCTACTTCCCGGCCAAGGAAGAGAAGCTGCCGTTGCTGCTCAACCTGATCGACAAGCACCAGCCCAGCCGCAGCATCATCTTCGTCAACACCAAGGCCGCCGCCGAGCGCGTCACCGAGCGGGTCAAGCGCCACGGCTGTCGCGTCGGCGCGATTTCGGGCGACGTGCCCCAGCTCAAGCGCCAGAAACTGCTGCAGCGCTTCCAGGACGGTCAGCTCGACATCCTGGTCGCCACCGACGTGGCCGCGCGCGGCCTGCACATCCCGGCGGTCAGCCACGTCTTCAACTACGACCTGCCACAGGACGCCGAGGACTACGTGCACCGCATCGGACGCACCGCGCGCCTTGGTGCCGAGGGCGACGCGGTCAGCTTCGCCTGCGACCTGTACGCGATGAGCCTGCCGGACATCGAGAGCTACATTGGCCAGGCCATCCCGGTGGCGACCATCGAGCCGGAACTGCTGGTGATGCCGAAGCCGCGCGATGTCGATCCCGAGTTCGCCGCGAATGCCGCCGCCGACAGCGCCGCGTTCGGCGACCACGTGGAGCCGCGGCACGACGACAAGAAGGGTGGGCGTTCGCGCCGCGGCGGCCGTGACGGCGAACGCGCGCCGCGCGAGCGCCGCACACACGAGTCGCGGCCGCCACGCACGCCGCGCACCGAAACGGCGGCGGCGGAAGTCGCCGCGCCTGCCGTGGCGGCACAGGATGGCCAGGCTACCGTTGTGGCCGCCGAGGGCGAGCACAAGCGCCGGCGCCGGCGCGGTGGCCGCAACCGCCGCCGCGAGGGCGGCGAGGCAACGGCGAACGCCGCACAGGGCAAGCCGCAGGCAGCGCCGGCCGAGGCTGGCCGGCCGCCGCGCGGCGAGCGTCGCGCGCCGCGCGAGCGTGCACCGGCCGAGGCCGCGGCGGTTTCCGGCCGTCCTTCGCGGCAGGTAGCGGCCACTACCGGCGAGCATCCGCATGCGAACAAGCCCAGCTTGTTCCGCCGGCTGACCCGCTTGTTCACCGGCCGCTGAGCGGGATGGCCGCCGGCGCTGAACCGGCGGCACCGACTGCTCCGAGCGATGGCGATCTTGCGTCTCGCATACCGTATCCTTGCTGCTTGATACGGCAGGCTGGCGGGGACGCGCGGTGATCCAGTTCGAGCAGGTGAGCAAGCATTACGAGGGCGGCCACGAGGCGCTCTCGCAGCTTTCCTTCACCATACCCACAGGCGAGATGGCCTTCATCACCGGCCACTCCGGCGCGGGCAAGAGCACCTTGCTCAAACTGCTCGGAGTGATCGAGCGGCCCAGCCACGGCACGATCACGATGGACGGCCAGAGCCTCGCCAAGGTGCGCGGACGCGGCATTCCCAAGCTGCGCCAGCGCATCGGCATGGTGTTCCAGGATCATCGCCTGCTGATGGACCGCACAGTGTTCGCCAACGTCGAGCTGCCCCTGGCGATCGCCGGCATCGCCCGCCAGGAACGCGGCCGGCGCGTGCGCGCGGCGTTGGAAAAAGTGGGTCTGCTTTCCTATGAGCGCCAGCTGCCGGCCACGCTCTCCACCGGCGAACAGCAGCGCGTGGGCATCGCCCGGGCGATCGTCGGACGGCCCTCGCTGCTGATCGCCGACGAGCCTACCGGCAACCTCGATCCGCAGCTGGCCGTGGAAATCATGGGCTTGTTCGCCGAGTTCCAGCAGGTGGGCACCACCGTGCTGGTCGCCAGCCACGACCTGCCGTTGATCAAGCGCATGCGCAAACGCGTGGTGGTGCTCGATCACGGTCGGCTGGTGGCCGACCTGGCTGCCGAGGAGGTGCTGTGACCATGGCCGCCGACACCGCCCGCCGCGACGCCGAGACCCCGCCGCGCAACGAACCCAGCCATACCCGCCGCGTGGCCAGCTGGCGCGAGCACCACGGCTGGAGCGCCGCGGCCAGCCTACGCCGGCTTGCCGCGCGTCCGCTCGGCAGCCTGCTCACCATCGCGGTGATGGGGCTGGCGCTGGCCTTGCCGCTGGCGTTCTATCTGCTGCTCGGCAATGTGCAGCAGCTCGGCCAGGCGCTGGGCCAGGACCAGGCGATCAACGTGTTCCTGCAGCCGGACCAGGTCGCGCCGCAGGCGCAGCTGCTGGCGAAGCAGCTGGGCGAGCGTTCCGATGTGGCCGCGGTGACAGTCAAAACGCCGCAGCAAGGCCTGGACGAGCTGGCGAAGATGCAGGGTTTCTCCGGCGCGTTGGACACACTGGACCAGAATCCCTTGCCCTATGTCCTGATGGTGCAGCCGAAGCAGGGCCTGGACGCCGCTACGGTGGAACGGCTGGTGAGCGACATGCGCGATATGCGCAGCGTGGCCCAGGTGCAGGACAGCGGTACCTGGCGGCAGCGGCTGGATGCGCTGCTCGGCGTCGGCGACCGCGTGGTGGTTGCGCTGGCGTTGATGCTGGCGCTGGCCGCGCTGCTGGTGGTGGGCAACACGGTGCGGGTGGACATCGCCAGCCGCAGCGAGGAGATCGGCGTGCTGCTGCTGGTGGGTGCCAGCGGCGCCTTCGTGCGACGGCCCTACCTGTATGCGGGCATCTGGTACGGCCTGTTCAGCGGCATCCTCGCCGCGCTGCTGGCGTTGGCGATCGAGTTCGCGCTGAGCGGACCGGTCGCACGGTTGAGCCAGGCCTATGATGGCAAGCTGCATGTCGGTGGCCTGCCGCCGTGGCTGCTGCTGGCGGTGCCGCTGGCTGCCGCGGCGCTGGGCTGGCTGGGCGCGCGGCTGGTCAGCGCCTGGCAGTTGCGCAAAGCGGCCTGAGCGGGCAAAGGGGCAAACGGGCAGGCATGAGTACAAGTATCAGCAACCGGCTGGTCAGCACGGCGCCTCGCGTGCTGGTGGTCGACGGCTCCAGGATGGTGCGGCAGCTTATCGGCCGCGTGCTGCAGACCGAACTGCCGGGCGTGGAGGTGGTCGGCTGCGGCAGCGGCGGCGAAGCGCAGCAGCTGCTGGGCGAGGGGGTGTTCGACTTCATCACGATCGCGCTGCGCCTGCCCGACATGGACGGGCTGGAACTGGCGCGCTTCGTGCGCGAATCCGCGCCGCAGACCTACGTGCCTATCGTGGTGGTCTCCGGCGACGTGGACGACCGCCTGCACCGGCGCACCCTGGGCGAGGACGTCACCGACTATTTCGACAAGGCGCTGGGTTTCCAGGCGCTGGCCGAGTTCATCCGCGGCTACGTGCGTCCGGAAGGCAGCGCCGACGGCGAGGTGCTGTACGTCGAGGACAGCCGCGTGGTGGCGCTGGCCACCCGTCGCATGCTGGAGAAATACGGCCTCACCGTGCGCCACGTGATCAGCGTGGAGGACGCGCTGGCGCTGCTGGAAACCGCCCAGGTGCGTGGCGAAGTGGGCGCCGATGTGGTGCTGACCGACGTCAGCCTGAAGGGCGAGCTCACCGGCGGCGATCTGCTCGAACGCATCCGCCGGGACTTCGGCTACGGCAAGGGCCGGCTGCCGGTGCTGGTGATGACGGGCGACGAGAACCCGGCCAACCAGGCCGCGTTGATCAAGGCCGGCGCCAACGATCTGGTGGAGAAGCCGGTCGAGGAGAAGCTGCTGGTGACCAAGCTGCTGTTCCAGCTGCGCGTGGCGCGGCACCTGAGCCAGCGTGGCGACGCCGCATGAGCGAGGTGCGGCTCGAAGCCTCGTGGAAGGCGCGCATCGGCGCCTATCTGGAACGCCCGGAAATGCAGGCGCTGGCCGATTTCCTGCGCGCGGAAAAGCATGCCGGCAAGGCGATCTATCCGCCAGGGCCGGAGATCTTCGCGGCCTTCGCGCATACCCCGTTCGACGCGGTGCGCGTGGTGATCCTGGGGCAGGACCCGTACCACGGCCCCGGCCAGGCGCACGGCTTGTGTTTCTCGGTGCGCCCCGGCGTGCCGGCGCCGCCCTCGCTGGTGAACATCTTCAAGGAGATCCAGCGTGACCTCGGCGTTGCACCGCCCGACCACGGCTGCCTCACGCCGTGGGCCGACCGTGGCGTGCTGTTGCTCAATGCCGTGCTCACCGTCGAGCGCGGGCTGGCCGCCTCGCACCAGGGCAAGGGCTGGGAGGGCTTCACCGACGCGGCCATCGATGCGCTCAACCGCGAACGCGAGGGCATCGTGTTCCTGCTCTGGGGCAGCTACGCGCAACGCAAGGGCCAGCTGATCGACACCCGCCGGCACTGCGTGCTGAAGAGCGTGCATCCCTCGCCGCTGTCCGCCCATCGCGGCTTCCTCGGCTGCGGGCATTTCTCGGGCGCCAACCGCTATCTCGAAGCGCACGGGCAGGCGCCGATCGACTGGTCGCTGCCGCCACGTGCCGCGTTGCAGGGCTGATTAGCCGACGACTTCCGCCCACATCCGCAGCAGGTTTGCATGCGAGCGGCTCACGGCGTCGAAGGCTTGGCTCTTGCCCTCGCGGCCGAAGATGTCGCGCTTGGCGCTTTCCAGATCCCACAACAGTTCGCGGCGGGCCGAGTCGCGCACCATGCTTTGCACCCAGATGATGGCGGCGTCGCGTACGCCGCGAGTCACCGGGCTGACGTGGTGCAAGGTATTGCCCGGGTAGGCGATGGCGGCACCAGCATCCAGCTTGAAGCTGTATTCCATGCCGCCGCTGGCGTGCGTCACCAGCTCGCCGCCGTCGTAACTGCGGGGGTCGGAGAGGAACACGGTGATCGCGATGTCGGTGCGCAAGGCGTTGCCTATGCCGCCCATCACCGGGGCATCGACGTGCGCGCCGTACTCCATGCCGCCGGCGTAGCGGTTGAACAGCGGTTGGGTGGTTGCCGCCGGCAGCAGTGCGGCCTGCAGCAGGCTGTTGCGATGGAAAGCGGCGCGCACGATGTCCGCCACCCGTGCGTAGCTCGCGCTGTTGGTGTCGATCTGCTGGTTCTTCTTTACGGTCCGCGCCGACCAGCCGGCCGTGACGGAGCCGTCGACGAAGGGGGCGCTCTGCAGTTCGGCCCGGATGGTTCCGAGCTCCTGGGCTGTCAATACATCAGGTACGCAGACGATCAAGTGAACTTCCCCTTCGGCATGGCATGTTCCCCGCATTGTAGTAAGCGGGCGCAGCGCCCGGCGACCGTTTCAAGCTCTGCCGAACGGCCCATGCCGGCGTCGGTACCGATGCCAGCGTCGAATCCCTAGACGGCTTCAGTCGAATCCAAGGCCATGATGTGTAGAAATTTTCCGTATCCGGCCACTACCGTACACCTGCGCTATCGACACATTCAGGGCACAAAACTGCCGTGCCGACCGCTTTAAGGGTGCTCCCTGCTGGTGCGCTTAGCGCGGCCGGCGCCCGCAGCACGCTGGGACCCGTGCACTATTTCCCCCAAGAATAAAGCCATTCCGTGGCGCGGGACGGCTAGTGCGACATAGACGGATCAGCTTCAGTGGACCCGTCGACAGTGGTCGGGATTCCGCTTGTCCGGCAGACATGGACTGCCCGCTGTGTTCGTCGATAAACAGGTGGTCGACTTGCCATATCGCTGCTCGGTTTGATGTTGGCAACTTGCCGCTCGCTCGTGTTGGCTCCGAGGTGCATGCCAATAGGAGAGTCATTTTGTTCAGCGGCATCGCCGGGTCTGAGATCGAGGAAGTCGCAGAGGTCGGCATGGGTTGGTCTGCCGTCGGAGTGGGAATCGGCGAAATGGGCGTTGCGCAGACGGCCCTATAGGCCGCTGCGGTGTGCATGCATCTAGGCATGCTTTCCTAAGACAAATGCGGAATTCCGCACAATCGTGGTCGCCGCTGCGAAATCCTGTCAGGGTGTGTTTCCGCTTGCGGCAATCAGGGGACTGGCGTGGACGTGAAGCTTTCGGCCGAGGACATGCAGACGCTGTTCGATGCGTTGCCCGACGTGGTGTTCTTCGTGAAAGATCGCACTGGCCGCTACACGCACGCCAACCTCACCTTGGTCCGCCGATTGCGGCTGAAGCGGCGCGAGGAGGTGATCGGCCGCAGCGTCGCGGAGCTGTTTCCCAGCACGCTGGGCAGTTCCTATGCTGCGCAGGATCGGCGCGTGCTGGCTGGCGAGACCATCGCCAACCAGCTTGAAGTGCATTTGCTGCCCAATCGCGCATCGGGTTGGTGTATCACCTGCAAATACCCGCAGCGCCAGCGCGGCGAAGTATGCGGCGTGCTCGGCATCTCGCGCGACCTGCGCCACCCCGATGGGCGCCACCCGACCTATCCGCGCCTTGTGCGCGCGATGGAGTACTTGCAGGAACACTACGCCAGGAGCGTGCGGGTGAGCGAGCTGGCGGCGCTGGCCGAGGTGTCGGTGGCGCAGCTGGAACGTCATTTCCGCAACGTGTTCCAGCTTACTCCGCAGCAAGCGTTGACCAAGCTGCGCATCGACGCGGGAATGCGCTTGCTGCGTGGCGCGGGCAGCGTGGCGGAGATCGGCCTGGCGTGTGGGTTCACTGACCAGAGTGCGTTCGCGCGTCAGTTCAAAGCCACGGTGGGCATGACGCCGCGTGAGTTTCGAAGCCTGCGCGACTGAGCCGGCCGGTCAAATTGAGCGATGCGTCGTCGTCTTCGGGTCGTTGCCGAGCATGGGCGTCACCCAGACACATGGCCGGCGATTGTCTTGGCCGCGCGCCGCCATCTGCGCGGAATGGCAAAAAAAGCCACCCGTGACGGGTGGCGGATGGGGAAAGCGTCGCCATGCGGCGGAAATTCCGTTTCCGCCTGCATTCGGTTTGCGCCGATGTTGATCAGTAGTCGTAGGTCACGCCCAACTGCACGTAGCGCGGGGCTTCCGTGCTGTACGGCATGAGGTAGTACGGGTAGGGCTGCGCCGGGGTGTTGCCGTTGTAGCTGGACTGCTGCTGGATGGATTTCTGCTCGTTGAACACGTTGTGCACCTGCAGCTGGAAATCCAGCTTGTGGCCGGCGAAGGCCGGACGGTAGTCCACCTGCAGGTTCAACTGGTGTGTCCACGGCGTGTTGCCGGTGGCGCCCGGAGGCGAGGGGATGCCGTTGCACCAGTGGTATGAGCCGCCGTAGCCGCCCGGATCGGTCTGGTTGGGGCCGTAGAAGCCGTAGCAGGACAGCGGCGTGCCGGAGGCGATGCGGTAGGTGCCGCCTGCGCTCCATTCCGGCGAGATCTGGTAGGAGCCGTACAGGCGCAACTGATGCCGCTGGTTGTTGGCCTGCAAGCCGTTGGCGTACGACATGATCTCGGGGAAGTCCCACTGGATGGTGGCCGATTGCGAGCTGCCGCCCTGGCCGATGGCCGACGCCACCGGACCTTCGTAGTCGCCGTAGCTGCGCGAGAAGGTGTAGTCGATCTTGCCCCACCACCTGCCGTCGAACGGATGCTCCAGGTACATGTCCAGCGCGTAGTAGCGGCGCTTGAGCTGTGGCATGTGGAAGTCCGCCCAGGGGATCTTCACTTCGCTGTAGCCGCCGCTTCCGTTCGGGATGGTCAAGGTGTTGGCGACGCCCGGATTGATCAGGATGCTGCCGAGGACGCCGTTCGGGTCGACGGTGACACCCTGTGCTGCGGCCGCCTTCTGGATGATGCCGAGATTCTCCGATTCCGAGCCGTACCAGTCGTCGATGGCGCGACCCATCCGGTTGACCGTGCCGCTCACGCCGTACACCCAGCTCTGCTCCAGCAGGTTGAACTGCTGCTGCATGCCGAGCACGAACTGGTCCACATACTCCGCCTTGAGGTTCTGCGACGACACCAGCCTGGGATCGACCGTCGTGCCGTTCTCGCCGTTGACGTAATAGACCCCGTTCGGGAAGGTGGTCGGAATGAGCTGCAACCCTTGCGGTACGCCGTTGGGGTTGATGCCCGTGTAGCTGAAGTACTGGTTCGTATACAGCGGATTGCTGGCCTCGCGCAGCGCCACGGAGGTGGGCATGGCGAGGTAGTAGCGGCCGGCGTTACCGAACACCTTCATGCTGGAATCGCCGAACACGTCCCAGCTGAAACCGAGGCGCGGTGCCCACTGCGGCTTGGTCAGGCGCAGGTAGGGCACGCCATTCGGCGTGTAGTTGGTGAACTGGTCGTTGCGCAGGCCGATGTTCAGCAGCAGGTTGGGCGTGACCTGCCAGTTGTCCTGCAGGTACTGCGCGCGCTGCACCACGGACACGGTGGCTTCGGTGGTGTACACGTTCTTGGCCACGTAGCAGCCATACGCATTACCGGCGATGGTGCATGGCGTGCCCGGTCCCACGGTGTAGCCGTTGAGCGACTGGATGTTCACGCCCGGGGTTTGCACACCGTAGGTCCAGGCGTAGCCGGGGCCGCCAAAACCATTGCCATCGTTCTTGTCGGTATCGGTGTCGTTGTCGATGCCGAACAGGATGTCGTGGTCGCCCAGTTTCCAATCGAGATCGAGGCGCAGGTTGCGTACTTCGGAGGTGTGCTTGGGGTTGTTCGGCGCACCGGTGCCGTACGGGTTGAAGAGGAACTGGCCGGGGGAGGGCAGGTAAGCCGGGTTTTCCCAGGTGACGCTGTAGGTCGACGGCAGGCTCTGGCCGATCCTCGCCGCGTCCGAAGCCACCGGCTGGTAGTAGAAATAGCTGCCGTCCATCTTGCCGTAGGTGGCGTTCAACGTCAGGTTGTCGGTGATGTACGAGGTGTACTTCAGGATCCACAGGTCGAACGTGGTTTTGTCGCGCTGGCCCAGGCTGGAGAGCGCGCCCTGGGTATGCGTCGCGTAGTCGTAGGTGTAGGTTGCCGACGGGTCGTTGGCGGCCTGGTTGCGGATGCCGGTGATCGATACGCTGTTGCTGGCGTTGATGTTCCAGTCCAGCTTGCCGTAGATCTTGGGATCGCTGTTCTTCCAGTAGTACATGTAGTTCGTGACGTTCGGCGTATAGGCGTCGACGCTGTGTCCTTGCGACTTGTTGGCCTCGTACGACAGGAACATGAACAACGTGTCCTCGATCAGCGGGCCACCGACGTAGGCGTCGTACACCGTGTTCCAGCTGCTGTTGCCGCGGCGGTATTCGTAGATCTGCCCCGGTTGCTGCCAGGCGTACACGTTGTTCGGGTTGGCCCAGTAGTAATTCTCGGTGCTGCTCTTGGCGAATGCCGGCTGCCAGATGGCCTGTGCGCCGAAGTGCCATTCGTTGGTGCCGCTTTTGCCCACCTGGCTGATTACGCCGCCGGCCGAACGGCCGTACATGGCGCCGTAGCCGCTGGTGAGAGTCTGCTGCTGGTCGATGGAGCCGTAGGGCAATGTGATGCCGCCGGTGTTGCTGAGCGGATCGGAGGTATTGAAGCCGTTGATGTAATAGGCGTTCTCGACGATGGACGAGCCGTTGAACGAGATCACCGGCTCGCCCGTGGGGCCGCCGCCCAGTTTGGCTGCACCGGACACGGTGCCCGGCGCGAGCAGGGCGATGGAGCCCGAGTTGCGCGCCACCGGCAGCTCGGTCAGCTGCTTCGCGGTGATGGTGAGGTTCTGGGTGGTGGAGCTCACGTCGATCGCGGGCAACGCACTCGCTGTCACAGTGACTGTGCTCAGCGACTTCGCATTCGCTTCGCCACGCTGCACGAAGTCTGCTTCGGACGCGCCGCCGGCCGCCGGATTGATGTGGTCGTGCGACTGCACCACGGCGCCGTTCTGGACGAGGCTGACCGTGTAATCGCCAACCGGGACGGTCACCGAATAGTGGCCGGTGCTGTCCACCGGCACGGTGCGGTTGAAGCCGGAGCCACCGGTGACCTGCACGGTTGCGCCGGAGGTGGGCGCGCTGCCGAAGATGGTGCCGGTGGTGGCTTGCGCGAACACCTGGCCGGTTACGCTGACACCGGCAACGATAGCCACGGCCAATGCCGTGCGGCGCAACGCCAAGGCGCGCGCGCACCGATCAAATTTCATGACGTTCATGAGATGTAAGGACTCCCCAGTGAAAGGCCGGTTTCTCCCGAATGCGCGAAACACGGCATCCCCATGCCGTCGTAACGTTGGTTACGGCATTCGGAAGAAACGGATTATTTGTTGCCAAGAAAGATGGGTTTTAAGTCGCTGCAGCGACTACGACCGTCTCGGTGGAGTTAATACCGAAACCTGCGAATTCCGTTTCGCATGTCAGGCACGGTATATCGCGATCAGCGCGCTTGTCGCGGCGCGATGCTGCATTGAGAATGCGGAAAATGACACAAAGGATTTAATGCGGCATTTTTACGACGAAGTCGGCATAAACATGTTTTTGAAGCTTCTGGCCTGGCCTGTCATTCCGGCGAAGACCTGGATCCGGTGTCTGTGATCGTTCGGGTGCAAAACCGCCATCGTGCATCGGCGTTCGCCGGTGCCGCGGCGACGACAGGCAGCCTCGGTCACCGCGGCGGCATTCCACAAGCCCCGGCCGAACGCTTGGTTGTACTGGCCCGGCACCGCCGAGTACGCGGCCTCCTTCCGTGAGAGGTAGCCATCGAGGCAATTGCCCCGGTCTTTTCGCCTGCGCTGAGCCGATGTCGTAGCGGGTCTGCGGCTGGATATGGGGCGGAGTGCCGCTTTGCAGGATCTGCGCATACGTACCGGCCAGCGGTGGCACGGTAAGACGGGTGTTGAGTCCTCCATCCAGTGTATGAGCTGACAACATATTGAAAATTAAAGAAATAGTAGGTTTGCGATCCCCTTGTCCGCGCCTTGATGACGGGTTCAAGGGATGGGCACCTTTTGGGGTGCGAGCTGACATCGTCTGGGCGCTTTCGGCGGCAGGATGGACAAGCGGACCTTATTTCTGTACGATTCGGTTCACTAAAAAGCCGTGAACTATCCGCGGCTTTAGCACTCCAACCACCAGAGTGCTAACCTGAAGCCCTTGCACCGGAGGTTTCACATGTCCCAAGCCTTGGCGACCACCAACCTGTCGCTGCCCAGCGTGGTCGGCAGCCTGGATGCCTACATCTCGGCCGTGCACCGTATTCCGGTGCTGAGCCAGGAGGAGGAGCAGGCGCTGTCGCGTAGTTACAACGTGGAAGAGGATCTCTCGGCCGCCAAGAAGTTGGTGATGTCGCACCTGCGTTTCGTGGTGCACGTGGCGCGTGGCTATTCCGGCTACGGTCTGCAGCTGTCCGACCTGATCCAGGAAGGCAACATCGGCCTGATGAAGGCGGTGAAGCGTTTCGACCCGGACCAGGGCGTGCGCCTGGTCAGTTTCGCGGTGCATTGGATTCGCGCCGAGATGCACGAGTTCATCCTGAAGAACTGGCGCATCGTCAAGGTCGCCACCACAAAGGCGCAGCGCAAGCTGTTCTTCAATCTGCGCAAGAGCAAGAAGCGCCTGGGATGGATGAACGCGGCCGAGGTCAGGGCGGTAGCGCAGGATCTGGGCGTGCCCGAGGCCACCGTGCGCGAAATGGAGTCCCGTCTGTCCGGGCGCGACATCGGCTTCGAGGCGCCGGCGGATGCCGACGACGACGCCAAGCCGGCACCGGAGGCCTTCCTGATCGACGAAGGCGCGGACCCGTACGACAACGTGGCCGAGGCCGACCAGTCCGACAACCAGCTGGCGACGCTGTCCACCGCCATGGAGAAGCTGGACGAGCGCTCGCGCCACATCATCCAGCGCCGCTGGCTGGACGAAGACAAGGCGACGCTGCAGGAGCTGGCCGATGAATACGGCGTTTCCGCCGAGCGCATCCGCCAGGTCGAGGCGAACGCGATGAAGAAGATGCGCGGACTGTTCGCCGCCTGATCCGGCTCCCGGCCGGCGGTGCTACGGTTGGAACGGCCTCCCCGCGGAGGCCGTTTCCGTTCCGGAAGCCGGGCGGCCATTCTGCAGCCACGCTGGAATCGCGATGCCACGCATCCTGGTCATCGAAGACGACGAAGTCACCGCGCGCGAGATCGTCGCCGAGCTGGGCGCGCACGGCATGGCGACGGACTGGGCCGCCACCGGCTGCGCCGGTCTGGAGCGGGCGCTGGCCGGTGGCTACGACCTGATCACGCTGGACCGCATGCTGCCGGGCATGAGCGGCATCGACGTCATCACCGCGTTGCGCGAGCACCGGATGGACACGCCGGTGCTGATGATCAGCGCATTGAGCGAAGTGGACGAGCGTGTGCGCGGCCTGCGCGCCGGCGGCGACGACTATCTCACCAAGCCGTTCGCGCCCGACGAGATGGCGGCGCGGGTCGAAGTGCTGTTGCGGCGGCACCGGCCACAGGCGGAAAATCGGCTGCGCGTGGCCGACCTGGAACTCGATCTGGTGCGGCACGTCGCGCTGCGCGGCGGCCAGCCGCTGTCGTTGCTGCCCACGGAATACCGGCTGCTGGAGTTCCTCATGCGCAATTCCGGCCAGGTGCTCAGCCGCACGATGATCTTCGAGCACGTCTGGGGCTTCCATTTCGATCCGGGCACCAATGTGATCGACGTGCACATCGGTCGCCTGCGCCGCAAGATCGACGTCGCGGGGCTGCCCGCGCTGATCCATACCGTGCGCGGCTCGGGGTATCGCCTTGCGCCCGCTGATTGACGTCTGGCGTTCGGCCACCTCGCGCCTGATCCTGATCTACGGCGTGCTGTTCGTGGTGTGGTGCGTGGTCCTGCTGGGCGCGATCCAGTGGGAAAGCTCGCGCTATCTCACCCATGTGCTCGACCAGATCGTGCTGCAACGCATGCAGTACCTGGTGCGAACGGATGCCGCGCATCTGCCGAGGGCCGTGGATGCGTCGGGCACGCTCGACCCGCACGGCATCCTGTCGGCAGGTTTGTTCGATGCGCAGGGGCGGCCGCTGGCGGGCAACATCGCCAGCCTGCCGCAAGGGCTGGTCGCCGACGGCCAATTGCACCTGCTGCCCAAAGGCGTGCTGCGCGTGGATCGCATGCACAGTGATGTCAGCGCACGCGCGATGGCGCAGCGCCTCGCCAATGGCGAACTGCTGGTGCTGGCCAAGGACACCAGCACGATCAACGGACTGGGCGCGATCATCCGCCGTACGTTGCTCTGGGGGCTGTCGCTGACGGTGATCCCCGGCCTGCTCGGCGGCCTGTTGCTCAGCCGTGGCCCGGCGCGGCGCATCCGCGAGATCCAGCTGGCCACCGAGCCGATCCAGCGCGGTGATCTCACCCGGCGCTTACCGGTAAGCCGTCGCGGCGACGAGCTGGATGTGCTGGCGGGCATCGTCAACACCATGCTGGGCGAGATCGAGCGCCTGATGGGCGAGGTGAAGGGGGTGTGCGACAACATCGCGCACGATCTGCGCACGCCGCTGACGCGCCTGCGCGCGCGGCTCTATCGCACCCAGCAGCAACTGGACGGGCGACCCGAGGCGGCGTTGGTGGAAAGCTGTGTGGCCGACATCGACGCCGTGCTGACGCGCTTCCGCGCTCTTCTGCGGGTGTCCGAACTGGAGGACAGGCACCGCAGCGCCTGCTTCAGCGAGGTCGACCTCGAACGCGTGCTGCACCAGGTGCACGACTTCTATGCGCCGCTGGCGGAGGACCGTGGTTTGCACTTCCTGCTGGAACTGGCCCCGTTGGCGCCATTGCGCGGCGACGCGCATCTCTTGTTCGAAGCCTTCGCCAACCTGGTCGGCAACGCCATCAAGTTCACGCCGGCCGGTGGTCGCGTACTGCTGCGTGCGCGGATGGAACATGGCGGGCCGCGCGTGGACGTGGTGGACGGTGGGCCCGGCATCCCGGCCGAGGAACGCGACGTGGTGACCCGACGTTTCTACCGGGGAGACAACAGTCGCAGCACACCGGGTTCGGGCCTGGGCCTGAGCATCGTCAGCGCCATCGTGCGCCTGCACGGCTACCGGCTGGAGATCGGCGACGACGATGGCGGCGGTGCATGCATCAGCATGCATTGCGTGGCGGCAGCCACCGTCGAGGCCGCCTAGCGGATATCTCTTTGGCGGGAGAAGAGGGCGGCCGGCTAGATGAAATTATCTTCATCCGTCCGGGCGCTCCGCATTGCGGCCCGCGTGAGAAAATTTGCGCGACGCACCATCCGCCCTCGGGAATCCCCACCCCATGATAGGCCTAGTCCGGATCGCGCTTTCGCGGCCGTATACCTTTGTCGTCTTCTCGCTGCTCATCTTGATCACCGGTGCGCTGGCCGCTCTGCGCATGCCGGTGGATATCTTCCCGAGCATCAACATTCCGGTGATCGCGGTGGCCTGGCAGTACACCGGCCTGCCGCCCGACCAGATGGCCGGACGTATCGATACGCCGTTTGAGCGCGCGCTCACCACCACGGTGGACAACATCGAGCACATCGAGGCGAACTCGTACAACACCTTCGGCATCATCAAGATCTTCTTCCACCCGTCGGCCAACATCGCCATCGCCAACGCGCAGGTCACCGCGATCGCGCAGACCTTGCTCAAGCAGATGCCGCCGGGCACCACGCCGCCGCTGATCATCAACTACAGCGCCTCGACCGTGCCCATCATCCAGCTGGCGCTGTCTGGCAAGGGCCTCAGCGAGCAGAACCTGACCGATCTCGGCATCAACCAGGTACGTACCCGGCTGGTGACGGTGGAGGGCGCGGGCATTCCGTATCCGTTCGGCGGCAAGACGCCGCAGGTGATGTTCGACCTCGATCCTGCCGCGCTGCAGGCGCGCGGCCTCACCGGCAACGACGTCGCCAATGCGCTGGCCGCGCAGAACCTGCTGACGCCCGTGGGTACGCAGAAGGTCGGCGACACCGAGTACGTGGTCAACCTGAACAACGCGCCGTCGGGGCTGGAAGACCTCGCCAACCTGCCGATCAAATCGGTGAACGGCGCGATGGTCTACATGCGCGATGTGGCCAACGTGCATTTCGGCAGCGCGGTGCAGACCAACATGGTGCACGTGGACGGCAGCCGCTCGATCCTGCTCAGCGTGTTCAAGAGTGGCACCACTTCCACCCTGGACATCATCAGCGGCATCAAGAAGATGCTGGCGGAGATCCGGCCGTCGCTGCCCGACGCATTGCAGGTCAAGCCGGTGGGCGACCAGTCGGTGTTCGTCAGCGCGGCGGTGAGCGGCGTGATCCGCGAAGGCGTGATCGCGGCGGCGCTGACCAGTCTGATGATCTTGTTGTTCCTCGGCAGCTGGCGCTCGACCGTGATCATCGCCGTGTCGATCCCTCTGGCGGTACTGGGTTCGGTCGCCATGCTGTCGGCGTTGGGCGAGACGCTCAACATCATGACCCTGGGCGGTTTGGCGCTGGCGGTGGGCATCCTGGTCGACGACGCCACGGTGACCATCGAGAACATCAACTGGCACCTGGAACACGGCAAGAACGTGGAAGCCGCGATCATGGACGGTGCGGCGCAGATCGTGACGCCGGCCTTCGTCTCGCTGCTGTGCATCTGCATCGTGTTCGTGCCGATGTTCTTCCTGCAAGGCGTGGCGCGCTACCTGTTCGTGCCGATGGCCGAGTCGGTGATGTTCGCGATGATCTGCTCGTTCTTCCTGTCGCGCACGCTGGTGCCGACGATGGCGAAGTACCTGCTCAAACCGCATGCGTCGCATACCGACGAGCACGGCACCAACGCGGAGCTGCCACCGTCGCGCAATCCGCTGGTGCGCTTCCAGCGCCGCTTCGAGGCGGGGTTTGAGAGGATCCGTCGCGGCTACCACGGCCTGCTCGAACTGGCGCTGCAACATCGGCGCGTATTCACGATGGGCTTCCTGGCCTTCGTGGTGCTGTCGTTCGCGCTAGCGCCGTTCCTGGGCCGCAACTTCTTCCCGTCGGTGGATGCCGGCCAGATGCTGCTCCACGTACGTGTGCGCGTCGGCACGCGGCTGGAGGACACCGCCGCGAAGTTCGGCCGCATCGAGCAGGCCATCCGCCAGGTCATCCCGGCGAAGGACCTGGATACGATGGCCGACAATATCGGCGCGCCGTTCCTGTCGTCGATCAACACCATCTACAACAACACCGGCACGATCGGCGAGCAGGACGGCGACATCCAGATCGCGCTGCGCGAAGGTCATGCGCCGACGGACGATTACGTGAAGCGCCTGCGCGAGGAACTGCCGAAGCGCTTCCCCGGCGTGACCTTCTCGTTCCTGCCCGCCGACATCGTCAGCCAGATCCTCAACTTCGGCACGCCGGCCCCGATCGAGCTGCAGGTGCGTGGCCGCGATCTGCCGGCCGACTTCGCCTACGCCAACACGTTGCTGGCGCAGGTTCGCCGCGTCACCGGCGTGGCCGACGCGCGCATCCAGCAGTCGCAGTCGCTGCCCACGGTGAACGTGGACCTCGACCGCACGCGCGCACAATACGTCGGCGCCACCCCGCGCGATGTCACCAACAGCATGGTGGTGAACCTGGCCGGCAGCAGCCAGGTGGCGCCGACCTTCTGGCTCAACCCGAAGAACGGCATCACTTATCCCATCGTGATGCAGACGCCGCAGTACCGCATGGACACTTCCGCCGCGCTGGCCGACATGCCGGTCAACGCCGCAGGCAGTCCGACCACGGTGCTCGGCGGTATCGCCGACATCAAGTACGACCGCGCCAACGCGGTGGTGTCCGAGTACAACATCCAGCCGATGGTGCAGATCTTCGCCAGCACGCAAGGGCGTGACCTCGGCGCGGTGGCCGCCGACATCCAGAAGATCATCCATGCCAACGCCAAGGACGCGCCCAAGGGGGCTACCGTGGCCTTGCTCGGCCAGGTCGAGACCATGAACGGCGCGTACGAGGGCCTGCTGTTCGGCCTGCTCGGCGCGATCGCGCTGATCTACTTCCTGATCGTAGTGAACTTCCAGTCCTGGGCCGATCCATTCGTGATCATCACCGCGTTGCCCGCCGCGCTGGCCGGCATCGTGTGGATGCTGTTCGCCAGCCACACCACGCTATCGGTGCCGGCGCTCACCGGGGCGATCATGTGCATGGGTGTGGCCACCGCCAACTCGATCCTGGTGGTGAGCTTCTGCCGTGAGCGGCTGGACGAACACGGCGACGCGGCGCGGGCCGCGCTGGAGGCCGGTTTCGTGCGATTCCGCCCGGTTTGCATGACGGCGCTGGCGATGGTGATCGGCATGTTGCCGATGGCGCTTGCGTTGGGCGAGGGCGGCGAGCAGAACGCGCCGCTCGGCCGCGCGGTGATCGGTGGCCTGGTGTTCGCCACGGTGTCCACCCTGTTCTTCGTCCCTGTCGTGTTCAGCATCATCCATCGGCGCTATGGCGAGAAGCATGCGCCGCAAGGCCATCCCGGAGAGATCCATGTCCCAGCTTGATCCTCACACCCAGCCGCAAGCCGCGCCACGCGGCCTGCGCACGGCTGGCATCGCCGCTGCCGTGGTGGCGGCGATCATCGTCGTCTATGGCCTGGCCAGCCGCGTCCACGGTACCGAGCAGATGCACGACTGGACGCAGCAGCAGGCACTGCCGGTGGTCACGGTGGCGCAGCCGGAGGCGGCCTCGGGCCAGTCCGCCCTGCAATTGCCGGGTCGCCTGCAGGCCTTCGTGAGCGCACCGATCTATGCGCGCGTTTCCGGCTACCTCAAGAGCTGGAACACCGACATCGGCGCGCACGTGAAGAAGGGCGACCTGCTAGGCACCATCGAAACACCGGACGTCGACCAGCAGCTCGCGCAGGCACAGGCCAGCCTCGGCGTGGCGCAGGCCAACGCCAAGCTGGCGCAGATCAGCGCCAAACGCTGGCAGGCGATGGCCGGTACCGACGCGGTCGCACAGCAGGACATCGACCAGCGCACCAGCGCGCTGAACGCGGCCGAGGCGCAGGTGAAGGCCGCGCAGGCGCAGGTCGACCAGCTTCAGGTCGAGAAAGGTTTCGCCAGGCTTCTTGCGCCGTTCGACGGCACCGTCACCGCGCGCGACACCGACGTCGGTGCGCTGATCAACGTCGGCAGCGGCGCCGGTCCGGAATTGTTCGTGGTGTCCGATACCAGCAAGCTGCGCCTGTACGTCAACGTGCCGCAGAACTACGTGCCGCAGGTACCCAAGGGCACGCGCGCCGTGTTGCGCGTGCCGGAGCATCCGGGCAAGCCGTACACGGCTACCGTGCTCGACTCGGCGGGATCGGTCAACGCTTCCAGCGGCACCACGCTGATGCAGTTGCTGGTGGACAACAGCAAGGGCGAACTGATGCCCGGCGGCTTCGCCAGCGTGGATCTGGATCTGGGAACGGCCCACGTCGACTTGAGCGTGCCGTCCAGCGCGCTGGTCTTCAACGGTAAAGGCATGCAGGTGGCCACGCTCGGCGCCGGCGACAAAGTCACGTTCAAGCCGGTGACCGTGTTGCGCGACGACGGCAAGCAAGCCGTGATCGGCGCCGGCCTCGACGCCGGCGACAAAGTGATCGACAGCCCGCCCGATGGCATCGGCACCGGCGATCACGTCCGCGTGGCCGAGCAGCAGAAGGCGGACGACTCACATGCGAAGGGCTGACCGCCTCCTGCTCGCGTTGCCGATGGTCGCGGCGCTGGCCGGTTGCAACCTGGCGCCGACCTACAAGGTGCCAGCCACCCCGGTCGCCGCGCAGTACAAGGACACCGGCCCGTGGGTGCTGGCACAGCCGGCGGATCAATTGCCGCGGGCGGACTGGTGGTCGCTGTATGGCGACCCGCAGCTCGACCAGTTGCAGCAACGCCTGCTCGCCCACAATGCCGACCTCGCTGCCGCGCTGGCGCATTACCAGCAGGCGCAGGCCTTGTTCCACGAAGCGCGCTCCGGCTATTTCCCGCAGATCGGAGCCAGCGCCGGCGCGGTGCGCCAGCGCCAGTCCGACACCGCGCCGCTGCGCGGTCCCACGGCGCCAGCGGATTACGACACTTACACCGCAGGCGCGCAGCTCAGCTACGAAGTGGATTTGTGGGGGCAGGTGCGCGACACCGTCGCCGCCGGCAGGGACGAGGCGCAGGCCACGGCGGCCGACCTCGCCTCCGTGCAACTCAGCCTGCAGGCGCAGCTTGCCGACAATTACCTCGCGCTGCGCGGCCTCGACCAGCAGTTGCAGTTGCTGCAGCAAAGCGTCGATGCCTACCAGAAGGCGTTGCAGCTTACGCAGACCTTGCATGGCGGCGGCATCGTTTCCGGCCTCGACGTGGCGCGCGCACAGACGCAGTTGTCCACGGTGAAGTCGCAATGGGCGCAGACCGCGGCACAACGTGCGGAGATGCAGGACGCCATCGCGGTATTGGTGGGCGAATCCGCCTCGCAGTTCGACCTGCCGGCGCAAACGGCGGCCATTCCGCTGCCGAAGATTCCGCTGGCCGTGCCATCGACCTTGTTGCAGCGCCGTCCCGATATCGCCGCCGCCGAGCGTCGTACCGCCGAGGCCAATGCCGACATTGGCGTGGCGCGCTCGGCCTACTTCCCCTCGCTGACGCTGAACGCGCAAGGCGGTTTCCTCAGCAAGCGCTACGCCGACCTGCTCACCGCGCCCAATCAGGTCTGGGCACTCGGCCCCTCGCTGTTGTTCGACCTTTTCGACGGCGGCAGGCGCAAGGCACAGGTCGCAGCCGCCAAGGCTGCGGCGGACGAGGCCGGGGCGAAATACCGTGGCGTGGTGCTGGGCGCGTTCCAGCAAGTCGAGGACAACCTCGCCCTGCTCGACCGCCTCGGCTCCGCCGCGGTCGACCAGCAGGCTGCCGCGGTCGCCGCGCAGCGCGCACTGGACCTGGCGATGAAGCAGTACAAGGCGGGCGCGGCGAGTTATCTCGATGTGGTGCAGGCACAGACCGCGGCATTGCAGGCGCAGAGCGGCGTGCTGAGCCTGGGTACGCAGCAGTTGCGCGCCAGCGTGCAGCTCATCCGCGCGCTGGGTGGCGGCTGGTCGCGCGGGCAGCTGGCGCAGAAGTCCGCGCACGACGGCAGCACGATCGGCGGCGGCTGAAATTCCCGGCCTTGCAACAGGCCGGGCGCGGCATCAATCGCGATCCGCGCGCTCGTCCGCGCCGGTGATGATCCGTGCGTGCCGCGCCTGGGTCCAGTACGCCATCGCCCAGTCCAGCATCACCACCAGGCGGTTGCGGAAGCCGATCAGGAACCAGATGTGCGCGCCCAGCCATACCCACCACGCAAGCAAGCCGGACAGCCGCAGCCGACCGAATTGGGCCACCGCCGCCATGCGGCCAATGGTCGCCAGCGAGCCGGCGTCGCGGTAGCGGAACGGCTGCGGGCGACGGTCGCCGCGTAGGCGGGCGGCGATCAGGCGGCCCACGTGCTGGCCCATCTGTTTGGCGGCGGGTGCCACACCCGGCACCGGGCGTCCATCCTGCTGCACGCTGGCGAGGTCGCCCAGCACGAACACCTCCGGATGGCCGGGCAGGCTGAGATCGGCTTGCACGATCACGCGGCCCGCGCGATCCAGCGGCGCGTCGAGGCTGCGGCCCAGCGGTGAAGCGGCCACGCCCGCGGCCCACAATACGGTGTGCGCGGCGATGCGCTCGGTACCCAGCGTCACGCCTTCGCCGTCCACCGACGTCACCGCCTGACCGATGCGTACCTGTACGCCGAGATGCTCCAGCTGCCGCTGCGCCTTGGCCGACAGTGCGGGATCGAACGCCGCCAGCACGCGCGGTCCCGCTTCCACCAGCAGGATGTTGGCCGCTCGCGGCTGGGCGCGGCGGAACTCGCCGGTCAGCGTATGGCGCGCGATTTCCGCGAGGGTGCCGGCCAGTTCCACGCCGGTGGCTCCACCGCCCACCACCACGAAGTTGAGCCAAGCCTGGCGGCGGGCGGGGTCGTCCTCTTGCTCGGCGCGCTCGAACGCGGTGAGCACCCGGCGGCGGATCGCCAGCGCATCGTCCAGCGACTTCAGTCCAGGTGCATCGGCCGCCCAGCCGTCGTGGCCGAAGTAGGCATGCGCCGCGCCGGTGGCGACGAGCAGCCAGTCATAGTCCAGCCGTTCGCGCGTGAGTTGTACGCGGCGCTGCGCGAGGTCGATACCGGTGACCTCATCCATCAGTACGGTGACGTTGCGCTGGTGGCGCAGGATCTGCCGCAGCGGGGCCGCGATCGACGGCGCCGACAAGCCCGCGGTGGCGACCTGGTACAGCAGCGGCTGGAACAGATGATGATTGTGCCGGTCGACCAGGGTGATGCGCGCCGGCGTGCGGGCCAGGGCCTGCGTCGCGGTGAGCCCACCGAAACCACCGCCGAGTATCACGATGTGGGGCAGTGCGTCGGACATCGCGAAGCTCCTGGGACACAGCCCGTGATTGTAGGTCACGTCATGGCGGCTTGAAGCCGGGGCGCGATGGATGCCTGTCAGTGACCCGGCGATCCCCATCCCGGCGGCATCACGACCAGCAGCGCCCGCCTTTTCCAAGAGTCTGCCTGCCGGATATCGCGCCAGAGCAGGTCGATTTCGCCGAAGTAGGTGTCGGTGAAATCGTTGGGCTTCTGCGGGCGGCTCAGGCCGTATCTGGGCCTGACCCCGGGAATCTCGCGGCGAAGCGTGCCGAACAGCTTGTCCCAGATCGGCAAGGTGTTGCAGTAGTTCGTGTCGATGTATTCCGGATTGCTGGAGTGATGGACGCGGTGATCCGAGGGCATCAGCAGCAGCGTGTCGAGGAAGCAGCCGGTTCTGCCGGACGGCCAGGCCTCCTCGCTGAAATGGATCAGCGAGCCCCAGCATGCATCGATCACCATGCAGAGCAGCAACAGCTCCATGGGCACGCCCAGGATCGAGCAGATCGCCGTGCGTATGAAGTTCGCGTAGGTGCCTTGCAGGAAGAAGGCAGCGAAGATCACGCCGAGATTCATGTGCGTAGGGGCGTGGTGCGGCGAATGCAGCACCCACAGCAGTCGGACCCTGTGACAGGTCCAGTGGTAGACGAAGTGGCTCAGTTCCCATACGACGTAGGCGTAGAAGAACCAGAGGATATGCAGCGGCGCGGTGAATGGCGCGACCGCGGCAAAATGCCGTTGCGTCCACAGGAAGACGTCGACGTTGACCAGCACGCCGATGACCCAGTTGAACGCGTACATCAGCACGGGAATCTTGTAGACCGCATAGAGCCTGCCCGGCGAGCGGTGGTAGGCCCAGACGAGAAAGGCGATCTCGCACATCAGGATCGCGGGGAAGATCGGCGAAACCACCGCCTCGATGCCCTGGATGCTCTTGAACGAGGCCAGCGTCAGGTGATGCGTGGACCTCAGCGTCTCAAGGCCGCCAAGGCCGAAAAAGTTGACCAACGCTTCGGGCAGTTTCATGCGGTCTCCCCATCGTCATCCGGCCGATCCTAACGCGCACGGAACTTGCCGGGGCGAAACCGCGTCACGCCATCAGTAGAGGTCGATCGGATCCACGTCCAGCGACCAGCGCACCTTGCGCGCGTCGGGCAGGCGCGCGAGGTGCGCGGCCCACGGGCGCAGCGTGGCGTGGAGTTCGCGACGGCTGGCGGCTTCCAGCAGCAACTGGCCGCGTTGGCGGCCGGCGCGCAACGGCATCGGGGCGGGCATGGGGCCGGCGACCTGCAGGCCGTGATCCGGAGGAAGTGCGGCACAGGCCGCGGCGAGGAAGGTATCGACTGCCGCGCGTTGGGTGGCCTCGGCGCGCAGCAGCACCTGGTGTGCATAGGGCGGAAGCATGACCTGCCGCCGCTCGGCCAGCAGGGTCTGCGCGGCAGCGGCATAACCGTGCGCCAGCAGCTGGCGCAGCAGCGGGTGATCGGGGTGGTGGGTCTGCAGCAGTACGCGGCCCGGCTTGGCGGCGCGACCGGCGCGGCCGGCGACCTGCACGAGTTGCTGCGCCAGCCGCTCGCTGGCGCGGAAGTCCACGCTGAGCAGGCCTTCGTCCACGCCGACGATGGCGACGAGGGTGAGATTGGGCAGGTCGTGACCCTTGGCCAGCATCTGGGTACCCACCAGGATCGCGGGCTTCGCCTCGTCGCGCAGCGTGTCGAGCAAATGCTCGAAGGCATCACGACGGCGCGTGGTTTCGCGGTCGATGCGCAACACCGGTGTGCCGGGGAAGTGCGCGGCCAGCGTTTCCTCCAGCCGTTCGGTGCCCTGGCCCTGCGGCTTCAGCTCGGTGGCGCCGCAGGCCGGGCAGGCGGGAGGAACGCGGCTGTGATGATCGCAGTGGTGGCAGATCAGCGCGCGGCGACCGGCATGCAGGGTCAACGGGTGTTCGCAGCGCGGGCAGTCGGCATGCCAGCCGCAGGCATGGCATAGCAGCACTGGCGCGTAGCCGCGGCGGTTCTTGAACACCAGCACCTGTTCGCCGCGCGCCACGGTGTCGGCGACCGCGGCGAGCAGGGTCGGCGAGAGGCCGTGCTGCAGCCGTTGTGCACGCATGTCCACGATCTGCACCTGCGGCGGTCGCACGGCGCCGGGGCGCGCGCGCAGGTGCAGTGCGCGATAGCGGCCGGCCTCCACGTTTGCCAGCGATTCCAGCGAGGGCGTGCCCGAACCCAGCAGCACCGGTACGTTCAGTGCGCGGGCGCGCACGACGGCGAGATCGCGTGCGTGATAACGGAAACCTTCCTGCTGCTTGTAGGCGCCGTCGTGTTCCTCGTCGACGATCACCAGCCCGGCATGCGGCAGCGGCGTGAATACCGCCGAGCGAGTGCCCAGGATCACTTTCGCCTCGCCCGAGCGTGCACGCAGCCAGGCACGGGCGCGCTCGCCTTCCGCCAGGTTGGAGTGGATCACCTCCACCGCCACGCCGAGGCGTTCGCGCAGGCGGCGCACGGTCTGCGGGGCGAGGCCGATTTCGGGCACCAGCAACAGGGTTTGCCGGCCCTGCGCCAAGGTGCGTTCGATCAAGGCGAGGTATACCTCGGTCTTGCCGCTGCCGGTGACGCCATCGAGCAGGAAGGGTTGGTAGTGGCCAAGGCTGGCGGCCACCTCGGCCACGGCCTGCTGCTGCTCTTCGCCCAGCACGGGTGCGGCGCGGGTGGCGATGGCGTCGGTGGCCTTGCGTTCGCCGCGCTCGAGCAGGCCGGCCGTGAGCAGCCGCCGTGCCGCGGCGCGCCAGCCGGGGAGGCAGGCGTCGAGTTCGTTGGCAGCCAACGGACCGGCGGCGAGTTCGGCGAGCAGCGTGCGGCTGGCGCCACGGCGGCTGCCGGCGTCCAGAGCACTGCGGCCGGAGGTGGTGAGCGACCAGCACTCCTCGCCCAGCGGAGGCAGCGGCTTCGCTTCGCGCAGCGCCAGCGGCAGCGCATTCGCATAGGCCTCGCCGGGCGCGCCCAGCCAGTAGTCGGCGGCCCAAGCCAGGGTGTGCATCAGCTCGGCGTCGAGCAGGGGGGCGTCGTCGAGCAGGCGCAGCGCGCGTTTCAACCTGCCCGCGCCCACCGAGGGCTCCACGTCAGTGGCCACCACCACTCCCACTGCCTGGCTGCGGCCGAACGGCACCAGCACCCGGCTGCCTGGCCGCGGCTCCCCGCCGGACGCGGGCGGCAAGTAGTCGAACAGGGTGGGCAGGGGTACGGGTAGGGCGACGCGCAGGACGGCGGGCATCATGGCAACCAAGTTTAACGGCCGGGCCGGTCTTGCTGAGGCCGCATTCTCCGCGCAAGGGGCAGGCGGGACGGCGTTTGCGGAGACATGCTGTCCAAGGGTCGAGGAGTCAGGTGCAAGTCACTCAGCCGCACAGGTTTTTTCGCTTATCCACAACGCCTGTGGATAAGTCTGTGGACGGCGCGGGGACGAGGGGCGCCGAAGCGCATGGCGGCGCCCTTCGCGACAGTCTGGACACGTTTTGGTCATGTAAAAAACAATTTATGCATCAATGACTTGCAATTCGCGTCTAGCGGGCGTTCATCGAACGGACAAACAAGGCGGCGTGCCTTGACAGGTCGATGATGCTGTGCAAAACCGCGGCCAGACGGCTTCCGCTGGTGCGTCGTTCAGTGCGCCAGACCCAGCACAAATGCGAACAGCAGCACAAAACCGAGCAGCCAGAAGTAGCACCAGCCGATGCACCAGTACTTCAGCAAGGTCATCGGCCAACCCTGCCGATAGATCCGTTTTTGCATCATCAGCAGGTAGACCGGAGCCCAAAGGACCAGGAGCCGTTCCAACCAGTTCAGCGGCGTCGTCGTCCACAGCGCGTGCGGCTCCAGCCAATGGGCGAACATGGTCAGCAGCGTGCACAGCAGCAGCCACAGGAACAGAAAGGCGTGGCTGTGCAGCGCCACGATCAGGTGCTCCATGTAGAGCCGCCGCTTGAACACGTAGAACAGCTTGAGTAGCAGGGCGAACACCGGCACGAGCACCAGCATGGCGCCGGGCAGGTTGCCGAAGACGCCGCTGACCACGCGCTCTTTGGCGGCCTGGCGGCTTACCGCATCGCCATGCCGGAAGGCGTGCCAGTTGTCGTCGATGTGCTGGCGAACCGCGTTCAGGCGCTGATTGGCGAAATCGGGCAGCCAGGCGACGTGCACCGGCTCCACTTTGCTGGTGGTCGCCGAGCTCGGGCTGGCCGGAGGGGCGGTGTCTGCCTCGGCGGGCAGTGGCTGGGCATGCAACTCGACCAGCCGTTGATTGGCGGCGGCGCGCAGTCGTTGCTTCGTGGAGGTTGCCTGCGCTGCCATCGCGTCGTCGCCGAAGGTCTGTACGGCGTTCAAGGCGTTGACCTTCTCTTCGAGCTGCTCGCGTACCTCGTTCGCGCTGTCGGCCTGCGCGAAGTCGGTGCCGCGGTCGAGCAACACCTGGTGCTGGCGTTGTTCGATGCTGTGGTTGATCGCCGCCGAGGTGGCCAAGTGCAGCACGAAGAAGCACAGCAGGCTCAGTACGAACATCAGCCGGAATGGCGCGATGTAGCGGACGCGGCGTCCCGAGAAGTATTCCAGCGTGAGGAAGCCGGGCTTGACGAACAGCGGCGGCAACGTGTGCACGATGCGGCTGTCGATATGCAGCACCGTCTCCACGGTTTCCTCGACCATGTGGTGCATCGGCTTGAGCACGCTGTGCATGGATTGCCCGCACTCGTGGCAGAACTCGCCGACGAGCGGGGTCGCGCAGTTGGCGCAGTACTGGCCTTCGTGGCTGACCAGGGATTTCATCAGTGTGCCCCTCGATGTTGCTGCAGCGCGCGATCTTGGCACAGCATGCGGCTCCCGACAGCCCTGCCCGCTAGAATGGCGGCTCCTAGGAGCCTTCGATGAAACCGTTTCGCCCCGAGCGTGCCCGTGTGCGGCACGAGATCGGCGCCACCGTGCGCCTCGCCATTCCGCTGATCCTGGCGCAATTGGCCGCGGTCGGCAGCAACGTGATCGACGCGATACTCTCCGGCCACGTCAGCGCCCATGTGCTGGGCGCGGTGGCGGTGGGCGCGAGCATCTGGTCGCTGGCGATCGTTTGCGGCATCGGCATGATGATGGCGGTGCCGCCTTCGGTGGCGCAGCTGGACGGCGCCGGGCGGCGCCACGAGGTGGGCGGCGTGTTCCGCCAGGCGCTGTGGCTGGCGCTGGCGATGGGAGCGCTGCTGTGGTTCGCGGTGCGCCATGCGGGGCCGTTGATCGACCTGATCGGCGTGACGCCCAGCCTGCGCTACGACGTGGAGCGTTTCCTGTCCGCGATCAGCTGGGGCGCGCCCGCGCTGACTTGCTACTTCGCGCTGCGCGGACTGTCCGAGGGCTTGTCGCTGACCCGGCCATCGATGTATTTCGGCTTCGGCGGCCTCGTGTTGCTGGTGCCGCTTGGTTATGTACTGATGTTCGGCAAACTGGGCATTGCGCCGCAGGGCGCGCACGGCTGCGGCATCGCTACCGCCACCGCGTTATGGCTGGAGATGCTGGGTTTTGGCGTCTATGTGCTGAAACACCGCAACTACCACGGGCTGAACCTGTTCGAGCGTTTCGAGTGGCCGCACTGGCGACGTATCGGCGCGCTGCTGCACATCGGTCTGCCGATGGCGGTGACCCTGCTGGCCGAGGGTGGGCTGTTTGTGGCTACGGCGCTCGTCATCAGCACGTTGGGCGAGGACGTGATCGCCAGCCACCAAGTGGCGCTCAACGTCGCCACGGTGTTCTTCATGGTGCCGCTGGGCGTGGCGATGGCGATCACCGTGCGGGTGGGCAACGCGGTGGGGCGCGGCGACGCGCGCGGCGTGCGCTACGCCGGCCTCTGCGGTATCGCCCTGACCTTGGCCACGCAGCTGGTGTCCGCCTCGCTGATGCTGGCGCTGCCGCATTTCATCGCCATGCTGTACACGCACGACGCCAAGGTGATTGCGCTGGCGGCGCAGCTGATCGTGCTGGCGGGGTTGTTCCAGTTCTCCGACGGCATCCAGGTGGCCGCGAACGGCGCGCTGCGCGGACTCAAGGACACTCGCGTGCCGATGGCGATCACCTTGTTCGCCTACTGGGGCGTGGGCATGCCTGCCGGCTGGTGGCTGGCCTTCCACCACGGCCTGGGTGCGCGCGGCATGTGGATGGGGCTGATCGCCGGCCTCAGCGTGGCGGCGCTGCTGCTGTTCATCCGCTTCTGGCGCAGCGCCTGGCGCGAGCGCTGGCGGCGGCACATGCTGGCGCCGGCGGAGCAGCCGGTGCCAGTCGCCCCAGGCATGACGTGACGCTGCGCGAACGGCTACGCTAGGGCGAACCGCCCGGGGAACCCGCACCGATGCAGCCACCGCCCATGCCATCCCGTTCTTCGCCGCCTACAAACCGGCCGCCGCGCCAGTACGGTTTCTGGGCGGTGCTGTGCGGCATCGGCCGCGGCATCAACGTGGTGCGGCTGCTGATCATCAACGCGGTGTTCTTCTTCTTTCTGCTGATCGTGCTGCTGTTCGTGGTCGGTGTGATCGCCGGCAGCCGGGATGAGCACACGGTGGCGGACGGCAGCGTGCTGGTGCTGCAACCCGAGGGGCAACTGGTCGAGCAATACAGTGTCGGCGCGCTGCAGCGCACGCTGGCAAAGCTCTCTGGCGACAAGGCGCAGCAAGTGCAGCTGCGCGACCTGGTGGACGCCATCGATGGCGCGGCGAAAGACAAGCGCATCAGCCGCATCTTGTTGCTGCCGGACGAGCTGCACGCCGGTGGCTTCGCCGCGCTGCACGAGGTGGGGACGGCGCTGGATCGCTTCCGTGCCACCGGCAAGCCGGTGATCGCCTGGGCGGCGAACCTGGGCCAGGGCCAGTACTACCTTGCCGCGCATGCCGACCGGGTGCTGCTCGATCCGCAGGGCAGCCTGATGCTGACCGGCCTCGCGAATTACCGGTTGTTCTACAAGGATCTGCTCGACAAGCTGGGCGTGGACGTGCACCTGTTCCGCGTGGGTCAGTTCAAGAGCGCGGCGGAGCCCTTCATCCTCGACCATGCCTCGCCTTCCTCGAAGGAGGCCGACGGCTACTGGATGGGCGGGCTGTGGGACGAGTACCTCGCCGAGGTGGCGAAGCTGCGCAAGCTCGATCCCGCGACGTTGCGTGCCGATGTCGACAACCTGCCGCAGACCATTGCCAGCGCCCAGGGCGACCTTGCCAAGCTCGCGCTCGACGAGCACCTGATCGACGGCACCGCCACCCGTGCCGAGCTGATCGCAATGCTGCGCACCCAAGGCGTGCCCGCGGGGAAGAATGGCCACGGCTTCCGCGCGGTGGACCTGGCGCATTACGGCGCCGACCTGCCGAGCGGGAGTCTGTTCGCGCAGGGCGTGACCGTGGTGGTGGCCGAGGGCGAGATCGGCGGCGGCAAGCGCCCGCCGGGGGCGATCGGCGGCGAATCCACTGCGGCGCTGATCCGCGACGCGCGCGAGGACAAGCGCACCAAGGCGCTGGTGCTGCGGGTGGACTCGCCCGGCGGCGAGGTATATGCCGCGGAGCAGATCCGCCGTGAGGTCGCGCTCACCCGCGAGGCCGGCATTCCGGTCGTGGTGTCGATGGGCGACGTGGCCGCCAGCGGCGGCTACTGGATATCGATGAACGCCGATCGCATCATGGCTGAGCCGAACACCATCACCGGTTCGATCGGCATCTTCGGCATGTATTACACGGTGCCGAACACTTTGGCCAAGTTCGGCATCCAGAGCGACGGCGTGGCCACCGGGCCGATGGCCGGCGCGTTCGACATCACCCGCCCGCTCGATCCCAAGGTGGGTGCAGTGATCCAGGCGATCATCGACAAGGGCTATCGCGACTTCGTAGGCGGCGTAGCCAAGGCGCGCGGCAAGAGCTTCGATGCCATCGACGCGATCGCCCAGGGCCGCGTGTGGACCGGGAGCCAGGCGCTCGATCGCGGCCTGGTCGACCAGCTTGGCGGCCTGGGCGACGCCACGGCCGCAGCCGCCGGACTTGCCAAGCTGGGCAAGGACTACCCGGTGCGCTACCAGGAGGCACCGCTGGGCACGTTCGAGCGCCTCCTGGTCGACTCCAGCCAGAGCGCGAGCGTGCAGCTGCTGCAATCCTGGGGGCTGCGCTTGCCGCCTTGGTTCGCGCAGGTCCACGCCTTGGCGCCGGAGCTGTCGCTGTTGCGGGACGCCAGGGCCGGTACGCCGAACGTCTACGCGTATTGCTTCTGTTCGCCGCACTGAGCGCGGCGAGAGGCGTTCAATCGATCGCGGCGTGGTACCACTCGCCACGCTGCGTCGCCCGGATCGGCAGATCGAATGCCTCGCTCAGCGCGGCGTCGGTGAGCGTATCGGCCTTGTCGCCTTGCCGCAGCACGCGGCCGCGCTTGAGCAGCAGCACCTGATCGATCTCGGGGATGATTTCCTCGACATGGTGGGTCACCAGCAACAGGGTGGTGCCGCCGCGCGCCAGGGTGCGCAGGCCCTCCAGGAAGCGGCGGCGGCTGGCGAGGTCCAGTCCTGCACAGGGCTCGTCCAGCAGCAGGGCGCGCGGGCGGTGTACCAGGGCGCGGGCGATCAGCACGCGTCGTGCTTCGCCGGTGGACAAGCCCGCCATCTCGCGGCCGATCAGGTGGCTGGCGCCGAGCTGTTCGAGCGCCGCATTCGCGCGTTCGCGCATGCCTTCGCTGACCCGATGGTCCAGCCTCAGACCGCGCGCGGCGTAGAAGCCGGAAACCACCGCGTCGAACACCTCCAGCGGCATCTCGCTGGTGTAGTCGCGCTGCAGCGCGGGCGAGACGATGCCGAGCAGGCCGTGCAGCTCAGCCACGTTCCAGCGCCCGCGGCCGAACACGCGTACCGGACTGCGGCAATCACCCCGCGCCAGCGGGTAGAGCTGGCGGGCGATCAGTTGCACCAGGGTGGACTTGCCCGAGCCGTTGGGGCCGAGGATCGCGGTGTGCCGGCCCGTGTCGACGCGCAGGCTGAAGTGGTCGAGCACCGGCTGGCCGTTACGCAGTACGGTGGCGTCGTCGATCTCCAGCAATGGCGGTGCGGGGACGGGCAAGGTGTCGGCATGCATGCCGGCACGATGCCGGCAAAGCCGCCGGATGGCAAGGTATTCGGACGTCGAGACGTCCAAATGGCGATTACTGCTCCTGTGCCTCGATCTGTTTGCGCTGCTCTTCCGCTTGCTTGTCCACGATTTTCTGCACGTCCTTTGCCCGCTGCTCGTCGGCCTTCATGGCATCCCACGGTGTGGCGACGCGGCTGCTGGCTGCGGTGGCCGGTTGCGCGGTGGTCGTGGGCGTCGGCGGCTTGCCGGAACAGGCGGCGAGAGAGAGCAGGCACAGCAGCGGAAGCGTGATTTTCATCGTGCGAGCCTCATGGAATGCAGGCGTTGAGTGTCCCGCTGCATGGACCCGCCGGCAAGACCATCGTGTAAGCTCGCCTCATGAACAGCCGCACCGATGCCTGGCAACTGCACGGCCATACCGCCCTGATCACCGGCGCCAGCAAGGGCATCGGCTACGCCACCGCGCACGAACTGGCCGGGCTGGGCGCGAACCTGTTGCTGGTGGCGCGCGACGAGGATTACCTCGAGCAGGTGAGGGTGGAGCTGGCCGACGAGCACGAGGGTATCGAGGTCTATGCGCTGGGCGCCGACCTCGCCGATGCGGAGGATCGGCTCGCGGTGTTCGACTGGGTGGCCGACATCGGCCTGCCGCTGTCCTTGCTGGTCAACAACGCAGGCGGCAATGTGCCGAAGCCGGCGCTGGAGTACGGCGACGACTATAGGGAGATCTTCGAGCTGAACCTGTTCGCCGCCTTCGAGATGTGCCGGCTGGCGCATCCACAGCTGGTGCAACACGCGAACGCGGCGATCGTGAACGTGGGCTCGGTGTCCGGCGCCACCCACGTGCGCACCGGCGCACCGTACGGCATGAGCAAGGCTGCGCTGCACCAGCTCACGCGCAACCTCGCCGCGGAGTGGGCGGTGGACGGCATCCGCGTCAACGCAGTAGCGCCGTGGTACATCCGTACCCAGCGCACCGATCCCGCACTGGCCGACGAGGATTACCTGGAAGAGGTGCTGGAGCGCACGCCGCTCAAGCGCATCGGCGAGCCGGAGGAAGTGGCCGCGGCAATCGCCTTCCTGTGCCTGCCCGCGGCCAGCTACATCACCGGCCAGGTGCTGGGTGTGGACGGCGGCTTCCTCAGCTACGGTTTCTGAGGGCCTGCCCGTGATCCCGGCGTGGCCGTGCCGGGAAGCTGTTCGCGCGCAGGCGAGGCTCAGAATGCAGCCTCGTGCTCCTCGGCAGCAAAACCCAACGTCACCGCGCCTTCGCCCACATTGACCATGCCGGTGATGCTCATCGGCGCTTCCATCAGCGTGACACCGCATTCTTCGCAGGCCGTGCGCAGGCCGGCGTAGCCGGGCAGGTGCGACAGCACGGCGAGATCGCCGCCGTAGCTGGCACAGACCATCGGCACCAGCAGGCCGGCGCGCACGCGCGCGGCGGCATAGTCGAACAGCTGCTGTGCGCCCTGCTCGAAGCCGCGCGCCTTGCCTACCGGCCCGGTCTCGCCGCGGAAGCAGCGCAGGATCGGCTTGATGTCCAGCGCCGACCCCAGCATCGCGCTGAACAGGCCGACGCTGCGGTCGTTCTTCTTCTTGGCGCGGGCGCGCAGGTAGTACAGGTCGCGCGGCAGCATGTAGCCGTAGCTGTGGTTGGCGATGTGATTGAGTCGTTCGCGGATCGTGGCCGGGGCCTCGTCCGCGGCGATGAGCCGTGCGGCCTCGAAGACTGCTGGCGCTGCGCCGGCGAAGATGTTGCGGGTATCGATCACCCGCATCAGGAACGGACCATTGACACCGGCCGGCTCGCGCACCTCGCGGTAGCCGCGCAGCACCGCGAAGCTGGCACGCACCACGTTGTCGTGGATCGGGCTGCGGGTGGCGGTGATGGTGAGGCTGAACACGCAGTCCTGCTCCAGCACCAGGCGCTCAAGGAACAGCTGCTGCACTTCCTCTGCCGAGGTGGGCTCGGTTTCCGCCGAGTGGCTGCGGCTGCCGAGGCGACGGTTGATGAAACGCTGGATCTCTGCGGGATCGCGATCGTCCATGAAGGTTTCGCCATCCACCTTCACGGTGATCGGCATCACCGTGATGCGGTGCTCCTGCAGAAACGCTTGCGGCAGATCGCAGGCGGCGTCCATGGTCAGGCCCATGCGCATGTGTCATCCCCCTCGAATGGCATTCGCAACATAACACGAGGGTACGCCGGCGGCAGCCGCATCCATTCATAATGGACGCAGGCCAGAGGACCCCGCCGGCGTGGCGTCGCCGGCACCCTCCGCAGGCGCGGAGGCACTAACGGACAAGGCAACACTGCATGAAAGAGAAGCACGAGATCGTCGCCAACTGGCTGCCGCGTTACACCGGCACACCGCTGGAGCAGTTCGGCCAGTACATCCTGCTGACCAACTTCGGTCACTACGTGGACCTGTTCGCCGAATGGCATGGCGTGGAGGTGCAGGGACGCGACCGACCGATGCCGAACGCCACCGCCGATGGCATCACCCTGATCAACTTCGGCATGGGCAGCCCCAACGCAGCCACCGTGATGGACCTGCTCGGCGCGATCGAGCCGAAGGCTGCGCTGTTCCTGGGCAAGTGCGGCGGGCTCAAGAAGAAGAACCAGATCGGCGATCTGGTGCTGCCGATTGCCGCGATCCGTGGCGAGGGCACCAGCAACGACTATCTGCCGCCGGAAGTGCCTGCGCTGCCGGCGTTCCAGCTGCAGCGTGGCGTCTCCACCATGATCCGCGACCTCGGCCACGACTACTGGACTGGCACTGTCTACACCACCAACCGTCGAGTCTGGGAGCACGACGAGGCGTTCAAGGATCGCCTGCGGCAGACGCGCTGCATGGCGATCGACATGGAGACCGCCACCATCTTTGCCGCCGGCTTCGCCAACGGCATCCCCTGCGGCGCGCTGCTGCTGGTCTCCGATCAGCCAATGATCCCCGAGGGCGTAAAGACCGAAGCCAGCGACCGCAAGGTCACCAGCCAGTACGTCGAGGCGCACATCCGTGTCGGCATCGAGGCGCTCAAGCTGGTCCGCCGCAACGGCCGCAGCGTGAAGCACCTGCGGTTCGAGGGGGATGGCGAGGGGGAGTGAGGGCTGGCTGTCCGCATTCGGCCCGGGTCCGGGAGGGCCTGGGTCGCGGATGCGGCGTCACCCGACTGGTTCGCCCAGTCGGGCCTCCAGTGAGAGGCGCAGGGGCTCCAGCTGTCGCGCATAGGTTCGCCACTGTCCCAGGCTACGTGCGTGTATCGTCTCGCGCACCTGGGCGGCGCTGGGGGTGGCCACGGGGGAGGTGTTGCGCTCCGGCCGGAAGCAAGCCTCTTCGACCGGTAGCCCACAGAAATCCAGGATTCCGCGAACGGTAGCCTCGGTTTGTTGCACCAGGCCGGCATACGGGACATCGAGCACGGCGCCAGGCATTGCGGCGTTCCAGTGTCGGGCGAGGCGCGTGTACTGGCCGAAGTAGTGCGCGAGGGCTGCAAGGTCATAGCTGTACGGCGAGATGTTGCCGAACATGGCCTTGTAGTTGGAAAAGCACGTGTCCATCGGGTCGCGCACCATGTGCAGAATGGGCGCATGCGGCAATGCCCGCCGGATGAACGCGACCATCTGGATGTTCGCAGGCAGCTTGTCCACGTACCAGGCCTTGCCCTGCGCGCGCCATTGGGTCTGCTTCAGGTAGCGTTCCCCGAGTTCCCGGTAGTTGATCCGGTCGCTGCGCCGGATCACTTCTAGCAGCCCTTCGGAACGTGCCGGGGTCACGTCGGCTACCCAGTGCAGCTGACGCCAGAAATCAATGATCTCCCCGGCCGAGGCGACCTGCGAATGGCTGGTCAGGATGCGATCCAGCAGGGTCGTGCCAGAGCGGGGCATGCCGACGACAAAGATGGGTACGGGGCCGGGAGGGGGGGCGCACGGAGGTGTGCTGGTCACCGGCATGTTGGCCAATGCGTCGACAACTTCTTCCTCGACGTTGGCGCGGTAAGGGTTGAGGGCGTGCATCAGCGCGTTACAGCGCGACAGTGCAGACCATGCCTCCTCATGCCGACCGAGGTCGTCCAGTGTCTTGAAGCAAGCATATTCGAACTCAGCCCGTACGAAGTCGCGTTCGGGGCTGGTGCCGGTCGCAGGCATTTGCCGCAATTGTTCACGCAGCCAGGCCAGCCGGTTCGATTCCGGCAATTGCTTGCGCAGGTTAGCTAGCACCATGGCGGCGTCGCCGAAAGTCGGCCACTGCGCAAGGCAACGTTCCAGCACGGCATGCGCTTCGTCGATCCTGCCACTGAACTGGAGCAGCATGGCGTACATGTGCAGCTCGCCCGGGGAGTTGGCGCCGGCTTGGATGGCCCGTGCCATCAATTCTCTGGCCATGGCGATGTCACCGAGCACAAAGCGCAAATGGGCCTGCGCGGCCAGCAGTTCGGCAGGCGGCTCGGGTGCTTGTGCTAGCAGGTCGAGGCAGGCACGTGCGGCCACGATTTCGCCGGTGGCGATCAGTCGTTCTACCAATGAAAGGATGAGTGGCACATTGCGCGGCAACCGGGTCGCGGCCAGGAGCAACGGTTGGCTGGATGCCCGGAGCTGCCCACGCTGGAACATCACTGTGGATAGCTCAATCAGTGCGGCAACATCATGAGGTGAGCGGCCGATCCGCGACTCCAGGGCGGCCTGTGCCGCGGAGAGACGGGCATCGTCTTCGGGCCGGGTAGCTTGCGGATCTGACGTAAGTTGTGCCGATGGAGACGCTATCGAATTCATCGATCGATGGTAGTGCCACCGATGGCGCCACTCAATTCGTCAAGGCATGCCTTTGACAGCCTGGTCATCGACAGGTTGCGGGGGAACCCGGAAGGGCTAAGGCGGTTGTGCCGCTGGGGCGGGTACGCAGCCCATTGCGTTAAACGATAACGGTCGCGGGTGACGAAACGCTCAGCCTGCGTGGCGGTGTATTTCCGCGCGCGACAAGGATGTTACGTCTATTTATTTCGTTTTCAATGTAACTCGTTGATTGGATTGGCAATATCTTACAGTCGAGCACGGGCTTTGCCGGGGATCTTTCGACTAGATGTTGCGGAAAAGATAAAATTTTGTTGACTAACGCGTTTTTGCGGTCTTATTTTTTGCGACTAGGCGGACCGTACGAGGAAGGGTTCGCAAGAATTTACAGTTAGTTCTTGCGAAATAGGTTTTGATCCGCCGAACAATGATGTGTCTCTGATGCATCAGTCGTCTATCAATTTGGGGAGAAGCATTCAATGAATATTCGATATGGAGTCAGCGCTAACACCTTCCGCTGGCGCCCGACAGCCTTGGCGATCGCCCTGGGCCTGAGCTTCAGTGGCGCTGCACTTGCCCAGAGCACCGTCGGCAGCATCTTCGGCCAGGCCCCTGTCGCGTCCGGCGAAACCGTTGCGGTCAGCAGCGCCACGGGCTTCACCCGCGAAGTGGCGGTGGACAGCACCGGCCGCTACCGCGCCGACAACCTGCCTGTGGGTACGTATACCGTCACCCTGAAGCAGAACGGCACGGTCATCAGCACGCACCCGAACGTTTATGTCTCGACCGGTGCCGCCGCGGGCATCGACTTTGCCTCCAGCAGCGCCAACGCCAAGGAGCTGTCCACCGTAACCGTTTCGGCTAACGCGCTGCCTGCCATCGACGTCACCAACGTCAACTCGAGCACGGTCATCACTGCGGCCGACCTGCAGCGCCTGCCTGTGGCGCACAGCGCCGAGGCAATTGCGTTGCTTTCGCCTAACACCACGTCGGGCAGCGGCTTCTTCACCGGACCTTCCGGCGGCTCCTTGGTGTCGTTCGGCGGTTCCAGCGTGTCTGAAAACGCCTACTACGTGAATGGCTACAACGTTGGCGAACCGTACAAGAACCTCGGCGGCTTCCAGCTGCCCTACGGTGCCATCGAGCAGCAGGAAACCCTGACTGGCGGCTATGACGCCAAGTACGGCCGTTCCGACGGCGGCGTGATCAACCAGGTCGGCAAGCGCGGCAGCAACGAATGGCACTTCGGCGGCCAGATTGCCTGGCAGCCGCGCTTCCTTGAAGGTGATCCGGTCAACTACCGCTATGGCAATCCGACCATTCCGGCGTCGAGCAGCCTGGTCAACTACGCACCCGCGCCGAACGCGCCGGGCTCGTTGCGTCAGTATCGCAACGACAACAAGGAATGGCAGACGATCTACTCGGCCTACATCGGCGGTCCGCTGATTAAGGATAAGCTGTACCTGTTCCTGGCGGGCGAAACCACCAAGACCCAAGGCACTAATGTCGAGATCATCGACAACGCCAAGGTGCAGGATTTCCACGACAAGGAAACGAAGTTCTACGGCAAGCTGGACTGGAATATCACCGACAGCAACATCCTGGAACTGACCGCGCTGCGGAACAACAGCAGTAACGGCGCGGGGAAAACCTACGTCTTCGACTACGACACGCTGCAGCGTGGCGCGTACTCCAGCAAGAACGACGTCGCCAAGGACAACGCCCAGTTCTACATCGGCCACTTCACAAGCTACATCACCGATGCAGCTACGTTGAGCATCACTGGTGGCAAGGCGCAATTCCAGGATCCGGTCGAGTACGGCAACACCAGCCCGCTGCCGTTCATTTCCCGCGGCAGCAACGCCACGCTGCCCGACGGCAGCCATCCCACCAACGCCCAGACCAACACCTCGTGGACCTCGCCCGGCGCCAAGAACTCCACTCGTGGGCTGCGTGTGGACTTCGACTACAAACTGGGTAACCACGACCTGCTGGCCGGTATCGACAATATGTACTACCGGGCCACCGATCAGGGCCCGAACCAGCAGAATCCGTTCAATCCGGCGGTGAACTACTACTGGCGCTACCTGGGCGGCGGCGAAGTGCAGAAGCGCGAAATCGGCTGGGCGACCAGCATGACCATGTCGCAGAAGGCCTATTACCTGCAGGACAACTGGCAGGTGGCTCAGAACGTGTACCTGAGCATCGGCCTGCGCAACGACCGCTTCACCAACTACAACGACCTTGGCCAAGCCTTCGTCGACGAGAAGAACCAGTGGGAACCGCGCCTCGGTGCCAGCTGGGACGTGTTCGGCGACTCCTCGTTCAAGGTCTATGGCAATGCCGGCCGCTACTACCTCGCGCTGCCCAACAACGCGGCGGAGCGCGCAGCCAACCGTTCGACCTACCTCACCACCAACTACTCGTACACCAGCATCGACCCGGTCACCGGCGTTCCGCAGGGTCTGACCCAGCTGGGGCCGACGACTTCGCCAGACGGCGAGACCGGCGCGCCCAAGGATCCGATGCAGGTCGCCGCACGCAACCTGAAGCCGGAGTACCTGGACGAGTTCATCGTCGGTTTCGACAAGAAGCTGGGCGACAACTGGGTGTACGGCGCCAAGGCGATGTGGCGCGAACTGAAGGCCGCGATCGACGATGAGTGCTCGCCGGGCCAGATTGCCACCAAGATGACCAGCATGGGCCTCGACCCGAGCCTGTACTCCAATTCGCTGTATGGCGCGTCGTACTGCCGCCTGTTCAACCCCGGCCGAACGAACAACATGCTGGTGGTGTCCGACGATGGCAGCAAGAGCGTTCTCGTGCCGATGACCTTGAAGGACTGGGGTTTCGATCGCGGCGCCGTTCGCAAGTACGGGTCTCTCAACATGTACCTGGAGCATCCGTTCGACGGCAAGTGGTATGGACGCGTCGATTACACCTTCACCCGTGGCTTCGGCAACACCGAGGGTCAGGTGCGTTCCGACTTCGGCCAGGAAGACATCTCCAAGACCGAAGATTGGGATAGCTGGCAGCTGATGGACGGCCAGTACGGCGAGTTCGCCAACGTCCGCAAGCATCAGATCCGGTTCCGTGGCGACTACCAGATCACCCCGGAATGGCTGCTCTCGGCCACCTTGCTGGTGCAGTCTGGTATGCCGAAGGAGTGCTTGGGCTACTTTGGCCCGCTGACCCAGGGTCCGGGCGGTTACCTCCCTGGTGGAGCCAACGACCCGACCGGCTATAACAACTCGGGCACCGGTAACTACCACTGGTGCAACGGCAAGCGCATGCCTCCGGGTTCGGCGGGCCACACGCCGTGGACTGAGCTCCTGAACCTCGGTGTTCATTACCGCCCGGCGTTCGCAGATCACAAGCTGAGCTTCAACCTGGATGCCTTCAACGTATTGAACCAGCAGCGTGCACTGCAGACCGATCCGTCGATGCCCAGCTCCTTCAACCGACTGAACAACACGATCTACGTCAATACCGACTACGGCCAGCCGTTGTTCACCACACCGCCGCGCACCGTGCGGCTGTCGGTGACCTACGACTACTGATAAGCATCAGCGTTGACGCTTAGCAGCCACCGGCCGTCATGGCCGGTGGCTTTTTTCATGGAGCGAGCGAACAACGCACTCAGAGGGCATCGCGTCGGTTCACCGGGCGCTCTGGAGGTCGAATCGGGGTGCGCGTCATGTTCATGCCAGAGCCACCTGACTCGATGGAAGCTGCCCTGTAGATGGTGTCATCGGCGACCTTTAGGCGCCTGATGCTGCTGTTCCCTGTGCGGATCAGGCGCGAGGATATTCGATCTAGCCTTGTTGGCTGTTTTGGGACGAGTCAGTGGCTGTCGCCAGGCGACAGCCATGTTCTCTCGCTTGCCCCGAACTGGCGGCATCGCTTTCTGCTGATACGACTGTATGCATAGTTCATCAGTGCCTGGCCTTCAGGCGAGGTCATCCTTGCCCGTGCATCTGTGTCGCTGGATCGGTATCAGGATCCGTCGCCTAAGCAAGGCGTTCCCAGGGGGCTGCTAAGCCAGCAGCTGCTTCAGGCGGTTGATGTCGGTAGGCTCCAAGTATCGAACTTGTTGAGTAGTGAGCCGTAGAAAGCCATGCTGAAACCGCACTGTTGGCACAGTTCCTTCACTGGCATTCGGCTTCCTCCATGAGCGGGAGGTCGGTGTACCGCCTAGGTACGCCGTATTCAAATCCCATTCGAAGGCATCGAACCACCGTGCCGTCCAGATATGAAGAAGGTCAGCGCCCTGGTTGACTCGGCCCGTTTGGGCCGTCATCAGCCTATGTTGTCCAATGAGTTCCCGTGGACACTTGGCGTTCGCGAAAAATTGCGCGCTCGACCGGAGGGACGAGTTCGAGTGCGGCACTCCATGCCATTGAAAGTACGAGGCTCCGAATGACTCGTGCGCCCAAAAGCCCGTTCAAAATATCTTGCGAATCGATAATACTTTCTAATTATCGATATTTATTTCGTAATAATTTTACGCATCGATTTATTTTTCGATATAGAAAGCTTAATAAATTGTTGACAGCGATCATTCATGAAAACTAGATTAAAAACGCTCAGAACTTCTATTTAAGGATGGAAGAAATCTGTAAGCCGCGACCGCGGGTTCCTCGGGGGCTGTCCCTCGGCGCGGAGATTGCTGAGCAAAGGTGTCGAATCGAACTTAATTCCATGCAAGCCGCAGTCGCTGCTATCCATGTGGTCCGGGTGGGGCGAGTCCAACTACCCGCAAGGGCTGTTTTTTTGGGGAGAGAAAATGAACAAGCGCTATGAACGAGGGATGCACTACCGCCGCACTGCCCTGGCTACTGCCTTGGCTATGGGGCTGGGGGTCACGGGTCTGGCTTATGGTCAGGCCACCACGGGTTCGGTCTTCGGTACCGCTCCGGTCGCGGCGGGTGAGACGGTACGTGTCGTCAACAACCAGACCGGCCTGACCCGCGAAGTCGCGGTTGGCAGCGATGGCCGCTATGGCGCCAACCAGTTGCCGGTGGGCGACTACACCGTGTCGCTGGTGCAGGGCGGCAACGTAGTTGCCAAGCGTGAGCATGTGCAGGTGAGCGTTGCGGGTGGCACGGCGGTGCCGTTTGCCTCCACCGAAGCCGGCAAGAATGTCCAGAATCTTTCCAGCGTCACGGTCACTGCCAACTCGCTGCCAGCGATCGACGTATCCTCCACCCGTCAAACCTCGGTGATCACCTCAGAGCAGTTGAAGAACCTGCCGCTGGCACACAGCGCCGAAGCGATTGCCTTGCTGGCTCCGGGTGTGAACCAGGGTCCTTCTACCCTTGGCAAAGGCCCTACCGGTACGCCGCTGGTTTCCATGGGCGGCAACAGCGTCGTGGAAAACGCCTATTATCTCAACGGCTTCAACACCACCGATCCGATCGGCGGCTCGGGCGGCATTGCGCTGCCGTACTTCGCCATTGCCGAGCAGCAGACCATCACCTCCGGCTATGGTCCTGAATACGGTCGTTCGACCGGCGGTGTGATCAGCCAGATCGGCAAGCGAGGCAGCAACGACTTCCATGCAGGTGCATACGTGTCCTGGCGGCCGTCCTTTGCGGAAAGCACCTACGACAACATCTACTACAGCAACCCGCGGACGCCGGTCGGTGCTTTGGGATCGAACGGTCAGCCTTGGATGACTAACCAGGGCACCACGGCCTATCCTGCCGGCTTTGGCCAGATCCAGACGGGCAACAAGCAGAACAGCGACTGGCAGACGGTGTATGACGCCTATGTCAGCGGTCCGCTGATCAAGGACAAGCTGTTCTTCTTCGTGACGGCCGAATGGCAACACGATAGCCAGCAGTACGGTGTCGGAAACACGGGTACAGCATCACCGTCGGGTTTCTGGGCGTCGACGGGGGACTCCGCGCCCAAGCTGTATGGCAAGCTGGACTGGAACATCAACGACAGCAATGTGTTGGAGTTGACGGCTGCCCGGACCAAGGATCAGGACCTTACCCACAACTACTACAACTACAACTACACGAACCAGAGCGTCGGCTCCTATTACGGTCCGGGCGTGTTGACCAAGAACACATTCGACGTAGGCATCCTTAAGTACACCTCGTACATCACCGACGACCTCACGCTCGAAGTCTTGTACGGCCAGATGGGCGGCCAGTACTACACCAGCCTGTCGGGCGGCGGGAATTCGGCGCCGGTGACCTTTAGCCCGGGTGTGACGGTACCGGGGGGGGTCGTCGTCCCGAACCTGGTCCAGACAACGATCGGTAACCCGGAACACACCACCAAGACCGCCAATCTGCGCGTCGACTTCGACTGGAAGATCTCGGCCGACCACGATCTCAAATTCGGCATCGACAACCTGCAGTACCGCGACGACCACGATGGCATCACAACCCTTGGCGGCGGTAGCTGGGTATACCTCACGCCTGGCAGTTTGCCGCCCTATGCCTCCACTGCGCCTTACGTCACCCCCCCTGTTGGTGGCAACTACGTGGTGCAGAACCTGTTTGGTTCGAACGTCTCGCTGGCTGTCCGCCAGAAGGCGCAGTATGTGGAAGATCGCTGGCAGGTCACGCCCAACGTGTTGCTCGACCTTGGCCTGCGTAACGACCAGTTCACTAACCTCGGCCCCGGCGGCATTCCGTACGTGCGGGAAACGAAGCCGCAGTGGGCGCCACGCCTAGGCTTCAGCTGGGACGTGTTTGGCGATAGCACGTTGAAGCTCTTCGGTAATGCAGGGCGTTACTACCTGGCTCTGCCGGCGGGCCTGGCTGCACGCAACGCGGCCATGGGCACGATCAACGGCGAAGTCACCTATACCTATACCGGCATCAGCCCGAATGGCGTCCCGACAGGAATCAGCCCGGTACTCATGAACTTGGCGCCGGGCGTGACGACGCCAGGTTACTACTCGCCGGATGGCGAGAACGGCGTCCCCGGCAATACCAAGAACTATGCCTCGACCAACCTAAAGGCCTCGTACCAGGACGAATACGTGCTGGGCTTCCAGAAGATGCTCGGTGATACCGGCCTGGTGCTCGGCATGCAGGGTACCTTCGAGAAGGTAGGCAACCTCGTGGACGACACCAACGTCGTGGCGTGCGGCACCGTTGCTGGCGGCTTGGTCAATCCGGGCAAGACCAACTACATCCCGGAACCCTGCGGTCTGGCCACATGGGATCCGAACACCGGCAAGGGCGTCCTGACGAACTTCGTTAATACGTTCCCGAAGCCGTCGCGTAAGTACTACGCCCTGGACACCTATTTGGAGCACACCTGGGACGGCAAGTGGTACGGCAAGATCGACTACCTATTCTCCAAGTCGTACGGCAGCAGCGAGGGTCCGACCGAAACCGGTACGGGGCAGATCACCAACCAGAAGAACGGTGGCATGTCCGGTTCGACCACGGCACAGTGGGACTTCCCGGATCTCATGCAATATGCCAACGGCGAACAGGCCAATAGCCGTCGCCACACCCTCAAGCTTTTCGGCGCATATTCCGTTACGCCTGAGTGGACGCTTGCTGCTACCTTCATCATGCAGTCGGGCGCGCCGAACATCTGCTTGAGCGGTTACGGCGACACGATTGATCCGGATCTGTACGGCGGTCCCTATCAGCACTTCTGCGGTGGTGTGCCGAGCGGCAATTCGACTGTACCGGATCCCAACAACCCGGGTGGGTTCTTGGGTCATGGTGGTGTCGGGTCTCCTCCGGGAGCCAGTGGTCACACACCGTGGACTCATCAGCTCAATCTGAGCGTGTCGTACGTGCCGGAATGGGCGAACAAGCACCTCACCTTCCAGGCTGAAGTGCACAATGTGTTCAACGAGCAGAATACGTTGTTGTTCGCGGGTCCATCCAACGGTTACGTCGTGTACCAGGGTGGAACGGGTTACTACAACCCGATCTACAAGACCGCGGTTTCGACGGAACCGCCGCGCTATGTAGATTTCAACGTGAAGTTCGACTGGTAAGCCACACCCTCTTGACCTCGTGCCGTCGTTTGCAACGGCACGAGGTCAAGAAGCGCAGAAACGAACAAGGCCGCCGGGCAGCCGGCGGCCTTGTTCGTTCAGCGCGCGAGGCGGTCGCGCAGTGGCTGCAGCAGTTCCAGATACGGCGTGCTATGCGTCGTATCGCGCTGAATGGGCTGACGTACCTGCGCCGCGCTGGCGGTGCTGAGTACCTCGCGCTGGGTTCGATGGGGTGCCAGGCAGGCTGGGTCGAAAGACAGGTCGCAGAACGCGAGCAGGCGGCGGATCTGCGCTTCGGGTTCCTGCAGCAGAGCCTCGTAGGAGAAATCCAGCATCTGATCCGGATGGCGCGCCAGCCAGAATTCGCTGAGGCGCAGGTAATCCCAGTAGTGATCGGCCATATCATCGAGGTCGTAACTGAAGTGCACGCCATGCCGGAACAGATGGCGGTAGCAGGAGAAGCAGGTTTCGACCGGGTCGCGATGGCAGTGGATGATCTTCGCGCCAGGCAACATGGCGAGCGCGGCGCCGACCAGTGGCCAGTTACAGAGTTCCTTGTCGGTGAAGCGAGGACGCTTTTCGCGCCAATGGGCGGTGCGTGCGAGATAGTCCTTGCCCAGGCGCTCCCAGTCGCTGGCGGTCGCCGCGGCGACCCACGCCGGGAAGGGCTGGCCGCGACGGCGCGATTCGTCTTCGATGACTTGCGGAAGGTCCGGGATCTCGTTGGCACCCTCGACATCGGGATGCGATGCAAGGATGTGTTCGAGCAAGGTCGAGCCCGAGCGCGGCAGGCTGACGATCAGAATGACTTCACGACCCAATTCGGGATTCACCGGCGCAGGCGATGGAGCTTGAAAGGCTTCCATGATGCGGTCGACCTTCGCGCGCTCGGCGGCGGCGTCCCATTCCACTTGGCGGCGTTTGTCCGCGTTTGCCTGGCGCAGCGCCTCGAAGGCGCCGGCATAGTCCCGTTGGTCCTCCAGCGCCCGGAACAGGCTGAAGCCTAGTGATATCCGCATATCAGGCTTGAGGCCCGGGTTAAGTAGCGCTCGACGGAGTTGTTCGACATCGGCCGTACTCAACGGCTCGGTCTTTAGGTTGGCCAACCCGTGCCATGCCTCGGCGCGATCGGGCTGGAGGCGCAGCACGTGCCGGTACTCGGATACGGCGCGGGCGATATCGCCCTGCATGGTGGCGATATCGGCCACGCCGATGCGGGCCAGCACGTGTCGCTCATCCAATGCCAACGTGCGGCGAAATGCCTGATCGGCCTCCTGCAGCTGCCCTTGCTGTTTCAGCGCCTTGCCGAGGTTGTACCAGGGCGATGCGTGTCGCGGTGCCAGTTCGCAAGCCCGATGCAGACGATCCAGCGCTTCGCCCGGTGCGCCAGCGTCGTGCAAGGCGCATCCGAGGTACATCAGCATGTTGGCGTCGGTGGGGCGTTGCGCGACGGCCTTGCGCAGGAAGCCGACGGCCTTGGCGGCATCGCCGCCCATAAGGCAGGTGAGGCCGTAGAGGAATTGAGCGTCGGCAAGTCCGGGGTTGCTAGAAAGAACTTGCGTCAATGCGCGCTCGGCGAGATCGAATCTTCCCTGGTTGAGCGCTTTGCCTGCTTCCGTCATCAGCAGGCCGGTCGTTGTGGAGAATGAGGGGTGCTGCGACATTGGGGGCGCCACTTCAGGAGATGCACCGAATCATAACGGTTGTTGCGAACGCCATTCGATTTCGGGCGCAAGTCAAGCGAGCGCATTAGTTTTCGAATTATGTCGCAACTAATTGCGTAAATTGCAATTACGAAATTTCTTGAACGTTGACTTTGTGTTATTTGAACGACTATTTTCAGTTGGCGAGTGGCAACGCGTTACTGGTGGCGTTTGTTGTGGCTCGGCCGGCTTCACCTCAGGTCGCGTCATTCGGGGCCTGTGGCGAGCATCGGACTGAGTTGCGCAATTGCCGTGTTTCTACCTACTGAAGAAACCGTATTTTTGCGAGGGGAGTTCCCAATCTCATGAATGTCGTTAAACACAATAAGCACAATCGGGAAATGCGCCGTTCCGCGCTGAGCCGCACCGCGCTGGCCGTGGCCATCGTCGCCGGCGTTGGCATGACGGGCCAGGTGCTGGCGCAGGCCACCACAGGCACCATCTTCGGTAGCGCGCCAACCTCCGGCGCCACCGTGCAGGTCACTGGTGGTGCGGGCTTCAACCGCACTGTTCCGGTCGATAGCACGGGGCACTACTCGGTGACCGTGCCAATCGGCAGCTACACGGTCAACCTGCTCCAGAACGGCGCCGTGGTGCAGTCGCACAGCAACGTCAGCCCTGTCGCAGGCGGCGCGTCCGAGGCCGACTTCGTGCAGGCCGGCGGCCCGAACGCGAAGTCCCTGAGCACGGTGACCGTGACGGCGAATGCGTTGCCCGCGATCGACGTGACCTCCACCACCCAGAATCTCACCATTACCGCGCAGCAGTTGAAGCAGTTGCCGCTGGCTCACAGCGCAACGGCCATCGCCTTGCTTGCGCCGGGCACCACGACGGGCGCAGCCATGCTGGGCGGCGACAGCCTGGGGCATTCCGTGATTTCGTTCGGCGGCTCCACCGTCGTCGAGAACGCCTACTACATCAACGGCTTCAATACGTCCGATCCGCTTAGCAACACTGGCGGCATCGATCTGCCTTATGGCGCCATCGACCAGCAGCAGACCCTGACCAGCGGATACGACGCCAAGTACGGTCGTTCGACCGGTGGCGTGATCAGCCAGGTGGGCAAGAGCGGCACCAACGACTGGCACTTTGGTGGTCAGGTGCAGTGGCGGCCGGAGTTTGCGCAGAGCACCGCCGACAACATCTACTGGAACAACCCGCTGAGCACCCGCGCTGGGCAACAGGCCGGGGACCTCCAGACCTACCAGAAGCCAAATGGCCTGTGGGAGACGATTTACGACGCTTACGTCGGTGGCCCGCTGATCAAGGACAAGTTGTTCTTCTTCGTTGCGGCCGAAGCCGACAAGACGCAGGGTCAGACCAACCACTCCGTCAACGCGGGCGACATTCACTATTTCAAGCAGAGCCAGCCGAAGTTCTACGCCAAGCTGGACTGGAACATCAACGACAGCAACATCCTGTCGCTGACCAACATCCGCAACCAGAACGCCCTTCAACCCGATTCGGTCTACGCCTACAACAACACGACGCACCAGGTCGGCGCGTTTGAAAGCCTGACCCAGCGCACGAAGAACGCCTTCGACATCTGGATCGGCAAGTACACCTCGTACATCACCGACAACCTGACGTTGAACGCGATGTTCGGCAAGATGGACTCCACGTATTACCAGATGCAGGCGCCGTTCCCCGGGTATGACCCGAGCGTGGCGAACATCCTGAGTTCGTCGCTGGAAAACCCCGCCTACACGCCGAACGGCCCCGTACACACGTCCAATATCACCACGAACGTGACCAGCCCGGAGCACAAGGCAGAGGAGCTGAATTTCCGTCTCGACCTCGACTGGAAGCTGGGCAATCACGACCTGCAGTTCGGTATCGACAACGCCACCACCACGGACAGCAACGACGGCAACATCATGACCGGCCCGGGCTATGCCTGGAATTACGGTCAGACCGCCTCGCCGACCTCGCCGATCCCGGGCGGCGGCGGCGCACTCGGTACCCCGTGCAACAATGGCGCGGCGGGTTGCTATGTGTCGAAGTACGTGTTCGCGAATGCGGCTACCGTCAAGGTGGCGCAGCGTGCACAGTACGTCGAGGACAACTGGCAGATCACCCCGAACTTCCTGCTGAATGTCGGCTTGCGCAACGACCAGTTCACCAACTACAACCCGAATGGTGTCGCGTACCTGCGCCTGACCAAGCCGCAGTGGGCGCCGCGCATCGGCTTCAGCTGGGATGTGTTCGGCGACTCCTCCCTCAAGGTGTTCGGCAATGCGGGTCGCTACTATCTGGCCATGCCGGCTTCGGTGGCCTTGCGCGAGGCCGGTGCCCCGACGTACACCCAGACGTACTTCACCTACACGGGCATCACTGCCACGGGTATACCGACCGGAACGGTGCAGGTGGCCCCGACGACTTTCGTCAATGGCGAGAACGGCACCTCGCTCGACCCCAAGCTGATCGCCTCCCAGAACATCAAGGCGGAGTACCAGGACCAGTACGTACTGGGCATGCAGCAGCAGTTCAAGATGTTCGATCAGAGCTGGGTGTACGGTGTGACCGGTACCTACAACAAGCTTGGTCGCATCATCGACGACACCTATGCCAGCCTGGGCTGCGGCAATCCGGCTAACGATGTCTGCCCGGTCAACCCGTTGCAGGAAAATGCGCTGGCCATCGTGAACGCCGGCAAGGCACAGGGCGTCAACGTCGATCCCGCCAGCCTTCTCGGCAGCGTCCTGATCAATCCGGGCAGCACTCAGATCCTGACCGTTCCGACCGTCGGTGGCGGCTATGGCCAGGTGAGGATGTCGCCGTCGGATTGGGGTTTCCCTGCGGTCAAGCGCAAGTACTACTCGCTGGAGCTCTACCTGGAGCACCCGTTCGACGGCAAGTGGTATGGCAAGATCGACTACGTGTTCTCGCGCAGCTACGGCAATACCGAAGGCCCTGTGCAGTCGAACATCGGCCAGGGCGGTTCCTCCCAGTCGGCTACCGAGCAGTGGGACTTCAGCCAGATCATGTCGTATAGCAACGGCTTGCTGGCCAACGACCAGAAGCACCAGTTCCGGCTCTATGGTTCGTACCAGATCACTCCCGAGTGGATGGTCGGCGCCACCTACGTCATCGGGTCGGGCCACCCCAGGTCGTGCCTGGGCTTCTTTGGCCCGAACCAGACCGATCCTTCGACGCTTGGAGGCGCACAGGGCGGCTACGGCTCGTCGTATCACTGGTGCAATGGCCAGCCGACGCCGGGTGGCACCACTGGCTTTACGCCATGGACGCATCAGCTGAACCTGCAGGTGGACTATCGTCCGGCCTTCGCGCAGCACAAGCTGGATTTCAGCCTGCAGGTGCACAACGTGTTCAACGAGCAGAACGCTTTGCAGTACTCGGCGACGTACAATACCGGCGGCGGTGGCATCAACCCCGGCTATCTGTTGCCGTTCAGCCTGGAAGCGCCGCGTTACCTGATGTTCGGCGCGGCCTACGACTTCTGATCCAGAACGTCGTTTGATCGCTCCAGTAATGGAAAAGGCCGCCAGGAAACTGGCGGCCTTTTCTTATGCTGTGCCCAGGATGGTTTGATTGTGTCGGCCGTCCCGAGGCAGCGGGAATGACAGGTAAAGAACAGTCCGTTTGATGCGGTGCTGGCGTATGCCTATTCGATTTCCAGCCGGCGCAGAAGGTCGCGCAGTGGGTCGAGCAAAGCGCCGTAGCGAGATGCACGCGAGGTGTTCGCCTGCAAAGGCTGTCGAACCTGGGCGGCACTTGGCGTGCTACGGACGGAGCGCGGCGTCTTGTGGAACTCCAGGCAACCCTGCTCGAATGGAAGTCCACAGAACGCAAGGAGTTCGCGAATCCTTCCTTCCGGATCCGCGAGCATGTCCTCGTAGACGTGATCGTGCCAGTTTTCGGGAAAGCGCTCTTTCCAGAATGTGCTGATGCGAACATATCCTGCGTAGTAGTTCGCCATGGCTTCAAAGTCGTAGCTGAAAGCAGCGCCGTCCTTGAACAGTTGGCGATAGCAGGCGAAGCAGGTTTCCAGCGGATCGCGCAACGTGTTCACGACGCGTGCGCCCGGCAGCATGGCCAGTGCAGGGCCGACAAGCGCCCAGTTGCCAAGGTTTTTGTCGGTGAAGAAGGATTTGCCCTTGCGCCAATACGTGGTGCGCTCGAGGTATTCGCACCCCAGGCGATGCCAATCCTCGGCGGTAGCGAGCGGTCCCCACTGCGTCAGGAACTGCCCTCGGCGGCTAGATTCGCCGGTGATGACAGCTTGCAGCTCCGATATCTCGTTGGCGCCCTCCACCATGGTGTGAGAGGCGAGTATGTGTTCAGTCAGTGTCGAGCCGGAGCGAGGCAGGCACGAGATAAAGATGACCCCATGGCCGAGGTTTGCATCCACGGCGCGAGGCAAGGGGCGATCAAACGTCTTGATGATGCCGTCGATACGTTCGCGCTCCGCCTGGATGTCCCATGGGGCGAGGCGATACCGTATCGCGCTAGCTGTTTGCAGCGCGTGGAACGATGCGGTCAGGTCACCCTGATCCTCTAGTGCCTTGGCCAGCGCATAACCCAGCAATACCTGGTCGTTAGACGATACACGAGGGCGCTTCAGCAGTTCCTTGATGTGTTCTATCTCGCTGCTGTCGAGCCGGGTCGTCTTGAGGTTGCAAATATCGAACCAGGCTTTTGCATGATCCGGTTGGATTTTAAGCACGCTGCGGTAAAGGCTGACGGCCTCCGTAATCTCCCCCAAGGTGCTGTGCACGTGCGCCAGGGTCATCCTGGTCATGACGTGCGATGGATCCAGTTCCATCGCACGCATCAAACTGGGTTTCGCCTCATCAGGCTTGTGCGCCAATTGCATGGCGCGCCCGAGGTTGTACCAAGTGGCGGCTTCGGTGGGTGCAAGTTCGCAGGCGCGGCGCATGCTTGCGAAGGCGGCATCGGTGTGCCGACACTGGAACAGTGCGCTGCCGAGGTTCATGTGCGCGTTGAAGTCGTCGGGCTTCAGCTCGACCGCCTTGCGCAAGAATCCAGCGGCTTTGCCTGGGTTGTCGCGCATGAGTTGCACCAAGCCCGAGAGCCGCTGCGCCTCGGCCGAGTCTGGCGCGAGGGCCGCGGCTTGCTTCAAGGTCAGCTCGGCATTCGCTAACTTCCGAGCCGCCATGGCCCGGGACGCACTGGCCAACAAGTCGTCTAGCGACACGGATGTCTGGTTGGTGTCGATGGAATCCATGCGGGTACCAATGTCGAGTGGGACATGAGACCGAGCGCGCTTCAGCTGTTCAGTGATGGCGCAACCGAACGGACGCTCAATGGCTGCCGCTGAGCGCCAGCATCCCGCCTGCCACGTTGTGCACGTTGCTGAAGCCGTGCGCGGCGAAGCGTTCGGCCACGCCCTGGCTGGAGATGCCGCGCATGCAGATGAAGGCGAGGGCGGTGTCCTTGGGCAGGGCCGCGAGCGTCTCGTAGCCTTCGTCCTCGAGGATGCGCGCCTGCGGCAGCGGGGCGAGTTCGGCGCGGGCGGCGGCGGGACGCACGTCGATCAGGGTGATGCTGCCGGCGGCGAGGCGTTGCTGCAGTTCCTGCACGGTCAGCGACTTCACTTCCTGGGCGCCGGGAAACTTCAGGCTCAGGCCTTCGCCCTGCACGGTGGAGACCCAGTCGATCACGATGCCCTTGGCGCGCTGGGCACTGGCCGGGTCGAAGTGCACTTCGAGGCCGTTGGCGTGGGCCACGATGTCATGTTCGCTGGCGGGGGCGAGCTGGAAGCCGGCGCTATGGTCGGGGCCGATCTCCAGATGCAGCGCCAGGCCCTGCGCGTTCGCGGTGCCTTCGCGGATCGCCTTGGCGGCAGCATCGGTGATGGTGATTTCTGGTGGGGTGCGGTCGGGGGCGGCCACGCCGAACAGTGCGTGCAGCTCACCGCTGCCGTACATCTGGCGGATGATGTCGGCGCCGCCGACCAGCTCGCCTTCCACGTAGAGTTGCGGAATAGTGGGCCAGTCACCGTAGGCCTTGATGCCTTCGCGGATCTCCGGGTCCTCCAGCACGTTCACCGTGTGGTATTCGGGCAGGATTTCGTTGAGCGTGTTCGTCGCGGCGGCGGAGAAGCCGCAGGCCGGGGCGTGGCGGCTGCCCTTCATGAACAGCACCACGCGGTGGCTCTTGAGCAGGGATTCGATGCGTTCGCGGGTGGTGGCGTCGAGGGACATGAGGGGGCTCCGGCAAAGAGGCTAATGATACGCCCGATATGCCGGCGCCGCCGCGCGGCTTCAAGCCGCGGGCGCGGCAGCCAGCATGGTCCGGACCGCGGGCAGCGCGGCTCCGGCCCACAAGCTGTACTGGGCGGCCGACGGGTGCAGGCCATCGTCGGCGAGCAGGTTGGGGTGCCGGCGCGAGATGGGGGTGATGTCCACCCAGTGCGCGCCCAGCCGCAGGGTTTCCTCGCGAGCGGCGGTGTTGTAGGCGTCCAGTTCGGCAGCGATGCGCGCGATGTCGCGGCCGCTGTCGTGGGCGAACGGGGTGACCCCCCAGTCCGGTATCGACAGCACCAGCGCCCGGTCGACGCGATCGGCGGCCAGCGCGACCGCCCGCCCGAGCAGGCGGCGAAATTCGCCGCGGTACTCATCCACGTCGCGGCCACGGTACTGGTTGTTGACCCCGATCAACAGGCTGACCAGATCGTACGGCGGCGCGAACACTGCACCGTCCATGGCGGCGGAAAGCTCGTCGGTGGTCCAGCCGGTGGTGGCGATGATCGCCGGATCGGCCAGCGGCACGCCTTCGTCGCGCAGCGTGGCGGCCAGCTGCACGGGCCAGCGGCCTTCTGCTGGCACGCTTTCGCCGATCGTGTAGGAATCGCCCAGGGCGAGGTAGGTCAGCGGCATGGATCGTCTCCTTGAACTCCTCTCCCGCGGGCGGGGAGGGGCTTCATTCAAGCGACGGCGCGGCGTGGCTGTTCCGCCGCCATGCGCGCCAGCACCCGTTCGATGCGCACGAACACCTCGCGCAGCTGCGTGGGCTGCGGCAGCAGGGTGAGGCGCAGGTGGCGGCTGGCCGCCACGTTGAAGCTGGAACCGGGCACCACCAGCACGTGTTCCTCTTCCAGCAGGCGTAGCGCGAAGACGTTGTCGTCGAAACCGGGAATGGTCTCGATGCGCACCTGCGGGAAGGCGTACAAGGCGCCAGCGGGTGGCACCAGTTCCAGGTGCTCGCTGGCGGCCACGCCATCGAGCACGGCCTGGCGCGCCTCGTGCAGCCGGCCGCCCGGCGCGGTGAGCGCGGTGATGGTGGGGGCATCCTGCAGCGCAGGGATCACGGCCCATTGTGCGGTGACGTTTGCACACAGCCGCAGCGCGGCCAGCAACTGCAAGGCGTCGCGATACTCGGCGCTGCGCGCGGGATCGCCGGAAAGGCTGAGCCAGCCCACCCGGTAACCGCAGGCGCGGTGCACCTTGCTCAGGCCACCGAAGCTCACGCACGGCAGGTCGCCGGCCACGGCAGCCAGCGGCTGGAATGGCGCGCCGTCGTACAGGATCTCGTCGTAGATCTCATCGGCCAGCAGCAACAGGCCGTGCCGCGCGGCCACCGCCACGATGCGTTCCAGCAGCGCGCGCGGATAGACCGCGCCGGTGGGATTGTTCGGATTGATCAGCACCAGCGCGCGGGTACGCGGAGTGACCAGCGCCTCGATCTCGTCCGGATCGGGCAGATGGGCGTTTTCCGCAAGGCAGCGGTAGTAGCGCGGCCGACCGCCGTTGAGGATGGTGGCGGCGCTCCACAGCGGATAGTCGGGGCTGGGCAGCAGTACTTCGTCGCCGGGCTGCAGCAGGGCGCGCAGGCTGAGATCGATCAGCTCGCTGACGCCGTTGCCGATGAAGATGCGTTCCGCCTCCACGTTCCGCGCCCCGCGAGCGCGCTGCTGGGCGGCGATCGCCTCGCGGGCGGCTTCCAGCCCTTGTTCGTGGCCGTACGCTTCGCTGTCAGTGAGGTGTGCAGCGATTGCCTCGCGCAGGTGCGCGGGCGTCTCAAAGCCATAACGGCCCGGGTTGCCGATGTTGAGCTTGATGATGTCGCGGCCGGCCGCTTCCAGCTCGCGGGCGCGGCGGGTGAGTGCACCGCGAATCTCGTAACGCACGTCCGCCAGATGCGTGCTGGGTCTGATCGAAGCCAACGCCGGAACCCTCGTGGCCGGCGCCAATGCCGGTTTGCGTCGATGCTAGCAGCATGGTGCGGCGCAGCGCGAGCCGCCGGGCTGGCTTTGCGCGGGCTTGTAGAGCCCGTTCGATGTCTCCGCATGGCGGCCACGGCAAGGAACCCTTCGGGTCGGGCATGTTTGCCCGCGTGCCAGCGTCATCCCTCGGTCGTGGACGGACCCCTGCGCTCTCCGCCAGAACAAAAAAAGCCCCAGATCTTCAGGGGCTTTTTTCGGCATGTTGATCAGCGGCTTTACCGGTAAGCAGTAATCACCGCTATATCAGTCAGCGCATGGGGCTGCGGTGATCAGTCCACCATGTGCCACGGGCTCCGAAAGCCTTACTGAACCAGGGCGGCTCCAGTCGGCGCGCCGGCGGTGTTGTTGCCGGCCGAGAGATTGTTGGCGGCCGACTGGACGCTACCGCCACCCGATCCGATGCCAACACCGTTGTTCAAGATGCTGACGTTTGACATGGCAATCGACCCCGTTGGTGCCGTCTGCAATCCGGTGCCGTTGTAAGCAACGGCGCTGTCGGCCAGGTGGATATATCCAACGGAAGCGTAGACCCCGTAGGTGCTGTTGCCCTGAATGGTGGATCGGGTGATGTCGACCACACCACGCTTGGTCTGTACGCCCACGCCAGCTCCCTGGATGGATACGTTTTTCAGAAACGCAACCACAGGACCCGGACCTGACGTGCCATCGATCGAAACGCCTATGGCGCCACCCGTCATGACCGAATCCAGCACCGTCACATAAGTCGGGGACGTCACGGCTATTTCGACGTTATCCGTGGTAAATCCCTGGAACGTGCAGTGATCGATGATGACTTTGCCAGCGCTCTGAATCAGGATGCCGGAAAGGCCGGTCCCAATGCCGTTGAACTCCATATTGCGCAGGATCACGGTGTCGGTCGGGCCGGCGTTAATGACAATGCCGTTGGTGCCGGAGACAAGGACGCTTGCCAGCTCGCCACCGCCGCTGAGTGTGATGGCTTTGGTAATGGTCAGTGCGCCAAAGCCGCCTGGATCAAGCACTGATATCTCGCCTGACGCTATCGTTTTGGAAATAGCTCCTGCAAAGGTCTTGCACGGGGCGGTTCGGCTGCAGGGATTGGCGTCGTCGCCCACCCCTGATACCCAAGTACGTGTTGCTTGTGCATGTGCCGTTGCCGCGAACCCGAATGCGACTAGGACAGACAGCAGGACTATCTTCAGTAAACGCTTCATGGAATTCCCCCTGTAGGTCGAAAAGCGCCAACATCCATGGGTCCGGGACCTAAATGCGTCGTACGGCCGGGCTCATGGATGCACTAGCTATGTCAGTTGCGGGAATGCCGCGCCGACGATTAAGCATATAGCAACCGATAGAAAACGTGACGTAAGTCGCTATTTTGATGGTTCCGGGTCATGGCAGCAAAGGCCTTGGGGCGACCTGTCACGACAGGGCCGGCTATGTCACCACTCGCCGAGAACAGGTGCATGACGGCTGGGTGACAGCCCCGCTTTAGGCCATCCGCCCATCTGCCCCTTTTCAGGCGGCTCGGGGGCGCTCTCAAGGCAGCTACCTCGCCAAAGCGATGAACCTCATCGGTAATCCCCCCGTAAATTAGCAGACGCTGAAAGTGGAATTTTCTCGTAATCTTTCCCGAGGAGGTTCCATGAAGAAGTCCCGATTCAGCGATAGCCAGATCATCGCCGTGCTCAAGCAAGCCGAGGACGGTACGCCCGTCCCGGAGCTCTGCCGAGAGCACGGCATCAGCTCCGCCACGTTCTACAAGTGGCGCGCCAAGTACGGCGGCATGGATGCCTCACTGATGGGGCGCATGAAGG